>NZ_AP024850.1:1233454-1850182 GCF_024346675.1 Photobacterium sanguinicancri
TTGACGGTGTGACGTTTGAATACAAACTTGATGACGATATCGAGGTTGGCGATTGGGTGTTGGTAACGGGTTATACCCAAGCGGATGGTTCAATCAAAATTGTATCGGTAAAAGAAATCGCTGATCTAGATGACGATCAGCATGAATTTGAAGGTGCTGTTACTGATCTTGATACTAATAACCAGACGTTCAAAATTGGCCCTGTAGAGGTTGCTTACAGCGGTGCTTCTATTGATAAAGATGATGACCAGACGCTCGAAAATGGTAGCTGGGTTGAAGTCTACGGTCGTTTTGAAAATTCTGTTTTCAATGCAGTGAAAGTAGAGCTTGAAGATGATAATGACTATAAAGATACCGAAGTTGAGGGTGTGCTGACTTGGGTAAACCAAGATAAGACTCAAATTGAAATCAATGGTCGTATTCGCGCTGAAGTGACCGCAAAGACTGAATTTGATGATGGTGAAAAATCAGATTTAAAAATGGGCCGTTGGGTCGAAGTTGATTTGCAGGCTCAAGGTGACACGCTGTGGGCGAAAGACATTGAGTTCGATGATGAGCAAGGTGAAAAGGCTGAAGATTTTGAATTAAAAGGCAATGCTTCCAGTGTTGACCAAGTAAAGAGCCAATTCGAACTTGATGGCAAAACAATTATTGTTAATGCAAAAACAGAGTTTGATGATGACTTAACGATGGATAAGCTTGATGGTGAAGCGATTGACGTTGAAGGCGTGATCATTAATAGTGAATACGTTGCGAAAGAAATCGAGCGACAAGACTAGTCTTCTGTGTTTTAAACGATCAAATAGAGCGCTTTAGGCGCTTTATTTGTTTTTGACGAACACGAATATCACTTTGTCTTAAGGGCGATAGCACATATACACAAAATGTTTATCTTCCCCTGTTTGAACAAAACCCATACGCTGGTAAAGCGTACCAACACGATTGCTTTGTAAGTAACTCAGGGTTAAAGGGAGTTGCTGTTGCTGGGCTTGTCTAATTGCCATATCCAGGATTTGAGAGCCAATACCGAACCCTTGATAGGACGGTAAAATAAAGAATCGGCAGAAATAGAGTTTATCGCCTTGGTGCTGCACTAAGTAACTACCAATCGCTTTGCCATTTGACTCAATGATTAAAGGGCGCTCTTCGAGCCACTCTTCTGCATGAATCTTTCGTTGTATAGATTCATCCCAGCCAAAGACTGCCTTAATAGGTTCGAACTCAGACTGTTTTTTTAAATCAAACAGGAATTCATAATCATCCTCAACGGCTGGACGAACCGTAAATTGGCGAGACGTTGGCATGGGCATTGTTTAGGCGCTGAGACAAATGACGTTATTTAAATAACAAGCGATAGACTGTTCGCTCGCATCGAAGTGAGGTTGGGGAAGGGCTGTAGGGTCCACCCAGATCCAACCATCGCACTTATCAGGCTCTTTTAATTCAGGATCGCCAGTATATTCAGTCGCTAATAAAGCGATACTGATGTAATGCAGTCCAGATTCTTGATAGGTCTTTAAGTTATTAGTGACCGCGATAACTTGTGGGTTGTGAATGTGAACGCCCGTTTCTTCAATCATCTCACGCGTGGCACATTGTTCAAAAGTTTCGCCTATTTCTAAGTGACCACCAGGAATAGAATAGTACGGTGAATGACTATTTTTGCGCTTACCAACCAGCACTTGCCCTTTATTATTTACCAGAATAATCCCTATGCCCACTTTAGGTGTTTCTGTTGTCATATAAAGCCTTTAACTCTAATAAGTGCGTTTTAAGAGTATATATACAATGAAGTTACTGAGGTGCCAATCTAATTCGTGAGCAATTGATTTAAAGAAGCGCTATTGCAATAAAAACTGCGATGAATGTTATTGTTAACTTCAATAATAGGCAGTAATGAATTGAATAAGCAGAGCAATAATAGGTTTAGAGGCTCTGCGATGAACGTTGTACTAGTTAGGTGATGCATTGGTGCTGGTATCTCGTCACATTATTCGCTAATCTGCAAGAACGCATAATATTTAGGATGATCAGAGAAGCAATGGAAAGTTTAACGTTACAGCCAATTCAACGGATTAATGGTGTAGTGAACCTACCTGGTTCTAAAAGTGTCTCGAACCGAGCTTTGTTATTGGCAGCGTTAGCACAGGGACAAACTCGCTTAACTAACTTGCTGGATAGCGATGACATTCGTCATATGCTTAATGCTCTTGAATCTCTGGGTGTGCAATATCAATTATCTGCAGATAAAACTGAATGTATTGTTGACGGCTTAGGTCACGCTTTTCAGCCAGAAAAAGCCCTTGAACTATATTTAGGCAATGCAGGTACAGCAATGCGACCATTAGCTGCTGCATTATGCTTAGGTGGCGGGGAGTTTGTTCTCACAGGTGAGCCCCGCATGAAAGAGCGTCCAATTGGTCACCTTGTTGATGCACTGCGTGCTGCTGGTGCTGATGTTCACTACTTGGAAAATGAAAATTACCCACCACTAGCCATTAAAGGTAGTGGCTTAAAGGGTGGAGAAGTTGAAATCGATGGTTCGATTTCTAGCCAGTTCTTAACTGCATTTTTAATGGCAGCACCAATGGCGGAACAAGACACGGTTATTCGTATTAAAGGTGATCTTGTTTCTAAGCCTTATATTGATATTACACTGCAAATTATGGCGCAATTTGGCGTGTCGGTTGAAAACCGCGATTATCAAGAATTTGTAGTGTCCGCAGGGCAGACTTATCAAGCACCTGGTGACTTTTTAGTTGAAGGTGATGCATCATCTGCTTCTTATTTTCTAGCTGCCGCTGCCATTAAAGGCGGTGAAGTTAAAGTGACAGGGATAGGTAAAAAAAGCATTCAAGGTGATGTGCAGTTTGCTGACGCACTTGCCGCAATGGGTGCTGAAATTGAGTGGGGTGATGACTATGTTATTGCTCGCCGCGGTGAACTTAAGGCTGTAGATCTTGATTTTAACCATATTCCAGATGCCGCGATGACGATTGCAATAGCCGCGCTATTTGCCGATGGCACAACGTCGATCCGTAATGTGTACAACTGGCGTGTGAAAGAGACTGACCGCTTAGCAGCAATGGCAACAGAACTCCGTAAAGTGGGTGCTGAAGTCGAAGAAGGGCATGATTACATTACTATTACGCCACCTCAGCAGTTGACCCATGCAACGATTGATACTTACGACGATCACCGCATGGCTATGTGTTTTTCATTGGTGGCACTAAGTGATACGGCAGTGACGATCAATGATCCTAAGTGCACATCTAAAACCTTCCCTGATTACTTTGATAAGTTAGAAGGTCTAGCCAATCAATAATTGCATAAAATAAGCATAAGAAAATAATCAATAATTACACCCATGCCGCAAGATATGGGTGTTTTTTCTTCAGCTGACATTTTCCTCTTCTAAAGCGACTGTTTTCTTCTGCCCCTTTACAAAAAAATCACGTATAATCTTCGCCCGTTTGATTGATGGCTTAACTTTGTTGTTGCTGCTTTTTTGCTATGCAAAATTAAGCGATTAATATTAACGATTGTGAAAATATTCGGAGATACTCTATGTCTACACATTCACCAGTAATCACGGTTGATGGCCCCAGCGGTGCAGGTAAAGGCACACTATGTATGCTTTTAGCTGACAAGTTAGGTTGGAATCTTTTAGATTCTGGCGCTATTTATCGCGTACTAGCGCTTGCTGCTCTGCACCATGGTGTTGATCTTGAGTCAGAAGAAGCGTTAGTTGTGCTGGCTGCCCACTTAGATGTGCAGTTTGTCGCTGAAGGTGACTTGGTGAAAGTGATCTTAGAAGGTGAGGATGTATCCCCCACTTTGCGCACGCAAGATGTTGCAAATGCAGCATCAAAAATTGCAGCACTTCCACGTGTACGTGAAGCATTGTTACGTCGCCAACGTGCATTTAGTGAAGCGCCAGGTCTAGTGGCTGATGGCCGCGATATGGGCACGGTTGTTTTCCCTCAAGCGGAGGTGAAAATCTTCCTTGATGCGAGTGCGGAAGAACGTGCTAATCGTCGTATGAATCAGTTGCAAAATAAAGGCATAGATGTTAACTTTGTCACCCTTTTAGGCGAGATTCAAGAACGCGATTATAGAGATCGTAACCGTGCGGTTGCTCCTCTGCGTCCCGCTGATGATGCTTTAGTGCTAGACTCTACTGAACTTTCGATAGAGGAAGTGACAGCACAAGCTCTCGCTTATATTGAACAAAAATTGTCTTGTTGAATAATCAGCAAGGCGGCGTCGGTGTCAAGGAAGATAACTGACTTTTATATCAACCCCATGCGGTAGGATACCCATGGTTGTTTATCAAATTGAAGATTAAATAATGACTGAATCTTTTGCTTTACTCTTTGAAGAGTCTCTAAACGAAATCGAAACACGCCCAGGCGCGATCGTTAAAGGTACTGTAGTAGCTATCGAGAACGGTTACGTTCTTGTTGATGCTGGCCTTAAGTCTGAGTCATCTATCCCTGCTGAAGAATTCAAGAACGCTGCTGGCGAACTTGAAATCGAAGTTGGCGCACAAGTAGATGTTGCTCTTGACGCGATCGAAGATGGTTTCGGTGAGACTAAACTTTCTCGTGAGAAAGCTAAGCGTCACGAAGCTTGGATCCAGCTTGAGAAAGCTTACGAAGAAGCTGAAACTGTTGTTGGTATCATCAACGGTAAAGTTAAGGGCGGCTTCACAGTTGAACTTAACGGCATCCGTGCGTTCCTACCAGGTTCTCTAGTAGACGTACGCCCAATTCGTGACACTGCTCACCTTGAAAACAAAGAGCTAGAGTTCAAAGTAATCAAGCTTGATCAGAAGCGCAACAACGTTGTTGTTTCTCGCCGCGCAGTTATCGAATCTGAAAACAGTGTTGAGCGTGATGAGCTACTTGCATCTCTACAAGAAGGCATGGAAGTTAAAGGTATCGTTAAGAACCTTACTGACTACGGTGCTTTCGTTGATCTTGGCGGTGTTGACGGTCTTCTACACATTACTGATATGGCTTGGAAACGCGTTAAGCACCCAAGTGAAATCGTTAATGTTGGTGACGAAATCAACGTTAAAGTTCTTAAGTTCGACCGTGAGCGTACTCGCGTATCACTAGGTCTTAAGCAACTTGGCGAAGATCCATGGGTTGCAATCGCTAAGCGTTACCCAGAAAGCACTAAGCTATCTGGTCGCGTAACTAACCTAACTGACTACGGCTGCTTCGTTGAAATCGAAGAAGGCGTTGAAGGTCTTGTACACGTTTCTGAGATGGATTGGACTAACAAAAACATCCACCCATCAAAAGTTGTTAACGTGGGCGACGAAGTTGAAGTTATGGTTCTTGATATCGACGAAGAACGTCGTCGTATCAGCCTAGGTCTTAAGCAGTGTAAAGCTAACCCATGGCAGTCATTTGCAGAAATGCAAGCTAAGGGCGATAAAGTAACTGGTAAGATCAAGTCTATCACTGATTTCGGTATCTTCATCGGTCTTGAAGGCGGCATCGACGGTCTAGTTCACCTATCTGACATTTCTTGGAATGTTTCTGGTGAAGACGCAGTTCGTGACTTCAAGAAAGGCGACGAAATTTCTGCAGTAGTTCTTGCAGTTGACGCAGAGCGTGAGCGTATCTCTCTAGGCGTTAAGCAAATCGAAGAAGACCCATTCAACGGCTACGTTGCAGTTAACAAGAAAGGTGCTCTAGTTACCGGTACTGTTACTGCAGTTGACGCGAAAGGCGCAACAGTTGAGCTAATTGAAGGCGTTGAAGGTTACCTACGTGCTTCTGAAGCATCTGTTGACCGTGTTGAAGACGCAACTCTAGTTCTTTCTGTTGGCGATTCTGTTGAAGCTAAATTCACAGGCGTTGACCGTAAGAACCGCGTAATCAACCTATCTGTACGCGCTAAAGATGTTGCTGAAGAGCAAGAAGCAATGGCTACTCTGAACAAGCAAGATGATGCTTCGTTCGGTAGCGCTATGGCTGATGCATTCAAAGCAGCTAAAGGCGAGTAATTGAGCTTAGGGAGAAAAAGCGTTTTAGCATTTTCTCCCTAAACGGTTATACTATTGAGAAACATACTAAAAACCGGAGTGTTTATGACAAAGTCTGAATTAATTGAAAGGCTATGTAGTCAACAAACACATCTTTCTGCCAAACAGGTAGAAGATGCAATCAAGGATATCCTTGAGCACATGGCGGGCACCCTCGAAGAGGGCGATCGTATTGAGATCCGTGGCTTTGGTAGCTTCTCGTTGCATTACCGTGCTCCCCGTGTAGGTCGCAACCCTAAAACTGGTGATAAGGTTGAGTTGGACGGCAAGTACGTTCCTCACTTTAAGCCAGGTAAAGAATTACGCGATCGTGTTAATTTGTCTCTGGCAGGTTAACCACGGTTCTGACAAAAACGGCATACATTGTATGCCGTTTTTTTATGCCTAAAATTTGAGTTCTACTGTTTGCTGACTGACAGCATATTCTAAAATGGCTTCACGGCATTATTTCTAATTGATAATTATTCCTAAGTTACTATTTCTTAAGTGAAAATTGTTTATTATTATGAATATATCAATATTGAGAGCTAAGTGTTCAGAGAACGTGCGGAATTGTGTCGTTACTTAATGATTTTGGTCGCGAGTTGCTGCATAATCATTGGATGTTCCGTTTGATATAATCGAACTTTGATGGATTAAGTGAGAGGATTCACGATGAAAATAATTGGCATTCTGCTACTCATAGTCTGCTTTCTGATCACCTTAGCGCTTGGGGCACAAAACCAAGAGCTGGTGAATTTCAATTACCTTGTTGCTCAAGGTGAGTTCCAGTTATCAACATTGCTTGGTATTGCATTCGGTGGTGGTTTTGCTATCGGTTGGTTGATTTGTGGCCTTCTATATTTAAAAGCGCGTGTTTCAAAAAATCTACTGACTAAAAAAGTTGCTAAGCAACAAAAAGAGTTGGAGCAGCTTCGTGCCGCACCAGCGAAGGACTAATTAATGCTTGAGTTGTTGTTCCTGTTATTACCCATTGCTGCCGCTTATGGCTGGTATATGGGTAACAGGAACGCACGTAACGATCGCCAAGAGCAGTCTCATCACATGTCACGTCAATACGTGACGGGTTTAAATCTATTACTCTCTGATCAATCAGACAAAGCCGTAGATTTATTTATTGAGCTGCTACAGGTTGATAGTGAAACAATCGACACTCACCTTGCACTCGGAAACCTTTTTCGTAGTCGAGGTGAAGTTGATCGCGCAATTCGCATTCACCAAAATCTTATCGCTCGCCCGAATCTAACAATTGATCAGCGTAATCTTGCGTTGCAACAATTAGCAAAAGATTACATGGCCGCAGGTTTTCTTGATCGCGCTGAAAAGATTTTTCAACAATTGCTTGATGAGCCCGATCATCGTAAAGCAGCCCTTCAACAATTACTTTCTATCTATCAGCAAACCCGTGAATGGGAACACGCGATAGAGATGGCGACGCAACTTGTTAAAATGGGTAAGACAAAGTTAAAGCACGATATTGCACATTATTGGTGTGAATTATCGATGTTAGAACTTGGTGCTCAAAACCCGGACAAGGCCAAGCAGCACCTTAAAAAAGCCTTATCAGCAGATAAAACCTGCGTACGTGCGACTATAGCGACCGCACGTATTATGATCTCTGAAAAAGAATATAAATCAGCTGCAAAACAGTTAGAACGTATTGCTGAACAAGATGTTGATTTTATAAGTGAAGGATTGCCGTTATTGCTTCAATGCTATGAAGCAATGGGGAATGAAACTGCATGGATTAAATACCTGCAAAATTCGGTCGATCACAAAGCTGGTGCTACCGCCGAGCTGATGTTGGCTGATGAGATCTTTAAGCATGATGGTGCTGCGCTCGCTCAGGCATTTATGACGCGTCAGCTCACTAAAAATCCGACCATGAAGGGTTTTTATCAGTTGATGGATTACCACCTTGATGAAGCCGAAGATGGTCGAGCTAAAGACAGTTTAACATCGCTGCGTAAGTTGGTGGGTGAGCAGCTTAAACTTAAGCCTCATTATCGTTGCCGCAACTGTGGTTTTGCTACCCACTCTTTATATTGGCAGTGCCCATCTTGTAAACGTTGGGGTACCGTTAAGCCAATCCGTGGTTTAGATGGTGAATAATGTTTGATTTGGTCAATGTTTTATAGCTTAGAGCCCACTTTTGATTTGAGTGGGCTTTTTTATAGGTAAAAGATGGTCTTTTTTGTTCTAAATTCATTACTTTATTTTTTATTGGATTTTTGATGCTGCATTTAGAGTGGTTGAAATTTTATTGACGATAACAAACGATTGGCTAATGATGAATGGTGCTGTTTTTGTCCTCTTTGTCGGCAAAAGCAATTAAATCTCGTAAAAAAACAATTTTCATGTACAATCCTGCCGCAGACAGGAAACTGTACGTGACTGATTTATTGATAAAGCAGGAGATGCAATGTTAGACCCAAAAGTGATTGTCGCTCTCGACTACCCAAACCAAGATGATGCGTTAGCTTTTGTTGACCGTATTGAACCGGGAAGTTGTCGACTTAAAGTTGGCAAAGAGATGTTTACTTATTTTGGCCCTGACTTTGTGCGTAAACTGCATGATCGGGGTCATTCTGTATTTCTAGACTTAAAGTTTCATGATATTCCCAATACATGTTCCCGCGCCGTAGCTGCTGCTGCTGATATGGGAGTGTGGATGGTGAATGTTCACGCGACAGGTGGTGAGCGCATGATGGCCGCATCACGTGAAATTCTGGAACCTTATGGTAAAGATCGCCCATTACTGATAGCAGTAACGGTACTGACAAGTATGGAAGCATCTGACTTAGCGGGTGTGGGTATCCAGTGTGCGCCACAAGAGCATGTATTAAACCTTGCCAACTTGACTAAGAACAGCGGCTTAGACGGTGTAGTTTGCTCAGCGCAAGAAGCATCAATGCTAAAAGCGCAGCTTGGCCAAGAATTTAAGCTAATTACCCCTGGGATTCGCCCTGCTGGTAGTGCTGCGGGTGATCAGCGTCGTGTGATGACACCGACTGAAGCAGTACAAGCGGGTTCTGATTACCTTGTCATTGGTCGTCCTATTACAAAAGCGATAGACCCAGCCGCTGTGTTAGCTGAGATTAATTCATCGTTAGTATAATTAGCCTTAGTCATAATTTTTAAAATAACGCCTCGCAGCAATGTGAGGCGTTTTTTTGTTGTTGATTAGCAATAATCGAAATTTATATTTGTCGAGTCATTATGCCATGTGTCAAAATGTCGTCATTCCCTCTGGCTATATAAGTAACTGGCAAATATGATTAAAAGTAGCGGTATTCGAGGTTTCACCTTGATTGAGCTAGTCATTGTTATTGTTATTCTCGGAATTTTAGCCGTTACGGCAGCACCGCGTTTTCTTGATTTGCAGCACGACGCCCGTAAAGCAACACTTGCTGGGATGAAAGCCGCTATGGCATCTGCATCAGAACAAGTTTACGCGAAATCGATAATCAGCGGGCTTGATCAGTCCGCATCTGGTGCTGTGGCCATGAATGGTCGTTCGATTATGGTAATTTATGGTTATCCTAAGAGTCGATATAAAGACGTTTGGAGCGAACTATTGGTGGGTGAGTTCGGGGAAGTGCCTTATGAGGATGCTAGTAAGTATGAGTGGATGTGGCATAACCCCTCTCCTGGCAAGGATGGGCTTTATATCATGCCGAGAAATTTCACTAATAAAAAGCAGAATTGCTATGTAATGTACCTGCCACCGAGTTCCAATTCTGTGGGGAATTACACCTTAGATATGGTTGATACGGGCTGCTAATTCAGCCCGTACCAAAACCTAATTTAGCAGCAAATCTTAGGTGTTGCGCCACTAATACGGCTACTGCGGTCGTGTGATGGCGCGGCAAAGTGACTATCTAACAGCTTCTGCGTTAAAGGATGCTGAGGGTTGCTGAATACATCGGCCGTTTTGCCTGATTCCACAACTTCACCTTCATGCATTACCATGACTTTGTCAGTAAAGTGCTTAATTACCCCCATGTGTTGTGATACATAAATGTACGACAATCCCATCTCTTCTTGCAGTTCAAATAATAAATTAATGATTTGCGAACGCATCGACATATCTAGGCCGTTCAAAGCTTCATCAGCCACGATAATACAAGGCTGAAGGATTAACGCACGGGCTAAAGATACACGCTGTTTTTGACCTGTTGCCAACATTTGCGGGTAGAAGTAAGCATGTTCAGGTAATAGGCCGACACGCTTTAAGGTCTCCATAATACGGCGTTCACGAGCTTGTGGCGTCATATTGGTATTTCGTTTTAGTGGACCTTCAAGGATCTTCCCGATCTGGATGCGCGGGTTAAGTGACGTGTTCGGATCCTGAAAAATCATTCGGATCAATTTACAACGTGTTTGAAAATCATTAGGCGACAAAGGATCACCGTTAACACGGATGATACCTTCTGTCGGTTCTACCACACCGGCTAACATTTTAGCGAGTGTTGATTTTCCTGAACCGTTCTCGCCCATAAAAGCCATGGTTTCACCTGCTTCTAAAGAGAAAGAAATCGGCTTAACGGCTTCAATAGTACGGCGGCGAAATAACCCCGAACGGTAGTGATAATCTTTTTTTAAGTTCTCGACTTCAAGTAAAGCACTCATTTGTTACCGTCCTCCATGTTTAGCGGGAAATGGCAGCTAAACTTATGGTTTTTAATTTTCCGTCGCTTAGGTACTTCTACACATTTGCGTTGTGCGTGTGGGCAACGTGGTCCAAGGCGACAGCCTATTGGCAAATGCTGTAGCGGTGGGATAGAGCCAGCCAAGGTTTCTAACTTACTTTTGTGCGGAATATCTTTACTAAAATCAGGCATCGCTCGTAATAATGCTTCGGTATACGGGTGATGTGGCGATTCTATTAATTGCTTTCGGTTACCAGACTCGACGGATTGACCACAGTACATCACTGTAATTTTGTCAGCCCATTGAGTGACCGTTGTTAAGTCATGGCTAACTAATAGAATCGTTGTGTTGCCCAGTTGATTCATTCGGCTCAGTAAGCGGAAAATTTGCGCTTGAGTGATTGGATCAAGATCATTAGTGGGTTCATCGGCTATCAGTAGGCGAGGGCGGTTTGCAATTGCCATCGCAATCATCACTTTTTGGCACTCACCATCCGTTAATTCATACGGGTAGCTATTCATCACACGGCGGTGTTCTTTGATACCGACTTTATGCAATAGCGCAATGGCTTGCTTTTGACGCCAACGAAAACGTTGCCACCATTTTCCGTTAAACGACGACGACGGGATCGCTTCTTCTAGCTGATCGCCTACACGTTCTGATGGATCCAGACACGATGACGGTTCTTGGAAAATCATCGCTATTTCACGACCAACTATTTTACGACGTTCACGTGGTGATAAAGTAAGAAGATCTATATTACCAAGACGTAAACGGTCAGCACTGATACGCCAGTTATCTTTGCTAACCCCTGCAATGGCTTTTGCAACCAAGCTTTTACCAGAGCCTGATTCCCCAACAAGGCCACGAATTTCACCTTCATTAAGCGTTAAGCTCATGCGATCGACGGCTTTAACCATACCTTGAGGGGTATCGATTTCGATCGTTAGGTTACGTATATCCAGTAATGGCATTAGTCTATTCCCGCATTCAAGGCTTGGCGGAGTCCTTCACCAACTAAGTTAATAATTAATACGCTGAACATAATGGCAAGGCCTGGCAATGTGACGGTCCAAGGTGCAAGGTAAATCAACTCAACGGAGTCGCCTAGCATTGCTCCCCACTCTGGAGATGGAGCTTGTGCGCCTAAACCAAGGAATCCAAGTGCTGCAATATCTAAAATTGCAATGGAAATAGCACGAGTGAGCTCTGTAGTAATTGTGGTTAAAATGTTGGGTAAAATCGAGTGATACAGCAGATAGAAATCGTTAGCACCATCTAAGCGGGCAGCAATGATGTAATCTTTTTCGACTTCGTTGTGTACCGCAGTATAAATAGCGCGAATAAAACGAGGGATCAAGGCTAACCAAATCGCAAACAAGATATTGGTTTCCCCTGGCCCCATATAAGCCACGACGATAATCGCCAGCAGTAGGGAAGGAATCGATAATACCGTATCAAGGATGTGGTTGAGAAAGCTCGATTTAAGCCCACGCGTCATTCCTGCTAACACACCAATAAAGATACCAATCACACTAGAGGCAAACGCGATTAGTAAGGCATAGCCAAACGTTAGCTGAGAGCCTAATAGTAAACGGCTAAGAATATCACGGCCAAGATCATCCGTGCCGAAGAAAAACTCCACATGGCCAGATTGGTCCCACGATGGTGGCATTAATAATTCGCCCACTTGAATATGCGGCAAATAAGGGGCTAGCCAGTGTGCACTTAGCGTCAGTAATAGCGTTAAGCATAAGCACCATAAACCAAACATCGCGAGAGAGTTGCTACGAAAGTCTTGGCGAGAACGCTCCCATTGTGTCGGGATTTTCTGTTCCTGATAAATATTATTTGATGGCATACCATTCCTTCCGTACTAGGGGGTTTATTGCCGCGCCCGTTAAGTCAGAGAAGATGTTGGCAATAAGAGTAAAGCTCGCCACCGTAATAACACCAGCTTGAATAGCCACATAGTTTTGATCTGAGATTGCATCCAGTAACCAACGGCCAATACCCGGCCAGTTGAAAATAGACTCCGTCAGCATCGCGAAAGTCATCATGGTTGAAAATTGCATACCAAGTTTTGGAATAATCGGTGGAATAGCATTTTTTCTCACGTGACGGATAATAATTTCAAAAGTAGACAGCCCTTTGGTATGAGCTACTTTGATGTAGTTTTGGGTCATTACTTCAGCGACAGATGCACGGGTCAAGCGGATCACTTCGGTTGTTGGTGCTGTTGCTAAAACTAAAGTGGGTAAAATCAGATGATGGATAACATCGATTAACGCTTCTGCGCGATACGGCTTTTCTGATAACAAGACATCGATAATTGCAAACCCCGTGACATGCTGAATTTCATACAACAAGCTGTAGCGCCCAGCGACAGGTAGCCAGCCTAAATTTAATGAAAAAAGCAATATAAGCAGCATCGCGAGCCAAAATAGCGGGATCGAATAACCCACTAATGCCAGTGATGAAATGATTGTGTCGATAGGACGACCTTGGCGAACACCTGCTAAAGTACCTAGTGGAATACCAATAATCAGGGATAAACCAAACGCAAAGAAGCACAGTTCTAGTGTCGCGGGGAATACCGTTAGCACTTCTTGTAAAATAGGCGAACCATCTTGATTGAGGCCTAAATTACCGGCAAGCAGGTTTTCGATATAAATAAGCCAACCACTCCAAAAGGGTTGATTGCTCCAAAGCGATGTTTGGTCGAGGCGCAGAATACTGAACCCGATCATTGTGAGTATCGCGAGCGTAATAATAAAAAGATTAAGCCGGCGGATAGTATAAATAAACATGGTAATTACTCGCTTCGGTACACGCTAGAAAAAGATCGTGTACCGAATGGACTCATTTGTAGGCCACCAAGAGAACGATGGTGAACTTGGAAATGCACGCCATGTGCCAACGGAACAATGGGTACTTCTTGGTCGATAACATCTTGAGCGTGGTGGTAATAGCTGACACGTTGATCAAGCTTATTGGTGCGAGAAGCAAGCTCTAACAAATTATCGAACGAAAGATTACACCAGTTTGCGACATTCAAACCGGCTTGTTTTGCGTCACACGATAGCAAAGGTCGTAAGAAGTTATCAGGATCGCCGCTATCCGCAATCCAACCTGTTAATACCATATCAAAGTCATTACTTATGGCGCTCAGGCGATCTTGCTTTTCAATCGTGACATTGAGAATAATGCCAACCGCAGCAAGATCAGCTTGAATCAGTTCTGCTGTTTTCTTCGGGCTCGGGTTATAAGGACGAGGAGCGAGCGGAACTAACAAGCTTAGTGTCATGCCCGGTTCAATACCGGCTTTTTTTAATAGTTCACGAGCGAGTTCAGGATTGTAACCTTGAGCTTTACTGGTGTGGTTATATGCCCATGACATAGGGGGAAGCAGGCTTTTTGCTTCAGTCCCTGTACCGTAATATACCGAATTAAGTAGATTCTCGCGGTTAATTGCAGCATTAATTGCTTGGCGAACCGTGATGTTTTTTACGGAATTTTTGTCATTATTGAATGCAAGAAAAGCGACATTCATACCCGTTTGCGCCAGTAGTTCAAACTCTGGGTCATCCGAAATGACGGGTAGCTGGCTGGCCACGGGCGAGGATAAAACATCACACTCTTTGCTCAGTAACTTTGCTAGGTCTCCCGTGCCATGGGATGCAATATCAAAGATAACTTGCTCCATGGGGGCTGCACCACGCCAATATCCCCAATGGCGTTTTAGGCGGATCACATTATTAGGTACGTAAGAGTCTAAATAAAATGGTCCAGAACCGATTGGCTTCATGTCTAGTTGGTCAAGTTGACCTGATTTTAGTAGTTGTTGACCATACTCCTGAGAATAAATCACAGCGTATGTTGTCGCTAAGTTTGATAAAAATGCATTATCAGGGCGATTCAGCGTAAAGGTGACAGTGTTAGTGTCTACAACTTCAATATCTTTAATCAAGTGGCTAAAGCCGATACTTTCAAACCATGGGTAACGACCACCAGATGCCTGGTAAAAAGGATGGTTAGGTTCTATCACTCGCTTAAAGCTGAAGACAACATCTTGCGCATTAAGCGGCCGTGAGGGTTTGAACCAAGAGGTCGTCTGGAATTCAACGCCAGTGCGCAAGTGGAAGGTATAGACTAAGCCATCGGCACTGATATCCCAGCTACGCGCGAGCCCTGGCAGCGGTTGGTGGCTGACAGAATCAAGTTGTAGTAAGCGGTCAAAAAGTTGAGCGGCTAAGGTGTCGGCAGTGAGCCCACTATCGGTTAGCTGAGGGTTAAATGTGGCTGGCGTATTTTGCCCACAATAAATAAAACCTCGGCTGCGCGTATTGCTGTCTTGGGGAGGTTCTTGGCAGCCAACTAAGCTAACCAGCCCCCAACAAGCGAGCAGGCAACGACTAAAGACGTTCATAAGGAAAGGGTATTTGTGAAAATAAGCATACAAATTTATCACTTTCTCTCCTAAGCACCAAGTCAGCAGTGATAATAACCATTGAAAATATCGTGTTTTAGCAATATTAGCTGTTAAACCGTAGGCATATTGTTCAACCGTACTATCCTAAAGTGGTGGTCGGGAACGGTTTACGGCACATTCGAAAGCCCATCTTGGATACACAATGACAAAACTTTATTTGCTGAAGAGCGATAGAGGGTGCTGAGCTCTTTTCTAAAATCGACGTTGGACATTGTCGACCACCTAATTAAACGTAAACGAGAGAAGTTTTCACCGCTGACACTAATGACTTGGATCGCTACCAACAAGTTGATATTTCCTAAGTAGTCCTCTTAATTGATGGTAGCTCAATCCTAACTGATCAGCGGCTCGGCGTTGATTGAATTGAGATTGCTTTAATGCATGCTGAATTACACTGATTTCTTGTTGTTGTTGCCACTGTCGAAAATCAATGGGCAAGGTTGGCAGTATACGGTCAGTATGTGGTAGCGGCTCTACAGCGTCATTTGCTGGTGGAGTAATGGGGGAGTGGCTGTCATTTTTCTTAAGTGTATTTTCTTGCCAAGGTGGAGTAAATGGGTCAGTAATAATGTCATCGATTGGGATATCTTCTTGGCTATGACGAAAGACAGAACGTTCAACGACATTTTTTAATTCCCGAATATTTCCCGGCCACTGGTAATCTAATAAAGCACGGCGTGCATCATAAGAGAATCCAGCGAAATAGCCGTAGCCCATCTCTCGACACATTCTCACCGCGTAGTATTCAGCTAAGGGTAATATGTCTTCTTGTCGTTCGCGCAGTGGCGGTAAATGAATAATATCGAATGCTAAGCGGTCTAAGAGGTCTGATCGAAATTTTCCATCGCGAGCGAGTTGCGGTAAATCCGCATTGGTTGCACAAATCAAACGGACATTGGCTTGGCAGGTTTTACTGCCACCAACCCGTTCGTATTCACCATACTCAATGACGCGTAATAGTTTTTCTTGTACGCCAAGCGGAGCGGTGGCGAGTTCGTCGAGGAAAAGTGTCCCTTCTTCTGCTCGCTCAAAGCGCCCTTGGTGGCGACCTTTAGCCCCAGTGAATGCCCCTGCTTCATGGCCAAATAATTCAGAATCAATCACGCCTTCACTAAGCGCTGCGCAGTTTAGCGTGATTAATGGCTGATCCCAACGTTTTGATAAGTAATGTATTCGTTGTGCGATCAACTCTTTACCTGTGCCTCGTTCCCCAAGGATCAATAATGGTCGATTAAGGGAAGCTAGCCGAGATGCTGTATCTAGCACACTGAGAAAGGCTTCAGACTCACCAATTAAATTATCCTGTTTTTGCATGGTTAATCTCGCTAATTGTTGGCGTAATATTCCACACACTAGCAGTGTGTTAAATAAAAGGCAAAGTTAAGTGTCTGATTAATAATAAATTAAAAGTTGGCATGAAGCTTGATATATCTATAAGCATGACAAGTGAGTCAGCTGATTAATTAGACCAGATTTACACTCAGCTTGTTGAATATCTTTTAGATACACAGTTTTTGATGGGTGCACACCAAACGGTAATTCGCACTCGTCCATTCAACGAGGAGAGACATTATGGGTATTTTTTCACGCTTTGCAGATATCGTGAACGCGAACGTTAATTCACTGCTTGATAAAGCGGAAGATCCACAAAAAATGATCCGCCTGATTATTCAGGAAATGGAAGACACATTAGTCGAAGTACGTACATCGTCTGCACGCGCTTTAGCTGATAAGAAAGAACTACACCGCCGTATTGAATCACTGCAAGCACAAGCGGATGATTGGCAGCAAAAAGCGAGCCTAGCGTTACAAAAAGGCCGTGACGACTTGGCACGTGCAGCTTTGATTGAAAAGCAAAAACTGAGCGATGTGGTGTTAACGCTGAACGAAGAGTACAAGCTGGTTGAAGACACAATCAATAAACTCTCTGGCGAAGTGGCAGAACTTGAGCGTAAGTTACAAGAAACGCGAGCTCGTCAACAAGCATTAGTGATGCGTCATAAAACAGCGGGTAACCGTCGCGATGTCCGTCGCCAACTTGATACCGGTAAAGTTGACGAGGCAATGTCGAAGTTTGAACAATATGAACGTCGTATCGATGAAATGGAAGCCGAAGCAGACAGCTATAACCTTGGCCGTGGTAAAAACCTAGAACAAGAGTTTGCGGATCTACAAGCGCAAGACGAAATTGAAAAAGAGTTAGAGCGCCTCAAAGCAAATATTAAGGATAAAGAGTAAGATAGCCTTTATATTGATTGGGATGTGTTTTGCTGCGCGAATAGGAGATAACGAATGTCGATGGGATTTATTGTTGGTCCATTAATTGTGTTCATGGTGATTGTTGCCCCTTTGTGGTTGATATTACACTATCGGAGTAAGCGCCATGCGTCGCAAGGTTTATCCAGTGAGGATCAGGAAAAGCTACAGGCGCTCGTTGTTCGTGCAGAACATATGCAAACGCGTATTGTAACACTGGAAAAAATCCTGGATGCAGAGGCACCACAGTGGAGGCATAAGCAATGAGCAAGATGCTTTATCGTGACCCCAAAAATGGCAAGCTGGGTGGTGTGTGTGCAGGTGTGGCAGAATACTTTGGCCTAGAAGTTTGGCTTGTGCGTATTCTTACCGTTTCTGCATTCTTATTAGGATTGGGTTTTGTTGTTCTGGTGGGGTATGTCGCTGCATGCCTTATTCTCGATAAGATGCCAGATGAACGTAGCCAACAGCAGTATGTTTATAAAGAACATAATGTGAAACAGAAATCATGGCAGGCGGGCTTACCGCCAGAGCAAGTGCTTCGCAACGTCGAACTAGAGTTGGATCACATAGAAAAGGATGTGCGTGACATTGAAGCATATGTCACTTCTTCCACCTTCAACGTACAACGTGAATTTAAGAACTTGTAAGTGTTTCGTTCATTATTGAAAGCAGGCTTCGGCCTGCTTTTCGCATTTTCATCTCGCCATGTTGTATTTCAATCACGATGCTTTTACTTATTAACGCTGCATTTATACTTTAGTTTCAGTGAATAGGTTTATTCATCCAAGGTTAATTTTCACTACAGTAAAGTGGCTAACATAGGCTGGTAACGATTTTTGACGTTCATTTTTATGCTTATGTTTTTTTCGCAGGAATTGCTATGAACCGAATTGGTAATGAATTTAATAAATTGGTGAACCGCAGCCTTGATCGCCATGTTCGTTTGGCTGTCACTGGGTTATCTCGTGCGGGTAAAACAGCATTTATCACCTCGTTAATTAATCAGTTGATGCATGTCAGTACTAACCCACGCTTGCCGCTATTTACGGCAGTACGTGATGGGCACTTACTAGGTGCAAAGCGTGTACCACAGCTTGATTTACACGTGCCTAAGTTTGCTTACGATGAAGGGATGAACTCTCTTCTTGCTACACCGTCAGCATGGCCTGAGCCCACTAAAGATGTGAGCCAAACACGGTTAGCATTGCGCTATAAACCGCAAAAAGGGCCAATGAAACTGCTGCAAGATACTGCAACTTTATACTTAGATATTGTTGATTACCCAGGAGAGTGGCTGCTGGATTTACCGCTGCTTGATATGAGCTTTACGGAGTGGTCAGCACAACAAGCCAAATTAATGAAAGGGCAGCGTGAAGCTCTTGCTCAGAAGTGGTTAGCTTTAGGTGCAGAATTGGACCCTTTTGCACCTGCTGACGAAGCGCAAATAGAAGCCATTTCTAAAGCCTTCACAGATTACCTCTACGCGTGTAAATCGGAAGGGGGATTGCATTGGGTACAGCCTGGTCGTTTTGTATTACCAGGTGAATTAGCGGGTGCACCTGTATTACAGTTTTTCCCTTTTGCATGGCTTAAACATCACAGTGAAGCTGAGTTAGCTCAGGCTGATGAACACAGTAATTTTGCCATGTTAGAACAGCGCTATAAGTATTATCAGCAACATGTCGTGAAAGCCTTTTACCGCGATCATTTCTCAAAGTTTGATCGCCAAATTATCTTGGTGGATTGCTTAGCGCCATTAAATACCGGTCCAGAATCGTTTAACGATATGCGTCAAGCCCTCGATCAATTGATGCAAAGTTTTAAATATGGCCGAAGTTCTTTAATGCGCCGTTTGTTTTCGCCACGGATTGATAAAGTCTTGTTTGCGGCGACCAAAGCTGATCATGTAACGCCAGAGCAGCACCCTAACTTAGTGAGTTTACTGCAACAGATGGTCAATGAAGCATGGCAGACAGCGTCGTTTGAAGGCATAAAAATGGATTGTGTGAGTCTATCGTCTATTCAAGCAACAGAGCCTGGCTTTGTGTCCTATCACGGCCAGCAGATGCCCGCATTACGTGGGAATGACATGGATGATCAGCCACAAACGATTTATCCAGGAGAAGTGCCGCGCCGCTTACCCAATGACACCTATTGGGAACAAAACGGGTTTGATTTTGTGAACTTCAGGCCATTAGCACAACAAAGTGATGAACCATTGCCACATATCCGTATGGATAAGGCATTGGAATATTTATTGGGGGACAAATTAAAATGAGCCAACAACCTCAAGAATTAAAAAGAAAAGTGGTATTTGATGAGCCAAAAGAGGCGGAGCCTGATCTTGAGCTAAACACGCAACTCAAGTTTGCGGGTGACGATACCTTTTTACCTGAAACAACATCGAATACTGATGCAGAAACAGACCTTGAAAATGATTTAGAAAGAAGTCTAGCTAAACCAAAGAAAGGCAGTGGCTGGTTTAAAGGCCTATTGGTTGCTGGTGCTGCGATGGTGGGCTGGCAAACAGTCGATTATGTGGTTACTGCTTACCAAGGCGGTGACTGGCTAGCATTGGGGTGGAGCGGCATTACTGCGGCAATCGCCACTATGGGGATCACAGCTTTAGGGCGCGAATTGTTTAAGTTACGTCGCTTAAAACAGCGACAAAGTGAACGCGATCAAGCTCAAGCATTATTGGATACTGATGGTATGGGGCAGGGTAAAGCATTCTGTACCAAACTGGCTAAACAAAGCGGGATTCATAATGAACATGCGGGTTATGATCGCTGGCAACAATCATTAGCGGCAACGCATAATGACCGTGAAGTGATTGTACTTTATGATCAAATGGTTATGTCACAACAGGATAAGTTGGCGCGACGCTTGGTGAGCAAATATTCAAGCGAAGCGGCACTCATGGTGGCACTAAGCCCTCTGGCGATTGCAGATATGCTGCTGGTGGCTTGGCGCAACTTCAGATTGATCGAGCAAATCTCGGTAGTCTACGGGGTTGAACTGGGTTACTGGTCTCGCATTCGTTTGGTGAAACTGGTACTCGCTAATATGGCGTTAGCGGGGGCGAGCGAAGTCGTTGCTGATACAGGCATGAATATGTTGTCGATGGACATTGCAGGTCGTGTATCTACCCGTGTGGCACAGGGTGTCGGTGTTGGATTGCTGACTGCAAGGTTAGGCTTAAAAGCAATGGCAATAATGCGTCCATTACCATGGCAAGAGGGAACTCAACCTAAGTTGGGTGAAATTCGCCGTGATTTATTGTCTCAATTAACCAAAAAGCAAGATGAGTCGTAACTACCAGCTTGTTTAACGCTTTCCAATATATCGCAGAAAAAGGCAACGTTTTGTTGCCTTTATTTTAAGCTTATCTCCCCCCTCGCTTACTTTTAAGTCGATGTTAGTGTCATGCTCGCTGAATCGATAAATTCGATAATGTGACTACAACATAAACTCAGTCTAATTTTGATGCGCTTAGCTGATCTTGAGCACATTTAAACAGATATTTTGTCTTGGGTATCAGGCACTACTTGACTCAAATTGCGCATCAACGCACACTTCAACTGTCAGGAAAAGTTGACACTTCTGGAGTGGAAAATATGAGGCTACAAGTCTTTTGTGAAGATCGTTTAGGAATAACCCGTGAATTACTGGATATTCTGACCAACCAACAAATCGATCTTCGTGGAATTGAAATTGATCGCATCGGTATTATTTATTTGAATTGTCCTGAGATTGAATTTGATCTATTCAGTCAATTGATGTCACAAATACGCCAACTTGATGGCGTGACAGATGTGCGAAAAATTCAGTTCATGCCCAGTGAACGAGAGCATAAAGAGCTAAGTGCCCTATTGGAAACTCTGCCTGATCCTGTTTTCTCTATTAACCTGCACGGTAAAATTGATCTCGCCAATGAATCCGCTGAACGCTTGATTGGTAAACCGAGAGAAGAGATTTTAGGCGAGACTATCCAAACGATTCTGGGCTTTAACTTTCAGCAGTGGTTAGAAAATCAAGCTGGAGAGCACCGCAGTGAAATGGCTGTGATTTCAGGCTTAGATTACATGATGGAAATTATGCCTGTGTTTGTGGCAGACGATAATGAAGAGTCAGTCATGGCCAGTGCTGTAGTACTGCTTAAATCGTTATCTGAAGCTAAAATGCCGATTGCCATGCGTAAAATCAGCGGCGATAACGGTTTTGAACACCTCATCGGTCAGTCATCGCGCTTTAAACATTTACTGTCGCAGGCTAAAAAGCTCGCATTGCTTGATGCACCGTTGTTGATCCAAGGTGAAACAGGAACTGGTAAAGAAATGCTAGCGCGTGCCTGTCACCAGCGGTCTGTTAGGCGTGATCAGCCATTCATGGTCGTGAACTGTGTATCGATGCCAGATAATGCTGCAGAAACCGAGTTATTTGGTTTTGCAGGCAGTGCGACAGAGCCAAGTAAAAAAGGGATATTTGAACAAGCGGATGGTGGCACTGTTTTCTTGTACGAAATCGGTGAAATGTCGGCTCACCTTCAAATTAAGCTATTGCGCTTTTTACAAGATGGTACTTTCCGGCGTGTGGGTGAAGAGCATGAAATCAAAGTTGATTTGCGTGTTATTTGCTCAACACAAAAGAAGTTGCCTGATTTGATCACTGCTGGGCAGTTCCGTGAAGATTTATATTATCGTTTAAATGTTCTGGCGTTAGTCGTGCCACCGCTGCGTGAACGTACCGCAGATATCGTACCGTTAGCCGATTTATTTCTATCACAATTTGCTCAAGAACTTCAGCAACCTAAACCGAGTATTCCCGATAAATTGGCCCAATACCTAAGCCAATATGCGTGGCCAGGTAATATCCGTCAGCTAAGAAACGTGTTGTTCCGTGCCATGACACAGGTTGATGGTGGTGAGCTAGAAATTGAAGATATTCAATTACCTGAAAATGAAACAACCAGTATTATTAGTGATGAAATTCTTGATGGGTCATTAGATGACATTATGAAAAGGTATGAGTCAGGTATTCTTACCAACTTATACCGCAGTTATCCATCGACGCGTAAATTAGCGAAAAGGCTTGGGGTTTCCCATACCGCTGTTGCCAATAAGCTACGTGAGTATCAAATTAATAAGTAGCCGCGCTGAAGGGCGGCTGCTTAGCATCACCTCTGCGACTTATGTGCAGAAATTAAGGCAAGTTGCCCTGTTTCAAGCGCGTGTAATTGCTGAATAACGTCATCACCGAAGTGATAGCGAGACGAAATATTTTTCTCAACACGGTGGCAGGGGATGACGATGGGAATCGGGTTTACATTTCTCGCCATGCCGACAGCACTGGCGGCATGGGGTAACCCAATACGTTGGGCTATCTGCTGGTAGGTCTGCTGGTGATTAAACGGAATATGGCGCAGTGCTTGCCATACTTTAATTTGAAAATCTGTACCTTGTGGGGCAATCGAAAACGTGAATTTTTTCCGTTTACCTTCAAAATACTCAGTTAACTCATGAGTATAAGGCTGCATTTTTGTTGGCTCATGCTCCCAACGCTTGTCGGGACTGAAACCAGGGCTGCAAATGGTGAGTTGGCGGAGACCTTGTGAGTCTGCCAGCAAGAAAATTCTACCAATATCAGTATCAAGATAGTCGAAATACATAGTTACGGCTTAAGGGACTAATTTGTTTAATTCTATTATAAACCGTTCATCAAATTTAGCAGTTGATGATCTGAAAATTCGTCTAATTGGTAACAAAGATGCGGAACTGATTACAGCTTATTACCAAAAAAACCGAGCTTACCTTCAACCTTGGGAACCTTTACGGGAAGAGCATTTCTACACGTTAGAGGGCTGGGAAAAGCGCTTAATTCAACTGACTGAACTACAGAAGCACCACCTTGCTTATTATTTCATTATCTTCAAAGCAGGAAGCGAAGAAATTTGTGGTGTTGTCAATTTTAGTAATTTAGTGAAGCATCCTTTTCATGCTTGCCATGTTGGCTATTCACTTGCTGAACACTCTCTAGGGCTCGGCATTATGCGTCGTGCTGTGGCTGCAACAGTGCAATGGATATTTGAAGAGCATAATTTCCATCGGGTGATGGCGGGTTATATGCCACGTAATGACAGAAGTGCCAAGGTACTATCGTCGTTAGGCTTTGAAAAAGAAGGCTATGCGAAAGACTATTTATTGATTAATGGAGCGTGGGAAGACCACATCCTTACATCAAAAATCAACCCGAACTGGAAAGTGTTGTGATCGCAGAGATTGCCATATTGTAATCATTGGGTGCGTATCTATCACCGCCGGTTTCAACGTGACCTTGTGACCATATTTTGTAGAAAGTATAAAAAGGGCTTGCGCAGTGCAAGCCCTTTGGCATTTTTAACGGTGCAATTGCTAGCAGCGCGTATTACTCAACAGTAAGGATACGCATGTTGTTGGTTGAACCAACGGTATCCATAACATCACCTTGAGTGATGATCACGAGATCACCCGTTGCTAGGTAGTGTTGTTCTTTTAGCACAGCTACTGCGTGTTTAGCTGCGTCTAGGCCTGCATCGCTTTCACGATCGAAGAAGATCGGTGTTACACCACGGAATAGTGCAGCTCGGTTTAGCGTGCTTTCGTTACGTGACATAGCGAAAACCGGTAAACCAGATGAGATACGAGACATCATTAGCGGTGTACGACCAGATTCAGTCATTGTTACCATCGCTTTAACGCCTTCCATGTGGTTAGCTGCGTACATGGTAGACATTGCAATCGTTTCTTCTGGAGATTCAAACGTACGTGCTAGACGGTGGTTTGAAACATTGATGCTTGGCTCTTTTTCAGCACCCAGACAGACACTTGCCATTGCTGTTACTGTTTCAACAGGGAAGTCACCTGCAGCTGTTTCAGCTGATAGCATTACTGCATCTGTACCATCAAGAACCGCATTTGCTACGTCCATGACTTCTGCACGAGTTGGCATTGGGCTAGTGATCATTGATTCCATCATTTGTGTCGCAGTAATAACCGTACGGTTTAGACTGCGTGCACGACGGATCAGTTTCTTTTGAACACCAACAAGCTCAGGGTCACCAATTTCAACACCAAGATCACCACGAGCAACCATCACAACGTCAGATGCAAGGATGATGTCGTCCATTGCTTCTGTCGATGCTACAGACTCTGCACGTTCAACTTTAGCAACTAGTTTAGCTTCAAGGCCTGCATCAACGGCTAGACGGCGTGCGTACTTCATATCTTCGCCGTTACGCGGGAACGAAACAGCAAGGTAATCAACTTTCATTGCAGCCGCGGTTAAGATGTCTGCTTTATCTTTATCAGTCAGTGCTTCGGCTGATAGGCCGCCACCTTGTTTGTTGATGCCTTTATTGTTTGATAAAGGGCCTCCAACAGTGACTTCAGTGTGAACTTTATTACCTTCAACAGCGACAACACGCAGTTGCACGCGGCCATCGTCAAGTAATAGCACATCACCAGTCGTTACATCTTTTGGCAGCTCTTTGTAATCAAGACCAACGGCGTCTTGATGACCTTCGCCTTTTGGCAGATCGCTATCAAGTGTGAATTTGTCACCAATAGCGAGTTGAATTTTGTTGTCTTTAAACGTTGAGACACGAATTTTAGGACCTTGCAAGTCACCAAGAATAGCAACGTGCTTGCCAAGTTTAGCGGCAATTTCACGGACTTCTTTGGTACGTTTGATATGGTCTTCAGGGCTACCATGGGAGAAATTCATACGAACAACGTTAGCGCCAGCTGCGATAATCTTTTCAAGATTGTTATCACGATCGGTCGCTGGACCCAGAGTAGTAACGATTTTAGTGCGTCTTAGTCTTTCAGACATTGGGAACTCCATTTATGATTCATAAATAATAATAGGCTGGTTAGGAACGGGCCAGTTGAATCTATTATCTGTTTGAAATATTACTACATGATGAGGGAAATGATCGTTGTTATTCATCAATAAACTGTAAGAAATATACATGTAATAGGTGAAATAAAAATGAATGTGAGTGCGGATTTATGCTGTATAGGCAAGGGAAGTATAAGAAAACAAAAAAAGGCATGAATATAAATTCATGCCTTTCGGTACGGTGCGACTGGTTTTAATCGTATCTTAGATAAGATCTTGTTTAGAGAAACGGGAGTCTTTCAGAGAGTCTTTCACTCGCTTTAAATTCTCACGAAAACCAGCGCCACGGCGCAGTGTAAAGCCCGTTGCTAGTACATCGATAACTGTCATTTGAACGACGCGGCTCGCCATTGGCATATAAATATCCGTGTCTTCAGGTACATCCAAGCAGATAGACAGTGAGCACTCATTATCTAACGGTGAATCTTTTTCGGTGATACCAATAACAGTGGCACCGTTTTCACGTGCCATGCGAGCGATCTCAACCAAGCTCTTAGTACGACCCGTGTGAGAGATAACCACCACGACATCACCATCACTGCAGTTAATCACACTCATACGTTGCATCACGATATCGTCAAAACAAACGACCGGGATGTTAAAGCGGAAAAACTTGTTCTGTGCATCATGTGCAACAGAAGCTGATGCGCCAAGACCAAAAAACGAGATTTTCTTTGCCTGAGTAAGTAGATCAACCGCGCGATTTACTTGCAAAGGTTCTAGGCTATTTTTTGCTACATCTAGACAAGCCATCGTTGATTCGAAGATTTTTGACGTGTAAGCGTCAGGGCCATCATTTTCTTCAACATTGCGGTTCACATAAGGTGTACCATTTGCAAGGCTCTGTGCTAAATGCAATTTAAAATCGGGAAAGCCTTTCGTGTCTAATCGGCGACAAAAGCGGTTTACCGTTGGTTCACTCACATCAGCCATTTTAGCCAATGTTGCAATGCTAGAGTGAATAGCTGTTTGCGGGGAAGCAATGATAACTTCTGCAACTTTACGTTCAGACTTACTGAAGTTATCTAAATTTTTCTGAATTTTTTCTAGGGTATTCATCGAGATTACCGCGCTTCGTTACTGAATTTCAAAAGACTACATAGTTAGCCAATATAGTGAAACTATACTACCTCTGTGATTGTTACTCCTAGTGAATCGATCAATATCGTCATTCCTTTTTATTATAATTTGACAGGGATCGAGTTTTCCCTTTCAGAATTGAAAATAAAATGCGTAAAATCATCAAAAATACGCGCAGTTTGGCACTTATTCTGTTATTTAATTTCATATTATGGGAATTAATTTACAGCTTGAAATAAATGGTGCGGAAATAATGTTTATTACAGACTGAAAGGAAATAGCATGAAAGTCAGTATTTGTGGGTGTGGTTGGTTAGGATTACCGTTGGCACGTCACCTAAAGAAAGCTGGGTTTACGGTGCAGGGAACCAAGCGGACTGAAGCGGCAGCTCAGGCACTCTGTGATGAAGGCATTCGTGGTTTTCCACTGATCTTGCCGCTAACTAACGAACAACTGCCAGTTGTGAGTGATTTTTTTGATTGTGATGTGATGGTGCTGAATGTTCCTCCTGGTCGTCAAACAGCACTGTCCATGCAGTACGCCAGCACGATGTTAACCTTATGTGGTGAGGCAAAGAGGCGAGGAGTCCAGCAACTTGTCTTTATTAGTACGACCGCGGTTTATGGTGATGTGAAAGGTGTAATAACAGAAGTGACAACACCTGACCCGATTACTGAGTCGGGTAAAGCTCATTATGAGATAGAGCAAGGCTTGATAGCATCGTGGAGTGATCGGGTTACCATTCTCAGGTTAGCTGGCTTGTTTGGTCCAAATAGGCATCCGATTAAATTTTTATCAGGGCGTAAAGGTATTCAGCAAGGAGGGGCTCCAGTTAATCTTATTCATAAGTATGATTGTATTAGAGCAATTACTGCGATTATTACTGCTCAGCCTAAACAGAATGTTTTCCACTTAGCTTCAAGTCAGCACCCTTCACGATCAGAGTATTACACTACGATGGCAAAAAAAGTGGGGTTAGCTATACCTGAATTTAGTGATAACGAAGGTGGTAGTGCAAAGAAAATTGATGCGTCGTTTAGTTGTGATCAACTAAATCTGGTGTTGGATCAAGACGACTTATTAGCGATAGTCCCTGAATTAGATGATGCCAAGTGCTAATTTTGAGATAAAAAAACGCTGAGCAAAAAGGCTCAGCGTGAATATCCAAAAAATTAGGAGTTTAAGCAGCAGTGGCAGTTTAAGATTAAATGCATAAGGACTCAGTAGCACTTACCCAGAACGAAATAACATATTAATAAATCAGTCAGTGGGTAAAAAGTTAATCTCAATCTATATAGTATGACTTTACGAAATCAGGTTGGTTCAAATTAATTTCAAAAAAGTGTTATTTTAATGCTTCGATGCGTTTTTAACGGTGAACGGAACTTTTTCAAGTTTGGCACATAAAAAAATCCCGCTGAACCTTCAGCGGGATTACCAAACGGTATAAATCATTTACACAAAATAAGGAGTTTTAGCAGCAGTGGCATCAATGTTTAATGATGAAAACACTCTTTTTTCATCACCATTAATTTGAATGTCATATATTCAGACTGGCTGTTTTCATAAAGGTTCAAAGAAATTCAAAAAAAGATTAAATAAAATTAAACCCCTTTAAAAATCAGTATGTTGACGTCTGGTGAATTTGGGGCAAAAAAAAGCCCACTAACAATGAGTGGGCGAAGCTCTATTTACACAATTAGGAGTTTAAGCAGCAGTGGCATTGTCGATTGAAGAGGATAATGCGTGTTGGCGGCCTGCGAACAATTCATATATCGTCAATCTTAATGTCACTATATATGACTGGCATTTATCGACTTAGTTCAAAGAAATTATGAATTTTCGTTGTTTTGTTTTTAACTTCATGATTTTAAATTAAATTTAAATCGGATTTATTTCGGTCATTCAAAAAATGATATAAATCAGGGTTTATCCTGCTGTGCTCTGCCACTATGCCAGCTCATATTGTTGTAAAGACAGTCTCTATGTCGTTAAAGGAGAACGCGATGACTCAGAGTTTTTCGCTGAATACGTACCTTGAGCAATTAGCACAATTGGTCAATATTGATTGTGGTAGCCACACCCCAGAGGGGATTGCGAAAGTAGCAGATGTGCTTACCCCTATGTTTGAAGCTATTGGTTTTACCGTTACTCGTCATCAACCCCACCCAGAGTCTGGGCCATGTTTGGCTATTACTAATAAACCCGACGCAGAGCATTATGATGTGATGCTAAGTGGCCATATGGACACGGTATTTCCAGTCGGTACTGTTGCTGAGCGCCCGATGACTTTTGATCAAGAAAAAGTCTATGGCCCCGGCGCGACAGATATGAAGTCAGGCATTCTGAGCGCACTTTATGCATTACAAGCGCTAACTGACGATGAACGTTCCCGCCTTGCAATTGTAGTTGTCTTAAACTGCGATGAAGAAATTGGTTCTATCTATTCGCGTGAGTGGCTTGAAGGTTTTGCACGTAAGAGCCGCCAAGTGCTTGTTTGTGAGGCATCGCGCCCGACAGGTAACTTGATCCGTTCGCGTAAGGGTAATGCTAAGTACGAAATTGAATTCCACGGTGTCGCTTCCCATGCTGGCTCTGCATTGGCTGAAGGCGTGAATGCAATTTATGAACTTAGCCATTGGTCATTAGCGATTAAAGGCATGGTTAACCTTGAAACGGGCACCACGATGAATGTGGGTGTCATTGAAGGTGGTATGGCTGTCAATGTCGTGCCAGATTACGCAAAAGCGACGGTTGACCTGCGTTTCTGGAACACTGATGAAGCAGAGGCGATCCACGAGAAGCTATTAGCCATGGCTGAAACGCCGTTTGAAGCTGGTGCGAGTGTGACGGTTAATCGCGTTACCTTTAAACCATCTATGCAGCCTTCAGATTACACAGAAGCCCTGATCAAGCTTGTAAGTGAAGAAGCAGAGAAACTGAACATTGTTTATGGGTGGGAAGATGCGGGCGGTGGTTCTGATGGTAACTTCACCGCAGCGCTTGGCACGCCAACACTTGATGGTTTTGGCCCTATGGGCGCAGGTTTTCACAGTGACAAAGAATACCTTCTGATCGACTCAATTGAGCCGCGTATTAAACTGTTAGCGAATACGCTACGCTGTTTGTAGATTTACTCAACCAGATTTACTCACCTACAGCTAAAAGCCAAAACTGAAAAGTTTTGGCTTTTTTATTGTTTGCAGCTTGACCTTAGACTTAGCTCCAAGGTTTATATTTATTGCCAGAACAGTCATTCATACCGTCAGCATTGTTTATTACGGTATGAAAGCATTAAGGAGATGCGCTATGTGTGCTCAATGCAACAGTAAAAAAACTCATATTCACACAACGAAAGCAACGGCGGGTAATGCAACCACAGTGAAAGTTGAAAGTGCCGCCGTAACTGATTGTTGTACGACAACAACGGACAGCTCTGCAAGTTGTTGTGGTTCTTCTGATTCAACTGATGGCGATGATGGTGGCGATGTAGCCTCTTCAGGCTCCATAACTTCTCTATCTTCGGCAGGTAAATCGATGGCTAAATTTAAAGTGTTCACAGCAGTTGAACATGCGGACTCGTCCTCAGCGTTAAATGCACATTCTCGTTCAACAGAACAACATAGCCATACGACTGAATTGTCACAGAATCATAAGACAGAAACGCAACAAAACAGTGACGCCTCTGGTTGCTGTAGTGCTGGGCAATGTTCAGCGAATGAAAGTGTGCTGAATGATGAAAGCTTTGAGGCTGGAATCGCTAAGGAGTCAGGGCACACACAGCGTTGGAATATTTTAGGGATGGATTGCCCAAGCTGTGCCGCTAAACTTGAAAAAGCGGTTACAAGTCTTGCTGGTGTCGAGCAAGCCAAAGTGATGTTTGCCACTGAAAAGCTAGTGGTAAGCAGCGCGTCTCCAATGGCGGATAAAATTGAAGCCAAAGCCAAAGAAGTCGGTTTTCGCTTAGTCGGTTCTAAATCCTCGGCCAAAGAGGAACAGCCTAGTTTTATTCAGCAACATTTCCCAGTGATTGCGATTGCATTAATGATGGCCGCTTCATTTGCGATCGATAGTCAGTCTGAATTTTATGGCTTGATTGCTTTTTCTATTACCACAATGTTGGGATTAATCCCGATCCTGAAAAAGGCGATTAGCTTAGCGAAAACAGGTTCTCCATTCTCTATCGAAACCTTGATGTCTATTGCGGCACTCGGTGCGCTTTATTTGGGCGAAACCGCTGAAGCTGCAATGGTGTTATTACTCTTCTTATTAGGTGAACAGCTTGAAGGCTATGCTGCTTCTCGTGCCCGAAGCGGTGTGAAAGCGCTAATGGATCTTGTGCCTGAAGAAGCGACGATTGTAAAACCTAACGGTGAGCGTTCGAAAGTTGCAGTGGATAGCCTAAAGAAAGGTGATGTAATTGAAGTAGCGCCAGGTGCACGTTTACCGGCTGATGGTATTGTGCTGGATATAGCGGCCAGTTTTGATGAAAGTGCATTAACGGGTGAGTCTGTTCCTGTCGAGCGCCTACCGGGTGATAAAGTCATGGCGGGTTCATTGGTTGCAGATAAGGTTGTTCAAGTCACCATTGAATCAGAACAAGGTGACAATGCTATCGATCGTATTCTTCATTTGATTGAAGATGCTGAATCTCGTAAAGCACCGTTAGAGCGTTTTCTTGATAAGTTTAGCCGTTGGTATACACCAGCAATGATAATACTTGCGGCCTTGGTGATTGTTATTCCACCTATGTTATTTGGTCAGTCATGGGATGAGTGGTTATATAAAGGCTTAACCTTGCTGCTTATTGCTTGTCCGTGTGCTCTGGTTATTTCAACGCCTGCTGCTATAACTTCGGGCTTAGCCGCTGCAGCTAAACGAGGTGCATTAATCAAGGGTGGTGCAGCGCTTGAACAGCTTGGACATATTAAAACGGTCGCGTTTGATAAAACCGGTACATTAACCGAAGGTAAGCCAGTGATGACAGATTTGGTGAGCTGGGAAGGTGATGAAACAAGATTATTACGCCAAGCTGCGGCTATCGAAGCTGGCTCGCTTCATCCACTCGCAATGGCGGTAATCAAAGCCGCTGAGCAAAAGGGCATTGCTATTCCTGAAGCGAAACACCGTGAAGCATTGGTGGGCAAGGGGATTCAAGGTGAAGTCGATGGCACGACGATCTTATTGTGTGCTGCCGATCGCTTACCTGAGAGTGTGTTACTTAATGCAGATCAGCAACAGGCCGTTGATGCACTAGAAGCGCAAGGCAAAACGCTGGTGGTTGCAATGCGTGATGGTGTCCCTGTTGGTGTTATCGCATGGCGTGATAATTTACGGGAAGATGCTGCCAAAGCAATTCAAGCCTTAAAAGGCATCGGTGTTGGTGCTGTGATGTTAACAGGTGATAACCAACGAGCAGCAAGTGCCATTGCTGCTGATATTGGTATCGACTTCCGTGCGGGTCTATTACCAGCAGATAAAGTGTCTGCAGTACGCGAGATGAACGACATACATAATGTTGCCATGGTGGGTGATGGCATTAATGATGCACCAGCAATGAAAACGGCTTCTATTGGTATTGCGATGGGCGGTGGTACCGACGTGGCGTTAGAAACTGCAGATGCAGCGTTAACACATAACCGCGTATCTGAACTGCCGAACATGATCATGCTTTCACGTGCAACCTTAGCGAATATTCGCCAAAATATCGTGTTAGCCTTAGGGTTGAAAGGTGTTTTCTTGGTAACGACCTTGCTGGGTATGACAGGTTTATGGGTGGCTGTTTTAGCGGACAGTGGCGCGACAGCACTCGTGACATTAAATGCTTTAAGGTTACTTCGTTTTAATCCGGATAAATAAAGCCACTAACAATCGATATTTGTTGGTTAAATTATCAGCGTTATTGGTGATTGATTGACTAAAATAAACCGCAGATTACAGAAATGTAACTGCGGTTTTTTTGTGATCTTTGCCATCCGCAAACGATTTTAGGTGATCTTCGTCACTTTATTGTGAGAAATGAAAACGAAGCGATTTCACTTAACGTGACTGTTATCACTAAAAAGTGTGATTTGATGGGCTATCGTAAGAACATGCTTTTGAGAGTGAAACTCGCTGAGTATGACTCTTAACGTACCCTATGATTAAAGTGCTCTGGTTACCTTACCTAGAGCGCAATAACGATGAAAAAGGATATCAATATGTCTGACAATAATGTTTTCCATTTAGGTGTTAACAAAGCGGATCTTAACGGTGCTGAATTAGCGATCATTCCTGGTGATCCTGCTCGCGTAGAAAAGATTGCAAACCTAATGGATAACCCTGAGTTTCTAGCAAGCTCTCGTGAGTACACTGTATTTCGCGCGAAACTTGATGGCAAATCAGTCGTAATTTGTTCGACAGGTATTGGTGGTCCATCTACATCGATTGCTGTTGAAGAGCTAGCGCAACTTGGTGTGCGTACTTTCTTACGTGTTGGTACAACAGGCGCTATCCAGCCACACATCAACCCTGGTGACATGATTGTTACGACTGGTTCAGTTCGTCTTGATGGTGCTAGCCTTCACTTTGCACCTATGGAATTCCCAGCAGTTGCAGACTTTAATGTTGCAACAGCAATGAAAGCCGCATGTGATGCAGACAATGCAACAGTACACACTGGTGTTACCGCTTCTAGCGACACCTTCTACCCAGGCCAAGAGCGCTACGATACATTCACAGGCCGTGTTGTTCGTCGTTTCCAAGGCTCTATGGATGAGTGGCAGCAAATGGGCGTGCTTAACTTTGAAATGGAATCTGCAACATTATTAACTATGTGTGCAAGTTCTGGTTTACGTGCTGGTTGTGTTGCGGGTGTTATCATCAACCGTACGCAAAAAGAGATCCCAGATCACGCAACATTGAAAGCGACAGAGACTCGCTCAATCAAAGTTGTTGTTGATGCTGCACGTCGCATGCTTGCTGAATAATATCTGCAAAATGTAGTTTTAGTTTCTACATGTTTAAAACCACCTTCGGGTGGTTTTTTTATGGCTGGGATTCGGCAGTAGATACAGTATTGACTGAATGAGTGGCAAGATGTTGGTATTTCTAGATACGTTAGAGAGCACAGTGTAAAGGTGCATATTTATCTATAAAATTACGTTTTTTACACTTGGTAACATTTGCTGGTGGCCGTTAATTGCTCTTTATATTTACTTAAATCAAAAAAGTTGAATGTTTTTCTCTTTTTGCCGCATTTTTCAACGTTTATTGGATTGATCTTGCCGTGATCATCCATTAGAATTCGCCGCGCATTACAGATGCACACATTTTTTAATATTTATTACTTTTTTTGAACTACTCCTGTAGGGGAACTCAATGTCTACAAAACTAGCTAACCCAGCGCCTTTAGGTTTGATGGGCTTTGGTATGACTACCATCCTTTTAAACATCCACAACGCGGGTTTCTTCCCTATTGATTCAATGATCCTAGCAATGGGTATCTTCTACGGCGGTCTTGGTCAAGTGCTAGTAGGCATGATGTGTTTCAAACGTGGTGATACGTTTGGTACAACAGCATTCACTTCTTACGGTCTATTTTGGTTAACGCTTGTTGGTATTCTAGTTATGCCAAAAATGGGTCTAGCTGCAAGCCCTGCACCTTTCATGGGTTGGTACCTACTACTATGGGGCATTTTCACTGGCTTCATGTTTATCGGTTCACTATGCTACCCACGTGCTAAGCAATTTGTATTTGGTTCATTAACAGTATTGTTCTTCCTTCTTGCAGCTCGTGATTTCACAGGTAGCGCACTGATCGGCACAATCGCTGGTTTTGAAGGTATTATCTGTGGTGCAAGTGCAATTTACTTTGCAATGGCACAAGTACTAAATAATGAGTACGGCCGCACAATCCTTCCAGTCGGTGAGAAAAAAGCAGTTAAAGCGACACCGCTAAAAGCTGCAGCTTAATCCCACCTGATTGACGAAAAAACCTCGCTTAGGCGAGGTTTTTTTGATCGTCTAGAATAGTAGTGTTTCGGCATCGTTATTCTAGACTATAAGGAAATCAGCATGGCACAGCGATATGCAGCGATTATGGGCGCACTCATAGCAGATGCTGCGAGCATGGGTACCCATTGGATTTATTCCCCCGAGCGAGTGAAATCGCTTTTATCTCTTCCTAATTTTCCTTTTATTGAGCCTAACCCTGAACACTACCAAGGGGTTGATAGCTACTATGCGCACGATAAACTCGTTGCGGGTCAATCGACTATTTACGGTGAATGGTTAGCATTATATGTCCGCTTATTAAGTAACCCTGCAATTAGTACTCATCAGATCCAGCAGCACATTTTAGAATGCTTTGGTCCGGGGGGAGAATTCATTGGTTATGTGGATAGCCCGACTAAAGCATTAGTCTTATCTCTATCATCGCAAGACCCTGACGATTGGCCTGAAGACTCAGGCAGTGACGATGATCAAAACCCCGCCTTGTGTGCGATCCCTGCTTTAGTCGCCTTAAAATACCCATCAGAAAAGCTGGAACAAGAAATCGACAGGATTGTGGGTATCACTCATCAAGATGATGTGGCTATCAGGTGTGCAAAAGCCTTTGCTTGTGCCTTGAATGAAGCACTTCGTTCTCGTCGTATTGATCCTGTTTTGAATATACTTAAGATTAAATCGCCGGAAGCAATAAAAGAAAAAATCGAGCAGGTGAGGGTACTGAATGATGATGTTAACGACTTAAATCATGTACTCACGATAGTTAATCAAGCCTGCCATTTAGGCGATAGCTTACCGTTGGCGGCATGGGTACTAAAAAACAGTGATAGCTATACAGAAGCGGTGCTTAACAATATTAAAGCTTCAGGTGATAGTTGTGGTCGGGCAATGATGGTAGGGGCAATTGCAGGAGCTTGTTATGGCTTTGGTGATGAGAAAGGAATACCTATCTCATGGCTAACCACGCTACAAAATGGCGAGGCCATCGCGGAAGATATCGAAGCCTTATTAGCGGCGTCTGGCAAGCTTACGTAGTTGCTGTTGGGGTGGAAGCATCATATAGATTGAGGTAATAAAAAAGGCTACCGAATCTTAGATTCTGTAGCCTTTCATTTTTAAAAATCATAGCCTTAGAGGCTATGATTTTTAATTAATAGGTGACCTATTAACAGATAACCTTGATTGCTAGACCACCCTGAGATGTCTCACGGTATTTAGCATTCATGTCTTTACCTGTTTCCAGCATAGTCTCGATAACTTTATCAAGAGATACGCGAGGAGCAGATGAACGACGAAGCGCCATGCGTGTTGCATTAATTGCTTTAACAGCAGCAATACCATTACGCTCGATACAAGGAACTTGTACTTGGCCAGCAACTGGGTCACATGTTAGACCTAGGTTGTGCTCCATTGCGATTTCAGCCGCCATACATACTTGCTCTGGGCTACCACCCATAAGCTCAGCAAGGCCTGCTGCTGCCATAGAACAAGCAACACCCACTTCACCCTGACAGCCAACTTCAGCACCAGAGATAGAAGCGTTACGCTTGTAAAGACCACCGATAGCGCCAGATGCCGCGAAGTAACGCGTGTAATCTTTAGGGCCAACAGATTGAATGAACTTATCGTAGTAAGCTAATACTGCAGGGATGATGCCACAAGCGCCGTTTGTTGGTGCTGTAACAACACGGCCACCGGCTGCGTTTTCTTCGTTAACAGCGAAAGCGTACATGTTAACCCAGTCAACAACTGTCATAGGGTCATTGCTTAGCTTTTCGTTCGTCATTAGTTGCTGACGAAGTGCTGCTGCACGACGAGGAACACGTAGTGGACCAGGCAGGATACCTTCTTCGTTCATACCGCGTTCCATACACTCACGCATGGTTTTCCAGATATTAGCGAAGTAAGTGCTGATCTCGTCTTCTGCGTTCATTGCGCGTTCGTTCGCCATTACTAGCGAGCTGATAGATAGACCGTGCTCATTACATTGCTCTAAAAGCTCATCGGCTTTAGTGAACATGTAAGGTACTTTAACGGTTGATTCTGATTCTTTGCCGAAGTGTTCTTCATCAACAATGAAACCACCACCGATAGAGTAGTATGTTTTGGTATACGCAACTTCTTCATTAACAAAGGCAGTAATTGACATGCCATTTTCATGAAGAGGAAGGTTAGTAGTGTGGAAGTTCATGCCACCGTCACGAGGGAAGTCGACAGTGTGGCAGTGCATACCTACAGGAAGGCGCTCTGTTTCTTCAACACGAGAAATAAAACCAGGAATGCTATCAATATCAACATGCTCAGGACTGTTGCCAGCTAGACCCATGATGATAGCGATATCTGTGTGGTGACCTTTACCGGTAAGAGAAAGAGAACCATAAACGTCAACGGTAATTTTGGTTACATCACGTAATTTGCCCATTGAGCGCAAGTCATCGATGAACTCTTTGCCTGCTTTCATTGGACCGACAGTGTGTGAACTGGAAGGACCCACACCGATTTTGTAGATATCAAAAACACTGATCATGTTCATTACCTCAGCCTGTTTTAAAGTACTCTGCTTTAAATTCGGACTGTATCGTTTTATTTGTCTCGCCCCTTCCTTGGCGAGATGTAGAAAAACAAAAGAGCAGTAGATGATTCATCCCTGCTCTTTTGAGTACTCTATTTTACGCGATTTCTCTGTGAAGACCATGCGTTGTAGCACATTTTCTTATCGTAAATCTACGTTAGCAGCAAATAACACTCTAAGAGTGTCATTTAACCTTATAGTGCGCCGTAGATTACAGAAGTAATCGCTGCAACACCACATAGTGCTGTGAAAATACGTACAGGCGCTGAAGTTTTGTACTTAGCCATTGCTGGAACTTTGTACATTGCGATAACAGGCATTAGGAACAAGATACCTGCAATCATCGGTGCACCCATCGTTTCAATCATACCCAAGATGCTTGGGTTAATAATCGCAACAATCCACGTAGTGATAACAATGAAACCTAGAGAGATTTTCTCAGCTTTCTTAACAGATGTTTTCTCTGATTTAACTAGACCAACAAGACCTTCGTGTGCACCAAGGAAGTGACCGAAGTAGCTTGATGTGATTGCAGCGAATGCAACTAGTGGACCTAGAAGAGAAATCAATGGTGATTCATGAACGTTAGCTAGGTAAGAAAGAACACTGATGTTCTCTGCTTGTGCCATTGCTAGTTGCTCAGGAGACATTGAAAGTACTACAGAGAATACGAAGAACATTACAAAGCCCATTAGCATCATCGCTGCACCACCAGTGATCATGTCAGTTTTTTGAACTGCATTGTCACCGTATACACGACGTTGTTCTTTAGTGAACTGGCTAATGATTGGGCTGTGGTTAAAAGAGAAAACAATGATTGGGATTGCTAACCAGATAACTGTTGGCATTGAGCTCCAGTCTGGTGCAACTTCAACCATAGAAGTGTTCCAGCCAGGAATCAGGTAAATAGAAAGTGCTAGTAGGATGAATACTAGTGGGTAAACCATTGCTGATGTCGCTTTAAGCATTAGTTCTTTACCGAACACAACACCTGCTGTCATCAGAGCGATAAGTACGCCAGACAGTAATGCGCGTGGAATTGATTCCATGCCCATTTGGTTTACAAGGAATGAATCAACAGTATTAGTAATACCTACACCGTAGATAAGTACAATCGGGTAAATGGCGAAGAAGTAGGCAAACGTAATAATTTTTGCGCCAGATTTACCGAAATGTTCTTCAACAGTATCAGTGATGTCTGCTTCTGGATTTTTAGAAGACAGAACGAAACGAGCTAGACCTTTGTGAGCAAACCAAGTCATTGGTGCTGCGATCAAAGCCAAAATAACGAGAGGCCAGAAGCCACCAGCGCCTGCTTTGATTGGAAGGAAAAGTACACCGGCACCAACAGCGGTACCAAATAGTGATAGAGCCCAAGTGAAATCTTTGTAGGTCCACTTTGTTTTTGGAGCAGTTGCTGATGCGGAACTTGTAGTAGTTTGCATAGTATAAATCCAATTTTCGGAACGGGAACGTTAGGAACGAGGCGCATTCTGAGGATTTATAAAAGTAAAACTTTGATTAAGATCTCGTTATTGGATGTATATATTTTGCAATACAAATAAAGGTGATCACGGTCACATTTTATCTGTGATTTGCATAAGTAAAACTTATCCGTCGCAATATAAAGTCTAATGCCAAAGTTGCAGTGATAAAATTTTAATCATTTGTGCTGTTGCTCCCCAAATTGAATATTTGCTGAATGATATGGAATAAATATCATGTAAATGGCCATTTATTGGGAATTTATGGCTTTTTATATTCAATGGGTTGATTAGGTGGTTGATAGGAACCTCGAATAAACTATCAACTTCGTTGCGATCTAATGTGGGTGAGTAGTTTGGGGAAATGGTTGATAAATATGGTGTGACGACATATCCGCTAATTGTCGGAAGTGGAGGAAGTTGTCCTAAAATGTTATCACGTTGACAAATAATGCCGGTTTCTTCGTACGTTTCTCTTAACGCTGTATCAATAAGATCAACATCAGAGTGTTCTTTTTTCCCACCAGGAAATGCAACTTGTCCTGGATGGTGCTTTAAGTGATGGGCGCGTTGAGTTAATACAACATTGAAGGTGTTGTTACGCGGAACAAGTGAAATAAGCACAGCGGCGGGTTTAAATGCAGAACGGTGTTGTTGCTTAGAAAAAGAATGCGCAGCAAGATGCTGACGCACTCGCAACTGATGACTTTCGTCATAGTCTGCGGTCGGCGCCAGTATAAATCGGCTTAGTAATTGCTGCTGTTGGTTCATAACCCTTCCATGGCTAGTATTGTACTATTTGTATATACAGCTTCTATTTTAGTCGTTTTGGGACAGAAACGACGAGTTGTCTCAATATTTAGCTATCCATTGCTAAATATTGCTTGAAACAGCGCTCAGGATAACCGTGTTTCAAGCCGATATTCAATCACAATACTGTTTTATTGTTAAATTGATCACTGATTAAGTTATCAGTATGTAGTCATAATACTATAAAACAGGAAGTATTTTACTCAGCTTGTCCAGTGTCTCTTGATACTCACTGTTCACTTCACTGTCAGCTACAATGCCACCGCCTGCCCATGCATACATTTTATCGTGCTCAGCGACCAAGGTACGAATGGTAATGCTGGTGTCCATATTGCCGCACTGGCTAATGTAACCAATGCTGCCGCAGTACATATTGCGGCGGTTTGGCTCTAGTTCTTCAATGATTTCCATCGCACGTACTTTAGGTGCACCAGTAATCGAACCGCCAGGGAAACATGCGCGTAGTAAATCTGATGGTGAATACGGGTTATCTAATTCGCCAGTGACAGTGCTAACAAGGTGATGGACTGCTGGGAAGCTTTCAATTGCAAACAAACTCGGTACTTTTACCGTGCCTGCTTTTGCGACTCGGCCAATATCGTTACGCAATAAATCAACGATCATTAAGTTTTCAGAACGATCTTTTTCTGCGCAACGCAGTGCCTCAGCACTGGCTTGATCTTGCTGCTGATCAGTAAAGCGGGGGCGAGTGCCTTTTATTGGTTTGGTTTGAATATATCCTTGTTTGTGCTGTAAAAATCGTTCTGGTGATACAGATAAAATACAGCTTTGATTCGTGCGGATAAAACCAGAAAACGGCGCACCATTCGTTGCATCTAACTTACAATATGCCGCCCACTCATTACCGTTATAACTTGCTGAAAAACGTTGTGCTAAGTTGATTTGGTAACAATCACCAGATGTTAAATATTCCTGCACTTGATTAAACTTTTTGCAATAACTCGCAAAAGTCATGTTGGCAGACCATTCAGATGTTAATGCAAATTCATCAGCATGTTGTAAACCATGTTTTTCGTGGTTCAATTGCGCACTGTTTTTAAGTTCGGTTAACCAAGCTAATCGATTACTGTTTTTGGGAGAGACTAAAAACAGTTCTTGGCGTTGATGATCGGCAATCAGAGCCCAATCATAAATTCCAACAGCCATATCAGGTGTGGTTAAGTCTTGGATTGATGTGGAAGGTAACTTCTCGACTCGTCGCCCTAAATCATAGCCAAAAAAGCCCAAGGCCCCACCAAGAAAAGGGATATCCGTCATAGTGTTAACCGACGGTAATAATGAAGCTTGTAGCGATGCGACTAACTCAAACGGATCATCGGTGCTTGTTTTTTCATCACCTTCTGACAATTTAATACGGGTTATTTCACCTTGTGTCTCTAAAGTGGCTAAAGGATCAGCAACTAAAATATCAAAGCGATTATCTGGATGATTGTTTGCAGCAGAGCGTAATATCATAGCCCACGGCATTGCGGATAGTGGTGAAAACCACTCCAGAGATGCCGTTGGATGATACTTGAGCTGTTCTATCTTTAGTGAGGATTGCGATTTACAAATCATTTTCTTTTTTGTGACAGCTGTTCGATTAGCGCGTAGCGCGAAGTTGTCGGCAAGAGTATCATAAAGTTAGTTTTGAATACGACGCCCAAGGAAGAACCTTTTGGTGTATTTTTGGCGATTTATGTCAGTAAATATAACAAAAGGAATATGCCGCAGGATATTGGCAATGTGATTACCCTTTTCCCTATAAATACTGATTGGTATTTTGAAGTGGTAATCATGACAAGGACGCAAATCGGGCGCCATGGAATGATAATAATCAACGAGGGCAAATATGACTGTCATCCGTAAAGAAGATGTGATTAGTAGTGTTGCAGATGCTTTGCAATATATCTCTTACTATCACCCACTGGACTTTGTTCAAGCATTGGAAAAAGCGTACAACAAAGAACAAAGTCAGGCAGCGAAAGATGCTATCGCGCAGATTTTAATAAACTCGCGAATGTCTGCGGAAGGTCACCGCCCAATTTGTCAGGATACAGGCATTGTTACTTGTTTTGTTAAGATCGGCATGAATGTCCAGTGGGACAGCGATTTAACAGTGCAAGAAATGATAGATGAAGGTGTACGACAAGCTTACACCAACCCAGATAACCCGCTACGTGCATCCGTTGTTGCTGATCCAGCAGGTAGCCGTACGAACACCAAAGATAATGCTCCAGCGGTTGTGCATATTGACATGGTACCGGGCAACAAAGTTGATATTCAAATTGCAGCCAAAGGCGGCGGTTCTGAAAATAAAACAAAAATGGTGATGTTGAACCCGTCTGATGATATTGCAGAGTGGGTTGAGAAAACCGTACCACTAATGGGTGCTGGTTGGTGTCCTCCGGGTATGCTTGGTATAGGTATTGGCGGTACAGCTGAAAAAGCAGCGGTACTGGCAAAAGAATCCTTAATGGAATCGATTGATATCCATGAGCTACAAGCGCGCGGTGCACAGAATGCAGAAGAAGAACTTCGCTTAGATATTTATGATCGTGTGAACAAGCTAGGTATTGGTGCACAAGGCCTTGGTGGCATGACGACGGTTATTGATGTGAAAATCAAAACTGCGCCAACCCATGCTGCCTCTAAACCTGTTTGTATGATCCCGAACTGTGCGGCAACACGCCATGTTCATTTCACGCTTGATGGTCAAGGTCCTGCAGAATTAACACCGCCGAAACTTGAAGATTGGCCTGAAGTAACATGGGAAGTGGGTGATAACGTTCGTCGTGTGAATGTAGACGAGATCACTAAAGCGGATGTTCAAGAGTGGAAATCAGGCGAGACAGTACTGCTGTCAGGTAAAATTTTAACTGGTCGTGATGCAGCGCATAAGCGTATTCAAGACATGCTGGCACGTGGTGAAGATTTCCCTGTTGATTTCAATAACCGCTTTATTTATTACGTAGGTCCTGTTGATGCAGTGGGTGATGAAGTTGTAGGCCCTGCTGGCCCAACAACATCAACGCGTATGGATAAATTTACTGACATGATGTTAGAGCAAGCTGGCTTAACAGGCATGATTGGTAAAGCTGAACGCGGTCCAATGGCAATCGAATCTATCAAGGAAAACAAAGCGGTTTACTTGATGGCAGTGGGCGGTGCAGCTTACCTTGTTGCGAAAGCCATCAAAAAAGCACGTGTTGTCGCTTTTGAAGATTTAGGTATGGAAGCGATTTACGAGTTTGAAGTGGAGGATATGCCAGTGACAGTGGCTGTTGATTCAACTGGTAATAATGCCCACCAGACAGGTCCAGATATCTGGAAAGTGAAAATTGCTGAAATGGATGCTTAATACTGACATCTGTTAAATAAATAAAAAGGAGCTTCGGCTCCTTTTTGCTTTTCTGTTGTTATTTTATCTTGCTGTTGCGAGTTCATTTCATAAAAACCACTTGGTTTGGCTCTATTTTCCCTATCGCCTTTCATGTCATAACTTCGCTTGTTATAAGCATAAATATCCTTTCTGCTGAACTCTGTGTCTACACTGTTTAAAAGCATCCACAAAATTTTTACTGTATTAATGTGCAATTTGTCACACTTAGTCAGGCAAAAAAAGGATGTTTATCAGCGCCAGATAAAAGACTGACAGGGGTGTAGATGCCGATGATGATGGATAAGTGCGTAAGTGCTCAGTCGCAGAATCTCGATAAACAGAGCTTCGTTGACGAGAGCTCTACAAACAAATATTTATTCTTAAAAGGCAAACAATACGTCACACGATTTTTTACTGCAATGGCAGCATGCTTATCATTAGCGGCGTGTGGGGAGAAAGAACTCGCCGTGGCTGAACCTGATTCACGGCCAGTGAAATTGATGCCAGTTTCCGTTGGCAATAAAGATACGTTTCGAACTTTTCCTGCGACCGTTGAAGCTGGTGATAAGGCCATTCTGGCGTTTAGGGTTTCTGGTGAATTGGCCAGTATCTCTGTGAATGCTGGTGATGTTGTGAAAAAGGGTAAAAAGTTGGCAATGCTTAATGTTGATGAGCTCACGCAGTTGATGAAGCAAGCGCAAGCGAACTATCAACTGGCATTAGTTCAATTTAACCGTGACGTTGAACTGCGAAAGACCAAGGTGATATCTGAACTCGATTACGATACGTCCAAAGCCGCCCTCAAACAAGCCAAAGCCAGCCTTGATAAAGCCAAAGCCAATCTTAGTTATGCCACCTTACTTGCCCCTTACGATGGCAACATTTCATTGTCTTTGATTGAAAATTATGAATTTGTGAACGCGAAAGAACCGGTATTACATATTCAAAGTGCCGGATTAATTAACGTGACCTTCCAGTTGCCCGATCACTTATTTTCACGATTTAAAGGCTACACCAACACGATTAACCCAGTTGTGACGTTTGATACTGAGTTAGATAAAACCTATCTCGCACAATTTAAAGAAGTCGATACCGAGGCAGACCCAAAAACATCCAGCTACAAGGTGACGTTATACATGGAACGCCCGAGAGGTAAGAATATTTTGCCAGGGATGTCTGGACAAGTTCGGATAAAAATTCCTAGAGGGAAGGTCGGAGCGATTCCTCTGCGTGCGATTATCACCGAAGGCAGTGCAACGTATGTTTGGCGTGTTAGCGATGAGGGATTAATTGAAAAAACAGCCGTTGAATTAGATGAAAATAACCGAATCACGCAAGGACTCCAAGATGGAGATTTGATTGCTACTTCGGGGGTTGATGAATTGGTCGATGGTCAAAAAGTCCGTTCTTGGATTAAAGAGAGGGGGCTATAACATGATGAAGCTATTATCTACGTCAGGTCTTTTTACGATTGGTTTAACCGCTATTTTAGTGTCGGGCTGTGATAAAGCGGCCGTCGAACCAAGAGTGATCGCTCAGCCGATAAAAATTTCCACGGTGTCATTGGCCAATGCTGCACCATTATTGACTTTTCCCGCTGTCGCAGCTGCGGCAGACAAATCCAGCTTATCTTTTCGCATCCAAGGCGAAGTTACTAAAGTATTGATTCGTCCTGGTGCATTAGTGAAAAAAGGCCAGTTACTGGCAGAACTTGAACCTACAGATTATCAACTAGAAGTCGATGATGCGCTCGCTAAATATAATGTGGCAGATAGCCAGTATCGTCGTTCGGCAAAATTGGTCGATAAAGGCTATATAGCGCAGTCTCAATTTGATGAATTACGCGCCCAACGTAGTATCGCCAGAGCGCGATTAGATCTTGCGCGATTACGGTTAACCTTTACTAAACTACGTGCGCCTTTCTCTGGTGTTATCTCTAAAGTCCCCATTGAAGAATTTGAAAACGTACAAGTGGGCCAACAAGTGATGAATATCCATAGTACTAAGCAGGTGGACATTCATATTCAAGCGCCAGATATGGTTTTCTCTCAGCGTTCAGCGGTCGAGATTGAACGTGATAGACCCAATGCCCGCGTAGTAATGCCTGATGGCGTGGAATATCGCGCCAAGCTAAAAGAATTCACCACCGAGCTTGACCCTGATTCAGGCACTTTCCTTGTAACGTTAACCATGCCAATGCCTAGCGATCGCTTCATTCTTGATGGTATGGCCGTTGAAGTAAAAGCGGATGCGCAAAAGTTGAAAATTTATCAAGAAGGTGAGCCTGTTGTGCCCGTTGAAGCTATTTTCAACGAAGACGGTGATGGGATCGAACAAGCCAATAAATTCGTATGGGTCGTCAATACGGACAATACCGTCACGAAACGGCAAATCATAACCGACAAAGTGGTTCCTGAAGGGGTGCGAATTCTTTCTGGTGTGACAGAAGGTGAGCAAATAGTCATCGCGGGTGGTAATCGCCTTCGTGATGGGCAAAGTGTGATTGTTGTTGATGAAGAGGATAACCAACCATGAAACAAGATATCGCATCCTATTTCATCGAAAATAAAGTGATTAGCTGGATGTTGACGCTTATCTTTATGATCGGCGGCACCATGGCTTTCTTTGGTCTTGGCCGTTTGGAAGACCCTGCTTTTACGATTAAAGATGCCATGGTGGTGACCTCATACCCTGGCGCCACCCCGCTGCAAGTTGAAGAAGAGGTGACGTACCCGATTGAAAAAGCGATTCAGCAGCTGACCTATGTCGATGAGGTGAATTCCATTTCAAGTCGTGGCTTATCACAAATAACGGTCACGATGAAAAACAACTATGGCCCAGACGATTTACCCCAAATTTGGGATGAACTACGCCGAAAGGTCAACGATTTAAAACCGAGCTTACCACCCGGTGTTGCTGACCCTTCGGTGATTGATGATTTTGGTGATGTGTTCGGCATTTTATTAGCGATAACGGGGAATGGTTACAGCTACAAAGAATTGAATGATTACGTTGATTACCTACGACGAGAAATCGAGTTAGTTGATGGTGTTGGTAAAGTGTCAGTCACTGGAACGCAGCAAGAACAAGTCTTTATTGAGATATCACTCCAGCGTTTGACTAGTTTGGGAATTTCTCCCCAAACGATTTATGGCACCTTAGCGGCACAAAACTTAGTTAGCAGTGCAGGGGCTGTGCGTGTGGGTGATGAATATATTCGAGTTCACCCAACAGGCGAGTTCAAAAACGTTGATGAGCTTGGGGACTTGATCATCACGGAGAGTGGTGCAGAAGGGCTGATTTATTTACGTGATGTCGCCACCATTCAGCGTGGTTTTAAAGAAATTCCCTCCAATCTGATTAATTTCAATGGTAAGCAAGCACTGAACGTGGGGATCTCGTTTGTCTCTGGCGTCAATGTGGTGAAAATTGGTGACCAAGTTCAGCGTCGCCTTGCCGAATTGAAAGAACAGCAGCCTATTGGGATTAACATTAGTGCTGTTTATAGCCAGCCAACGGAAGTGGATAAATCGGTCAGTGGCTTTGTGGTCAGTTTAGGCCAAGCTGTCGCCATTGTGATCGTAGTGTTGTTGTTTTTTATGGGGCTACGGTCCGGTCTTTTGATTGGCTTAATTCTGTTACTGACAGTGTTAGGTACTTTTGTGTTCATGAAGTGGATGGCAATCGACTTACAACGTATCTCCTTAGGGGCTTTGGTTATCGCGCTGGGGATGCTGGTGGATAATGCCATCGTGGTGGTCGAAGGGGTGCTGATAGGGATGCAAAAGGGGCGGACTCGCTCTCAGGCTGCCTCTGATATTGTTACCCAAACCAAGTGGCCCTTGCTAGGGGCGACGGTTATAGCAGTAATGGCGTTTGCCCCCATTGGTTTGTCACAAGATTCGACTGGTGAGTATTGCCGAACCTTATTTACCGTATTACTTGTTTCCTTAATGCTTAGTTGGTTTACCGCGATTTCGCTCACGCCCTTTTTCTGCGACATGTTCTTTAAGAGCGTTAAAATCGATGAAAACGCCAAGGATAGTGATCCTTATGCGGGTAAATTCTTCGTCGTATATAAAGCCTCTTTAGAGTGGTGTATGCGCCGCGCATGGTTAACGGTTGTTTCGCTCGTGATTATGCTGGGTGTCAGTTTGTATGGGTTTACCTTACTTAAACAGTCCTTCTTCCCTTCTTCAACAACGCCTATGTTTATGGTGGACGTGTGGCTGCCAGAAGGCACCGATATTCGTGCGACCAATGCGGCGTTAAAAGAGTTGGAAGGGGCTTTACAACAGCAAGACGGGGTCGAGTATGTTAGCTCAAGTGCAGGGAAAGGTTCGCAGCGATTTATGCTGACCTACACACCTGAAAAAAGCTATGCCTCATACGGTGAACTTATTGTTCGCTTGGAATCGTTTGATGCAGTGCTACCTAATATGGCGATGTTTAGCGAGTTACTCGATAAGGAATTCCCACAGCTTGAGTACAAGCTCAAACAAATCATGCTTGGTCCATCTTCTGGCGCCAAAATTGAAGCGCGTCTTGTTGGGCCTGATCCAACGGTGTTACGTAGCTTAGGAAAGCAAGTGGTCGATATTATGCATGCCGATCCCGGTGCGTTTAATATTCGTCATGATTGGCGTGAACGTACCAAGGTTATTGAGCCTGTATTTAATGAAAGCCAAGCGCGTCGATACGGTATTACCAAAGAAGAAGTTGATGACTTATTACAAATGGCTTTTTCTGGCTTAACGGTTGGTATTTACCGAGATGGGACTAACTTGATGCCAATTGTGGCGCGTTTACCAGAGAAAGAACGGGTCGATGTTTCTACTATTGAAGGCATGAAAATATGGAGCCCCGTCAATCAAGGTTACGTACCGTTACAACAAGTCATGCTGGGTGTGAACATACGTTGGGAAGATCCGTTGATTGTTAGAAAAGACCGTAAGCGAATGCTAACTGTCATGGCCGATCCCAACCCATTAGGTGATGAAACGGCTGCAACGGTGCAAGCACGTATTCAACCTGTGATTGAAGGACTCGATTATCCTCCAGGCTATTCTTTAGAGTGGGGCGGTGAGTATGAATCGTCGGCTGATGCACAAGCGTCGTTATTCTCAACTATGCCTATGGGCTACTTGGTGATGTTCTTGATTACGATTTTCTTATTCAAGAAGGTTAAAGAAGCCTTGATTGTGTGGGCGACAGTTCCACTGGCGGTAATCGGTGTGACGACAGGCTTATTAGCCCTTAATACGCCATTTGGTTTTATGGCGTTACTTGGATTTTTAAGTCTTTCTGGCATGTTAGTTAAAAACGGTATTGTCCTGATTGATCAGATAGAAATTGAGGTAGCCAGCGGTAAAGACATGTATAGCGCCGTGGTTGATGCGGCGGTGAGTCGGGTACGACCTGTGTGTATGGCGGCGATAACAACCGTGCTCGGGATGCTACCTTTATTACCTGATGTGTTCTTTAAGCCAATGGCGGTTACTATTATGTTTGGTCTGAGCTTTGCCACTGTGCTGACCTTGATTGTGGTGCCTGTGCTTTATCGTTTGTTTCATAAGGTCGAGATTCCAGACTCTAGTTCGGTGCAGTTAGCGACGCAGAGCTAAGTCGGTCAAATATCGCGATAGATGAGATACGAAAAAGGCTCCGCTTTTATTAAAGCGGAGCCTTTGTGCTATTCAGTTTGCAGTTTGAATTAAAGAGCGCTTAGCGTACTTTCCACTGCATGTCTTCACCCGCCAGAATTGGCACTACTACGTCGTTACCAAAGGTCATGGTTTCAGGTACTGCCCATGCTTCTTTTTGTAGCGTAATCGTGTCGGTGTTACGCGGTAGGTCGTAGAAGTCAGGGCCGTTAAAGCTGGCAAAGCCTTCTAGCTTATCTAAAGCATCAGCTTCTTCAAATACACTCGCGTAAAGCTCGATAGCGGCGTGTGCTGTGTATGAACCTGCACAACCACACGCTGATTCTTTACGGCCTTTAGCGTGTGGCGCTGAATCTGTCCCTAAGAAGAACTTCTTGCTGCCACTGGTTGCGGCTTCAATCAACGCTTGTTGATGCGTGCTACGTTTTAGGATTGGTAGGCAGAAAAAGTGTGGACGGATACCGCCAACCAACATGTGGTTACGGTTAAACATCAGATGGTGAGCTGTAATTGTCGCAGCAACGTTCGGGCCTGCATTTTTCACAAACTCTACAGCGTCAGCCGTGGTGATGTGCTCAAGAACAATTTTCAGTTCTGGTAGCATGTCAACAATTGGGCCTAAAACGTTATCTAGGAAAGCTTTTTCGCGGTCGAAGATATCAACATCGTGTGTAGTCACTTCACCGTGGATAAGCAAAGGCATACCGACTTCTTGCATTGCTTTGAATGTAGGAAGTAGCTGTTCAATCGAAGTCACACCTGAATCTGAATTGGTTGTTGCGCCAGCAGGGTAAAGTTTAGCGGCGTAAACATGGCCAGTGGCTTTGGCTTTGCGGATTTCTTCAGGAGAGGTGTTGTCGGTTAGGTAGATAACCATAAGAGGGGAGAAATTGCCTTGAGGACCTTCAGCAAGAATACGTTCACGATAAGATAATGCTGCATCGGTGTCCGTTACTGGTGGGATCAAGTTTGGCATTATGATCGCGCGTCCCATATAACGGCTGATGTCGCGAACAGTATCTTTTAGTACGTCGCCATCGCGTAAATGCACATGCCAATCATCGGGGCGTGTGATAGTCAAAGTCGTCATAGTCGCTTACCTCCCAAAAAATTTGCCCGATTCTAAAAGTATAACTTAATGATGTAAAGGTGAATTCTACATCAAATCGGGCAAACGGTGATTTTAGACGCAATCGTTTGCTGGAGGTCGCTATTTGGTCGTGTTATTTCCTATTCATTAACACGACTGAGTAGACGACTACTGACATGCCAATCGCATGGTACAAGGTAAATGCTTCTCCCAGTAATACCACAGCGAAGATCGCAGTAATAGCTGGGCCTATATTACTGGTTAAGCTGAGTTGCGAGGGACTTAAGCGTTGCATTGCTGCTGCGATTAAGAAAGAAGGCAATACGGTACAAAAGAACCCCATTATCACACCTATGATGATGAACTCTCGACTAAATGTACTTGGCTCAACACCAGTGATATTACTTTGTAACAGAATGATAAATCCCGCCGAACCCATACCGATACAAGTAAAGAGTTGGCTGCCCATTTTGGTGATCAGGGATTTACTCAATACTAAATAGGTCGCGAAGATGATTGCAGAACCTATGGCTAGTCCACTGCCTAATAGGGTGTTACCTCCCATGCTGGATAGGTCGTGCGCCACGATACAGCTGACGCCGAGATACCCTAATCCTGTTGCTTTCAGGGTACGTGATGAAGGCGTTTGTTTTAGCCAGAACCAGCTAATTAGCACCACAAATGTTGGGAACAGGAATATAAGTAAACGCTCAAGCTGCGCACTGACGTACTGAAGCGACAAAATATCCAAGTAGGAAGCTATGTAATAGCCTAATACACCAACAAGCCCTGCGGGTAAGCTATAACGAAGAAGGTTACTCCTATGGGTTTGATGGCGGCATAGCCATAGCAGCATCGCAAGGTAAAAAGGGAGCGAGAAAGCAGCACGTATCGCCATTATAGCAACGGGATCGCCGCCGAATTGATACGCGAACTTAACCAAAATCGGCTTGATAGAAAATAGCACTGTCGCAATTAATGCCAGCAGTATCCCAGTGGCAATATCTGCGCCTGTATTATTTCGCACCTCTATATTTCGCGCCTCTGTATTTCGCGCTTCCGTATTCAGGGTGTCCGTCTTTTGGGGGGCACTAGCAACGTTGCTTTGCTTGATATTGTTATTTGAGTGCGTGTTTGCGTTGGTTGTATCCATACTTGGCTCTTTATTAACAACTGTGAAGTTCGCAGTAAAGGTGTCAGCTGAGCGGTGATGGATGCAGGAGGAAGGCTATTTTTTCGGCTGAAGCTTTGGTTTGAATCATAGCGGCTGTGCATACATCACAGCCCAAAGGAAACTACAGGCTGAGAGTCTGGGAGAGGTTGAGCCAGAGGAGGTGAGCGGGTGCTGTCGCACAAGTTAGTGAAGGGTGATAGGTCATCATACTGCTCCTCGTCGTTAAGAAATAATCATGTTTAAAAACAAGCTAAAGCTTTTGGTCTTTAGCCGCAAGGGTATGGTATTAAAACAGTGCGAAATAAGGGGATAGTTGAATATCACCGAATAAGCGCGCATATAAAAACGGCTAACTGATGTTAGCCGTTTGTCTTTTATGTTGATTGCATCACGCTTACTTGGTGATCAATGAAGCCAAAATTAATTAAACCTTAAAGCGATGCACCAAGCTGTTTTGCTGGTGGGCCAGTTGATCCAGCTTGCTACTTGCTTCTGCGACTTCTTCCATTGAAGTAAAGTTTGCATCAGCAATATGGCTGATATCTTCAAGGCTACGTGCAATGTTCCCCGTGGTACTGCGCTGCTCTTGCGCTGCATGGGCAATGTGCTCGCTCATTTCGCTGATATCTAGAATAATGGCTTGGATTTCTTCCATTGCACCGTTGGCATCTGATGCTTGACTGATGCTGTTATCCATCTCAGAAACGCAGCTTTGCATCATGGTAACAGCCTGCCCAGAGCTGCTTTGTAAGCTTTGAATCATGGATTCAATTTCAGCGGTTGAATCTGTGGTACGTTTCGCAAGGACACGAACTTCGTCTGCGACTACAGCAAACCCGCGACCTTGATCGCCTGCGCGTGCTGCTTCAATTGCTGCGTTTAATGCGAGTAAGTTGGTTTGGTCTGCGATATTGCGAATGACATCTAAAATTGATCCAATATTACTGCTCATTTCTTGTAGCTTGCCTACGGCACTGACTGACTCATCCAGTCGCGTAGATAATTGGTGAGCGGTATTGATGTTGCGGCTCATTACGTCACGGCCAATATCAGCGGCTTTACTCACTTCAATAACACGTTCCATTGAGCTTTGTGCGCTGCGAGAGACATCTGCCACGGATTGCTCCATTTCTGTCATTGCCGTGGCAACAGAGCCTGTTTGCTGACGCTGTTCATTGAGGCGATCTTTAGCCGCAGTTGTTGTAGTTTGGTTTTCAGTTGCAACATTGGTTAAATCTTCAGAAGCAGAACTGATCTCTCCCAACACCTCTTGTAAGTTGCCAGCTAAGGTATTGATATGGCTGCTCAGCTTTTGGAATTCGATGAAGTGATTATTTTCAATTCGCTGAGTCATATCACCATCGGTAAGCGCTTCTAATGTTTTAAGTGTTGAACGAAGTGGTTTTCGTACGCTTTGTGCGAGTACCCAGCCGATGAAAATTGCAAAAAATGTCACACAAAAACCGATAAGCACAGCATTACGTAGGCCTTGATTATAGGCAGTTTCAGCTTTTTCGATAGCACCATTCATCAGGCTGTTTGCTTGATTTTGGAAGGTGTTAAGTAAGTTAACAGCTTCATCGACTTCTGTCGCTAATACCGAGATGTTGTCATACAGGCGGTTTTTAGCATTGACGTAATCGTAATGGGTCGCAAGGATACCGTCGCTTTGGCCTATATCACGCGTATATTGCTGAATAGCCTTATCAAAGTTTTGTTTTAGTGCCGGTAGTTGAGTTGATAAACCTCGGTAAGCATCATTCAAATGGCTGATATAGCGTCTGTTTTTTTTCATCGCCTTACTGATAGCGTCAGCATCATCGATGGCAAGGGCATCGGATGTAATGGTTTCTGTTTGCTCTAACTTGATGAAATAACTCTTAGCCATCATTTTTACAGTGAAGCTCTCTTGATCATCAATGTATTCCTTCATCTTTACGCTTAATTGGGGGTAAAGTTGTTGGAATCGGCGGGCCATTCGTTGACGTTCAGCTTGAGCAACAAGTTGTGTGCGATAATTGGCCATCGCATTATTTGCCTCAGTGAAATAACGTTGTTCTAGGCTTAGTAGCTGATCGGTTTGGGCGCGAAGTGCTGGGTGTTTTTGCACTTCGTTAAGCAATGCTTCCTGTGTCGCTAAATAGGTATTGTGCGCTTCAGTGAAGGTTGCTTGATAGGTTGCCATGCGATCGAGGTTTTGACTGGTGAGGTAGTCTTTGAAAATCTTGTCGGCTGCTAATAAGCGTACACTCGCTTGGCTGGCAGTCGAAACTAGCGGTAGCGATTCTGATGTAACCGCCTCTAGCTGGGCATGAATGCGGTTAGTTCCTTGCAACATCAATGCGATTGTTATAACAAAAAGTACAACCATGACTGCAAATCCCGCATACATTCGACGTATGACAGAGGTTTGTCTTTTATTCTTCATAATGTCCCTAAATAGTCGCTCAAGGCATACTTGGGTGAGTGTGTATGCAAAATAAGAAAAGTACGTTTAACCGCTGAGTCTGACTTCTTTTTCATCGGTGTTTCATTACTAATCAAAATAGCTAAGTATCTGTTCTGTACTATGTTTGACTGTAACACCAGTTGTAGAGTCTTAATGTTAGCCTTGATAATAATTGAGTTTCTAATACACATTCTTTGAACTGCGCTGCAAAAAAAGAGTCACAGAATGCAATATTCACTGGAATTAATGTTTAAAACAGTGTTCAATATTGCTCTGAACGCTGGAGTCGAGCATACTCTTTGGTGATGTAATCTTTTGAAATGGAGCATGGCATGGCCGAAGAAACGATCTTCAGTAAAATTATTCGTAAGGAAATCCCAGCGGATGTCCTTTATCAAGATGAGATGGTGACAGCATTTCGTGATATTAACCCGCGTGCGCCAAGTCATATTCTGATTATTCCGAATAAGCTGCTTCCAACAGTTAACGATATAGAAGCAGACGATGAAGCGATGATGGGACGTTTGTTTACCGTTGCACGTAAATTAGCGAAAGACGAAGGTATTGCTGAAAATGGTTACCGTTTAATTGTGAACTGTAATCCGCATGGTGGCCAAGAGGTTTACCATATCCACATGCATTTAGTCGGTGGTCGTCCACTTGGCCCTATGATTGTTGGCTAAATAAGTAAGAGGAGTGAAGGCATGCTAGGCATGGTTCACTCCTCGTTATTGACTGTTTGTTGGTGATTAACCAGCTCAATGGATGAAAGGCTATAAATTTCATGCTGAAAAAAGCCGCAACGGTATTGTTATCTTTGACATTAGCGGCCTGTGCTAATTTATCTGCTCAGGGATTGTTTAGTCATTACAGTGCAGCGATGGCCCCTACACATACGGCTTTAGAGCAAGGGCGATACGAATCCGCAATTGAATCATTGCCAACAGCACCTGCTGGCCCCATTCTTGATGGTATGGAGCAGGGACGAACACGCTTTATTGCTCAACAATATCCTGCCAGTTTTTCTGCTTTTCAGGGCGCTGATATCGCCGTGAAAGAGCAACAGAGTAAAGCGATTATCCAAGTGTCTGAAGGCTTTAATCAAGCTGGTGCGATACTAACTAACGATAATATGATCACCTATCAACCGACTGATTACGAGTTGGGCTTTTTACATCTTTATCTTGCGCTTAATTACGTACAGCAGCATAAACTCGAGGGTGCATTAGTTGAAGTGCGTCGTGCGAATATGGTGCAAGAAGCGGCACGTAAAATCCGAGAGAAAGAACTTGCTAGTGCTGAAAAGGCGGTAAAGAAAAAAGGCATTAGTGACAATATTGGTGCGGTACTGGCACGTTACCCTGATGCGGGTACAACGCTAAGTGCAGTACAAAATGGCTATCTGTTTTTCTTATCGGGTGTGTTGTACGAAGCGGATGGCGATTTGAATGGCGCTTATATCGACTTCAAGCGCGCATTAGCGGTTGCTCCTAATAATATATATGTCGCACAAACAGTACTGCGTTTAGCAACACGACTACAAATGCGTGATGATTTACAAACACTCGAAGCGCGTTATGGTAAGTATCAAAAGTCAGCGAAAAATGAAGGTAGAGTGGTTATCTTTGATGAGCAAGGTGTCGTTGCTGCTCGTGATAACTGGCGATTGCCGCTTTATCTGAGTGACAGCCGTGGTCAAGGTGCTATCTATAATTTAGCATTGCCATACTATCGCAATGTGACTTTACCAAGATTATCGCCACTTAAATTGGGCAATAACTCATTGAATAGTGAACAAGTTGCTAATGTTAATAGCATGGCGCAACAGAGCTTGTCTGAAGGTTTACCAGCAATAGTGGTTCGCCAAGCATTGCGTGTACTGGCAAAAGATGAAGTGAGACGTACAGCTGCAAAAAATGGCGATGATGTTGGCAATGTATTAGCGAATATTTTTAATACGCTGACAGAGCAACCCGATACGCGTAGTTGGCAAACATTGCCAGCCGCTATCAATATTTATCAGGATGATGTCAAAGCGGGAACGCAGACGTTAAGTTGGAATGGGCAACAGTTGGATGTTGAAGTGAAAGCAGGACGCACAACCATGGTTTGGGTGTCACGCCAAGGCAATCAAGTCAGCTGGTGGTCAGTATTACTAGGAGCAAATTAATGAAAGCACTATCTGTCTTGTTATTTGCATTGATGCTGTCGGCATGTGCGCCACGGACATCAGGCATTAGCATTGAAAGCAGCAATCAAAATGTGGTGATTGGCAATTCATCTTTAGCGAGTAAGTTAACGATTGAAAAAGCCATGATTACAAATGTAAATGGATTGATGAAAGCAGCTGTGCCTGTAACGAGTCAATCTGAAAATGACCTCCAACTTCAATATCGTATCTATTGGTATGATGCACAAGGCCTTGAGCTTGAGGGCAGCGATGCACCTTGGCGCCAATTTGTGATTCATGGTAAAGACTCGATGACACTCCAAGCGGTAGCGACTAGTGCTAACGCAAAGCAGTACCGAATTTATATTCGCCGCGCTAATTATTAATTGATTATTTTTAAAGGTAAGAAGATGAAAAAAGGCCTAATCGCTGTATTAAGTTTAGCTATGTTATTGGGTGGTTGTGCTCAGAAAGTTAGCTACGGTGACGCTCAAGAAGCGGAAACGACAACCATTGAATTTGGTTCTACGGATCTACAGAAAATTGCGGTAGAAATGACAGATAGCATGCTTGCTTCTGGTTCTGTTGCTTACATCACGGCTAATGGCAAACGTCCGATCGTAGTGGTTGATAGTATTAAAAACAAAACCAGTGAGCACATTGATACAGAATCTGTAACGGATTCTATCAGCACGCGCCTATTAAATTCTGGTAAGTTCCGTTTTGTTGATATGACGCGTGTTGAAGCGGTTCGTAAACAACTTAACTTCCAAAATAACGATGAGCTAGTTAATCAAAGCACTGCTATTCAGTTCGGCCAAATGGTTGGCGCGCAATACATGCTTTACGGTAATCTAGCGAGCATCGTTAAGCAAAACGGTAGTGACAAAGACGTTTACTACAAAATGACAATGCGCTTGATGGATCTTAAAACAGGTTTGATCGAGTGGGCGGACGAGACTGAAATCCGTAAGCAAGAAGCGAAGTCGCTATTTGGCATGTAATACCAATTAGTCACTGATTCAACAAATAACGCCAATGAATGCTCGTTGGCGTTATTTTTTTGCCAAAAAAGTACGATCGTGCTAAAAATGGTGTCAGGCATTAAATAGGCAGCACTCGTACCGATAATGAGCAAAAAGAAAGCAACACGAGAACATATTCTAGCCACAGCTTTTGAGGCCGCTAGTACGACAGGATTAGACAGCTTAACCATAGGGAAGCTGGCGACGGATGTGGGTATGTCTAAAAGCGGTTTATTTTCTCATTTTCAGTCGAAAGAAAACCTGCAGGTGGCTGTGATTGAGTATACCGGCATGTTGTTTGTTGAGCGGGTGATCCAACCTGCACGAATAGCGCAGACGGAGAATGTTGAACACAAGCTACGTCTATTGTTTAAACATTGGCTTGCTTGGAATCGTTCATTCCAAGGTAGCTGTATGTTTATCGATGCATGGAAAGATAAAGCAGGTGAGGCTGATTGCGCTTTACAGGCTGCTTTACAAGGAATGACGCGTCGTTGGCTGGATTATTTGGTACACCAACTAGAGAAAGGGAAAGCGAGTGGAGAGTTTCGTGTAAGTATTGATAGCTGGCAAGAAGTTTACCGTTTATATGGTATCTATTTGAGTAGCCACTTATTTCAATCATTAGCATTAGAAACCGATGATCATCAGCGTTTTTGGACTGGGATCGACAGTTTGTTTAACGAATGGCGACAGCCATAACTATCAGGGTATAAATTGCAGCACAGTGATGTTATGCGTTTATGCCTTAAATTTTAATAATAAAAAGCACGGTCGTTCTATTTTTGGTTTCAATATAACGTCGAGACTTGATGGAGAAGGTTAGGATGAGTAGCAAAATTTACTTTAAGCAAACAGGTGGCGTGAATTTACGCCGTGGGTTCATTAATGTTGCATCACGGTTGCATCATCGTATTGCTCCTGCACATGCAAAGCAATTTGCCAAAAAACTATTGCTGACGCCTGTGCGTTCTAAAAAAGTCATCATTGAACCTGAAGGGCTTGTGCGCCAGTCGATTGAGACATCAGAGGGTAAGATCATGACTTACCGTTTAGGAAGTGGTCCTACGTGGGTGCTAGGCCATGGTTGGTCTGGCTCATCCAGTCAATTTTTCCCATTGATGGAGTATATTGCGCAGGCTGGCTATACCGCATTGGCGTTTGATAACCCGGCTCATGGTGAGAGTGAAGGTCAGTTTGGGCATTTGCCTGGGTTTGTCGCTGCTTTAGATGGTGTTTTAGAACAGCAAGATGCCATTGCTGGTATTGTTGCACATAGTATGGGAGGCGCAATGGTACTTGAGAGTCGACACCTATGCTTAGAGAGTAAACCTGTGTTATTGGTTGCCCCTGTACTCAATTATGCTGAAAACCTGATGACAACGGTTGAGCGTTCAGGCTTTTCAATGAAGCTTTTCCAAGAAGTGATTGATGAAATTGCGGTGAGTTATCAATACGAACTTGAAAGTATTAACCCATTGCAGCGTCTTCAGCTCACGAAAGCTCGCACGGTTATTGTGCATGATAAAGCTGATAAATTTGCATCCTTCTCAGAATCCGAGCTGGCAGGAGAATTGTCTCATGTTACCTTGATTGCAACTGAAGGGTTAGGGCATGGCCGAATCCTAAAAAGTGAGCAATTACGTCAAGGTTTTGATTTATTAGCGCGTGCTTAAAGCCGTGGTTTAGTAGGTATAAATTTAAATAGGCAGAATTAAGAAAATGGCAACAAAGGTAGATACATTGGTTTTTGATACGGCGATTAAAACCATGATTGAGCATCAGATTGGTCAGCCTATTATTAATGCAGCCCCTTTGTTGGGGGGGCTAAGTAATCGTTGTTGGCGAGTCGACTTTGATTCATTTTCTGCCGTATGGCGACCTGTTGCCAAGGCATCAGATGCGTTTGCTGTTTCGCGCTTGCATGAGTCTCAAGTACTTCTTCAACTACAGGAAAAGCCATTTTCACCCAATGTCTTATTACTTGCCGATGATGGCTTACTTGTTGAGTGGCACGCTGGTGAGGTGCATCACACGCCATGTGATCTTAATACGATGATGTCTCTTCAAGCACGTATTCATCAATGCGTAGCGCCTGTTCACACTTTAGACGTACACGAAAAAGCGGCTTTGTACTGGTGCGCAATATTGCCTGATGACAAGCATGCTGAGCTTGAGTCGGTTTTTAATCGTTTTCAGCAAACCGCGCTGCCTTATGCCTTTCCGCTGACTTGCTGTCACTTTGATTTGGGCTATTACAACGTTATTCGTTGTGAAGACCAGACGGATGCAGTCATTGACTGGGAGTATTCGGCAGCAGGTGACCCAGCATTGGATCTGGCGATGACAATTCAAGCCAATGACTATGAGCGTGAAGCCGCAGTGAATGCATATTGTCGAGCGCGTAATGACGATAACATTGAGTATTGGCAAAACGCTGTCATTGCATGGCAACCTTGGTGCGATTATCTTGCCATGCTATGGTATTTTGCAGGAGCGCAAGTTTGGCAAGATCAGAGCTATCGTGATCAAGGTAAAAAGCTATTAAATCAATTGCTTTGATTGAAATATAAGCGAACTAGCAGAACGGAATTACAAGGAATGTAATTTCAACTCGTGGTAACGGTCTATATTGATCGTTAAAGGCATTACATTCGTATTAATTTAGTGTCACAAACATAGACTGACTCCAAGGATTAGTGAGGTTAGTATTGAAATCGCTTTTATCATCATTGTTTCATAATACAGATACTGCTAAATCTTGGCGGTATACCTTCTGCTGTTCTTACCTGCTACGAGCAAGTGTGATTCTCACTGTCCTTTTTACAACAGGGTGCGTGCTTCGTCTTGGTTACAATACGCTTAATTTCTGGATCCCATATTATGTTTCGGATTATGTCAGCTTAAACTCAGCGCAAGAACGCGCGTTTGAAACTAATCTTGATTTGGCACTTGAACAACATCGCGTAAAAGAGCTTCCTAAGATCCACCGTTTAATTTCAGAACTTCAAGCGGATCTTGAAAAACCACTGACTTTCCAGCAGATAAAAAGCTATCACTTCAAATTTACAGCGGTGGGGCAAGAATCGGCGACTATTTTCATTCCGACATTTTCAGCTATGTTGAGATCGCTTAATGCTTCCCAGCGAAACCAATTTAATAAAAAAATTGAAGATGATATTGAAAAAGTACGGCAAGAGCGTGTGAAGCTCACGACTGAACAAAAAATTAAAAAGCGAAGTTTGGATCTTCAAGCAAAAGCGAAAGATTGGTTAGGCTCGCTAACCACTAAGCAAAGAGGGCTACTAACAGAGCTTGCAGGCTACCAAGTCGAGATGGAGCCGACATTTTTCTCAGTCAGACAGCATTTTTTATCTGATTGGAAAGCCTTGATGTCTCAACAGCGCTCAACGCAATTTCAACAGCAACTCAAGATAACGGTTCACCAGCTTTTGGCTTTTGAAAACCCTAAAGTAGAAAAAGAACTCACCTTCTATTTGAATCGCCGTTTTGATGTTATGCGCCGACTTAATCATAGCCTGAGCGATAACCAGCTTGAACACTTACAGGGATTGTTGACTGATCTGCGTAAGGATATGGCAAAGCTTATTCATGAATAGCACTGAGTAAATAACCTATGCTATTGGTCTATACGTTTAAATATTAAGATATGCTTTGCCGCCTTTTCATCGCAACAACGCCTATTTTGGGGCAGCGAAAAGCAGATGAAATAGCGCTAACCTTACTAATATGAAGGCTGGCGGCTGTGCAAAGAACTGTGGAGTATTCCTCGATTTTGCATACTAATCCCGACAATTGACTTTTAAACCCTACGAAACGTGTTAGATTAATTTTGCAAGATATATAAACCGAGGGAGAAAAGGATGATCATTTATCTGCACGGCTTCGATTCAACAAGCCCAGGTAACCACGAAAAGGTTTTACAACTACAGTTTATCGATCCCGATGTACGGTTTGTTAACTACAGTACGCGCCATCCTAAACACGATATGCAGCACCTACTAAAAGAGGTGCACAAATTGATTGAAGAATCGAGTGATAAAAACCCTATTATTTGTGGGGTTGGTTTGGGTGGGTTCTGGTCTGAGAGGATTGGTTTTTTATGCGGTATTAAACAGGTCATTTTTAACCCGAATTTACACCCTGAAATTAACATGGAAGGAAGAATTGACCGACCAGAAGAGTATTTAGACATAGCGACTAAATGTGTTTCCGAATTTAGAGAAAAAAATGCAGGTAATTGTCTATGCATACTTTCAACTCAAGATGAAATATTAGATAATCGTCACACAAGTGATGCTCTAGGTGATTACTACAAAATCATCTGGGATGAGAAACAAACTCATAAATTCCAAAAATTATCTCAGCATCTACAAACTATAAAAGCGTTTAAAGAAACAATCTAAGCCTCCTACGCCTTTGAAGGACTGATTATAAATCGGTCCTTCTATCTATTTGCCCTCTGAAACCGCGAGGTTTCATGGTCAGTTTGTCTTAGTGTTTACTGTTGTCAGCCACAGAGCTAAGTCGAGCTATTCAAGACAAGAATTCGATAAATCAAAGAGGAAGTAATCGTGACGCGAATTATCGTTGTTGGCGGTGGTGCCGGTGGGCTTGAGCTTGCTACAAAACTAGGTCGTACATTGGGTCGCAAAGGTCGTGCAGAAGTCACGCTTGTTGATCGCAAAGCAAGTCATTTATGGAAGCCTCTTCTACACGAAGTAGCAACAGGTTCGATGGACGCAGGTGTGGATGCATTAAGCTATCGCGCACATGCTAAAAATCATCACTTCGATTTCCAAATGGGTAGTTTGCAAGAAATTAATCGTGAAGCTAAAACGATTACGCTTTCTGAATTACACAATAAACAAGGTGAATTGTTAATGCCTGAGCGTGAGCTTGCGTATGACATCCTTGTTATGGCGATCGGCTCAACGTCTAACGATTTCAACACTCAAGGCGTACGTGATAACTGTATTTTCCTTGATAGCCCAGAGCAAGCACACCGTTTCCGTACAGAAATGAACGATCAGTTCTTGAAGCTTCACGCTAATAAAGAGCAGAAAACCGTTGATATCGCAATTGTTGGTGCAGGTGCGACGGGTGTAGAACTTTCTGCTGAACTACACAATGCTGTGAAAGAGCTGCAAAACTATGGTTTTGGTGGTCTAGACAGCTCACGCTTAAACGTGAATTTGGTTGAAGCGGGTGAGCGTATTCTTCCTGCTTTACCGCCACGTATTTCATCAGCAGCGCACAGTGAACTAACCAAGCTTGGTGTGAATGTTCGCACTGCTACAATGGTAACGAAAGCCGATGAGTCTGGTCTAACAACGAAAGACGGTGAACACATTCCTGCACAAATCATGGTTTGGGCTGCTGGTATTAAAGCACCTGATTTCATGAAAGACATTGCGGGTCTTGAAACTAATCGCATTAACCAACTTGTTGTTAAACCAACACTGCAAACTACGCGTGATGATGACATTTACGCGATTGGTGATTTAGCGTCTTGTGTTCAAGCTGATGGTAGTTTTGTACCACCTCGAGCACAAGCTGCACACCAAATGGCAAGTCGTTGTTTTTCTAACATTGTTGCGAAAATCACTGACCGTGAGCAAAAACCATACGTATACAGTGACCATGGCTCACTTGTTTCTTTAAGTCGTTTCTCGACGGTAGGTAGCCTGATGGGTAACCTAACGAAAGGCTCGATGATGGTTGAAGGTCGTATTGCACGTGTTGTGTATATTTCACTATACCGAATGCATCAGGTTGCTTTGCATGGTGTGATTAAGACGGGTTTGATGATGCTGGTAGGGCGAATCAACCGCGTACTTCGTCCGAACCTGAAACTTCACTAAGTTAGCTTGAATAAACCAGATAATAAAAAACCGCCAATGTGATAATGGCGGTTTTTTTTACGTCTGCGTTTTAGGGCTTTTTTAAGCGATTAGTTGATTTTGATGAGCTCAACATCAAAAATCAGCACTGAACCTGGTGGAATGCTACCAATTGCACGGTTGCCATAAGCAAGATTAGCAGGAATAAAGAAGCGGGTTTTCTCGCCCTCTACCATTAGCTGTACACCTTCAGTCCAACCTGCGATTACTTGGTTTAGACCAAAATCAATTGGTTGACCGCGATCTACTGAACTATCGAATACAGAACCATCTAATAAAGTACCATGGTAGTGCACAGTCACTTTATCTGATGCTTTTGGATGAGCGCTGCCAGTGCCTGCTTGAAGCACTTGGTATTGCAGACCTGAAGCTGTGACATTCACACCCTCATTTTGTTTGTTCTCAGCCAGAAAGGTTTCACCTGCTTGGATATTTTCAGCTGCTGCTTTTTTGTTGCTTTGAGAGCGATACATGAAAAAAATCACGAAGCCAATAATGGCAATGGTTACGATAATCTTGAACACAGGCTGTCCTTTAAGTGTTTGAGTTGAAATTATAATACGTGGTTTAAGTTATACCAATCCCATCAATTATCCAAACATTCTTGTTGGTTTCAATGACTAAGAACTGCGTTATAGATTTTTCAGGTAGAACAAATAGCTAGCTGCAATCAATGCCGAGTTATTAGTGATTTTTCTGCACAATATCTTGCGTAGTTAATCAAGATAATTGGCCGCTTTAGAAAGCTTCATCCAACAGCTTTGTATCACTCGGTATGATGGAATAAAGGTTGGCATCAATGGGATCGCCATACATCATTATTTTGTTACGCAGTAAGCCTTCAAATTTTGCACCAAAAGTTAACGCGGTACGTTGGCTCGCAATGTTATCGGGGTGGGTGACGATATCAAGACGGGTTAATCCTAGCGTAATGAAGGCTAAGCGGCAGATGACATACAGCGCTTCAGAGGCAATGCCTTTTCGGTGATGGCTTGAACGGATCCAATAACCGACATTTGCCGAATTGGAGTTAGCCAATACATCATAGAGTGAAATACTGCCGACAAAAGTGTCACTACATCGGTCAAAAATTGCGAGCTCATAGCACACATCCGAGCGCCAATTTACTCGACTAGTAATTATCCACTCATTTGCATCGTGCTGATTGTAGCTATCACCACACCATTCTAACCAAGGCGTTAGTTCTGGTAACGATTCATGCACCGCTTCTAAGTGAGGAAGCAAATCGACACTTTTATAAGGGCGTAGAGTAAGACGTGGAGTGTTGTAGATATAATCTAAATTCATTGGTATTTAATACGTTTGAATAGAAAAAACCTCGCTAAAGCGAGGTTTCAAAAAATTAAGCACCGACACGACGTACTTGAATAATCATACCCATTAGTGGGTGATCCAAGTAGTGGGTTTCGCTGCTCTTCATTCGACGTGTTTGCTTAAAGCGGAAGTCTTTCAGGAACTCTTCTACTTCAACCCGCTTTTTCACTTCTTGAAGGTGGCCAACTTGCACGTTCCCTTCGTTCCCTAATGTATCAATTTCAAGCGGTTCAGTACCTACAATGACTTCACGGCGACCTGGTTCACGTAAGTCTAAATCGGCTTCAACGAACAAGTAGTGTTGAACATAGACTTGTAACTTGCCGTCAAGTTCAAACAGTGAGTTTTTGATAGCAGACTCGTTAATGTTATTGATGCCTGTATTGGCTGTACCATTGTCAGTTGTGACGACAATACCGCCTTCTTCGCTTGGCGTTGTTGTGCTGAAGTCTTGATTGGCTTGTGCTGTCACAGCATCGCGAGAACTACCATCCTCAAAGTAACGATCTGAGAAATCTTTGCCTGCGGTTAAATGAATACGAGGTGCTGCACCTCTACTTTTATCACCCTGACGCCATGCAATGTGAGCAAGAGGCGTGAATCCAGCATGATTTTTTAGCTTGGCGTATTCATTATTTAATTGGTATTGGCTTGGTGGTAAAACGCGTACGCCTTTCGCTGCAAGATGTTCGGTATCACTAAAGGCAATGGTGCCACGTAAATCAATGGGCTTTTGGGCATCAGGCCATGATTCATTGACTTGCTCTGGATTAATGTTGCGCTTAAACAAAATGACTTCAATATCAAATTGTCGTGCTGCAAAACTTGGCCAACTTACTACTAAAAGCAGTAAATAGATAAACTTTTTCAAGGTAATACTCCGCACGTTAGTGCATTCAATTATAAGCGGTTTTCAGCAAACTGTGTTAAGACATCGTCAACAAACTTGACGCGGTCTTTCGCATTATTTAGCGGTATAGCTAACTTCAGCTTCGTTGGCCCTTCCATTCGGTATTTCTGCGGCTGTGATTGTAACAAGCCAACAAGGAAGGTCGGGTTGATGCTGGCATCTGGATTGAATTCAAGATACGCACCTTTTTCACCTGCTTCAATACGCTTAATGCCAATGTCTGCAGCTTTCAGTTTGATTTTGTTTAATGCTAACAGGTTCGTTGTAGCTTCGGGTAGTAGGCCGAAGCGATCTATTAGCTCAACTTTCATTTCATTGATCGCATTTTCATCACTCGCACTCGCAATACGTTTGTATAGCGATAGGCGGGTATTGATATCTGCGATGAAATCGTCAGGGATCAGAGCGGGTATGCGTAGTTCCACTTCAGTTTGTTGCTTCAACAAATCATCGAGCGATGGTTCTTTACCTTCTTTTAATGCATCAACAGCCTGTTCTAGCATTTCCATGAAGAGGGTAAAGCCAACAGATTGGATTTGACCACTTTGATCATCGCCCAATAGCTCACCTGCACCACGAATTTCTAAATCGTGGGTTGCAAGGGTAAAGCCAGCGCCAAGATCTTCTAATGAGGCAATCGCTTCTAAACGTTTGACTGCATCTTTGGTCATGCGTTTAGGATGCGGCGTTAGCAAATATGCATAAGCTTGGTGGTGCGAGCGACCAACACGGCCACGCAGTTGGTGTAGCTGAGCCAAACCCAGGTTATCTGCGCGGTTCATGATGATGGTGTTTGCTGTCGGCACATCAATGCCGGTCTCAATAATGGTCGTACAGACTAATACATTGAAACGCTGGTGATAGAAGTCACTCATGATGCGTTCAAGCTCTCGCTCAGGCATCTGACCGTGAGCAAATGTAATACGCGCTTCTGGCACGAGCTTGGTCAGTTCTTCGACCGTTTTTTCGATGCTGTCTACTTCGTTATGCAGGAAGTATGTCTGACCACCACGCATAATCTCACGTAGAATTGCCTCACGTACCACTAAATCATCACGCTCACGCACGAATGTTTTGATGGCGAGGCGACGTGCTGGTGGGGTAGCTATAATGGATAAATCACGCATGCCACTCATCGCCATATTCAGCGTACGCGGAATAGGCGTTGCCGTAAGGGTTAAGATATCGACATCGGCACGTAGTGACTTAATTTTCTCTTTTTGACGAACACCAAAACGGTGTTCTTCGTCGACGACTAATAAACCAAGGTCGTGATATTTAATTGAAGCATTTAGGAGTTTATGAGTGCCGATCAGGATATCAACTTTGCCAGCCTCTACGTCTGCCATAATTTGCTTTTGTTCCTTTGGCGTTTTAAAACGCGAAAGTACTTCAACCCGCACTGGGGTGTTTGCAAAACGGTCTCGGAAGTTTTCAAAGTGTTGCTGGGCAAGCAGCGTCGTTGGCACTAAGACACTGACTTGTTTGTTGTTATCGATAGAGACAAACGCGGCTCGCATTGCGACTTCCGTTTTACCAAAACCAACGTCACCACAGACTAGGCGATCCATCGCTTTTGCTTGGCACATGTCAGACAGTACGGCATTAATGGCAAGTGCTTGGTCATGGGTTTCTTCAAATGGGAACCCCGCACTGAAATCAGCATAACCTTCGCGGTTTAGGATAAATTTATGGCCAGGTTTTAGCTCTCGTTTAGCGTAAACATCAAGTAATTCCGCAGCCACATCTCGGACTTTTTCTGCTGCACGTTTGCGTGCTTTGGTCCAGGCTTCACCACCTAATTTGTGCAGTGGTGCTGTATCTTCAGCGCCACCTGAGTAACGACCGATTAAATGTAAAGAGGCGACAGGCACATAGAGCTTCGCACCACCTTGATATTCTAGGGTAACGTATTCTGTCTTTAATCCGCCGGCTTCAAGCGTTTGTAGCCCTTTAAAGCGGCCAATACCGTGATCGATGTGCACCACGGGTTGATCGATTTTTAATTCAGCCAGGTTACGGATAAGGGTATCGGCATTTATGGTTTTCTTTTCTTCACGTCGACGGCGTTGGATAACGCGCTCACCCAATAAATCACTTTCACAAATGAACGCGATATTGGCATCTGACAAGATAAAACCATTCTCAGCGGCACCAATAACCAGCGTGTATTCACTTGGCGCTTGCAGTGCTTCGGTGAGGTTTGGACATACCATTGGGCGAAGTTTGATGCGCGCAAGCAAATCGAGTAAGGCTTCTCGACGGCCTTCAGAGGCAACTGAAAAAATCACTTTACCGCTGAACCCTTCAATAAAGCGGCGTAATTCAGCGAAAGGTTCTTTTAGCTGCTGGTTAATCATTAACTCAGGCACAGCTTCTAGGGCCGGGTTATATCGGCCTGCTTTATCCGATTCAGCTTCATGGCGAAGACGTACTTGTGGTAACGGTTTAAAGCCAGCAAACATTTCGTCTTTGCCTAGCCATAATTCTGCTGGTGGCAGCAATGGGCGCAGCGGATCGACGCGACGTTGGTCGTAACGGTATGCTGCATCAGCTAAAAACTGATCGACAGGTGATTCCAGCTCGCCCACAGTCACTAACAAACTGCTTTGTGGCAGGTAATCAAATAGCGTTTCTGTTTGCTCAAAGAACAGTGGTTGCCAGTATTCAATACCCGCAGGCCATGTCCGCTTGCTGACTTGCTGGTAGATAGACTCTGGTTCGCGGCGTGCATCAAAACGTTCACGCCAGCGCATACGAAAGTTTTCTACTGCGATTTCATCAGTTGGGAACTCATGAGCAGGTAGTAAATGGATTTCGTTGATTTCACCTGTTGAGCGCTGATTTTCAGGATCAAACTGGCGAATTGAATCGACTTCATCGTCAAAAAAATCAATGCGGTATGGGTGGTTACTGCCCATAGGATATAAATCAACAAGAGAACCGCGGCTGGCATACTCGCCGTGTTCCATCACTTGATCAACATGACGATAACCCGACGCTTCAAGTTGAATACGGAGCTTCTCAAGCGACAACCGATCACCGTTACTCACTAATAGCGCATGCTGATGTAAAAACGATTGTGGCGTTAAGCGTTGCAGCAGTGTGCTTACTGGGATGAGTAATACCCCAGAACTTTGTGTCGGTAACTTGTATAAGCAAGCGAGTCGGTCAGAGATAATATCTTGGTGCGGTGAGAAATTATCGTAAGGTAAAGTTTCCCAGTCGGGGAAAACGGTAACGTCATGCGCGGTAAATTGGCTTACTTCAGGTTGAAGGCGTAATGCCGACTGTGAATCAGCGACAACAACCAGCAGTGGGCCTTTATGTTCATTGGCAAGCTCAGCAATAGAAAGGGCAAGTGCCGCCCCAGAAAGGTTGCCTACGAATCGTTTGTCACCCGCTTTCTGTGGATGAGGTATAGCAAGAATAGATTCTGTTTTCATGGGGCTCTAATTAACTATTTGAACGTTGTTGTGCGCGTTCGCGCAGCAATTTTTGTTGAACATGCAAAGCCGCTCGGATTAATAAATCACGATCGTTTTCAAGTAGCTGGCTATAGCGCAGGTGCACTTCGTAGTTGTTTTTATCGCCGCTGTTGCCTTTGGCATCGCCAGTTTGATTGCTGTATGGCTGGCAATCAATAACGTCGGCATAACAATAGATAGCGGCTGGTGGATCGGTTAAAAACAGTTTCATGCGGACAGTACAACCAGTGGCCAGCGGTGTTGGCGAAAGAAAGCTCAGTCGGCTGGCACCAAAAGTTCGGGTTGTAAAACGAATGGCCGGATCATCTTGTTGGGAAAGAACATAGGAGAGCAATAGATTGATCTTGGTATTTTGAGCACCAAGGTAGCCAATTAACGCTTTGCTATCGTCGCTGCCAAAATTAGACAATAGACGCTCTGTACTTTCTTCTAGTTCGCTGCATTCACTAGCAACACGAAATAGCGGGGGAATTTCTAAACGAAAGGCCTCTTCATCAGGGCATGCAGTGTTCTCGTCAAGTGGCTCTACATTAATAGTCAGCCCTGCATGGACTGAAAAATATTCATCCTGAATCATCGGGTGCTCTGTTTTTTAATTCAATTTAAGGATTATCACGCACCTTTGCCAATCGAGCAAGTGAAGCGGTTTAACTGCTCATTATTTGTCTATATTTAGCTGTTGTTTTTTCATTACTTTTACTTAGGCGGTTGGTAATCACTCACGGCAAGGGTTATGCTTGCAGGCAGTTATTTATTGATGGTTTTTGAGCGAGTTTATGTTTCATCCCGTCTCACTTTTTATAGGGTTACGTTATTTGCGTGGCCGTTCTGGCGACCGATTTAGTCGCTTTGTCTCTTATATGTCGACCGCAGGTATCACGATAGGTGTGCTTTCTTTAGTGACGGTATTGTCGGTGATGAATGGTTTTGAGCAACAGCTCAAGCAGCGTATTTTAGGGGTCATGCCTCAAGCTGTGATTAGCGAACCAGCAAATATCACCTTGTTAGCAGACCAAGCGCCAGCATGGCTTTCTGAATTACCGCATACCACACAAGTTACGCCAGTTGTTCGTGGTGAAGCTATTTTGCAAAGTGCCCAGTCATTATCTGCGGGTATGTTAATGGGGGTTGACCCATCTGAACTTGAACCTATCGCGCAACAAATGACATTGGGTAACCTTTCTGACCTGACATCGGGTAGCTATCGTGTGGTGCTTGGCCAAGCATTGGCGGTACAACTGGGTGTACAGGTGGGTGATAAAGTGCGCTTGATGGTCACCAGTGCTAGCCAATACACACCATTAGGACGTATTCCAAGTCAGCGAAACTTTACTGTGTCTGGCTTGTTTGATACTGGATCTGATGTAGACAAACAGCTGATCGTGGTGAACATACATGACGCTGGTAAGTTGTTACGTTTGAAAAAAGATGAAATTTCTGGCTGGCGTTTATTCTTAGATGATCCGTTTGCGGTGACTGAACTGGCTAATATGTCGTTACCAGATGGCTGGGCATGGTCTGATTGGCGTGAACAACGTGGCGAACTTTTCCAAGCTGTTAAAATGGAAAAAAACATGATGGGCTTGATGTTAGGGCTAATTATTGGTGTTGCTGCGTTTAATATTATTTCTGCGTTGATCATGGTGGTGATGGAGAAACAAGCCGAAGTCGCCATTTTGAAAACCCAGGGTATGACTAATTTTCAAGTTTTGATGGTGTTCATTGTTCAAGGGGCGAGTAGTGGTGTTATTGGTGCCTTAGCGGGTGGATTACTCGGGGTATTGTTGGCTCTTAACCTCAATACTGTTATGACGGTATTTGGCGTACAGTTGATTACTGTTGGTGGTTCACTGCCTGTTGTTATTTCACCGCTTCAAATTTTGTTTGTTATTTTAGGTGCTATAGCATTAAGCCTATTAGCCACTGTTTTTCCTTCTTATCGTGCAGCTACTGTTCGTCCTGCTGAGGCACTTCGTTATGAGTAATTCGTTATTAGTTTGTCATGGTTTGCGTAAAGTTTATCGCGAAGCTCAGATGGAAACCGAGGTACTGAAAGGTGTTGGCTTTAGTATTGAAAGCGGTGAACTTGTCGGTATTGTCGGATCATCAGGTTCAGGTAAAAGTACGTTGTTGCATTTATTAGGGGCTTTGGATGAACCAACTGCGGGCGAGGTTTTTTTCAACGGAAACAACTTGGGCGCAATGAGTACGAATAAACAAGCGAAATTGCGTAACCAAGAGATTGGTTTTGTGTATCAATTTCACCACTTACTAGCTGACTTCAGTGCGTTAGAAAATGTGGCGATGCCCCTGCTTATTGGTGGTGTTGCGATTAATGAAGCCAAATCACGAGCAGAAGAATTGTTGACGATGGTTGGTTTAAGCCATCGAGTAGAACACCGTCCGTCAGAGCTTAGTGGTGGGGAGCGTCAGCGTGTGGCCATTGCACGTGCGTTGGTGAATAAGCCGTCGTTAGTCTTAGCTGATGAGCCAACGGGTAATTTAGACCATAAAACGGCATTGGATATTTACGATTTAATGCGTCGTTTGAATACTGATTTTGGTACAGCATTTTTAGTCGTGACGCATGATAAAGAATTAGCAGCAAAACTTGATCGCTGTATGCACATGCAAGATGGTGAATTGGTACAGGTTGAGGTGGCTTAATGTTTCGACCTTTATCCCTGTATATAGGTAGCCGATTTAGTCGTGCTAAACAGCGTAATAAGATGGTTTCGTTTATTTCGATATCGTCTACGTTGGGGATTGCGATAGGTGTTGCAGTGATCATTATTGGTTTATCTGCAATGAACGGTTTTGAACGTGAATTACAAAATCGCGTGCTATCAGTGATCCCTCATGGTGAATTACAAGCGGTGAATCCTCCATTTACCGACTGGCAGCCTGTGATTGAAAAAGCAGAGCAGCATCCTCGTGTTACGGGCGCGGCACCGTATATTCTGTTTACGGCGTTGCTAGAAAAAGGCACTAACTTGAAAGCGGTTGAAGTGCGAGGTGTAGATCCGACTCAAGAAGAGAAAGTCAGCGCGATTCCGCAATTCATCCAAAATGGTGCGTGGCAGCAATTTAAAGCAGGCAGTAAGCAAGTGATCCTTGGGCAAGGTGTTGCTGATAAGCTGGGTATTAAAGTCGGCGATTGGATCACGGCGATGATTCCAAATCCAGATCCTGCATTGAAGTTGCGAGCACCGCATCGCGTTCGTCTACAAGTATCGGGGTTATTAGCATTGGGTGGTCAAATAGACCATAACTTAGCCTTGGTACCGCTAGCGGATGCGCAGTCCTATTTAGCGATGGGTGATGGTGTGACTGGCGTTTCACTTCAAGTTGATAATGTACTCGAAGCCATGCCTATTGTTCGTGAGGTCGGTTATACCTTACCTGTCTATGTGTATCTGAAAAGTTGGACCCAAAAATACGGCTATTTATACCGTGATATTCAGATGGTTCGTACCATCATGTACTTAGTCATGGTGTTAGTGATTGGTGTGGCGTGTTTTAACATTGTGTCGACACTGATGATGTCAGTAAAAGATCGATCACCAGATATTGCAATTCTTCGTACCATGGGTGCCAGCGACGGTTTAATTAAGTCCATCTTCATTTGGCATGGCGTACTCTCTGGGGTGTTAGGCAGCTTGGTTGGCTCGGCAATAGGGTGCTTTGTCGCATTGAATCTGACGTCTTTTATCAAAGGCGTAGAGCAGCTCATCGGTCACCAGTTTCTATCTGGTGATATCTACTTTGTCGACTTTTTACCCACAGAATTGGCAATGCAAGATGTTGCCCTCGTGACGATTACTGCGGTTATTCTGAGTTTACTCGCGACTTGGTACCCTGCTCGTCGTGCGAGTGCACTCCACCCAGCGCAAGTACTGAGTGCTAAATGATTTTTTAGCGACCGGATGATTAGGTATAACGGGAAAGCAGCCAATCTGGCTGCTTTTTTTATTCAGTGTACTTAGTCGTAGTAGCACTCGCTGTAGCACTGAACATTGTTATGGGGCGATAACACAATGATGCAAATACAGTGATTTGTTAGTAAAACTATCTTAGTTGCTACTCGCATCTACATAAGCTTTATTCAGTATTAAGGGCCTGTTCGACATTATTTTGATATTAAAAAACCTCATTACCCATTGAGTTGATTGGTAACGAGGTTTTTTTGATGGTTATAACTTTTTAGGCGTTATAACCCTTTGCTAAACGGTTTTCTAAAGCGGCGTTTATTCCAGCTTCTTACGACTGAATAACGCCATAGGCCTTGAATACCGAAGTAACCAATAAGGCCACAAGCTACGCTGCAAATAAGACAGCCAAGTAAGAATGGCGGTCCAATTTGGCTCATTTGATGCAGTAAGAAATCCCACGACAGTTCAAAGTGGAAAGCTTGATGTGGCGTGTGCATCAACCATGCCCCAATCTTATATGCGCCATAAAAAAGCACAGGCATGGTAATAGGGTTGCTTATCCATACTAAGGCAACAGAAAGTGGTAAATTAACGCCGAAACAAACAGCTAAACCTGCAGCCATGATCATTTGACTGGGTAGGGGAACAAAAGCCATAAAAAGGCCAACAGCGAAGGCGCCCGAAGCAGAACGGCGGTTTAAGCACCATAAGTTCGGGTTATAGAGGGTGTTGCCGAAAATTTTCAAAGCCTTTTGGCGCTTGATGACGTCATGGCTTGGTAAGAAACGTTTAATAAGTTGTTTAGGCATCTTTATTTCATACTAATCAAGTAACTAAAATGGTTATCCAAGCAGCTATTGGTTTTTCTATCGGATTATTGTCTCTTCACTACTGGCCTTATGTGCTAGCAGATCAAGATGTGCTCATTATTACCCTGCTTGGTGGGGGTGTCGCTTTATTCTTACGCTACTATTTATGCCACTATGCCTTGGCAAATGTATTGATATGGCTCCTTGCTGGTGGCTCGTTTGTCTATATTTCAACCAATAATTATATCAATACAGTGATACAGATCCCTCCGATGGGAGCGAATATTACCATAGTTGGCATAGTTGATAGCATACAAAATGTGAATATTCCGTCTGATAACTTTGATTTCATTATCAAGAAATGGAAAGTACCGTCGGAAACATCCATTAGGGAAATGAAGGTTCGTATTTATTGGAATGAAGCAAATACCCTGAAGCAAGGGGAGTTGCTGACGTTACAAGTTGTTCTGCGCCGACCGTATGGTCGAGTGAATCAGGCCGGGTATGATGCCGAAAAATGGTACGTTGGACATGGCTTTCATGGCCGAGGTAATCTTGTCGAAATATTGCCTGTTACGGCACCACCTACAACGTCAGGTTTTTTACATCAGCAAGGCTCAATTTCCGTTCGGCAATTATTGTTTGATACTGTCGTTGACCAAGTGATTGCCTTGCCAAGGCACGGATTATTGCTTGCGCTCAGCTTTGGTGTGAAAGATGCGTTAACTGCTGACGATTGGTTGTGGCTACGTGATAGTGGACTTGCTCATTTAATGGCGATTTCTGGTCTACATATCGGTTTGGCTGTTGGTCTTGGTTGGTGGGTTGGGCTTCGCTTACGGGGCATACTCCCCGAGGTAACATATTTTACTTGGCTTCCTATGTGGATAGGTTTGCTTTTAGCATTATGTTACGCATGGTTAGCGGGGTTTAGTGTCCCAACACAGCGTGCGTTGCTAATGGCCAGTTTAGTCATGTTGTTTATAAGATACTTAGTGGTGTCACCTGCATGGTTTATTTTATTACTGACATTTGCACTGTGCTTAGCAATAGATCCATTAGCTAGTTATACCATGGGTTTTTGGTTCTCGTTTTTTGCTGTGTTTGTGCTGTTAGTTTTACGGTCGAGCCAGCAATCAGTGCCTCAAAAGAACAGTGCTAACCAACAACAAGAAGACGATTCAAATGTTGCTTCAGGTGTTGGAATTGACCCTCTTCCTTCAGCTAATCGCCGAATTTCATTATTCGCAAGCATGGTAATCACCACATTCTCGCTAATGTATCAACGCTCAAAACAGTTGCTGTTTTTACAGCTGTATTTGCTGATATTAATGTTGCCTTTGCAGTGGTCTTTTTTTGGGGGATTTTCCGCGTTAGCCCCTGCTATTAATTTTATTGTTTTACCCTTAGTGAGTTTACTCACTGTTCCGTTAATTTTTGCAGCCTTGCTGGTCATTAAAATTCCAAGTTTAGCGGCAATATTCTGGCAGCTAGCTGATTGGAGTCTATGGCCTGTGGCATGGCTTGGGCAGCTTTCAGTCGGAGCGTGGCTTGAATTTTCTCTGCTATGGCTGCCTGTTGTGGTGCTTATTGCTCTATTTGTCGTTGGTTTACGATTGTTACCTTTTCATCATTTTCCTGCGCTCTACTTTAGTATCGTATTGGGGTTCTGCTGTTGGCAGTGGCAGCAATATGCCCCGATAATACAGAAGTTTTTATTTACCCGTATGGAAACGATAATAGAGAACAGAGCAGAACAATCATTAGGTGCATCAACTGATCGGCAGTGGCATGTTGACATGTTAGATGTCGGGCATGGCTTATCTGTACTCATTACCCGCAATGGACGTGCTGTTTTGTATGACACGGGTAACCGATGGCGACAAGGCAGTATTGCTGCATCGGTTGTTGAACCAGTATTGAAATATAAAGGTATTTACACACTCGACGGCTTAATACTAAGCCATGCTGATAGTGATCATGCTGGTGGCGCAAGTTATTTAAGTGCGCGGTATGCGCCTAGCTGGAAAAGGAGCAGTGATTATCGTCTAGGGTATTTACCCTGTATAAAAGGTGAAACTTGGGAGTGGCAATCACTCACATTCACCGTCATTTGGCCACCGAAGCGGGTTAAACGTGCGGCCAATCCACATTCTTGTGTTATTACGATAAGTGATAAGCTTTTAGCTAGTAGGGAGGGCCATCAAGAAACCGAGGTGTTATTAACAGGAGATATTGATGCGATATCTGAACTTTTGATAGCCCGAGAGCAGCCAAAACTATCACCTGATGTGTTTTTTGTCCCTCATCATGGAAGTCGTACGTCATCAAGTGTGACTTGGCTAAATAGAATGACGCCTAAACTCGCGTTAGTGTCTGTTAGCCGTTACAACCCTTGGCAATTACCTGCTATTTCAGTGAAAGAACGTTATCAAGTTCGAGGTATTCCGTGGCTAAGTACTGCGGAGTCTGGTCAGGTATCTGTGGTTATACAAGATGGCGACATTCAATATAAAGAGGCGAGAACCAGTTATCAGCAAACATGGTATCGAGACGTGTTTTCTGCCTTGTAGCTGGTTGTTAGTCGGCCCACCTTCAAGCGTGAAGGTGGGCGTTTAATGATATTGAGAGTAAAAATACAGCCTCAACGTTATTACTATGTTCAGGTTATGGACTAAACAATCTTAAATTGTCGAATCACATCCTGCATATTAACGGCCAGTTGACTAAGTTGCATACAGGCCTGAGCTGTTTGAGATGAACCTGTCGCAACTTCACCAGAGAATTGGTTGATATGTTCAACATTACGCTGTAATTCTTCGGATACAGAGCTTTGCTCACTGCAAGCACTTGCAATTTGAATGCTCATGGCTGCCATGTCATTAATTGAAGCACTAATTTGATCTATGGTATTTCCTGTCTGCTCTGTTTGCTCTACGCAGCGAAGGATTAACTCACAGCTATTGCTTGTTCCCTGTACTGCCGTTTTTGAACGAGACTGGAGTTTATCGATAATTGAGACGATCTCTTCCGTTGAAGATTGAGTTCGCCCAGCCAAGGTTCTTACCTCATCGGCAACCACTGCAAATCCACGTCCTTGCTCACCTGCGCGCGCAGCTTCAATCGCTGCATTCAATGCGAGTAAATTCGTCTGCTCTGCAATGCTTTGGATGACATCCACAACCATACTAATGTTAGAGCTATCTTGTTCTAGCTGTTCAACCATTTCCCCCGTTTGTTGGATGACACTTTGTGCCTTTTGAATGTTTTCGATGCTTAATTGCACCACGACTCGCCCTTCTTCCGCATCTGAGGTTGCATTGTTGGCAGACTGAGAGGCCTCTTCTGTATTGTTTGCGACATCATTTACCGTTGCTTGCATTTGATTCATTGCCGTAGCGATCAAGTTAAGTTGGTTTTGCTGCTCATTCATGCCTTGTGAGGTTTGCTCGGAAATAGCGCTAACTTCTTCAATCGACGCACTTAGTTGAGTTGCTGTGCTTGAAATTTGCTCTATTAGGGCCAACAATTTATCCTGCATTTGTTGAAAACTATCTGCAAGTTGCCCCATTTCGTCATTGCCAATTTTGTCTCGTGCAATACGGTGCGTTAAATCGCCAGAAGAAATCTTATGAGCTAACTCCATCACAAGTTCAAGCGGACTACATACTTGACGGCTTAACAGTGATCCCATTACGACCATGAAACCGAGTAGTAAAATTACACCCGCAAATGCATACAAGCGAGTGTCTTCTACCATCTGGTTACTCGTGGCTTTATCTGCGGTCATATAAGACTGGTTCAGTTCTTCAAGATCAGATAAAGCAGTTTGTAATTTTTGAAAGCTGCTTAAGCTAGAGAGAACGATTTGATTGGCTTGATCGAGGTCACGTCGTTTTAATGCAGGAATATACTCTTTCGATTGATTTAGGTACTGCTGCCAAGCTTGGTTTACTTGTGCAAAGGTTTGTTTATCGTTGTCATCCCATAGTCCTTTTTCATACTCATCTAGGTAAGCATTAATGCGCTTTTCTGAGTCGACAATACCTTGAATCCAATTAATTAGTTGTGGGTGCTCTATGTTAGGTAGAAGAGAGAACTGATCTTTACGCAGTGTTATTACTTCATTTTGTGTGTTTTTAACTAAAACAACACTGGGTACTGTGGTTTCGGCAAACTCGACCAGAGAATCATTCACATGATCGAGTTGGTTAACAATAAAAAAGATTAGGAAAACAATCGCAGCAGAGATGCTAGCGAAAACGGCAAACATTTTTTTTCTAATACTTAAATCGGATATTCTCATAGGATAAAAACTTAAAATTGATCTATATAGAGGCTGCTGAGGTGTTCTGGCTCTATCAATATCATCGTTAAAAGCGACTACTTGGTACGGCAATTCCCCAGCAGGATGGTAACGTCATGTTGATTAAGCGGCTAATGTCATGGCGGGATGAAATTATAGAGTGATTACTCAATTGTATTTATGCGCCAAATCACACCAATCGTCTTATGCTTTATACGAATTGTGTGCGTATTGACCATTTCTTTTACTTTAGTCGGATGAAAAGCACGGATTATCGGTGTACGACGACTTGTTTTTTTTGCTTATTATTGATGAGTAATGCTGCTAATTAAGTCGTACATTAATAAATGTTGAGCTTAAGCCGAAGAGGTTTATAGGCGGTTTAATTGTACAAAAAGGGAGCAGTGTAAGTATGTTAGCCGTAACATATTTGGAGCACAGCCAAGATTGAGAGTAGAATGGGAATATCGTCTCAAATAATAACGAGTTTTCATGACAAAGAATAAAGAGCAGCAGTCGGATCAATCGACGCTTGATACCTTTAAACGCCTATGGCCTTTTATTAGCCTGTATAAGACAGGTTTGGCGGTAGCGGTTGTTGCACTGGTTATTAATGCATTGGGTGACACCTTGATGCTTTCTATGATCAAACCACTTATGGACGAAAGCTTTGGTGGTTTTGATTCTGTTGATGGTGATTTCCTCTCAATGATGCCGTTCTACCTTGTTCTCTTAATGATTGTTCGTGGTGCGAGTGGGTTCGCTTCTACTTATTGTCTTTCTTGGGTATCTGGTAATGTAGTAATGAACATCCGTCGTAAAATGTTTAATCACTTTATGAAAATGCCAGTAAGCTTCTTCGATAAAGAATCCTCCGGCGCGTTACTCTCGCGTATCACGTATGACTCGGAACAAGTCGCTTCAGCAACCAGTGGTGCTTTAGTTAGCCTTGTACGTGAAGGTGCTTCAATCATTGGCCTTATGGCGTTGATGTTTTGGAACAGCTGGCAGTTGTCTGCAATTCTTTTAGTAATTGCCCCTGTTGTTGCTATCAGTATTCAGATCGTTTCTAAGCGTTTTCGTAGTATTTCAAAAAATATGCAAGATGCGATGGGCTCGGTCACTTCACAAGCGGAACAAATGCTTAAAGGCCATAAAGTGGTGTTAAGCTATGGCGGTCAGCAAGTAGAAAGCGATCGTTTTGATTCAGTCAGTAATAATATGCGTCAACAAACGATGAAGTTAGTTTCAGCGCAAGCTATTGCTAACCCTGTCATTCAACTAATAGCTTCTTTTGCTTTAGTTGTAGTTCTTGTTCTCGCTGGTTCAGAGTCTCTACGTGCAGAGCTTACTCCTGGTACTTTTGCTGTTGTATTTGGTGCGATGTTTGGTTTGATGCGCCCACTTAAAGCGCTAACGAATGTGACATCACAATTCCAACGAGGTATGGCTGCATGTAATACCTTATTTGAATTAATGGAAATGGAACCAGAAAAAGACAATGGTCACCACGATTCTGATCGCGTAAAAGGTGATATTAGAGTTGATAACGTAACGTTTACTTACCCAACCAAGGATACTCCCGCGTTACGTAACGTGAGCTTTGATTTACCTGCGGGCAAAACATTAGCGTTAGTAGGGCGCTCTGGTTCAGGTAAGAGTACGATAGCAAATTTACTGACGCGTTTTTACGATATTGATTCGGGTCAGATCCACATTGATGATCATATAATTACTGATTACAAATTATTTAACTTACGTGAACAGGTTGCCGTTGTTTCTCAAAACGTCCATTTGTTTAACGATACAGTTGCAAATAATATCGCTTATGCAACCAATAATAAGTACAGCCGTGAAGAGATTGAACGTGCTGCAGAATTAGCTTACGCCACCGATTTTATCCAAGGTATGGATCAAGGTTTTGATACCATGATTGGTGAAAATGGTGTGAGCCTGTCTGGTGGTCAGCGTCAGCGTATTGCTATTGCTCGTGCACTTTTACGTAATGCACCAATACTGATCTTAGATGAAGCAACATCAGCACTTGATACCGAGTCTGAACGTGCTATTCAATCTGCGTTGGATGAGTTACAAAAAGACCGTACTGTCTTGGTTATTGCGCACCGTCTATCGACTATCGAGAATGCAGACCAGATCCTAGTCGTTGATGAAGGTGAGATTATTGAACGTGGTACTCATAGTGAGCTAATTGATAAAGCTGATGGTGCCTACGCGCAGCTTCACCGTATTCAATTCGGTCAATAATGAGCACCTTGATTGAGAAAATTTGGTTTCAGCGCCATCCTGCAGGGATAGCGCTGATGCCTGTTTTATGGCCGCTTAGTAAAATATTCGGTGCTATCAGTCGGTATCGGCGTCAGCAATTCTCAGATGGTAAAAAACCATCTTATCGAGCACCTGTGCCCGTTGTTATTGTTGGTAACATCACTGCTGGCGGCAATGGTAAAACACCGGTTGTTATTTGGTTAGTTGAGCAATTACTTGCACAAGGCTTAAAGCCCGGTGTGGTATCGCGCGGTTATGGTGGCAAAGCGCCACATTACCCTTACCAAGTTAATGCTGACAGCCCAACATCTTATGTGGGTGATGAGCCGGTTCTTATTCATCGTCGTACTGGTGTGCCTGTGGCTGTTTCTCCCGTCCGTGCCGATGCAGTAAAATTGTTACTTGGTGAGACCGATGAAGATCATCACATTGATGTGATCATTACCGATGATGGTTTACAGCATTATGCACTTGCGCGTGATTTGGAGATCGTGGTAATTGATGGTCAGCGCCGATTTGGTAATCAACATTTAATTCCGATGGGACCATTACGCGAATCTTGTGAACGCCTTCGTGAGGTTGATTTTCAAATTTGTAATGGTGGTGAAGCGCAGCAGGGTGAAATTCCAATGCGACTATCCCCTTCAGCATTGATTAATCTCAAAACGGGTGAGCGGTGCTTAGTTACCGAATTGAGTGATATTGTGGCCATGGCTGGTATCGGGCATCCGCCGCGTTTCTTTGAAACATTGCGAGAGCTTGGGGTTGAGCCGATATATTGTCAGCCTTTTGCTGATCATCAAGCGTTTAAACAACAAGAATTAACTGTGCTGGCTGAAAAAGGACAGCATTTAGTCATGACAGAGAAAGACGCGGTGAAATGCCACGCTTTCGCTGAGTCAAATTGGTGGTATCTGCCCGTGGACGCTGAGTTACCAGCAAGGCAGGCACAAGACATCATTAGTCAGATAATAAAAGTAAAGGAACAATATGGATCACCGTCTGCTTGAAATCGTTGCATGCCCAGTGTGTAAAGGGAAATTGAACTACGATAAAGAAAAGAACGAACTTATCTGTAAATTTGATCGTCTGGCTTACGCTATTAATGACGGCATCCCTGTATTGCTGGAACCAGAAGCTCGTACGCTGAGCGCAGAAGAGGTTAAATAAAGCATGGCTTTTACTGTAGTTATACCAGCCCGTTATCAATCATCTCGTTTACCGGGTAAACCATTGGCAGATATTGGCGGGAAGCCTATGGTGCAATGGGTGTATGAACAAGCAAGCAAGTCTGGTGCGGATAATGTTATCGTCGCGACAGATGACCAACGCATTGTCGATGCAGTGAACGCTTTTGGTGGTGAAGTTTGCCTAACGCGTGATGACCATGAGTCAGGCACGGAGCGTTTGGCTGAAGTGGTTGAGAAATATCAACTGGCCGATGACCACATTGTGGTGAATGTGCAAGGTGATGAACCATTGATCCCTGAAAGCATCATTCGCCAAGTTGCGGACAATATTGCACGTTGCGATGCCCCTATGGCTACACTGGCTGTACAGATAGATCATGCAGATGAAGTCTTTAATCCGAATGCGGTTAAAGTTGTGACAGATGCAAATGGCTACGCACTGTATTTTAGCCGTGCACCGATCCCATGGGATCGTGATAACTTCGCTAAGCGCCCTCAAGAAATTCATCAAAGCTTACTTCGCCATATTGGCATTTATGCTTATCGTGCAGGTTTCATTAATACCTATATTAACTGGGAACCAAGTACGCTTGAAAAGATTGAATCACTAGAGCAACTGCGTGTGCTTTGGTACGGTGAGAAAATCCATGTTGACGTGGCAATTGATACGCCACCAGCGGGTGTTGATACACCTGAAGACTTAGAAAAAGTGCGTCAGCTTATCGGTTAGGTTCTTGCGTTAAAGAATCAATCATTGATAAAAAGTGAATACAAAAATGCCACCTTAGCAATAAGGTGGCATTTTTTTGTTTAGAACTTACTGCCAATATTAGGCTTTTGCTGTTTCTACTTCACCATCTTGTTGGAAGATAGATTCGTCTGCCTGACCCAGTAGACGTGAGGTGATTGTTCCTGCAGTCATAGAGCCACTCACGTTAACAGCAGTACGGCCCATATCAATCAATGGCTCGATAGAAATCAGTAGACCAGCGAGTGCGACAGGCATATCAAGTGCTGATAGTACAATCAATGCTGCGAACGTTGCACCGCCACCCACACCCGCAATACCAAATGAACTGATCGTAACAATCGCAACCAGTGTCAGGATGAAGCTAATATCCATTGGGTTAATGCCCACAGTTGGCGCAATCATTACTGCCAACATCGCAGGGTATAAACCTGCACAGCCGTTTTGGCCCATGGTTGCACCAAATGATGCAGAGAAGTTTGAAACGCCTTCACCGTTACCCAACTGCTTAACCTGAGCATCTATGTTCAGTGGGATTGTGCCTGCGCTTGAACGAGAGGTGAATGCAAAGGTCAGTACAGGTAAAACCTTCTTCAGGAAGCGGATAGGATTAACGCCAACCAGAGAAACTAGCACAAGGTGCATAACCAGAATAATGGCTAAGCCTACGTACGATGCCATCACAAAGTTAATCAGGCTAAGGATGTCGTCAACGTTTGAACCCGCAACTACTTTGGTCATTAGGGCAAGTACGCCGTATGGCGTTAGGCTCAATACCATGCGTACCAATGTACGAACAATTTCTTGAGCGACTTGGACAAATTTCTCAAAGCTTGCACCAAGCTCGGGTTGAGTACGGATAACACTGACGCCAGCCACACCAATGAAAGCAGAGAAAATAACGACAGCAATTGTCGATGTCGCACGGCTACCAGCTAGATCTGCAAATGGGTTAGCTGGGAAGAAAGAAATAATCATGTCGGCAAAAGAGATTGCTTCCACTGTTGAAAGGCGAGTCTCTAACATTTCGCCTCGAGCAATTTCACGTGCACCCTGCACGATACCTTCTGCAGATAGACCAAACAGGTGGCTGACGAATAAGCCAATAACAGCAGATGCAGCTGTGGTTGCGAGTAAGATACCGATTGTTAAACCTGAAATCTTACCCAGTGAACCAGAGTCTTTTACTTTAACGATGGCACCAATGATAGACACCATGATCAATGGCATGATGATCATCTTCAGTAAACCGACATAGCCAGCACCCACAATATTTACATACTCTAGCGTGCTACCGATTACGGCATTGCCACCACCATAAACCACTTGTAGAGCACCACCGAATAACACACCAAGACCAAGGCCAGTGAATACGCGCTTAGAGAGAGTTTGATCTGTTTTTTGCTGTTTCGCTAATAATGCGATGAGTAGGGCGAATATCGCCAAGTTTATAATTTGATACATAATCTCTAGCCACCTAACTTCTTGATATGTGAATCTTGTAATGACAGGAATCATAAAGAGGTCTGGTGTAAAACGGGAGCTGTTTTTATCGCTATCAATATATGAATTTCGCACAACTTATAACGTAAAACGCTATCAGAGCGTAATGTGGCGATATAGTGCTCATATAAAACAAAAAGCCAGCTAAGTTAAGCTGGCTTAATGGTTTTGCTAAATTGTGGAATATTTTTGCTTTTATCGACTGTCTAAAAAGACGAGCTATGACAACGCATCGGTGTGGCTGATAACAACGGCTGTTGTGGGTGATTCTTTATCAATTAGGTGCTCATTATTACCGATAATATTGCGTAATTTTTGCCACCATTGCCCCAACGTTTCATGCCAGTAACGCTCAGTTTGTTCTAAATACTTAGCTTGCGGGGTGTATTTTGCCCAAGGCTGTTCAATGTTACGGGTTGCTAAAAAGTTTGTTGGTGCAGGGGTCGGTTGTAAACCTGCTTCATTAAATTCAAATAATGCACGTTCCATATGGCTGGCTGATGTGACTAAGACTAAGTTCTTACTGCCAACAACAGATGATGCCTGGAAGGCTTCTTCCCATGTGTCTTTCGCTGTTTCTAGCAGCAGTATATCGGTTTTATTAACACCTAAAGCTAAAGCCACTTTTGCCATCATTCGCGCTTGGCTTGTGTCACTTCCGCCACCATAGCCAGATAGGATAATTTTAGCACTTGGGTATAAGCGATGAATTCGAATACCTTCGGTTAGTCGCATTAATGCGGTACGAGATAGCTGGGAGGTAATCGGCATTTCATGGTCGATTACATGGCCGCTACCTAGTACCATTATATAGTCAATCGGTTGCTCATTAGGAATGAAAGGTTTGAATTTTCTTTCCATTGGTTTGAGCAATTCAGTCGCGATGGGTTGGAAAGCGAATAAAAATATCCCCAGTAACGAAAGAGTCAAAAGAAAAGAAGCAAAGCCTTTTCGTTTGGTAAACCACAACACCAATAAGCCCAATAAGCCTAAAATCAGCATCGCAGGGAGTGGCATGAGTAATGCCGATATCAATTTTTTTAGTTCAAACATACAATCTAGCCCGAAAAATCAGCAGTTGAGCTTAAAAAGACATCACAAGCCTTTATTCCTATAGAGCTTGTGAGAAAATAAACACCATTTTAGAACCGCTATCATAACGTAAAGCAGCCGTGATCAAAGATCGAAATTTTGACGACCTAGCGCAAAAATTTGCCAAAAACATTTACGGCACTGCCAAAGGGCAGATCCGACAGACTGTTGTATGGCAAGATTTGCAGCAAATATTAGCAGCATTGCCAGATGACAAACCGTTATCTGTGCTGGATGCGGGAGGCGGTGTCGGTCAACTGTCACAAAAGTTAGCTGAATTAGGCCATAAGATCACATTGTGTGATCTCTCTGGTGAAATGCTGAAATTAGCCGAGCAAGACATTGCCAAAAATGGCTTGCTTGAGCAGTATCGATTGGTTCACAGTGCTGTGCAGGATATTGGTGGGCATTTAGCGCAGAAGCCGGATTTGATTTTATTCCACGCCGTCATGGAGTGGCTAGCAGATCCGCAGCAGGCATTAGATTGTTTGCTAGAGCAAGTTAAGCCTGGTGGCATTATTTCTGTGATGTTCTACAACTACAACGGCCTGCTATTTAAGAATTTAATTTGTGGCAACCTGACGCACGTAGAAGAAGGGATGCCGCATCGTAAACGTTTCAAGCTTCAGCCTTATCAAGGCCTCAAACCTGATGATGTTTATCAGTGGCTTGAAGAGGGCGGTTTTCAGATCCTCGGTAAAACAGGTGTGCGCACATTCCATGATTATATGCGCGATACCATGGTTGGGGATTACAGTTTTGAACAAGTTCTTGAGATGGAGCAGAAGCTTTGTCGCCAAGAACCTTATTTGTCGCTAGGGCGTTACATTCACGTGTACGCACAAAAGCCACTTACGGCAGAGGCAAATACTATTAACAGCAAAAAGGACAACGGATGAGTGAAGTTACCCAGACCGTTCCTGAGTTGGTAACTTGGGTTAAGCAGCATGATTTCTCGCTTAACTTACCAACTGAGCGGCTGGCGTTCTTGTTGGCGATTGCTGTTTTAAGTAGCGATCGCTTTGAAGAAGAGTTAGGAGAAGGTGAGCTGATTGACGCATTTCGCATAGTAAGCGACTTGTTTGAACAATCAAAAGAAACGCTCGCATTTCGTGCCAATAACGCCATCAATGAGTTGGTTCGCCAACGTCTTATTTCTCGTTTTACCAGTGAAGTGAACGACGGAGCGAGTATTTATCGCCTAAGTCCGTTGGCTTTGGGTATCACTGATTATTACGCGCGTCAGCGTGAATATTCGACACTGAAATTATCGATTCAGCTTGCCATGGTGGCAGATGAAATCAATAAAGCTGCTGTTGCTGCCAAAGAAGGCGGTGATGATAAGCATTGGCGTACCAACGTTTACGCAGTATTAAAGTATTCAGTTGCTGATATTTTCGATCGTATCGATTTAAACCAGCGCACCATGGACGAGCAGCAACAGCAAGTTAAACACGATATTGCTGAACTGCTTAACCAAGATTGGCAAGCCGCGATCACCAGTTGTGAAAGCCTGCTGAACGAAACATCGAGCACATTGCGCGAGTTGCAAGACACCTTGCAAGCCGCGGGTGATCAGCTGCAAACTCAGCTACTCGATATTCAAGAAGCGACTCAAGGCCATGAAGAACTCGATTTTGTTGATGGCATGATTTTCGTCTTACAGATGAAGCTTGATCGCATTATCAGCTGGGGTCAGCAAGCGATTGACTTGTGGATTGGTTATGACCGTCACGTGCATAAGTTTATCCGTACCGCGATTGATATGGATAAAAACCGTGCCTTTAGCCAACGCCTTCGTCAATCAGTAACGGATTATTTCGATAGCCCATGGCTTCTAACATACGCCGATGCCGAACGCTTACTTGATATGCGCGATGAAACATTAGTATTGCGTGATGATGAAGTAACAGGGCTAGTGCCGGAAGAAATGGAATTTGAAGAGATCAGTTTAGTGAACGATCAACTTGCCGAACAAGTTGCTGCTATGCTGCAAGCTCATAAAGCCACAGGGGCTGCCATTAACCTTAGTGCGCTACTGAAAGACTATCTTGCCGAGCATGAACACGCTCAGCATTTTGATTTATCGCGGATCGTTATCGATCAGGCCGTTCGATTAGGTTATTCCGAGTCGGACTTCAACGCCATTCAGCCCGATTGGGAAGCGATTAACGACTACGGAGCTAAGGTACAAGCCAATGTCATCGATAAATATTGAAGAATTTATGCCGGAGAAGTTGGCTAAAGCGATTGCTAACCCACTTTTCCCTGCACTTGATAATGCGCTCCGTTCTGGTCGCCATATTTCAAGTGAAGATTTAGATAACCATGCACTGCTAATAGATGCAGAGCGTGAGCTACATATGTTTTACAAGCGTTACAACGCAGAACTTGTTCGTGCACCAGAAGGTTTCTTCTACTTGCGCCCACGTTCAACATCGCTGATCAGCCGCTCTGTATTAGCAGAAGTTGATATGCTAGTGGGTAAAGTACTTTGTTTCCTTTATCTAAGCCCAGAGCGTTTAGCGCATGAAGGTATTTTCACTAACCAAGAATTGTTCGATGAGCTAATGACCTTAGCGGATGAACAAAAACTGATGAAGTTAGTGACCAACCGTGCATCAGGATCAGATTTAGATCGTGAAAAGCTATACGATAAAGTGAAAACATCGCTTCGTCGTTTACGTCGCTTAGGCATGATTATCCCTGTGGGTGAAAACGGCAAATTCCGCATTAGCGAATCTGTGTTCCGCTTTGGTGCCGACGTACGCAGTGGTGATGATGTGCGTGAAGCACAACTTCGCTTGATCCGTGATGGTGAAGCTGTTGTTCACCAACAGGAACCAAGCCAATCAAGCTTGCTTGATGATCACGAAGAACATGAAGAACAATTAGAGCTCCCAACAGAGCCTGAACAAGAAGGTGAAGTGTGATGGAACGCGGTAAGTATCAATCGCTCACCATGGTTAACTGGAACGGCTTTTTTGCCCGTACCTTTGATATTGATAACCTAGTAACAACCTTATCGGGTGGTAATGGTGCAGGTAAGTCGACCACCATGGCAGCATTTATCACTTCATTGATCCCAGATCAAAGCCTGCTGCACTTCCGTAACACCACGGAAGCGGGTAGTTCTGCATCTTCTCGTGATAAAGGCTTACACGGTAAGCTAAAACCAGGTGCCTGTTACTCAGCGCTTGATGTGGTTAACTCAAAAAACCAACGTATTATCTTTGCGGTACGCCTACAGCAAGTGGCGGGCCGAGATAAGAAAGTGGATATTAAGCCTTTCATTATTCAAGGCTTGCCGTCGCACATTAAACCAACAGAAATATTGGTTGAGACGCTGTCCGAAACACAAGCTCGTGTGCGTCAATTGAACGAAGTAAAAGACGGCATTGCTGATATTGAAGGCGTAGTATTCAAAGCCTTTAACTCAGTAACGGATTACCATGCGCAAATGTTTGAATTCGGTGTATTACCGAAGAAACTACGTAACAGTACTGACCGTTCTAAGTTCTACCGTTTGATCGAAGCATCGCTATACGGTGGTATCTCAAGCGCGATCACCCGTTCACTGCGTGATTACCTATTACCGCAAAACACCGGTGTTAAGAAAGCCTTCCAAGATATGGAAGCGGCGTTGCGTGAAAACCGCATGACGCTGGAAGCGATCAAGTTAACGCAAAGTGATCGTGATTTGTTTAAGCACTTGATCTCTGAAGCAACTAACTATGTTGCCGCTGACTACATGCGTCACGCCAACGATCGCCAACAGCGTTTAGACAAAACATTACGTTTACGTGGTGAACTACTTGGCTCGCGCCAAAGTTTGATGGATCAGCAATCGACGCTATCCAATCATACCGTAGAGTTAGATGAATTGGCGGAACGTGAATCTGCATTAGAGCAAGATCATCAAGCTGCATCGGATCATTTACAGCTTGTACAAACTGCGGTTCGTCAGCAAGAAAAGATCACGCGTTATAAAGAAGATCTTGAAGAGCTTACAGAGCGCCTTGAAGAGCAAGTTATGGTGGTTGAAGAAGCTGCTGAACAACTTGCAATGGCTGAAGAGCAAGCGCTATTAACAGAAGAAGAAGTTGATAGCCTGAAAACACAACTAGCTGACTATCAACAAGCGTTAGATATGCAGCAAACGCGTGCGCTTCAATACCAACAAGCGGTTCAAGCACTTGAAAAAGCCCGTGACTTGTCTGGTGACGAGCAACTTCTGGCTGACAGTGCGCCAGCTTACCTGACGCAGCTTAAGCAAACTGAAGAACAAAAAACCACGGCGCTATTAGCACTCAAGCATAAGCTTGACATGTCATCTGCGGCCATTCAGCAGTTTGAAAAAGGCTTACAGATTGTTACTACCATCGCGGGTGCTGTTGATCGCGCACAAGCAGGTACAAAAGCACAAGAGTTGATTGCCCATGCGCGTCAACTTCGCCATGTTGCAGAACGCGGTGAACAGCTTAAAGCGCAATACCGCGACTTAGAGCGTAGTGTACGTCAGCAACGTCAAGCTAAAGAGTTAGCAGAGACTTACAGTAAACGTTTTGCTACTAACATTGATGGTGACCTTGCATTAGCAGAAGAGCAAGCACGCCATGAAGCAACACTTGAATCGCTTGAGCAAACGCAAGAAAACTTAGTTGAGCAGCGTAGCGAATTGCGTGGTCAAGAACAGCAACTAGCGGTACAAATCAAGCAGCATGAAGCAAAAGCGCCAGCTTGGATTGCAGCAAGTGATGCGCTAGAAAAATTGGCAGAACAATCCCAGTTTGAGTTGTTTGATAGCAATGCTGTTATGCAAGCGATGCAACAAACCTTGGATAGCGAACGCCAAGTATCAGCAATGCGTGATCAACTGGCACAGCGTAAGAGCCAGTTAGACATAGACATTGAGCGTTTGGTACAGCCTGGCGGTAGCGGCGACTCTGAATTACGTGCACTAGCCGATACGTTAGGCGGCACCATGCTGTCTGAAATCTACGACGATATCACGCTAAGCGATGCGCCATATTTCAGTGCGATGTACGGCCCTGCGCGTCACGCAATTGTGGTTCCTGATCTTAAAGGCATCAAAGATAAGCTGATTGCGCTTGAAGATTGTCCTGACGATCTTTACATCATTGAAGGCGATGCAGATTCATTTGATGACAGCGGCTTTGATGTTGATGAGCTAGAACAAGCTGTTTGTGTTCACCTAAATGATCGCCAACTTCGTTACTCTCGTTTCCCGAAAGTACCACTGTTTGGCCGTGCGGCACGTGAACAACGCCTTGAGCATTTACGTGAAGAGCGCGATCAAGTAGTAGAAGATCACGCAAAAGCGGCGTTTGATTCACAAAAACTACAACGTCTATACCAAAGCTTTAATAGCTTTGTCGCGACGCACATGTCGGTTGCGTTCCAGCCAGATCCAGAAGCTGAACTGAAAACAGCACGTGATAAGCGTAACCAGCTTGTTCGCCAGCTTTCAGAAATGGACGCGCAAGAACAGCAACAACGTAGCCAGTTAACAGCCGCACGTGAAGGTTTAACGTTATTGGGTAAATTAAGCCCAATGGTTAACCTGCTAGAAGACGAAACTATTGTTGAGCGTTTTGCTGAAATCGAACAGCAGCTTTCTCAACTTGATGAAGCGCGTAACTACCTTGACCGCCACGGTAAGGCAATTTCTGAGCTTGAAGGTTTAGTTTCGGCACTGAATGTCGACCCGCAGCAATTTGATGCGCTAAATATTCAATATCAAGATGCAGACCAAACGCTGCAAGCGCTGAAAAAAGAGATCTTTGCTGTTGCTGATTTAGCAGAGCGTCGTCATCACTTTGGTTACGCAGACTCTGTTGAGCTACTTGGTAAGAGTTCAGAACTGAATGAACAGCTAAAAGCTAAACTAGTTGCTGCTGAACGTGAGCGTAACCGTTGCCGTGATGCGTTAAAACAAGCACGTGCACAAGCTAACCAGTACAACCAGTTAATGGCGTCGCTGAAGAGTTCACACCAAGCCAAACTGGAAACAGTGCAAGAGTTTGAGCGTGAGCTACAAGAGTTGGGTGTTCGTGCGGATGTGGAAGCAGAAGAACGAGCACGCGTACGTCGCGACGAATTGAATGAACGCTTACATACTTCACGTACTCGTCGTAGTCAGCTTGAAAAATCAATCACTTCGATTGAGCTAGAAATGAAAGGCTTGGTAAAACGTCTACGTAAAGTAGGCAAAGAATACCAAGACATACGTAAGCTGGTGGTTAACGCGAAAGCGGGCTGGTGTGCGGTTCTGCGTTTAGCGCGTGAAAATGATGTTGAACGTCGTCTACATCGTCGTGAAATGGCATACATGTCTGCTGATGAATTACGGTCATTGTCTGATAAATCACTGGGTGCATTACGTCTCGCGGTTGCGGATAATGAAGACCTGCGTGATTCACTGCGTGCATCGGAAGACATTTCACGTCCTGAACGTAAAGTACTGTTCTACATTGCGGTATATCAACACCTGCGTGAACGTATTCGCCACGATATCATTCGTACCGACGACCCAGTTGAAGCGATTGAAGAGATGGAAGTTGAGCTAGGGCGTTTAACGGAAGAGCTAACGGCTCGTGAACAACGCTTGGCAATCAGCTCTGACTCTGTTGCGAATATCATTCGTAAAACGATTCAGCGTGAGCAAAACCGTATTCGCATGCTAAACCAAGGCCTCATGAACATTGGTTTCGGGCAGGTGAAAGGTGTACGTCTAAACGTGAAAGTACGTGAAACTCATGAATCACTACTGTTTGGTTTAGCGGAACAACAAGATCAACACCAAGATTTGTTCGGTAACAATCGTCTGACCTTCTCTGAGGCAATGGCTAAGTTGTTCCAACGCTTGAACCCGCATATCGACATGGGTCAACGTTCACCACAAATATTGGGTGAAGAGTTACTGGATTACCGTAACTACCTAGAACTCAGCATTGAAGTGAACCGTGGTACAGACGGCTGGCTACAAGCGGAGTCGGGTGCGTTATCAACGGGTGAAGCGATTGGTACGGGTCAGGCAATCTTGCTGATGGTTATCCAAAGCTGGGAAGAAGAATCTCGCCGCTTACGTGGTAAAGATATTATTCCTTGTCGCTTACTGTTCTTGGATGAGGCCGCGCGTCTGGATGCGAAATCTATCTCGACCTTGTTCGAGCTATGTGACCGCCTAGACATGCAATTGTTGATTGCCGCACCTGAAAATATCAGCCCTGAAAAAGGTACCACCTATAAGCTGGTGCGTAAGATCTTTAAAGATCGTGAACACGTTCATGTGGTGGGGTTACGTGGTTTTGGCCAAGAACCAAAGCCGCAGGTCAACATTCAAGATATGCTTGATTTAAAGCCCGCGAGTGTTGAGTAACAACGCAATAAATAAAACATAGATTAATTCAAAGGTCAGTATTTACTGGCCTTTGTTGTTTTCAGCATCTGCAAACCCTGTTCCTCACTACGACTCTATTCTGACATTCATCACATTGACTCGAAATTGCATATTTTGTCTTGTTGGTAAGAAGTTTTTCTCAATCGTTGAGAACACCTCAGATAACCTTTTTCCTTCTCGTATAGCACCTAAAATTTCATTACCAATCTGATTAATTCCGTTCGCAGCCGTGTTAATCACATTGGTCTGTTGGCTGATTTCATTATTCAGTACAACGATGATAAATCGAATAAGAACATAGCAATAAGCAGCAATATAACAGTGGTGACAACGCCACAACAGTAGCGGCCTATTTTCATTTGTCGTAGGGGTGATGACATGAAAAATATAATAGTGATAGTGCTCACCATGTTTGTGGTGGGGTGTGGTGGTTCTGATGGCGACTCTGATGGTGGGGGAGCTGCGGTGAATGCGGGTGATGGGGCCTCTTCATCGGTTCAAGTGCCAGTATCAGCAGATGTTGCAGAGTCACCAGCACCAGAAACACCAACCGATAAAGATGTATCCCAAGTGTGTGTCGCCATTGATGGCATGACCTTTATCAATAATTTAGGTGATATCGTTAATTGGACACCAGAATCATTTGAACAGACAGCAAGCTCAGAAGATTGTGTGCCAGTAGACGGTGATATTCCTGTTGATGGTGATGGTAATCCAATGTTTGTTGTTCTGAATTTAACGGATTTAACCGGTGTTGATCTGGTTCGTTTATTAGAAGACAAACTCATGCTGGCTGGCGATTATGTATCGGTAGCGCTATCGACGATTGACCAAGGTGGTTACGGTGATATTTTGGATACACCTTACTCACATGTTCGCGATATTTTTGGTGATTTAAAGCCGCTGAATATTGCTGATGAGTTAACGTTTGAAGGGCTAAACCTGAACTTTGATGTTCCACAGACCATCACTTTGGCTTTTGATTTGCGTAATATGCTGCAATTAAAAGGTGATGCGTATGAAATGAAGGACAGAGGTTTACGTATCGTCAACAATAATGAAGCTGGGAACATCATAGGGAATATCAACCCATCCGCATGTGCCTCTTCAATGGTTGATGCATATATTTATTTATACGAAGTCCATGGTGAGACAACGGGTGAAACAGGCGGTGAGCCTAATTATGGCGATATGGGTTCTGAATATGCGCCCGTCTTAACCGCAAAAGTCAGTAAAGAAAATACCTACGAATTTAAACATATTCCATCGGGTGATTATGACTTAACACTTGTATGTAATGGTTTGTTCGATTTACCTGATGTTGTAAATGATTTGCTGAATGTTGATTCAAGCCAAAAAGGCTATTCGGTGGGTAAAGATGTATTGAGTATTGATTTTTAACTATCGGACAGCGATTTCATGATGAAATAAACGCCAGCTAATATGCTGGCGTTGTTTTTTTATTCAGCTTAAATTCAAGAATAGGGGCTAGACTAGTCATTTATGTACGATCAATCTCTCATTACTAGCACTTTATTTCTCTTCATATATCGATAATAACTCCCTGACCAGACAAGCTTAACTGCGAATTGTTAGTCAATGTAGACATTCATGCCTACATTAAAGTGGTTGTTTTTTAATCACTCAATAGATAAATTCATTTCCAAGATTTTTGAGACAAGCAACTTGAGAGAACGTTTTATGCCAGCAGTTATGACTTTAAAAAATGTTGTTATCGGTGCGATGTTTGGTTTTGCCGCAACAGGGTATGGCATCGCATCAGCGCATGCTTCTGTAACAACAGCGCCAGATAACCACTTATTATCCACTCTTAAGTATGTAGAGCTTGAAGCCGAACAAGGCGATAAAAATATGCAGCTGTTTCTTGGTCGTGCATATATAGAAGGAAGTAATGGTCTAAAGGCAGATCCACTGAAAGGTATGTATTGGCTAAAAAAAGCGGCGGATGAGACACCTGCAGTACAAGCGATGATTGGTGATTTATTTAAAAATGGCCGTGGTTTACCCCGCGATAATCAAAAAGCAATTGAGTGGTATACCAAAGCAGCGAATGAAGGCTCTGTCCCAGCCATGGTTGAATTGGGTCATTTCTATGCTTCTGGTGGTGGCACAGGTAAAACAGATTGTGCTAATGCCATTAAATGGTTTAATGACGCGTCAAATGCAGGGTCGATGGATTCTAAGCGCAACTTAGTATGGCTATACGCGACATGTTCAGATAAAGAGCAACGCGATGGAGAACGTGCACTTAAGTTAGCGAAGCAGATTATTAAACGCTCTGCCTCGAATGATGCCGGTGATTACGATAACCTTGCAGCTGCTTATGCTGCGTGTGGTGAATTTAACGATGCAGTAAAAGCGCAGCAAGTTGCCTTAAGCAAACTTGAAGGCAAAGACAATCAGCGTATTACTAAGTTCTCGAAACGTTTAGAACTCTATAAGCAGAATCAAACGATTTATAGCGCATCGTTGTAACCGATAGCATGAAGTAACCCCTTCTTAAATACTGCTTTAAAAGCCACCGTTACTACGGTGGCTTTTTTGTGCCTGTTATTTGAGTAAGGCTTAATGATTAGGGGCAAAACTTTGTCATTAATGTGATGAAAGCAGAATTATTTACGTGCTACTCAATCGTTCAGAATTCCTTAACTATACTTTCGTAGATAGGCCTCCTCTCTATTACATCTAAAGAGGTAGGTGAATAAAAAAAGGATGTGAGCATGAGTAATCAAGAACCGCTTAAAGAAGAAGAACGTGGCAAGTACGAATGGCGATCGTTTATTTTTATAACCGTCTTTCTATTCCCTATCTTAGCCGTCGCCCTTGTCGGCGGTTATGGCTTTATCGTTTGGATGTTACAAATCTTTTTCCTTGGTCCTCCAGGCCATGGCTAAGTTTTCCCATTCACAGTAAACGATAAGGTAGGTAACTATGATGAATACGATAAAAAAACTGTGGATGACGTTCTGGCGTCCAGCAGTACATATTAGCCTCGGTGTATTAACACTCGGTGGCTTTGTTGCGGGTGTGATTTTCTGGGGTGGATTTAACACAGCCCTTGAGCACACCAACACGGAAGAGTTTTGTATTGGCTGTCATGAAATGCGTGACAATGTATACGTAGAATTACAGTCAACGGTTCACTGGTCGAATCATTCAGGGGTACGAGCAACGTGTCCTGATTGCCATGTGCCACATAACTGGACAGATAAAATTGCACGTAAAATGCAAGCCAGTAAAGAGGTCTTTGGGGCCATTTTTGGCACGATAGACACGCGCGAAAAATTTTTAGAAAAACGCCTTGAATTAGCGAACCATGAATGGAAACGGTTTGCCGCTAATGGTTCGATGGAATGTAAAAGTTGCCATAACTACGACAGTATGGATTGGGATCTTATGTCCGATCGGGCGCGTTCTCAAATGAAGCAAGCGGCTGAACGTGACCAAAGCTGTATCGATTGTCATAAAGGGATTGCGCACCAATTACCCGGGAATATGGAAGCATCGGGCGGCATGGTGGATCAATTGGTTGCCAAAGCGCAGAACACCCAATACTCCGAAGGTAATAACTACTTCAGTGTTCGTTTCCTTCCAATGTTTGAAGATGAAGCCATGACTAAAGATGGCGGTCAATTAAACCCAGCATCAGAAGTGAAAGTGGTTGCGGTAACAGATAAAGCTATTCAAGTTGAAATTAATGGTTGGCGTAAAACGAAAGGTTTTGGTCGCGTTATTAATGAAGACTTTGGTATGAATATCCCAACGGCAGCACTAAGCAAAGAAGCAGCACAGAGTGAAGGCTTAGTCGAGAAATTTGAAGAGAAAGAAGATGATCTAACAGGTCTGCCTTGGCAGCGTGTATCTGTGAAATTGTGGATGCCAAAAGAATCGATGTTAGCCAATGTTGATGAGATTTGGAGTGAAACAAAATCTGCATACAACACCAACTGTAGTGTTTGTCATACCCAGCCAGAAGAAGCGCATTTCGATGCCAATACATGGCCTGGTATGTTTAACGGTATGCTCGCGTTTGTGAATCTTGATCACGATAGTGAAGCCTTGGTTCTGAAATATCTTCAAAAACACTCATCAGATTTTGCTGATGGTAATCACTAATGCACAGAGGGATTAAGCTATGTCTCTAAGTCGACGTAATTTTTTGAAAGGGCTCGCGACGACCTCAGCTGCGTCAGTGATTGGGCCTAGTTTATTGATGCAAGCCGCTCAGGCGGCAGAAGAGGTTTCGCCGTATGCTGCCGATGGTGTGTGGAAAGTATCGGGCTCTCACTGGGGAGCATTTCGCGCCAAAATTTATAACGGTAAAGTACAAGAACTGAAAGCGCTGGAATTTGATAAATATCCAAGCGATATGCTCAAAGGTATTAAAGGGATCATCTATAGTCCATCACGGGTTCGTTACCCTATGGTACGGCTTGATTGGCTAAAGAAACACAAGTACAGCGGCGATACCCGCGGTAATAACCGTTTCATTCGAGTGACATGGGATGAAGCGTTAGATTTATTTTACCAAGAACTTGAACGAGTACAAAAAGACTACGGGCCGTGGGCGTTGTTAGCAGGGCAAACCGGTTGGCGACAAACCGGGCAGTTTCACAGTTGTACCACGCACATGCAACGTGCCGTAGGTATGCACGGTAACTTCATTAAGAAAGTAGGGGATTACTCTACAGGAGCAGGGCAAACTATTTTGCCTTACGTACTTGGGTCAACAGAGGTTTATGCACAAGGTACATCGTGGCCTGAGATCTTAGATAATACCAATGTTGTTGTGCTGTGGGCGAATGATCCTATAAAGAACACCCAAGTAGGTTGGCAGTGTGAAACACATGGTTCGTATGAGTACTATGAGCAGCTAAAAGAGAAGGTTGCCAAAGGTGAGATCAAAGTGATCTCGGTCGATCCTGTTAAATCCAAAAGCCAAAATTACTTTAACAGTGATCAGATCTATGTGAATCCTCAATCGGATGTCGCCTTCATGCTGGCGATCGCTCATACCCTTTATAAAGAAGATCTATACGACAAGAAATTCATCGAAACCTATGCGTTAGGATTTGATGAGTTCATTCCTTATGTCGAAGGTAAAACTAAAGATAAAGTGGAGAAAACGCCTGAATGGGCAGAGCCTATCTGTGGTGTTAAAGCTGATGATATCCGTGAATTTGCCCGCTTGTTAGTGAAAGGGCGTACGCAACTGATATTTGGTTGGGCGATCCAGCGTCAGCAACACGGTGAACAACCCTATTGGATGGGGGCAGTATTGGCGGCGATGATCGGGCAAATTGGCTTACCGGGTGGTGGCGTTTCGTATTCCCACCATTACAGCGGTGTCGGTATCCCACCAACGGGAGCATCAGGGCCTGGTGGTTTCCCTCGTAATGTCGATGAAGGCCAAAAACCTAAGTGGGACAGCACCGATTTTAAAGGGTATAGCAGTACCATCCCTGTCGCGCGCTGGATTGATGCGATTTTAGAACCGGGCAAAGAGATCAAATACAACGGCGCTAAAGTGACCTTCCCCGACCCTAAAATGGTGGTTATTAGTGGATGCAATCCATGGCATCATCACCAAGATCGAAACCGGATGAAAACCGCCTTCCAGAAATTACAAACTGTTGTCACCATCGAGTTTGCATGGACGGCAACCTGTCGCTTCTCAGACATCGTATTACCCGCCTGTACTCAGTTTGAGCGTAACGATATTGACTTGTATGGAGCCTATTCTGCATCAGGTATTTTGGCGATGCACAAGCTGGTGGATCCGTTATATCAATCGAAAACAGATTTCCAAATCTTCACCGAACTGTGTGAACGTTTTGGTCGGGCAAAAGAATATACCCGTGGTATGAACGAAATGGAGTGGCTACATCAGCTCTACAACGAGTGTCGTGAGGCCAACAAAGCCAAGTATAAAATGCCGGAATTTGATGAGTTCTGGAAGAAGGGCTTGTTTGAATTTGGTGAAGGGACCAACTTTGTCCGTCACGCGGCTTTCCGTGAAGATCCAGAGATCAATCCACTAGGCACGCCTTCTGGGTTTATTGAGATCTTTAGCCGTAAGATCGACCGTTACGGTTACGAGTATTGCCAAGGGCATCCAATGTGGTTTGAAAAATCAGAGCGTTCACACGGTGGACCAAGCTCAGATAAATTCCCTATTTGGTTGCAATCGTGCCACCCAGATCAGCGTTTACACTCACAGATGTGTGAATCAGAAAAATACCGTGAAACCTACACAGTGCAAGGGCGAGAGCCTGTTTATATCAACCCTGAAGATGCCAAAGAGCGCGGTATTAGTGATGGCGATATAGTGCGGGTGTATAACGATCGTGGTCAGTTACTGGCAGGGGCACGCGTATCTGATAACTATCCTCGTGGGGTGATTCGTATTCATGAAGGGGCATGGTATGGCCCTGTGAATGAGAAAGTAGGGGCGCTTGATACCTATGGCGATCCGAATACGCTCACTCAAGATATTGGCTCGTCACAATTAGCCCAAGCGACCAGTGCCAACACGGTCATTGTTGAGTTTGAAAAATTCAAAGGTGAAGCGCCACCAGTCACATCGTTTGGTGGGCCGATATACGTAAGCTGATGTTCTAAGTTATCAATAATAAAAGGAGCGTATTAACGCTCCTTTTTGATTTTTAACGTTTTAGCTTATTCCTCTATAGCCTTAACCCTAAAGAACATGGCATAGAAGAGTGGGATCACAACCAAAGTTAGGATTGTCGCAAACAACAAACCAAACATGATGGTGACCGCCATGCTCTTGAAGAAAGGGTCAACCAGTAAGGGAGCAACCCCTAGAATCGTGGTTAATGCGCCCAATAATACTGGCCTTGCTCGGCTTAACGACGCGTCGATAATCGCGTGATAAGGCAATTTACCCTCGCGGACTTCTGCATCTGCTTGGTCTACCAATACAATGGCATTTTTTACCATCATGCCGATCAAGCTCAAGAAACCAAGTATCGCCATAAACTCAAATGGTGTTTGGAACACAACTAAGCCCACGGTAACACCAATAATCGCCAGCGGTGCTGTTAACCAAATAACCAAGGGCTGGCGAATGGCATTAAACATGAAGATGACAGCTAAGATCATTGCTGCAAATCCATAAGGTGCAGAAATCACGAGTCCTTCGTTCGCATCTTTAGACGCCTTGTATTCCCCATACCAAATCAACTCATAGCCTGATGGCAGTTCAATTGCCTCTATGTGTGGACGAAGCTGATTAAACGCGTCTGCTGTTAATACACCGGGCGCGGGATCGGCTTGTACCAAAATGGTCGGCATTCTATTGATACGACGTAAAATCGCATCTTCCCAAACTACATCCGTCGATTCAATTAATTGGCTGACTGAAACAAAGCCACCAGCGACATGGCTGTAGACCTCGGTATTTTCAATCGCTCGCTGATGATTACGCTCGGTTTCTGGTGAGCGGGCAACAATCGGGATTAAGTCATTACCTTCACGGTAAACACCGACATGGCGGCCAGATAACGTTTGTGCAATAGCTTGGTTTATTTCTTGAGTGGTTAATCCAAACTGTTGTGCTTTTTGTTCTGAGTAACGAGGGCGTAGCACTGGCACTTGTTGACGCCAATCATCTTGTACCGCGATCAGTTGATCGTCATTGAGCATAATCGCTTTCGCTTGTTCTGCTAGCTGACGTAATACCGCACTATCAGGACCTTTAAAACCAGCCTCAATCTTTTTACCGCCACCGCGGCCTAGCATGAATTTCCATACTTTGATGGAGGCATCGGTGTATTTTTCATCAAGCTCATCTTGTAGCTCAACCAGTAATGGCGCGATATTTTGATAGTCATCAATATCAATCAACAGCTGGCCATAGCTTGGGTTACGCGCTTCTGGTGCGTAGGTCAGCATAAAGCGTAAGCCGCCACCACCGACAAAACTGGTGATGTTGGTAATGCCTGCTTTTTGTTTAACGTCTTGTTCAATCTCCGCGATGGTTTGCTCAGTACGTTTAATGTCAGAGCCTTGTGGCAAATACACATCAACCACAAACTGTGCTCGTTGCGATTCCGGCATAAAACCCGGTGGAATGTAACGAACGCCATAAACGGCAGTAAACAGCACCACTAACAATAAGCTCAAGCTAACCAACCTATGCTTAATAACCCATGTTAGTAATTGACGGTAGCCGTGATTGATCCGCCCGACAGGCGCTTCGGCATCGACGGGTTTTACTTTCAAAAAGTCGTAGCACAGCATAGGGGTAATCGTAACTGCAAATACCCAGCTTAAAAGCATAGAGTAGAGGATCACCCAAAACAGTGAACCTGCGTATTCACCCATATCTGATGGTGATAATCCGATTGCACTGAATGCACAAATACCGACAACGGTACCACCTAACAGCGGCCATTTTGTAGCGTTAACTACATCGGACACTATCTCGTCACGGCTATCATCGGGTGTGGTTTGCAGACGCACTAAAATACCATCGGTGACAACAATCGCATTATCAACCAACATCCCCAGTGCAATGATCAGCGCACCGAGTGAGATCCGCTGCATGGCAATGTCTTCAATCAGCATGATGCACAAAGTGCCAGCAACCGTAAGAAGCAGAACAAAACCTATGATGATCCCTGAGCGCACACCCATAAACAGCAACAGTACAATAAATACAATTACAACTGCAGCGATTAAGTTATCGATGAAGTTAGTGACCGAGTCGCGCACCGAATCTGACTGCATGGAGATAACATTCAGCTCTATGCCAAGCGGGCGTTGGTTTTCTAACTCAGCGATACGGGCTTTTACCGCATCACCCATATCAACCACGTTACCGCCTGTTACGTTAGAAATACCAAAACCGACAGCACGCTGACCATTGTATCGAACCATCATGGTGCTAGGTTCTTGGTAACCACGAGTGACGGTTGCAATATCGCCTAAACGTAGCACTGCGTTATTGTCACCAAGGCTCACCTGCATATTAATGAGATCATTAAATGAATCTACATTAGCGCTTGGAATGACAGGTATGCGCATGGCATCAGTTTCAATACTGCCCGCAACTGTCACCATGTTTTGCTTTTGCAGCACTTGGTAAACTTTTTCAGCTGAAACACCAAATTTAGCCATTCGTTCGCCAGACATTTCAACAAAGATGGTCTCTTGGCGCTCGCCCAATGTGGCTGTTTTGGCAACACCAGGTACTAGCACTAGCTCACGACGTAACTCATCGACATAGTCTTGCAACTGCTTGTCAGTAAAGCCTTCTCCAGTCACCGAAAAAAAGAGTGCGTAGACATCAGAAAAGTCATCATTCACTATCGAAGTACCAGCACCTGGGGGTAACTGGCGTTGAACATCGCCAATCTTACGACGAAGTTTATCCCATACTTGTTGGAGTGCCGCTTGGCTATTGGCAAACTCAAGTTTGATTTCAACAGTGACTTCAGACATGCCTTGCTTAGAGACAGACTTTACTTCTTTGAGTTCTTGAAGCGATTGAACTGCACCTTCAATCACATCGGTGACTTCGTCAGACACTTCTTGTGCTGTTGCGCCAGAGTAGGGCGTATTAATGACGGCTTGTCGAATAACAAATTCAGGATCTTCAAAGCGGCCCAGCTTTAAATAACTGAGGTATCCACCCAATAAGATTAAAGTAATAAGCACCCAAACCGAGGTACGTTTGGCGATGGTGTAACGTGCGATATCCATGCTTTAGCCCTCAACGTTCGCAGCGAGTTTGTCAGTGTAAGGTTTCACTTTCATGCCTTCTTTTAAGCTTGAAACACCGGCAATAACGATGCGCTCACCTGCGTGTAAACCAGCCTTAATCACAATTCGGTTTGCGTTGAGTGTGCCAGCAGTTACGGGTCTTTGGTGGACTTGATTATCTTGGTCGACAACCCATACAAACTGCCCACCTTGGTTATCTGGAACCACTGCAGTCAGTGGTACAGTGATCAGTGCTGCGGCTTGTGCTTGATCTGTAGGGTAAACTGGCACAACTTTAACAGCCATGCCCGGTAACACATTAAAACCACGCAGGTCTTCAAAGGTCAGCACCACGGGATAAGTCTGAGTCACAGGATCGGCTTGGGTTCCATAAGTACTTAATACTAATGGAAAGGTTTCATTACGCAGCGCACTAATTTGAGCTAATGCTTTTGATCCTTTTAAATCACCCAGCATGACACTGTCTGGGATATTAATCAGGACTTCTAAATCATTAATATTATGTACTGTTAATACAGGGCTGTTTGCTTGAATTTGTACATGATTATCAACCATCTTACGGCCAATAATGCCGTCAAAAGGCGCGAGTAATTGGGTGTACTCCAACTGACGTTTTGCATCGGTTAAGCGATTTTTTGCGACATTATATCGGGTGCGTAATGTGTCTAGATCACTTTTAGCGATAGCTTGGCTTTTGTCGTAAATTGCTTTTCCACGCGTGTACTCTGCTTCACTGTTTTTAAATTCAAAATGCGCAGAGTCGAGTGCAGTTTTAGCATCTCGAGGATCTAATTGTGCTAATAACTGCCCTTTTTTGACTTGCTGCCCTTCATGCACAAGTACGTCGATCACTCGTCCGCTTAATCGAAACGCAAGATCAGCACGTTGAGTCGAACGTACCACCCCGTTAAAGGTCAATTTCGCATTGGTACTGTGCGAAAGCACTTCAGTCAGCGCAGGTCTGACTGTACTTGTGCTGATGATGTTTTGTGGAGCTTCATTGGCATCACAGCCAGAAATTAGTATTGAACCAATAGCGATACTTACCGCGATGGCCGTTTTTTTAATTAACAGTAATGTTGAAGCTGTCGAGCGCATTGACTCAGTCCTCATGAAAGAGCGATTAATAGGAAAAGCAAAGTGTTTACTGCTCAAGAGATACCTTGCTAAAAAGTAAACTCTGGAGTTTATTTTATACGTAAATACCTCAAAGTAAACTCCGTAGTGTACTTTTGTGTTGCAGACTGTAAACTAGCGTGATTGATTCGGGGGGGATATGGAAAAAAAACTAACAAGATCACAGCAAAAGCATCTTGATATTATTAATGCTGCGAAGGCTGAATTTATTGAGAATGGTTTTCTCGCTGCCAATATGGACAGAATTACAGCTTCTGCGGAAGTCTCGAAGCGAACGCTTTATCGTCATTTTGAAAGTAAAGAAATACTGTTTGAGTCAGTGTTAACCATCATCAATGATACGGTTAACGAGAGTGTTTGTTACCAATTTGAGCACGATAAAACGACAGAAGACCAACTCAAATCACTGGCTTACAAAGAGATTGATGTGCTCTACAAATCTTATGGCATCTCATTAGCCCGCACCATAGTGATTGAGTTTTTACGCCAACCTGAAATGGCAAAAAATCTAATCAATAATATCTATAGTATTCGTGCAATTACCCAATGGTTCAGTGCGGCTGTAGAAGCGGGGCGGTTAAAAGATGAAGATCCTAAACTCATGACGGATGTCTATGTTAGCTTGTTTCAAGGCTTATTCTTTTGGCCGCAAATAATGAATTTGGATGCCGAGCTAAAGGGTGAAGCATTGCATCAAAAAGTGGATACGCTGACGGCCGTTTTTATTCAGTCTTATGGTATAGAGTGAGTTGGTTTATTACGTAGCTTTCAGCAAATAAAAAAGGATGGTGTGGTCACCATCCTTTTTACTTTTTATGTTGATCTGGGCGCGATAGGCTTAGCAGTGATTATTGTGCTTCAGCCTGCACCGCTTGTACTGTAGGTTGTTCTTCTACCATACGGTCAGCTTGGTTTAGCGACTTGATATATTGGTTGTACTTCCACCAAGCAAAGCCAAGGAAGATAACAATGCCGCCCACGTTGTAGAAAATGATCGTCATGATGTCTGCGCCTGTTGGGAAGGTTGAAGCAAGGAAGCCAACAGTGAAGATGCCAATCAGAATCGACACTAGAACAATCCCAGTTGTACGTGAACCCATCTTGAAATCACGCTCTAGGTGATCCAATTTCAAACGTAAGTTCAGGTAAGCAATCATAATGAACAGTGGCGGTAACATAGATGCCGCAGCGGTCATATTGATGACAGTATTCATTAAGTCTTGTGCTGTGTTCGAGCCCATTGTCGGGATGATCATCAACGGAATAACGATTAAAAATTGAATCCAAGCTGCACGTGCAGGTACACCGTTTTCATTTAGCTCTACCGTTTTCTTACCGAAGATACCTGCTGGGATTTCAGAGAAGAAGATTTTAACTGGCGTTGCTGTCCACATCAGCAGTGAACCGAACATTGCAGTGAATGATACCAAGCCAACAAAGCGGTTCATCATGACTTCTGGCAGACCAAAATAAGTGGCTAAGCCTTCAAATACTTGAACTGAACCGCCTGTGTATTTTAGGGTTTCACTTGGTACGAATACGTTGATCAGTACAGAAGCGACAGAGTAAAGCACACCAATGAAGATACCCGCGATTATGATCACCTTTACAAAAGACTTAGAACCACCTTTCACGTCGTTAACGTAAACCGCGACCGATTCCGCACCGCCAGCCGCCATGAAAATCCATGTCGTTATGCCAAGGAATGCCCAGTTAAATTCAGGGATCATAGCGTCAACTGTAATAGGGTCGGCGGGTTGCACGCCACCTAACAGTGCAGCACCAGAAAGTAGAATGTAAGACATGGTTAATAACAACATTAACGATGATGTTACAGAGGTGATTGGCCCCAGTAGTTTTGCACCGTTGGTTGATACGTAGGTGGCGAAGGCGAATAACACCATACTGAGCGCTGTTGTGGTAAATGGCGTAAGTATGTATTCGTACCCTAAGAAGGCGTATGACGCATAGGCAATAACGCGTGGCAGTAAAGTGGTAAAGAAGAACAGGTTAACGAACCAGTAGGTATAGGCTGAAATAAATGCCCAGCGACCACCTAGTGAACTTTTTACCCAAGCGTATACACCTGCTTCTGAATCTTTATTCAGAGAAACAAACTCTGCAATAATCAAACAGAAAGGTATGAAGTAAAAAATCGTTGCCAAGAAAAACATTGGCGCAGAGGATAAACCGATTTCGATGTTGTTGTTTATCACATTGTTGAAGCTGAATACAGCCGCAAATGTGAGTGATAGCAAGCCGAATTTGCCTATCGTATTACGTTTAGTATCAGACATCTGATATCTCCGATGGATCACGTTGATTGTAGGTGAGGAGGGGCTTACAGTGCTGTGACTGCAGTCCCTCTCTTGTTGTTTATTTCCGGATGTTTATTCCGGTTTTTATTATTTATTTAAGAAGTAGCCGTCTTCGATGGTGACTTTAAGCACCACTTTGCGTACGCGTTTTTCTGCTTGGTTATCGCCATGAAAACGGTAGGCTTTGCTGTTATCAAAAACGACGACTTGACCTTGGTGCAGCTCACGACTTTCTCCTCGACCTTGAAGGTATTCTCGGTCGGTTTCATCGCTATAAGCTGTGATTTGAGTTAACGCATTCTTGTCTGCAAATTCGATGGTTTCACTGCCTTCAAGGTAGTAATGCACATCGAAATAACGACGGTTACCTTCGAAGTATTCTGCGTTTACTGAAGCGGGTGTGGCTGATGTTTGGCTGTGGATCATGTACACCAAAGAATCACCAATAGAATGCATCACGCCATCTTTGATATTGCCAATGTTCTCTATGGCTTCGACACAACGATTCCATTTACGTCCTGCGCGATATACTGTTTTGAATTGTTCTAAGCTCTCTAACACGATCATGGTTTAGGCCTCGTTGCTGCTAGTGGAAGAAAGAGAGGGTTGGCTGAAAAAAACATTACCAAAGTCATGCTGCGCCATTGCATTTGCGCTGCAATCACCTGTTTGAAGCGGTAATAACGTTAGGCCATAACGGAAGCTATCCATGTAAACGCGATATGAATCGAGCACCTCGCTCCCCCAAGAGTTAGACCCTAAGCCCATGACTTGGTGATCGAGATTTAGCGTGATATAGCCGCTTTTCTCTAGTTCGATAGTGTGTTGCGCTTGGTGCAGGTTTTGGTTGGTGTAAAACCATGCACTGACGTTGATTTCTTGTTGAGGTTTTACCAAGATGCCGGCACCGCTTCGGTTGGTAAGCGCTGCCCAGCGCACGTGCTGACGATTGCCGTTATTTTGTGGGAATGGGTAGTTCTCGAACATGTCAGCAACCGTTGATTGATAAACATCGATCATGTTGGCTTGCTTGCTGTCTTGGTAGTTTTCTTCAGGCCCGCGACCGTAGTAGTTCACTTGATCGAACTGGCCATTAATGCCCAAATCTAAACCGATAACAGGAATAACATGCGGGTAATCACCATAGCGCTCACCACTTAGCTCAACATTTAGTTGGCCTTCGGCGTTAATTTGGTAGCGGTAGGTACAGCGCATCCCAAAGTCGAACACCGGCGGTGCGATAATGCTGGTGGTTGTGATTTCAACTGCGCCATTAACCTGCTCAACTTCAAGGCTGCGGAAATGTTCTTGCATGATTTGTAGATGAGCAGGCTCCCAGAGTCCTTCGTGTTCTTGCTTGTGGTTATCAACCATAGGTTTGAAGAAGTTCAGCTTAGGGGCTGAGGCAATGAGCTCTTCGCCATTAACCAGCCAAGAGGCCAACTTGCCGTTGATTTTTGAGAAATTCAGCGCGAAGTTTTGCCCTGTGATGGTGTAATCCAATCGGCTTTCTTTTATCTCTAGCTCGGTTGCATTGAGGTTGGTAAAGACAGGTAACTGAGCGGTATTTTTTTTGACGGCATATTGGTAAATCGCGATGTCGTGGTTTGCTTCGCTATACAGCGTGCGGGTGTCTTTGCGGACAGTGAAATTAACGAAAACTTCACGCTCATCAAGTTCTGGTAGCCTAATGTGAATGTCACGCTCAGAGTTTGCAGCCAAGTCTTCAAGTTTGATCTTGCTGCTCGCCAGTGTTTCTCCTTCAGCGCGAATATCAGCGGTGATGGTGTAGTCATCTAGATTGCTGAACCAAAGTTTATTCTCAACAATGAACTGACCTAGGGCTGCGTTAACCGCTCGGATTTTCACTGGGGCAATCACTTGCTTGTATTCTTTTAAGCCCGGCCCTGGTGTTTGATCTGAGTAGATTAAGCCATCCATGCAAAAGTTGTAGTTATTCGGATAATCGCCGTAATCACCACCGTACTTGTAGAATTCAGTACCCTGTTCATCACGCGCTAAAATGCCGTGATCACACCATTCCCAGACGTAGTGGCCTTGAATACTATCGTGCTTGTAGAATACATTTTGATATTCAGTTAAACCACCAGGGCCGTTGCCCATTGCATGGGCGTATTCACAGATAATGCGTGGCTTTTCATGTGGGTGTTCACCAAAGTGGTTCATCAGCTGAGCGCGTGAGTACATGGTCGAAATCACATCAACTACTTCTGCATCACGGTCTTCTTCATAGTGTACTAAGCGGGTGTCATCTATTGCCTTGGTGGCAGCGTACATAGCGTGAATATTGCAGCCGTAACCTGACTCATTACCCATAGACCACATGATGATTGAAGGGTGGTTCTTTTGCGCGTGTACGTGGCGAACAGCGCGGTCGACAAAAACGGCCTCCCATTCAGGATCCTTGGTAATACGGCTTAGATCGCCAACATTGGCAAAGCCGTGGGTTTCAACGTCGGTTTCTGCCATCACGAATAAACCGTAGATGTCACACAGTTCGTAGAAACGAGGATCGTTAGGGTAGTGCGCGGTACGTACTGAGTTGATGTTGTGCTGCTTCATTAACACAATATCTTTTTCTACGCGGTCCATTCCGACGGCGCGACCTTTAAGATGGTCGTTATCGTGGCGGTTGACACCATGTAGCATCAAGTATTGGTTGTTGACGTAGAACAAGCCATTACGCACTTTAATATCACGGAAACCGACACGCTGTGGAATGATTTCAAGTACCTTGCCTGAGCTGTCTTTAAGCGTAAGGACAAGTTGATATAGATAAGGGTTTTCAGCTGTCCAATGGATTGGGCTGACTATATCAATGGCAAATTGCACCTTGGAGAAGGAATCAATCGTTAGACTGTCGAGTGAGCCTTCTGCGACAACCTGACCTTGATCAAACAGTGCGTATTCAAGTGCAACCCCAGACGCTAGCGGGCTTGCTAGGTTTTCAATATCCGCGATACAAGTTAGGGTCGCGCTGCGGTAATCGTCAGCAAAGTCAGTGCGAACTGTTACATCTTGAACATGAACTTGTTCTTTACCGATAAGGTAAACATCACGGAAGATCCCTGCCGTCCACCACATGTCTTGATCTTCGATGTAAGTCGAATCTGCCCACTGCATTACAAGAACAGACAGCAAGTTTTCGCCTTGCTGTACGTGTTGTGAAATATCAAATTCAGCGGTTAAGCGGCTGCCTTTACTAAAGCCGACATATTCGCCGTTCACATAGACTTCAAAGTAAGTTTCCACCCCATCAAATTTGATAATGGTTTGTTTATCGCACCAGTTTTTGCCTAGGGTGAAAGTACGTTGGTAGGCACCTGTTGGGTTGTCGGAAGGAACAAAAGGCACATCAATAGGGAAAGGGAAACCTTCATCGGTGTACTGCAAATCACCGTGACCTTCCATTTGCCACATATTTGGCACCGTAATGTGATTCCACTCAGTCATTAATTGTGAGTAGAACGTATCTGGCACTAATAATGGATTAGTGAAGAAGTTAAAGTTCCATTGACCGCTAAGCTGCATAAAGTGGCTGCTTAATTCTCGTTGGAATGTTTGCGCACTTTTTACTGAGTCGTAAGAGAAGAAGTAGGCACGCGGTGCCATACGGTTCTCATGTAGGTGAAGGAAGTTTTCCCAGTTGTTCACGTGTTGCCTCCCGGTTTATATACCGATGTACTTTTCAAATGCCTTAGAAGGAAAGCTTCAAGGGATAAAAAAGTAAGCTTCAAAATGTGTGGAGCGTTTGCTCCTTAACTGAGGAAAGATATTAGTAAAACTTTTACTAAAATAAATTAGTGAAAACGTTTTACTTTAAGTGGGTCACGAAAATTAAGCAGATTTTAGTATGTGATGTGATCTAGCTAAAGAAATCGATTGCATTGCTTTGAGGGTATATTGTGATGTGGGCAGGGAATTATCTGAGGCGTTGCAGCAAGGCTTGATACGAATGTGTGTTCATTTAGGGCAGAGTGAAATAGCAGTGGGAGTTGTTTTAACAATAATAAAAAGGCACTTAAATCAGTGCCTTAATGATTGTTTTTAGCTTTGTTTCGTTGTTCCACGAAGTTTTAATTTACTGGGAACGTAGACTTTCAACGGAAGGGCTCGGCCATCTCTGACTTTTTCCACTAAGAGGTTAACCCCTTGGATTCCCATCATTTCAGAGTGAATACGCACCGTCGATAGCGGTGGAAAAGTAAAACGTGCTGTCGGAATATCATTCACGCTGATCAGTGAAATATCATTAGGAATCTTCAGGCCATGCTCGTGTAAAGCACGTACCACACCAATGGCAATAGAGTCAGATGCAATAAATAACGCACGTGGGTGATCGGGTTTTGCTAGCATTTCTAGTGCAAGGTCATAACCTGATGAACTAGAGAAGTCACCGCGATAGAGATCGTGCTCGGATACAACTTGCTTTAATTGGCCGTACTCAGCAAAAGCGATTTCACGGATATCGGCGGTGCCTGGTTGGTCTTGGCCGCCAATAAAACCGATACGATTAAAATCTTGAGCAATGAAAAAGTCGATCACTTCTTTACTTATTTTCGCTAGGTCGATATCAACAGAGTCAAATTCTGAATTCTTATCGCTAAAGTCGAGGTAACAAATGTTATCTGTCATTTGCTTTGCGGTATTTAGTACTAGTTGCGTTGTTTTCCCAACCATTAATATTCCAGATATAGTGCTGATCTTATTATCTATTTTACCTTCGTAGCAGCTGGTTAATGTGATCCCTAGTTTATCGCATTGGGTTTCTAGTCCGTGGCGAATGGATAAATAATAAGGATCATTAATTTCAGCTTCTTGCTTGTAATTGTACACAGCAAGAAAGTGGTGATTCGGTACGGCGGCGACTTGGCTTTTTTTCGCACTACTCGTTTTGTATTCCAGCTTTGCCGCAATTTCTAAGATGCGATGCTTCGTATCTTCTTTAACACAAAGCGTTGGGTCATCGTTGAGTACCCGTGAAACAGTAGCCAGAGATACGCCAGCCTCGGTTGCTATGTCTTTTAGTGTTGCCATTTTATCTTTCCTTGGTGGCGATGATCGTCAGATTTATATCTAAACTGTCTATTTTAAAGCATGTTACAGCGCCTGCACGACTTTTTAGTAAAAAATCATTAATTTTAAGACGTCGCCAACATATGCAAATTATTCATTAACTTATTGATAAATAATGAAGTGACTAAAATATACTCTTATGTGAGTAAAATTCTACTTTGTTTATATCCCTATATAATGCATCAAATGGAGTATTTTATGGAAACGTTTACACAAGTGCGTATTTGATCACGGAATTGGATCCACATTGATTGCTAGACTCTTGCTCATGCTAACAACGTACCTTTTTAGGTTGGATGATGAAGAGAGGCCGAGTGTGAAAGTTTTGGTAACTGGCGGGATGGGCTACATAGGTAGTCATACCTGTGTGCAAATGATCGAAGCAGGTATCACACCTGTCATTATCGATAACTTATCCAATGCGAAGTCAGAAGTTCTTCAGCGTATTGACGCGATTACAGGTACTAAGCCTGCATTTCATCAAGGTGATATTCGTGATGAGACTTTTCTTGATTCAGTCTTTGCGCAGCACGATATCCAAGCGGTTATTCATTTTGCGGGTTTAAAGGCCGTGGGTGAGTCAGTGGAAAAGCCTCTGGAATATTTTGATAATAACGTCAATGGTTCATTAGTACTTGCACGCTCAATGCGAAAAGCGGGTGTGAAAAGTATCGTATTTAGCTCTTCTGCAACGGTTTACGGCGACCCACAAGTGGTGCCGATTACTGAAGATTCCCCGACAGGTGCAACCACTAACCCTTATGGGCGCAGTAAGTACATGGTAGAGCAATGTTTCTCTGATCTCTTCACTGCGGAACAAGATTGGAGCATCACGCTACTTCGCTACTTTAACCCTGTCGGTGCTCACCCATCAGGCACCATGGGTGAAGACCCTCAAGGTATTCCTAATAACCTCATGCCGTTTATCGCTCAAGTTGCTGTCGGCCGTCGTGAGCAACTGTCAGTTTTTGGTGATGATTACAACACGCCAGACGGTACTGGTGTTCGTGATTATATTCACGTTATGGATTTAGCCGATGGTCATATTGCGGCACTAAAAGCGGTAGGAGAAAAATCAGGATTACACATCTACAACTTGGGCACAGGGAAAGGCACCAGCGTATTAGAGATGGTGAACGCATTTGCTGATGCCAGCCAAAAAGCAGTTCCTTATCAGATTTGTCCTCGCCGTGCGGGTGATATTGCTGAATGCTGGGCGGATACACAAAAAGCACAACAAGACCTGGACTGGCAAGCAACACGTACAGTTGCAGAAATGACAGCCGACACATGGCGCTGGCAATCAAACAACCCTCAAGGCTATTAAGAGTGAGTAGAACAATGTCGAACAATGAATTTAATCCAGTTGATCACCCTCACCGTCGCTATAACCCGCTGACAGGGCAATGGATTCTGGTGTCACCGCACCGTGCTAAACGTCCGTGGAGCGGGCAAGATGAGAAACCATCAACCGCACAGTTACCAAGTTTTGATGGTGAGTGTTTCTTGTGTCCGACCAATACCCGAATTTCAGGTGATAAAAACCCTGATTATCAAGGGACGTATGTGTTTGGCAACGACTTTGCCGCTTTGATGCCTGATTCACCTGATGCGCCAGAATCGGATAACCCGTTATTTAAAACTCAGGGTGTGCGTGGTCTTAGCCGTGTGATTTGTTTCTCTCCCGACCATAGCAAGACATTACCCGAGTTGCCTGTCGATAAGATTCGTGGGGTCATCGAGACTTGGAACGATCAAATTGAAGAGCTAGGTAAAGACTATATTTGGGTGCAAGCGTTTGAGAATAAAGGCGAGACCATGGGATGCTCGCAGCCGCACCCACACGGACAGGTTTGGGCAAATAGCTTCTTACCTAACGAAATTGAACGCAAAGATAAGTACTTAAAAGAATACTTTGATCAGCAAGGCACTAACTTGCTGGTGGATTATGTTGAATCAGAAATGAAAGATGGTTCACGCACTGTGGTGGAAACTGAGCATTGGATTGCGGTTGTGCCTTATTGGGCCGCTTGGCCTTTTGAAACCATGCTGTTGCCTAAAACACATATTCGCCGCATGAGCGAATTGAGTGATGAACAGCGTGATGATTTAGCGGTCGCCATAAAAAAACTGACTAGCCGTTACGACAACTTATTTGAGTGCTCTTTCCCATATTCGATGGGGTGGCATTACGCGCCATTTTTCGAAGCGGGTGAAGAAACGGAACATTGGCAATTGCATGCTTTGTTCTATCCGCCGCTTTTGCGTAGCGCCAGTGTTCGTAAGTTTATGGTGGGCTATGAAATGTTGGCAGAAAGCCAGCGTGACTTAACGGCAGAGCAAGCTGCACAACGCCTCCGTGACTTGAGCGACATTCATTATAAAGAGCAGTGCTAATCAGCTTTATCGCACTTCTTCACGTTAATCCATATATTAAGCCGCCGCTCGTGATCAGAGCGGCAGAGCGCATAAATTACTTTTTGAGAGTTAGGTTATGACCGATTTAATCCACAATGTGAAAACATCTTTCGAGCAAGTTTTAGGCTATGCACCGAGCCATATTATTCAAGCGCCAGGTCGTGTGAATCTGATAGGTGAGCATACTGATTATAACGACGGTTTTGTATTGCCTTGTGCGATTAATTACCAAACGGTGGTAGCCGCGGCTAAGCGCGAAGATAACCTTGTCCGTGTGGTTTCAGTTGATTATGGCAATGCGGTCGATGAGTTTGACCTAACCCAAGACATTACCTTCCAACAAGACAAGATGTGGGCGAATTACATCCGTGGTGTAGTGAAGTGTTTAATGGAGCGCGGTTTTACTTTCTCGGGTGCTGACATTTCTGTGAGTGGCAACGTTCCGCAAGGTGCTGGGTTAAGTTCATCAGCAGCACTGGAAGTGGTGATTGGTCAAACCTTTAAAGTGCTTTATAACCTAGAGATCAGCCAAGCAGAAGTCGCTTTGAATGGGCAACAGGCAGAAAACGAATTTGTAGGTTGTAATTGCGGCATCATGGATCAGCTAATTTCGGCTGAAGGTCGCGAAAATCACGCACTATTAATTGATTGCCGCAGCTTAGAAACGGTACCAGTTTCCATGCCCGAAGATATGTCGGTTGTGATTATCAATTCCAACAAAAAACGTGGCTTAGTTGATAGTGAATACAACACGCGTCGCGCGCAGTGTGAAGAAGCGGCCCGTATCTTCGGTGTACCAGCCCTGCGTGATGTTTCAATCGAAGCATTTGAAGCAAAAGCTGCTGAACTTGATGAAATGGTCGCTAAACGTGCGCGTCATGTGATCACTGAAAACGACCGAACAGAGCGTGCAGCAAGAGCCCTGATTGCTCACGATATGAAATTGATGGGTGAGTTGATGGCGCAATCTCATGCTTCAATGCGTGATGATTTTGAAATTACAGTATTTGAAGTGGATGCCTTGGTCGACATGGTTAAAAACGTGATTGGCGATAAAGGTGGCGTGCGCATGACGGGTGGTGGTTTTGGTGGCTGTATCGTAGCGCTTGTTCCGCCCGCATTAGTCGATGAAGTGACAGCGACTATTGAAGCTAATTATGAAGCAAAAACAGGCTTGAAAGCCTCGATTTATGTTTGCCAGGCAAAAGACGGTGCAAGTCTTGTTGAATACCTTTAATGAAGGGAAAGCATTATGCCAACGCCCCTAGTTAAAAAAGCAATAACCCCAAAGCATTCTATTGGAAATGAGATAGTAGAAAAAATGAGTTCGCAGGACGCCTTTGATGGGAAGCCTGCACATTTGGTGGAATTAACCAATCAAGCTGGTATGCGTGTAGTCCTTATGGATATCGGCGCGACATGGTTAAGTTGTCGCTTACCATTGGCAAGCGGTGAGCAGAGGGAAGTACTCCTTGGCATGGGGACCATGGAAGACTTTATGCGTCAAACCTGTTACATGGGTGTAACGGTCGGGCGCTACGCAAACCGTATTGCCAATGGATCTTTTTCCATTGATAACAAAAAGTATCGAGTATCAGCTAACCAAGCGGGAAACTGTTTACACGGTGGCTCCGCTGGCTTAGATAAAGTCCGCTGGAATATTGTTGAGCAAAGCCAGCAGCATGTTGTATTTTCGACTGTTTCATCAGATGGCGACCAAGGCTTTCCCGGTGATCTTACTGTCAGTGTGACCTACACGCTGACAGAGCATCATGGCGTTACCATCAGTTATGAAGCGACAACAAGCCGTGCGACACCTTGTAATTTGACTAACCATGCTTACTTTAATTTAGCTGGGGCCGCCACTGGAACGGATTGCCATCAGCACTGGGTGAAAATTGCTGCCAGTCAGTATTTACCAACAACAGATAAAGGTATTCCATTAGGTGAATTGTCGGATGTAGAAGGTAGCAGCTTTGATTTTCGTGAAGGCAAAGTGATAGCCAAGGACTGGATGACAGGCGAGCAGCAGAAAATGGCGAAAGGCTACGATCACAGCTTTTTATTTCCGTTAGATCGTGAAACTTATATACCTATTGCCGAGGTTATCAGCCCAGATCAAAAAGTACGACTCAGTATTATTACTAACAAACCTGCGATGCAGTTGTATACAGGAAACTGGCTTGCGGGTGAGCCGAAACGCGAGGGTGGTGAGTACCGTGATTTTGCTGGATTGGCGTTAGAAACCCAGTTGTTACCTGATTCCCCTAATCACCCTGAGTGGCCTCAGCCTGATTGTATTTTACAACCTAAACAGACGTATCAGTACTTCACGACTTACCAGTTTGAATGCTAGCGAATTACGTTCTCTCGGTTTGCATCGTGGGCTTCCTTGCTAACTAATACTAATGATTCCCCTAAAAAAGCTCAGTATGAATTGTTCATGCTGAGCTTTTCTTTTGTCATCTTCTTATTTTATCTAATGGATCCGCCGTGCGATTTAGCGGCGTTCAACCGAATCTCGGCGAACAAGTGTCGGTGAGAAAATAATGGTTTCGGGTTCTCTGTTTTCTTTTTTAGCCAGAGAAAGGGCGAGTTGCGCTGCTTTTTCTGCCATCATTTGAATCGGATAACGAACTGTCGTTAGGCGAGGTTGGATGTATTTGGCGATTAGCCCATCATCGAATCCCATCATTGAAACTTGGCGAGGCACAGCGATGCCATTTTCATCAAGTACAGACAATGCACCAGCGGCCATGTAGTCGTTGTAAGCAACAACGCCAGTAATGTCGAGTGATTTACTTAGCAGGTTAGTCATGGCTATTTCGCCACCATCACTGTTTGGCTCTCCGTATTCAATATAGCTGTGAGGTAACGTTATTTGGTTATCGGAAAGTGCGGCTAAATAGCCGTTTACTCGCTCATCGGCATCTTCAATTTTGTGGTTAGATGCAAGACAAGCGATTTTCGTGTGGCCCTGACGGATAAGGAATTCGGTCGCTAAGTAGGCGCCTTTATAGTTGTCTAATGAAATACAGCGATCAGCCAATTCAGGAATATGACGATTAATGATCACCATGCTTTTTACTTCTTGGGCATAGGCAATCAGCTCTTGATCTGAAAGGCCTTTAGCGTGGATTACTAATGCATCACAGCGGCTATTGATCAGTAAATCTAAAGCACAGCGCTCCTTTTCAGCATCGTGATAGCCGTTACCGATCAGAATATGCTTGTTGTCTTGATAAGCAACGGTGTCTACTGCTTTAATCAAGGTGCCGAAAAAAGGGTCGGACACATCACCGACAAGCACGCCGACAGTATTGGTACTTTGACTAACAAGCGCTTTAGCAGCAGCGTTAGGGCGGTAGCCGAGTTTTGCCATCGCTTTTGTCACGGATTCGACCGATGCTTTACTGGCTTTCGGTGATTTGTTGATGACGCGAGAAACGGTAGCGATAGAGACTTCTGCTTCTTTTGCGACATCTTTAATGGTAGCCATGTATTACCTCTTTTCTTAACTATCAGCTATTTAACACTTGATGTGAAAATAACGCAATCAAGACTATGATCGGTTACTCAAAATGGGATCTTTAACGTATGTATTATAAGCGATTACTGATAGTGTAAACGCTATCTTTTACTAAAATTTTACCAAGGTTTTATTGATGGAAACGATAGCTTACTCAGACTTTGCAAAATTAGAAATTCGTACAGGAAAAATCCTTGATGTGAAACGTCATGATAATGCAGACAAGCTTTACATTGTACAAATTGATGTTGGTGGAAACACGCTCCAGACCGTGACGAGCCTAGTGCCGTATTACACTGAAGAAGAATTGATGGGTAAGGACGTGGTGGTACTGTGTAATTTAGCAAAAGCAAAAATGCGCGGTGAAACGTCTGAGTGTATGTTGTTGTGCGCAGAAACAGATGATGAATCTGAAAGTGTGTTACTGACGGCAGAAAAAGCAATGGCTGCAGGCGTGCGCATTGTATAAGTTGTTGTCAATTCTTCATATAAGATCGTGTTAAATAAAAGCGCAGTACTTGTATTAGTACTGCGCTTTTCCTTGTTTTATTCTCTTTTGGTACTGGTTGTTTGGTATTTTCTTTTTAGTCTTTTATTTTTCTGTCACTACTTTATTCTTTTTCATACGACGAACTGCCCCTAACCCCAGTAAACCAGCTCCTAGAATTGCAAAAGGAGCAGGCTCAGGGACTTCATTAATATCTTCAAACGCTGTAATTTTTGCAATGATAATAGCTTGGTTATCAACTTTTTCTTTCGTTAAAAAACCATCTACAAAGTTGCCACCAACGGTGAATCCTCGAATATCAATAGTATAATCAACACCGCTAATCGCAAAGACATCGGTAAACGCATTGGTATTTGTGGTAACTCTATCGGCACAGCCATTGACATTTACACCGGTTTGCCCTGCAGGCCCATAAGCACAAGGGCTGGCACTATTAGGGGTTTCTTCGTGATTAAAACTAAATAAGAAATCAACATTTTCTGCTGGTAGAGCACCCGCTTGTACTGTTGTCGATAGTTTTAAATCAACACTTAGTAAACTTGAACCACTAGAAAAGATAGGATTATTTAAGTGAGTGAAAGTACCTAGTTGGAAAATATCACTCATACCCATTACGGTATCAAATTCAGTGCTAAAGGGGGATTCTGAATCAAAATTGTAACCACTTTGTCCGCTTGCCGTTGCAGGGCTACCCCAGCGAATTGTTGGATTAGTCCCTGCTGCAGATGCGACGGGTTGATTTGCCCCTGGTTTAGCGACAGGGTTTAGCCATTCAGCTGTAAATGCTCCGAAGTTAACAGGAATAGCTTGTGCGTTAAACGCGGCAATAAGTGTGATACCTGCAGCTAATACTTTAAGTTTCATATTCGTTCCCTCATTGATATAAATTATGTTTGGCTGTTATTTAGTAATAGATATATCAAGTGTCATGCCAGTTTTTAGACAGATATTGTGTGTAAAAAAAATAGACAAATAATCGTATTAATTGAGCAATGAAAGGAATGGTTTGAATAATAGGCCGTATCAAAAGTGAGATGCTTATTTTTGTTTTGCAAATTGTGACGGAAATTTGAAAGTTTTCGCAAGTTGCAATGCTCATGGATATGTATTTTTTAAAGATTAAAGTGTCAATTATTTTTACACTGTAAAAGTAATGCTTATTTAATGTGTTGATAAATAGGCATATAAATGTTGGTGCGAAGATTGCTCTTTACCTAGTGAATCAATATATAGATAGGGAAGAGTCATGCGATTATTAAATAAGATATTGGTAGTAGCATCATTTATTATTTCGACTTATACGCATGCTGCGTCAATAGCATGTGATGCCGCCATTGCAAATAAAGTGACTGTAAATATGGGGTGTGAGGTTGGGTCTCAAAAAAATGACAAATTGAATCCAACACTAGCCGTTAACGATGATGCTATGTTTGGTATTACCAACTGGGAGTTCTTCGGCAAGATCTTTGAAGGTGGATCTGGAGATAACTCTCTAGATATTAATCTTTCAACAGGCAACTACACCTTCAGTGCAACGGGTGATCTCCAAATGGGGACGTGGTCGATGACAAGCGGTATTTGGACTGCGTTTGATGACATCATGCTGGTCTTTAAAGGCGGTAACCCTAACTTTACGGGCTACCATATTAAAGATGGTGAAATCTCGGGCAGCTATATGACGCCGCAACTTAAAGATGGTAAGCCTCAGGATATTTCTCATATTAGTTTTTACGGTGTGAAGGGTGATGGTGTCGAGTGTCAAGCAACACCATGTGGTCCTATCCCTCCTGTACCAGAGCCATCAAGTATTGCTCTCTTCATGCTAGGTATGACTGGAGTCGGTTGCGCAGTACGCCGTCGTAAAAATAAGCAATAGCTTCAGTAGTTTTGGTGTACTGATTTATATGATTTTTGAACAATAACTTTTCTAGATTGGTACCACCTAAGAGCTAGCATATCGCTAGCTCTTTTGTATATTAGTTACCAGCTTGATGTCTTCCCTTACTTTAATTATGCCACCAATTCATGTTCGTCTGCAGTTGCCCATGCAATACATTCATCAGCAAGGATTTCTAGTGAATCAAGACACTTCAACGGCTGTGATTCGACTTGTGACGCCAGTGCAATAGGGATTTCAGTACAACCAAAAATAACAGCGTCAGCACCGCGTGCCAGCATAGCCTCAAATACTGGTGCCATGAGTTGTTCACCTTCTTTGACGTTACCTGCTTTAACCGCATAAATCCCAGCCATGACTTGTTGCTGTTCTTGCTCAGTTGTTTCTAAGGCATCAATGCCTTTTTCAGCAAGTCGGCCTTGATACATGTTGGTCATCATGGTGGCCGTTGTCGCTAGAATGCCCACACGTTGGTATTGTCGATATTTGGCTTCACTTACAACGCTGTCAATAATACTGATTGTGTGAACATGGCTAATGGCTTGAAGGCGCGCATACCAAAAGTGTGCGGTATTACAGGGAATAACAATACAACTAGCCCCTGCGTTTTGTAATTCTTCAAAGCCCTGCTTCAGAATAGGAAACGGATCGGGCCCCTTGTTAAGAATACAAGCGGTGCGATCGGGAATTTGAGGAACACTGCTGACTAACATTGGAATATGTTCTTGGTCATTATGAGCCGGTGTACGTGCAATAATTTTTTGCATGAAGGTGACGGTAGCGAGTGGTCCCATACCGCCTAAAACGCCCAGTTTTTTCAGCATGATTATGTTCCTAATAGAGTGTTGTTGAAACCACTATAAATAGGCGTAGGTGTGTTTAGAAATGCTAAAGCTGGCGCTCTGATGCCGAATCGGTATAGCGAATTCACTTGCTGTTTGTTGTTTTGATTATTCAGTTTTGAATGGCAATAAATGACTTGTTTAAGTGGTAAAAAATGAAAAGGAAAGTGATTAATGTGATGTCTGTTACAAGCAATATCGCGAGCATTAATGCATTGTTAGGTATAATTATTTTCTTTTTCTGTGCTTATTATGAATATAGAAAGTAAGTGGCTAGAAGACTTTTTAGCCTTGGCTGAACAACGCAACTTTTCTCATGCTGCAGAGCAACGCAATGTCACTCAGCCTGCGTTTAGTCGCCGTATTCGTGCACTTGAAAATGCAGTCGGTGCCGAGCTTGTCGATCGAACCAAAACCCCAATTGCACTCACGCCAAGCGGCAAGCTATTTCGAATTTCAGCCCGTACTCTTATTAATCAAATGGTCGATGGCATAGGTCAGTTATCTGATCTGTCAAAACTGGGCGGTAATATTGTTCGTGTTGCTGCGGCGCATTCCTTGGCGACGAGCTTAGTGCCAAATATCCAGCCACTATTAAGCCATGGTAAACACAACCCCTTGTTAAGCGTTGAAGCGATCGATGTCGATCAAGCGACAGAAGAATTGCATGAAGGCAGTTGTGATTTGTTACTTGCATTTGATGATGAGCGTTTACGTTTACCGCCATATCAGTCATTGCGTATAGGTGAAGCTGAGCTACTGCCTGTGTGTGCCTGCGATGACAAAGGCGACCCTCTATTCCAGTTTGATTTAAAGCAACCGACACCATGGTTGGCGTATAGTCCAAGTTCTTACATGGGGCGACAAGTTGAAGCTGTGCGCGACCAAGTTAACTTGCAAGCGGTGTTTTCGTCATCAATGACAGACTTACTCAAGATCTTAGTGTTGAAAGGCCAGGGTGTTGCTTGGTTACCGGATTACGCAATTAAAGATGAGTTAGCGAGTGGGCAAGTTGCACTGGTTGGTGAGTCATACCTTCGTTTGCCTATTGCTTATTATGCCTACCGCTATCAAGCGCGACTGCACCCAGCAGGTGAGCAAGTGTGGAATACGCTTTGTCAGTTAGTGACAGACTAAGCAAGGTATTAACCAAGCTCTTCACTCAGTTTTTTAATTAAATTCTTGAACGAAACAAAGTGTAATCAACAAGCAAAGCCCAGCAAATATGCTGGGCTTTGTTGTAAAGGGAAATAAGTTTTTGCGCCTATCGCTGCATCACCTTAGTTATAAAATCATAGGTGCAAGAACAAAACCGCAAAGGGTTGAGATGATGACGCCACAAAGCCCTGGTAACAAGAATGGGTGGTCAAAAATATTCTTACCCATACGAGTCGTACCCGTTGAATCAAACTCGATAGCAGCCAAAGAGGTTGGATAAGTCGGTAGAACAAATACGCCAGTGACTGCAACGAATGAAGCCAAGATAGCCCAGTGTGGCACTTGAAGACTAAGAGCAAGTGGAATAATGAGTGGTGTCGTCGCGCCTTGAGAAAGAAGTAGCGTACAAGTGCCGAATAAGACCACAGAAAGTAACATTGGGTAAGCTTGAAGTAGGGTACCTGCGGTGGCTTTAATTTCAGGTAAGTAAGCATTTACCATGGTGGAGCCCATAGTCACAATACCCAAAATAACAGCGACTGAACTCATGCCTGAGCGGAAGGTAGTAGTACGGATGATCTTGTCGGGATTGACCTGACAGAAAGGTACCATTAGACAGGCGACAGCGAACATACTGACAATAATAATGTCACGCGTTGACATCATTGAGCCATCACCAAATTGTGGGCGCAGCGGTGGGAATGCTGCGTAAATAACAATGACGATAGTGGCGAGTAGGAAAAGCAGTACTGAATATTTTGCTTTTGGATCTAACTCAGTATTCGTCGTTGTTTGTGTATCGGTCTTTTGTTTATGTTCAGCCTGAATACGCTCTAGATAGATAGGATCTTCATCGAGTTCACAGCCTTGGCGAGAAGCGACAAAGGCCGCGACCATAGCGGCAATGAAAGACGCAGGTAAGCAGACTGCCATTATCTGTAAAAAGCTGACACCAATAGGCTCCATGATTGAAATCATCGCTGCCATTGCAGCTGAGATTGGAGAGCCAGAAATGGCCACTTGTGAAGCCACAACCGCGGCTGACAGTGGGCGAGAAGGACGTACTCCTATCTCTTTGGCAACTTCAGATATAACGGGTAAAGTTGAAAATACGGTATAACCAGTCCCAGCCATTATGGTCATCAACCAAGTGATCATAGGCGCAAGGAAATTGATATAGCGTGGATTTCGGCGCATGAGATTACCTGCGTAATGCACCAGCCAATCCATTCCCCCTGCGGCTTGCATAGTCGAAGCTGCAGTAACGACAGCCATGATAATTAAAATGACGTTTACCGCAGGCTGGCTCGGCTCTAACCCAAAGCCGAGTGTTAGCACTGCTAACCCTAATCCCCCGGCAAGACCAACGCCTAGCCCTCCCATTTTTAAGCCCCAATAAATGCAACCTAAAACAATAACGAGTTGAATGATAACTAGCATAATTTTTACTCACTGAGTGACAGATTGTTTGGTTTTACGCTGTATGCCTAAAACCTGAATGGTTGAAGTTCATTAACCTACTTTCTATAGGGGTAATGGTGAGCGATTCATTACTCGCTGTTAAATGCTGAAAAATGTTTCGTGATAACAAATCGGCATAGCTAGAGTGATAAAAATGAGATTTAGTTAACTGTAATTATTCAAATCAACAGTCTGATAGGGCTGGCTGGAGTTACTCGATAGGTAATATTAGTCACCTTGGTGCATAAATTTTTATTGGCGATAACGTGATGCTGATCTTGGCAAATTAGCCGAGATAAGAGTCTGAATTTCGTATGTTGAGTATGAGTGATTAACATCCTATTCCAGATTGGAATTAGTCCGTGTCGCAGCTTTCCTTTTTGATCTTATCAATAAGGCGTTACTCTCCATTTTAGATTGTTGGTTTGAATTTGTTATCCAAAGGAATATAAATGGAATTTTCGTATGAGGTCATCGCGATCCTTTTTGGCGTTGCGGCATTGGCGGGGTTTATCGATGCAATTGCTGGTGGTGGGGGACTACTTACCGTGCCAGCCTTATTGTCTGTGGGCATTCCTCCTGCTCAAGCATTGGCGACCAATAAATTACAGAGCTCATTTGGTAGTTTCTCGGCAAGTTTGTATTTTGTCCGCAATGGGCTCGTTAATTTAAAAACAATGCGCTTAGCGATTGCTTGTACCTTTGTTGGTTCTGCAATAGGCGCAGAATTGGTCCAGTTTATTGATGCAGGCGTGCTCACCAATATTATTCCATTATTACTGCTGGGTATTTCTCTGTATTTCTTGTTTGCACCGCAAGCGGGTGTAGGTGGAGGAGAAGCTAAACTATCTGAGACAGCATTCGCGTTCTCAGTTGGATTTGGCATAGGCTTTTACGATGGGTTTTTTGGCCCTGGTACGGGATCTTTATTTACGATTTGCTTTGTCGCTATAGCTCAATTAAGCATGATCGAAGCAACAGCCCGAACCAAGGTTCTTAACTTTACATCAAACATCGCGGCATTGTTGTTTTTCATTATGGCTGGGTTGCCGGTGTGGGAAATTGGTTTAACCATGGCGGTGGGTGGCTTCATTGGTGCGCGTTTTGGTGCCAAGGTTGCGATTACGAAAGGGCGAAAACTTATCCGCCCTATGGTGGTTGTTATCTCTATGGTTATGGCAATAAAGTTGCTGCTGGAACAAAATCCGCAATGGTTTCAATAAGCTGCTCAACACGTTTTGACTGGTAACTCTTGCGGCGGTAGCAAAGGTGTACTGGACGCGTTAATTCATTGAGAAAATCAAAGTGATGGCAGTGTTGAGCTTCAATATTCAGCGTTTTTACGACAGACATTGGGATTAATGCAGGGGCGACACCGCCGAGCGCCAGTTTTGCCGCTGCTGTATAGGAATCCATTTCCATCATAGGTTGAATGCCCATTTTTTGTAATGTCGCAGCTTGGTATGTATTTGCGCTGTTTTTTAGGTCATTCGTCAACAACATTGTGGGTGTTGAATCAAGCGATGTCGCACTCACAATAGTGAATTGTTCATCGATGAGATGGCGAGCCACGATGCCATGTTGTGGTGGTAAATGACCAGCACAAAAGCCCACTGTTGCGTCACCTGATGACACACTTTCAATAATAAAAGGTGTTTGCTGAGTAAAGACTGATAGATGGGGATCTTTTTGAATATAAGCGCCAAGAATGTCACTCAAATAACCTGCGACTAAGGTTTCAGAGCAAGCAATGGTGATAAGCGAAGTATCTTGAATATCTTGCTGCTCAAAGATCAGCCCTTTCATTTCTCGATAGCTGGGTTCAACGCTATCAATAAGCTGCTTGGCGGTAGCGGTTAGCTGGATATGCCGACCCGCAGGTTCAATGAGCTTCTTGCCTAAACGCTTTTCAAGGTTAGCGATACGCTTACTGACCGCAGATTGACTAATGTACAGGCGTGTGCCTGCTTTGCTCATGGTGCCTTCTTTGGCTAATACGAGTAAGGTTTCAATTCCGTCAAGTAACACACAGATTCCATTTATGACAATACGGAATAGGTATGTTAGCGCAGTGTGGGGAAGATTAAAGAGGAAAAAGCAATAAGGTAATAGAGAACGTGCAGAGCGTCACGTTCTCTATTCATCAGCTAGGCTTACAATAGCAGCGATAACGCAGTGTTATAAGTTGCTGGCTTCTTCAGTTTTGGTAATGCTACCTACTGCTAGTACAGGTGCGACATCTAAATGCTCCGCATTCATCATTGATGATATGCGCTGAACTGATGAAAGCAGTAAAGATTGTTCCCACTCCTCAAGTTCATGATATTGAGAAATGAAACTATCTTGTAGTGGCAATGGTGCTTTATTTAGCACTTCAACACCAAGAGGGGTCAAATGTGCATGCACTTTTCGCTTGTCTAACTGGCTGCGTTGGCGCACAACAAGTTCTCGCTTTTCAAGGCGGTCAAGAATCGTTGTTGCCGTTGCTTGGCTCATGTTGGTGTTGTTCGACAATTGGCGAATAGTGACTTCACCAGAATCACGGATAGCGCGCATTAATACTAATTGTGGCCCAGTTAACCCAGCGACTTTATTCAGCTTTCTTGAATGTAAATCAATCGCTCGGATAATTTGTCGCAAGGCAATAAGGACTTCTTCGTGCTTGTCCATTTTTCTCTCCAAGATTTAACGCCGCGAAACTACATCAAACAGAGCCAACATGAAAGAAATAGTTGTTAATTTTGAGGGGCTATAGAATTAATGTTAGATGTGAAAACATTAGAGTTCTAACTAATATTGATTTTGGTGGCTATAATGGAGTGGTCAAAGAATCTACCGTTTGAGGTGGAATTCCACAATTATTCTTAATAAATGTGGCTAATTTGCCATTTTCTTTCATAATCTCCTCCTTTTTTGGTAGTATTTTGCCTTCTTTAGCTTGATGAAAGATATTATGAGTTCTGATAATTTAACCGTAAAAGAGATTGTAGAAGATCTTCAAATTCTTCGTGTTCGTTATGAGTTGCCGGACTCCTCAGCGTTTGTACGCTATGAACCTCGTTTTGATGATAGCCAACCGGAAGAACTAACTGTTCACTCTTCATGGGGTGTTCCATCTGTTGGTGCAGACAAAACGGGTAAGTTTACGCTACCTACATTAGTCAACGAGCTGCAATATGCTTACATTTTGGCGCACATGTTCCCGAATGTACAAGCGATGGAATACTTCCTTGCGGGCTTCGACACCAGCTTATCTCAGTTAGAATTCATTGGCGGTAACTATGATTTTGATCGTATGTGGATTTCAAGTGGAGTGAGCAATCTGGGCATTCCGATGGCTATCTTCCTAGGCCAACGTAATGCCGTGAATGGTCAGCCTTCAGTAACCCTTGTTGATCACCGTAAAGAAGCTACTGGCCAAGTGGTTTATCGTGCTGTTCGTGGTGCTGGTGAGCATGTTGGCGAAGATTTTTACTCGGAAGAGTAAGGAGGCAACATGAGAGCAAAATCAGGTTTACTGAAAGGGCTCAATCCACCGATGGCAGTAACGGCCATGACAGTGATTGCGCTCTTCCTTCTCTTTGGTGCTTTTGACCCAGAACTTGCAGCATCATGGTTCACTGGCGCAAAAGACTCAATCATTGCTGGCTTCAAGTGGTATTACATTCTTGTTGTCGCGCTATTCTTTTTCTTTGCTGTATTCCTTATTTTTAGTCGCTACGGCGATATTAAGTTAGGGGATGACGATACCGAACCTGAATTTAGTTACTTTGCTTGGTTCTCGATGTTATTCGGGGCGGGTATGGGTATCGGTCTTATCTTCTGGAGTATTGCAGAGCCAATGTTCCACCTGCAAAGCAACCCGTTTATTACCGAAGGTAGTACACCGGAAGCTGCGCAAGTGGCGATGCGATTAACCTTCTTCCACTGGGGTCTTCACCCGTGGGCCATTTATGTGATCGTCGGCTTATCACTGGCATTCTTCTCTTATCGTCGTAAGTTACCTTTGGCAATTCGTTCTGCGCTTTACCCAATTTTGGGCGATCGTATTTACGGATTCTGGGGACACGCTGCGGACGTATTAGCTGTTTTTGGTACAGTATTTGGTGTGGCGACCTCACTCGGTTTGGGTGTGGCACAGATGAATACTGGCTTAAATCAGTTAATTGGTATTGATGTGTCGATGACCAACCAGCTGATTTTGATCGCGGTTGTTTCATCTATTGCCACTTTATCCGTCGTATCGGGTGTGGGTAAGGGTGTGAAAATTTTATCAGAACTTAACTTATGGTTGAGTATTCTGATCCTGATTTTCTTTGTTGCATTTGGTCCAACGATTTACATCTTAAACAGCTTCGTACAGAACATTGGTGACTACCTCTCTAATGTTGTAGCGCTCAGCTTCTGGACTAACTCTGAAGCGAATGGTACTTCAGCGTGGCAATCAGGCTGGACTGCATTCTACTGGGGCTGGTGGATTTCATGGGCACCGTTTGTTGGTATGTTCATTGCGCGTATCTCGAAAGGTCGTACGATTCGTGAATTCTCGATTGGTGTATTGATTGTTCCTTCGTTGCTTGGGATGTTCTGGTTAACTGCATTTGGTGGTACAGCACTTCACATTGAATTATTCGATGGTGGCGGTGTGATCGATGCGGTGAATAAAGACCTAACGTTAGCGTTATACGAAACGATTGGCCTGATGAATACCGGTTGGATTGAGCCTATTGCTAAAGGTGTTGTAACTCTACTGATTTGTACGTACTTCATTACCTCTTCAGATAGTGGCACTTTAGTTGTAACAACCTTGCTATCGGTTGGCGATCAAGAGCCACCGCTACGTCACCGTATTTTCTGGGGCTTAGGCGAAGGTTTAGTTGCTGCAATTCTATTGCTGACTGGCGGTTTAGCGGCCTTACAAGCAGCGTCGATTACCGCGGGCTTACCTTTCTCTGTGATTATGTTGATGATGTGTTATTCGCTGATTATTGGCTTACGGAAAGAGAAAGAACGTCAGGTTGAAGACCGGATTCGCTTAAGAGCGCAAGATGGCTCACCACACATGACATTTATGGACCGTATTGGCCCAGGAAACTAACGGTAAGTTAGTATAAAGCTAAGTGACAGCACAAGCTGATAACGACCTTAGAATAGAAATGCGCAGCCAAATATGGTTGCGCATTTTTTTTTGTTTTGGGTGTCAGAGCAAAAAAATACACCTACTGATGGTTTGCGTGTTTCAAAATATAACGATAGTCGTTATCATTCGGTAACAAAAATAATTATCACTAACAATCTCGTTAAGGTGATAAATAAAAGTTAGCAGCTATCACAAGGATGACACATCATGAAAAAGACGTTTGCACGTACTTTAATTGCAACCGCCATTTTATCTACCCCTCTTTTGTCGCAAGCAGCAACCCAAGAAGCTGTCGTTGAACATTACGCTGACATTGCTCACAGCGTATATAGCGATGCAGTCATTACAGCGCAATCACTAGATAAATCACTTAAAGTATTCATAGCTAGCCCTAGTGAAGCGAATTTAGAACAAGCGCGTTCTGCATGGATCCTAGCGCGCGTGCCTTATCAGCAATCAGAAGTCTTCCGCTTTGGTAACGCTGTTGTTGATGATTGGGAAGGTCAGTTGAATGCATGGCCGCTGGATGAAGGACTGATTGATTACGTTGCTGATGATTATCAATATGAATTAGGTAACGAGGGTGCCCAAGCGAATATTGTTGCGAATACAACAGTACAAGTGGGTAACCAAAGACTTGATACGCAAAAAATCACACCTGAACTTCTCGCTGAACTTAACGAAATTGGAGGCTCTGAAGCGAACGTAGCAACTGGCTACCATGCGATAGAGTTCTTGCTATGGGGCCAAGATTTAAATGGTACTAAACCAGGGGCAGGTGAGCGTGCTTATACCGATTTTTCTTATGGTGAAGCTTGCACCAACGGTAGCTGTGAGCGCCGTCGTGAATACCTTCAAGCTGCTTCAACGCTGTTAATTAATGATCTGAAGTGGATGGAACAACAATGGTCGGCAGAGGTTAAATCTAACTATCGTGCTGAATTATTGGCAGATAGCGCTGAAAATGGTTTACGTAAAATGCTGTTTGGTATGGGTTCACTATCTCTGGGTGAACTAGCAGGCGAGCGTATGAAAGTGGCACTCGAGGCTAATTCAACCGAAGATGAACACGATTGTTTCTCGGACAATACGCATAACTCTCACTACTACAACGAGCAAGGTATTTACAATGTTTATACGGGTACTTACATGCGTGTAAATGGCTCGTTGGTTTCTGGCCCGAGTCTTCATGATTTAGTCGCGAAAAAAGACAAGTCAGCAGCAAAAGAGATCCAAGCTGAGTTTGATAATGCACGTAGTGCTGTATACGGCCTAGTGACTTCTGCTGAAAAAAATAACCAATATTTCGATCAGTTGATTGCAGCAGATAATGTTGAAGGCAACAAGCTGGTGAACAACTCTATTTCAGCATTGGTTAAACAAACGGTTGAAATAGAGCGTGCAGCTAAAATTATTGGTGTTGAAAATCTAAATCCAGACACGGCTGATCACCAGTTCTAAATCACTCTGCTATAAATCGCCGCCTTCCTAATGACTTTAGGTTAGGCGGTTTGTTTTTCCAGCCTATAAGAAGTTACGTGTGAGTCACACGGTCTTTTATCTATAAAAAAAAACGGTTGGCTAGCTAACTCTTTATACCGCCCGGTATACAAATTATATAAGTGTGAGCAATATGAAATATTCACTGGTTGTTACTTTCTTTTCTATGCTGGTATCACCCTCTATTTTTGCGACAACCCCGATAGAAGAGGCGGATGAAACAGCATCTGTCACTAGAGCTAAATATCTATCTGGTGGTGCGACCACGATTAAAAAATCAGGCCCTAACGCGTTCTCGTTACCTGCGGCTAATTTAGCGATGACGAAGCGTTTAGACTTTAGTGTGGGTAACAGTTTTTTTCGAAACCCTTGGGTGCAAGCGCCAGCAACAACCGATGCCCGTGATGGCCTAGGCCCAATATTCAATACCAACGGTTGTCAAAATTGCCACATTAAGGATGGACGAGGGCACCCTCCTGAAGAAGGTGCAACCAACGCAGTCTCTATGCTGGTTCGATTAAGCATCCCAGCCATGACGCCAGAGCAGAAAAAAGCCCTGATCACAGATGGGGTTATCCCTGATCCTATGTATGGTGGTCAGTTACAAGATTTTTCTATTTCGGGCGCCAAGCCTGAAGGGCAAATCGCCATTAGTTACCAAAATGTTCCTGTCACTTTCACCGATGGCGAAGTGGTGACATTACGTAAGCCCACGCTGACGATCACTGATCTACAATACGGTGAGATGCACCCTAATGTTCAGATGTCTGCACGTATTGCGCCGCCTATGATTGGCCTTGGTTTGTTAGAACAAATCCCAGAATCAACGCTATTTTCGATGGCGGAACAACAGCGTAAAGAAGGCGTTGGCGTTTCAGGTAAAGTGAATAAAGTGTGGGACGTACAAACTAACCAAGCGGCCGTTGGTCGTTTTGGTTGGAAGGCGGGACAGCCGAACTTAATGCAACAAAATGCCGCAGCTTTTAATGGCGATGTGGGGCTAACTAGTTATTTATTTCCCAATGAAAACTGCACAGAACAGCAAACTATTTGTGCTGAGTTACCTAATGGCGGCAAGCCTGAAGTCAGCGATAAAATTTTAGACTTTGTTGAGTTTTACTCACAGCACCTTGCAGTACCGAGCCGCCGTAATGTTACTGATCCTGTGGTGATGCAAGGAGAAAAACTGTTTGCGGATGTGGGTTGTGGTAGCTGTCATCAAAGCCAAATTAAAACCGCTAAGAATGAAGCCTTACCCGCGTTGTCGGAACAGATGATTAACCCGTATTCTGATTTGCTTTTACACGATATGGGTGAAGGTTTGGCCGATCATCGTGGTGAGTTTTTGGCAACAGGAACAGAATGGCGAACAGCGCCATTGTGGGGGATTGGATATACCGAAGAAGTAAACGGTCATACCAACTTCTTACATGACGGCCGAGCTCGTACCTTGATGGAAGCTGTGCTTTGGCATGGTGGTGAAGCGCAAGGTAGCCGCGATCGTGTTGTTGGACTACCAAAGTCTGAACGTAAAGCGCTGATTGCGTTTCTTGAATCGCTGTAAAGGATAAACACATGAATATGTCTATATTGCGTATCGCTTTGTTGATTGCGGGGCTGGCGAGCGTTACAGGGTGCCAACAAGAGCAACAGACAATATCTGGTGCGGTTCATCAGTTGCACCTTGAAAGTGCGGCTAATTTTGCTCAACAAGCCAAGGCATTAGATCAAATATTTCAGGGATACTGTCAGTCGCCAACCAATGACAACTTAGGCCAAGCTAAGGTGCAATGGTCGAAGACGATGCAAGCCTGGATGGCCCTTCAAGGGCGAGAAAGGGGCAGTGAAACAGCCTTGGAACTTAGTTGGCAGATCCAGTTTTGGCCAGATAAAAAGAACACGACAGGGCGAAAATTGAACCAGTTGCTTAAGCAAGGGGCGATGTGGCAGGCGGATGCGCTTGCGAATCAAAGTGTCGCGGTACAAGGCTTGGGAGCGGCAGAATGGTTTTTATATGATCAGCAAAGCCCTGTTGTGAAGGGGCTTGCGTCTCAGCAGAATGGAGCCTCTCAACAAGACAAAGCCTCTGCGGCTAATTGTTCATTATTTACTGCGGTTGCAGGGCGTATTGCTGGCAGCAGCACGGCGTTAGAACAAGCATGGCAAGTTAATCCATGGCAGTCTTTGCCTGCAAAAATGGCATTAGGAGAGTACTTAGGTGCGCTCAATAATCAGCTTGATTACACCATGAAGAAGCTGAGTCGCCCGTTAGGTAAGCCAGGTTCGCCTAAAGTGTATCAAGCAGAGTCATGGCGCTCTCATACATCGATGACAAACTTACAGTCGAATATTATAGCTATGCATCAGCTTTATTTAGCCAAGGGAACAGGGTTGGATAAGTTACTTCGTGATCGCGGCTATGTAGGTACCGCCGATCGTATAAATAAACGTTTCTCTGCGCTACTTGAAGATTGGCCGCAAGCGCCTGCGATGGTGCCAATGCTAAAAACTAAAGAGGGATATCGCCAATTATTGAATATCTATAACGGCTTAGAATATATCCAAATTGCGTTACAAGATGAAGTCGCTCCTGAGTTGGGTATCGTAGTGGGGTTTAATGCAACCGATGGTGACTGATTTAGCACGTCGAAAGCTACTAAAGATGACGCTGACGTCTGCATCGGTAGTATCTGCTTCTACAATGAGTGGTTGCTCTATGCTATTGCCTCTTGGTGGCGATCAACAGATCATGCAAGTGAGTGGTAAGCCAGCGATTATTGGGTGTAGCCGCCGATTATCTGGTGGTTATGCAGCTGTTGTTGCGGATACAAGTGGTACGCCTTTGTATCAATTTCCTTTGCCTGCACGAGGCCACGGTATTGCAGTACAGAAGAATGGCGCCTGGGCGGCGGCTTTTGGACGTAGGCCGGGGCAATATATGCAGGTTTTCAACTACCAAACAGGGGAGCAATTGCCCTTAGTGGTAGCGAAGCCTGATCGTTATTTTTACGGACATGGCGTGTTCTCCCCTGATGGGCAGTATCTTTATGCAACAGAAGGTGAGCGAGGTACCAGCCAAGGTATCATTGGCGTTTACCGCATCACGACACAAACGATTAATGCCAAAGTAGAAAAAGTTTCAGAGTTAACGGGATTCGGTATAGGGCCGCACGAAGTGGTTCTTGCTGATGTGAATACCTTGGCTATTGGTGTTGGAGGCGTGCATACGCAAGGGCGTACGCCTGTCAATTTAGCGTCCATGCAACCTGCATTGGTTTATCTTGATATAGCAACAGGAAAGGTTGTTGAGCAAGCTGCATTGGCAGATAAACAGCTGAGTATACGGCATTTAAGCGTGACAGAAAGTGGCGATGTTGTATGTGGTCAACAGTACCGTGGTGAACCCGATCATGCTGCGCCTTTGGTTGCTGTTCATCAACGTGGGAAGGCGTTGCAGCACCTACATGCGGAAGAAGAAGATTGGCTTCGCTTTAACCATTACATTGCCAGTATAGCAAGCTTAGATGGCTATATATTAGCAACGTCGCCGAGAGGGAATTGCTACGGTGTTTGGCGAGAGAGTGACAGGCAGCTTATTGATATAAAACCCCTTATTGATGCGTCTGGCGTGGGCGTTGTTAATAATAATTGGGTGGTGGGATCTGGATCTGGCAAGATGTTAACTGTCTCGCAGCATGGTCAACTAGCCACCAATATAAGTCCTGTTCTATGGGATAATCATTGGAGTGTTTTGGATTAAGTTTAAGAATTGATACACCTTGAAGAGTGACAGATTACTAAAATTACTCCCAGTGGTGAATGCGTTTGCCATACTTACAATACGTTAGTGAGGGAGTTCCAATGGCTATGAGAAAACAATGCAGTTTATCCGTCGCATTATTGCTCGCTCTTAGTGGGCCGCAGTGGGCAATTGCAGATGATAATGCCGTTCCGATCTTAAGCTCCCAAGGTGCTGTCACTCAGGATATTCAGCGTCAAGATTCTCCCTCCGCTACAGCTCCCTCAACGCCTTCAAAGAGTTCCTGGCAACCAACAGTTGATTCACCACAAGTTCCTAGTTCGGTATCGATTAAATCTGCACCATTGGAAATGCAAAAAGCGAAATCTTGGGTATCTGAAGTCGCTCGGAATGTTCATGATTTACAATATGTTGATAAGTTAGCTCAAATCTATTATGCCGTTGGTTATACACCACTTTGGCAAGATTCTTTTGTTGCTAATGAGTTCGAAAGTCAAATTCGGGTGTTGGCCTTAGCAGGTATTGATCCGGAGTTTTCGCGTCGTTACGGTATGCTTCAACATTTTAAGCAAGGTAACGATTGGCGACAGTACGATTTACTGGCGACAGATACTTTACTGAGTTATATGAGCTACGTAGAAAGCCTGCCGCAATATGGTAAGCAATGGTTATTTGGGAGTGGGTTGGCGATGCCATTACCATTGCCGTCTGAAGCAGCAATTGCGCGGATATTGAATGCTGTAGAAACGAATCGCTTACGTTATTTTGTTACGTCTCTCAAGCCACTTGATGAAAGCTATACACGGATGGTGTTAGCCATTAACGAATTACAACAGCTTGAATCTGCCGCGTGGCCAACGTTTTATCAAAGGGGCATTATTCGTTTAGGTGCCCCATTAAAGCAACCTGAAGCGTTAATCACGGTCTTGCATCAACTCGGTGATTTAACGGATTATCAAGCAGAATCATTACGCGAAAAAAATGTCCGTTATTACAATGTTGATTTAGTTCAAGCTGTTAAAAGCTTTCAACATCGTCATGGGTTGAAAGTGGATGGTGTGATTGGCCCTAAAACGCGTTATTGGTTGGGGTTATCACCTAAGCAGCGTGTTCGTGTGTTGGCGTTGAATACACAGCGAGTACGTTTATGGCCGATGGATGTATCTTCAGTGTTGATTGTGAATATTCCAGGGTATGAGATGAACTTATGGCTGGATAATAAGCATATTATGGATAGCCGAGTGATTGTCGGTCGTCCCGATCGTCGCACTCCGTTAATGAGCTCAAGTATTAACTCGATCGTGTTCAACCCATACTGGAATGTCCCGATTTCCATTATGCAGAAAGATATTTTGCCCAAAGCTAAATACGATAGTAGCTATATCACTCGTAAAAATTTTGCTGTTATTCGTAGCTGGACAAGTTCAGAGCAAATCCCTGTTTCTGCAATAGACTGGAACAGCGTGTCAGTTAAGTCTTTTCCATATCGATTACGTCAAAAGCCAGGGGCGCGTAATGCATTGGGTCGATATAAGTTTAATATTCCCAATAAGAACGCGATCTATTTGCACGATACTCCGGCAAAGAGCTTGTTTAATGAAGATGGTCGCGCATTTAGCTCGGGTTGTGTGCGCGTCGAACATGCTGATGATTTGGCGATGATCTTGTTAAATTACTCAGGCGTGTCAGAACAACGTGTGAATACACTGAGTTCTCGCTCTAGTACTAAAACGGTAGGGTTAAAGAATAAGATCCAAGTTCACCTCATTTATCAAACTGCGTGGGTTGACGACGAAGGCTTAGTAAATTTCCGAGATGACGTCTATCTATACGATAAAATGAGCTATGCTTCGCAAACTGAACAGAAACTTACAACTGTTTACAAAGACTAAAACTGCTTAATTCTCAATAATTAGACACCGTTTCAGCAATGAAGCGGTGTTTTATTCTATCTATCCTATTTGACTGTTTAAAATTTGAACGTTAATTTAATCGGCGTTCGGGCAACATCGTGTTGTGTTTTTGGTTTTAAATGGGTTTTTGGGATGTCAGATATTGATTATAAACGCCGTCAGATTCTGATTGCTGGTGGTATTACATTAGGGGCAAGCCTGTTTCCACAGCTTGCGATTGCAAGCCCATTTAGGTCAACCAACCCACGTCAAATGTCTATGTGTAATATCCACACGGGCGAAGACTTAGATACACAGTACTTTGATGGTGAAGATTATTTACCTGAAGAACTTCAGCGTATTTACCAAATTTGTCGGGATTTTCGCCAAAATGAAGTCGCGAAAATGGATAAAAAGCTCTTTGATGGCATTGCTAAAATTCAGGCTAATTTAGGCCATAAGGGTCAAGTTCGAATCATTTCAGGTTACCGTTCGCCAAAAACTAATCAGCTGCTGCAAAAAAATGGTGGGGTAGCGAAAAAAAGTTACCACATGAAAGGGCAAGCCATCGACTTTAATTTAGAAGGTGTGCCTTTATCGAAAGTCCATAAAGCAGCCAAAGAATTACGCTTAGGCGGAGTAGGGTATTATCCGAAAAGTGATTTTGTTCATATCGATACTGGTCCAGTAAGAAGCTGGCGTGGGTAACGATATGAATGAGACAACAAAGCCGACACAGCATGTCGGCTTTGTTGTTTTTAGATAGAAAATGGTACTCTTGTATCAGTTTAATTCTAAGGAAACCTGTCAGTATGAGCCTTCAATTTGAAATTGTACCTGTAACACCGTATCAGCAAAATTGTTCAATTGTATGGTGTGATGAGACCAAAGCAGCAGTGGTTGTCGATCCAGGTGGTGATATTCACTTACTGAAAGCAAAAGTTGCCGAGCTTGGCCTTAATGTCGTTAAGCTTGTGCTGACTCATGGTCATTTAGATCACGTGGGCGGTACAACTGCGCTGGCAGCGGATTTAGGTGTACCTGTATGGGGTCCACACAAAGAGGATGCATTTTGGCTACAAGGTCTCGAGCGTCAAAGCGAGATGTTTGGTTTTCCATTAACAGAAGCATTTGACCCTGACCGCTGGTTAGATGAAGGTGATGAAATCCCTGTGGGTAATCAAGTTCTGCATGTTCTTCATACCCCTGGCCACACTCCAGGTCATGTTATTTTGCACAATACAGACGCAAAGATCGCCTTTGTTGGAGATGTATTGTTTAACGGTGGTGTCGGCCGTACTGATTTCCCTAAGGGTGATTACCAAACATTGATCAATTCAATTAAAGGTAAGCTATGGCCTTTAGGTAATGATGTCACGTTTGTACCGGGTCATGGTCCATTATCAACTTTTGGTAACGAACGCGCTTCAAACCCATTTGTTGCTGATGAAATGCCACTGTATTAAGTTCGGAATATTACAGGTAACTATTCTGTAATAATCACTTGGAGCCACACCTTATTTGGTGTGGCTTTTTTATTTGTGCCTAGACTCTATGCTTAAAAGTCGGGGTATCATTCGCTTGGGCAAGATAACGCCGAGCAAGGCCAATAAACTCCCCTAATGGTCGATCGAGTAAATCATCAGAGATAAAGAAATCAAACCCCAAAAGTTCACGGTTATAGCGCATGCGGTTGGCTAGCATGGCGATGAGCCCTTTGAGTTCAACGCCTTTTTGTGTGGTGTAAGGCGTATCATCAAATAACATGTCTTCAATGGCGTGTGGGCTGTTGGGGGTACGTTTAACAGCAAGAAATAATAGCCCTCTTTGCTCAATTAACATTTTGCTTGCTACTCGTGGGCATACAGACGTTAAAAAAGCATCGTAGTCTTTAAGTTTCACGCCCATCCAAGGCAGTGTTTGGTACCAGCCTTCTGTCGTGGGTAGTTCTGTTAGTCCAAGTTGTTGAATAGCTTGCCAGCGGATAGACCAGCCACCCTCCGCGCTGTGGTATTGAAAGTGCATGAAGCTCAAAGTAAAAGTAAGAATCGGTGCGTTCATTTGCTTAAAAGCGATCACCGAAAAAGTAAGTGCAAAGAGCAATAAAACGGATAAGCCGACATTGTTGATGGTGGGTAAAATAAAACTGGTGATTCCAATAGCTAAAATCATCGCAAGGCTCAGCGCAAACCAGTAAATACTAGGCTGACTGTTTACTGGTTTGATATAACGAGTTTCCATCAAAGGAGCCTCGGACACAGGATCTGTATTTGCAGGATCATGCATAAACACTTTCTATTTAAATTAACGATTTAAGTTATGTTCTGGCTTTAATAATTAATATTACACGTACCTTTATGCTACTTGGTGAGCATAAGGGGGTTTAAGAATGCACTGTGTTTTATAATCTTATGCCTTACATCCACTTCTTGCAATTTTGCTCCCTCAAGCAGCGTAAATGGCTAATTTTGGACAAATTCATCAGAATTTTGAGTGAAATCATGTTTTGTTGTGGGTTAAATAACCGTTTGCTGGCATTTCTCTGACATCCTTGGTATAAAACGCGCTTACTTTTTCCCGCTGGTACAGTGGCGACTGAAAGTAGTGCAACGGAGTAGGAAATTTAATGAGAATCTCTCACAAACGTAAAGTTCAGCTTAAGCTGCAAAAGCGTGTATTAGCAAATGTAGCAGTAGCAAAACCAGCAGCGAAAAAAGATGCTGTGAAAAAAGCACCAACTGCAGAAACAGTAAAAGCTGCACCAGCGGCGAAACCTGTAGAAGAAAAAAAGACAGTTCAAGCAGCACCTGCTGTAAAAGTGTCTTTGACTCCAAAGCAGCAGCAAGTGCTTGATATTGTTGTAAGCAATGCTGAAGGCATTAATCCTAAAGGGATTGGTCTTCAAGCAGGTCAAGAAGATGCGAAAGCGGCTTCTTGGGCGACTGGCGCGCTTAAAAAACTGGCTGAAGAAGGTCTAGTTGAGCGTATCCAGCTTGCGGGTAATAAAGTGCTTTACAAAGCGGCTTAATTCTCGCACCCCGCCTCTTATCGCTAGAGGCGGGTGTTCCCTTCTTTTTTCATACCATGTGTCACCCCTCTGCATCTTAGCCACCTTTTTATTCTCATCTTTGCTATCTACATCTCATTAATCTGACGATTTCTTAAGTCTCTGCTATAACTTATCTATAACGGAGTTAAATATTCAGGGACTTAATACCAATTAAAAACTGAGCTTATCCATCAAAGTAGTTAGTGGATTGGTATATACACTCGGAGGCAAGATTTATGACGATGATAAGTGCTAGAGAGTTTTCTGACTGGCTTCGTAATCGCTTTGCTGAAGAAGAACAAGGGGTATGTTTGACGCGCGACGATATTAATCAGCTAACGGGCCGACAGAGTTTTTCTCTGGGATTTGTAAACGATATCCACTATGAGCTTATGCAGCATGGCATGGCTTTTGTGACAGATACATCAAGAGAAAAATTTTATTTGGTACCGGTATCAAATAAGCCTTGGCGAGATCAATTAGAGCGTCAATATGAAAGGGAATTGTTCTGTAATGTTTTACCGTTAGATAAATCAGGCTAATCGGTAATTCGAACATGCTTCAAAGCGTGCTTTACACGAAAAATATAAGAAGTTAATAAAAAAGAGGGGGCTAATTAGCCCCCTCACTTATTCTGATTTTTGCAGCTGGTACGTTAAAGCGGATAAGGCTTACAGTACTGCGGCAATACCTTTACATAGTGGTAGCATATTGTTTTTTGTCATTCCCGCTACGCTGATACGGCCAGAACCGACAATGTAGATAGCAAACTCGTCTTTCAGGCGGTTAACTTGATCTTTATTTAGACCAGAGAACGAGAACATACCGTTTTGGCGTTCAATAAAGCTAAAGTCTGCATCAACACCTAGTTCTTTTAAGGTGTTTACAAATAGAGTACGCATCTCTTGGATACGGTCACGCATCTCAGCCACTTCTTGTTCCCATTCTGCACGTAAAGCTACATCGTTTAGGATCTCCGTCACGATAGCTGCACCATGCGCAGGTGGGTTAGAGTAAATAACGCGAGCAATACTTTTCACTTGGCTAAATGCCGTGGTTGCGAGTTCTGCTGTTTCAGCAACAAGCGTGAAAGCACCGACACGTTCGTTGTATAGGCCAAAGTTTTTAGAGAATGAACTCGCAATTAGGAGCTCTTTGCACTGCGCTGCGAAAATGCGAAGACCAACTGCATCTTCTTCAACACCGACAGCAAAACCTTGGTAGGCGAAATCGAACATTGGTAATAGCTCTTTTTCTACACACAGAGCCGCTAGCTGTTCCCATTGCGTTGAATCTGGGTCGATACCTGTTGGGTTATGGCAGCAGCCATGTAGAAGCACGATGTCGCCAGCATTTGCTTTAGAGAGGTCTTCAAGCATTGCTGCAAAGTCCATGTCTTTCGTTTCTGCGTTGTAGTAACCGTACTGAGCCGTTTCAAGATTTGCAGCAGCAAAAACACCATTATGGTTAGCCCATGTAGGGTTACTGATCCATACTTTCACATCACCAAGTTGGCGTTTAATAAATTCAGCAGCAACACGGAGTGCACCAGTACCACCTGGCGCTTGTGCTGTTAGCGCACGTTTGTTTGCAATAATAGACGCGTCATTACCGAAAAGAAGCTGCTGAACAGCAAGGCCATATTCCGCAGTACCAGGAATACTGAGGTATGACTTAGTGGTTTCTTTCTCTAGTAAGATGGCTTCTGCTTTTTTAACAGTCGCTAAAACTGGCGTGTTACCTGTTTCATCTTTATAAATACCTACACCCAGATTAATTTTTTCTGCGCGAGAATCATTTTTGAATTCTTCAGTGAGGCCTAGAATTGGATCGGCAGGTGCGGCTACGATTTTTTCAAACATTGTGGTGGTCATCCATGCTGAGAGTATTAAAGGGCTTTATTTCTCTTTATACCCTTTGAGAGTGCCTATTTACAACAAAATGCAACAATTTAGCTCGATTTATTTTCACACCTGCTATTTTTTGCATCTTACTCGTAACCACTCGATAAAAAATAGAGAAAATAGATAGCGCGTTGGTTACTAAATAACGTTATTTATTGAGTTTATTGGCTGTTTTGTGAACTGAATCTAGTGTTTTTTGTGGTGGTGATCATATTTGATGTAATTTTACGAGATATTCGCGTGATGTAACATTGTGATGTGAAACTGATCACAGTTGGTACGGATAGCTCTAACGTAGGATTACTCCCCGAAGGAAAACGCTCTAATATGATGATTTAATATGGCTTTTAATTATAAAACACCACAAAAAGCCAATTAGATAGTAAAAAACATAGTAACGATGATTTTTACTCATCTTCATCAGCCCTGAGCATGGAAATAGTATGGTCTCTTCTATTTGTTGGATGTTTATTAAACAACAACATTAGGTGTTGCCGCTGGAGTTTAATCGGGGATGAAAATGGAAAAGCCACGCCTGTCGTTTTGGCAAATATGGAATATGAGTTTCGGGTTTTTAGGGATCCAGTTTGGTTTTGGTTTACAGAATGCAAATGTTAGCCGAATTTTTGAAACGCTTGGCGCCAGCATCGATCAAATCCCTATTTTGTGGATTGCAGCACCGTTAACCGGTTTACTTGTACAGCCAATTATTGGCTACTTTAGTGACCGAACTTGGACGCCGCTTGGCCGTCGTCGACCTTACTTCTTATGTGGCGCAATTGCTTCGTCGTTTGCGTTAATCATCATGCCTTATTCGCCGTACCTGTGGGTTGCCGCGGGGATGCTATGGATTCTTGATGCGTCAATTAATGTATCGATGGAACCGTTTCGCGCTCTAGTCGCTGATAATTTGCCGTCAGAACAGCGTACACAAGGTTTTGCTGTTCAAACATTCTTTATCGGTATCGGCTCTGTTGTGGCTTCTGCAATGCCTTACATTTTAAGTAATGTATTTGATGTTGCGAATACCGCTCCTGCTGGCGAAGTTCCGCCATCAGTGAAGATCTCGTTCCTTTGTGGTGCCGTTGTCTTTTTAGCTTCTATTTTGTGGACGGTATTTAAAACCAAAGAATACTCTCCAGCTGAGATGGATAAGTTCCATGCTGCAGAATCTGGTGTAGCGTCAGAAGCACAAGAAGAAAAAGCCAGCCTGAAAGAAATTATGGACGATCTTCGTGCCATGCCTAAAACCATGATGCAGCTTGCGGTTGTTCAGTTTTTCTCTTGGTTTGCACTATTTGCAATGTGGATCTATACCACGTCAGCAGTTACATCGCATATCTTTGGTACGTCAGACACCAGCTCTGCCCTGTATAACGAAGGGGCTGATTGGGTTGGCCTTTGTTTTGCCGCTTATAATGGTATCTCTGCTTTAGCCGCATTTGCCTTACCTTGGCTTGCAAACCGTACCAGCCGTAAATTTGTTCACTCACTTGCTTTGATGATTGGTGGCGTGAGCTTGGCTTCGATTTCCGTAATTGAAAACCCACAAATGTTGATGCTTAACATGGTGGGGATTGGCATCGCATGGGCGAGTATTCTGTGTATGCCTTACGCTATCCTAGCGGGTGCGTTGCCAAGCCGTAAAATGGGTTTCTACATGGGCGTATTTAACTTCTTCATCGTACTTCCCCAGATTCTAGCGGCGGGTATTCTCGGTTTCTTCACACGCTGGGCATTTGATGGCAACACTATGATGGCATTAGTGTTAGGTGGTTGTGCAATGGTAGCTGCTGGCTTGTTTGTTGTGTTTGTCCAAGATGACGATGAGCCGAATCGAGTTGCGGATAAAACAGGAAAAAGAATGAAAGCCAAGGCTGCGATAGCCTGATAACAAATGTCATTCGTACAGTATTAAAAAGCCAGCATACTTATGCTGGCTTTTTTATGCTCTTGCCTTGCCTTGCCTTGCCTTGCCTTGCCTTGCCTTGCCTTGCCTTGCTTTGACTAAAACTGACTAAAATCAGCAGGTCGCTTTTCGAGGAACGCGGTGATCGCTTCTCGTGCTTCTGGTTGAGTAAGGAGGTGGAACAACTGTTTATTTTCCGCATCAACAGTGTCGATCAATTCATTTACTTCAAAATCTACCAACATAGATTTGCTGATTTGCATCGCTGAGGGTGGAAGTAAAGTAAGTTGATCTAAACAGCTATTCGCATCTTCCATTGGGTTATAGCTTAGGCTAGTAACAAACCCTAAACTGAGAGCTTCTTCTGCCGTCATGATTTCACCGAGCATCAGCATCGCTTTGGCTTTTCGGATACCAATTAGGCGTGACAAATACTGGCTTGATGCAAATTCAGGGCATAGTCCTAATTGAGCGAAGGGCGTTTTGAAAAAAGCATGCGGTGAAATGAACACAAAATCACAAAACTGTAAAAGGGTAGTGCCAATACCAATGGCTGCACCTTCTACAACAGCGACTACAGGTTTCTTATTACGTATTAGTGCTTTGATGAAGCGACCTGCGTGGTTGTCTTGAGCGCCATGAGAGATAGCAAGGAAGTCTTGCATATCATTGCCACTGGTAAAAACACCCCCTTGCGCATGCAGTAAAATAGCGCGCACGCTATTGTTGCTTTGGCATGCCTCAATAGTGTCTGCCAGTGCTTTATACATGTCTTGGTTGATGGCATTTTTAGCTGATGGTCGGTCAATCTCAAGCGACAGAATGTGATTTTCTTGAGTGACATTTATCCCGAGCATTGCGTTCTCCTTCCCTGTGAACGTTATGGTAGTCGTTACAGTTAGGTTAGCTCAAGTTAGAGTTATTACCCTATAAAGATCAAATATAATGCCTATAAGTGGGATGGTCAGCGGACTTGAATGTAAAGCAAGGAGGAGGAAGCGTGATATTAAGAAGTGGTGTTAACTGATATGGTATTAAGAGCCAGCGTTACTAGCTCTTATTCTAAACCTGCGAATTACTTTTGAACCATATCGATATAAAGTGCTTCAACTTTGGTGCGCGCCCATTCTGTTTTGCGTAAAAACTTAAGGCTCGATTTGATGCTTGGATCTTGGTTGAAGCAACGAATGTCGATGCGATAACCTAGTTCATCCCAACCATAATGCTCAACCAATTCTGTAAGAATTTTTTCGAGGGTAATGCCGTGTAGCGGATTGTTTACTTGTGTCATAGTGTTCTATCTCGTTTAAGAACCGCAACTATAGCAGGTAAGTAAAGAAATAATATCGCTTTAGGAATAAAGTTGCGCTGATGTCTGGTAAAATACGGCAAAATTTCGCAGTGAGTCATCTTGACTGAGCTGTAATAAACCTAGGACATACTTGTGGTCAACAACGATATCTTACGCCGTATTCGCTATACTTTTGATTTTAATGACGCAGAGATGATTACTATCTTTGCTGCTGCAGAGCATGAAGTCACTAGAGAGCAAGTTAGTGATTGGTTGAAGAAAGACGATGATGACGCTTTCAAAAAATGTACAGATCTTGAGCTGTCTATTTTTCTAAATGGTTTAATCAACCACAAACGTGGTAAGAAAGAAGGCGAGCAACCTAAGCCTGAAGCACGTTTAACGAATAACATGATTTTCATGAAGCTACGTATCGCACTGAACTACCGTGCTGAAGATGTGTTGGAAATCCTGGAAAGCATCGACTTTAAATTAAGTAAGCATGAGCTTAGCGCGTTTTTCCGTAAGCCTGAAAACAAACACTACCGTGAGTGTAAAGATCAGATCTTACGTAACTTCTTATTAGGTGTTCAACGTAAAGAACGCCCAGAAGTAGAATCTGAATAATACGAAATAGAATTGATTATACGAAGTATAGTCAGCACCACGTATAGATAGAGATAATAAAAGGCTACCTTTGGGTAGCCTTTGTTGTATCTAGGGCTTGCTCGTAAATTAGCCGCCCCTAATGATTTAGTATTATTTCGCCGTCATGCTCAGTCAACAGCATTTTTTGGATGTTGAAACCACAAAGCATGAGAATAAGGCACCAGTTTAAAAAAGGTAGGGTGCTTTCTTCTAGGCTAATCGACAGTTGAGCGGGCTTCCACTGAAACGCTTCACAAAGGCTCTCGACTGTAATACCTGTAAAGGTATTGTCACCAATAATGCGCTTAAATTCTTTTTCGGTAGGCATTTCAAAAGCGTTTTTATTTTTAAACGCTGTTGGTTTAAATGCGCGCATGACTTTTCTTGCATCAACATCAATAGGTTGACCATTGTTTTGAATGTTTGGTCGACCTGCTAGAGCTGCGAGAAAACACCAGCAAGGGTAAGGGATCTCAGACACATTATCCGGTTCGCGCTTATAGCGTGACATCCAATCAGAGAGTTTTTTCTCTTGTAGACCAGTTAAATGAGCAAGGGTTGCTGAATCATAACCATATTCTTTTAGTTGGTTAATAATTTCAGCGACTTCAGAAACGAAGGGTTTGGCCCATTGGCTTGCTGGCACTAGGGTGTTTTCTCTGATCATAATAGACTCATGTGGTTTAGCGTTGCTGCTTACCGAGATAAGCGGATAGGCGTAAGCTTATTCTAACCCTGCAACCAAGTCTATTTACGATAGCCTGCTTGTTACATATTTTACTTTATTGTTGGTATATCGGTCAGTTGGTAGTGCCCTAACAGTATTGAAGGAAAAGGCTGGCCATCATATCTGACGGCCCACCTTTTTAATATTGAAAGTAATTGTGAGGGAAGAGTTATAGCGAAGCGGTTTTAAAGCCAGCGCCTTTCCACGCAAAAATACCACCAGGGTAACGATAGACATTGGTGTAACCGAGCTTCACTGCCCAAGCAGCAGCATTATGGCTACGACTGCATTTCACGAAACCACAGTAAAAGACCAAGGTTTTACTCTTGTCTTCACCAAGAAGCTGGGTGAAGTCCTCAACTGATTTTTGGTCGGTTAATGCTGAATCCCACTCTGGCATATTAGGGATAGGAAACTCGAATTGCATAGCACTTGGGATATGTTCTTTCTTGTAGCTGTCTTTGAACGGCATTGCATCGACAATCATTACATCAGTATCTTGTTCGGTGAGTGCTTTGAGCCCGTTAGTGTCGATAAGCTGATAGTTGCCAGCTAGGGTTTCATTATGAAGCTTGATGGCCACTTGTTCTGTCTCTACTTCGGCTTTGAATTTACCGCCGAACAGCCCTGCATTGGCACTCAACGGTAAGGTTAACAATGCGCTGGCAAGAATAAGAATGTTGAGTGAAAAGCTGCGTCCGATACGTAGGAAAGAAAGCGAGTGCAAAGATGCCTTGTTTTGTCTCATGATTGTATCCTTATAAAAGTAGGCTTGCGCCGCGACATCAGACGGTTGGTGTCATCGCGCGGTGGTTTGCCAAGTTATTGAAATAATAAAGTGCTGCTGAAACACTAAGGATTAGCAGTAAGATGATAAATTGTGGCTGAAGTGTGCTGTACACTTCTGACTGAAGCGAACCCGGAAGGTAGCAGCCGCAATCAAAATGTAAGCCTTGATGAAGCGCTAGCCCCAATAGGGCAATGTGTATGCTAAAAGCCGCAATAACAGGAATTAATGTTGTAATGCCAAAGTAGGTGGTGAGTGCGCTAATGCCAAGCACAAGCGGTAAGGCAAAAGCGATTGATTCGGCATACATAATAGGGACGATGCCAGTATCGCTAAGTAGTAATCTAGTGTGTTCCGATAAGACAAATCCTTTGACCGTGAGCGCCGCCGCACACAGCAGCACAAAAGAGGTAACAAAAAGATGGAAATACCCTTTAGTTTTCATAAATTGATCGCTTCCTTTTGTATTGCCCGATTTCAGAGCTGTCGAATCAACAGCCAAAACCTAATCTGGCAAACCTGTTTGGCTTGAATTCCTTAAGTCAGAATTTTTTCTGCCCTTGAGGTAGGTTGGGTAACCACAAGAGGGATTGAAGTAATGCTAAGTGACCGAATGCGTATAATACCTGACCAGTAGCAAATGAACCTTGATGCAGGTAGCGAAAATGCGCCCTTACTTTGTTGTCGAGAGAGCGAACGTGTTGAAAAATAGGAGAATGTTCAAGAGGTAAGGTGGATAGTTAAAGGGGGGAATATCAGTGATAAAAAAGGCCACCCGAAGGTCGCCTTTTACAATGCTTATGAGCTAGTTTCTTATTTTAATGTGTAGAATGTTTGACCTGCTAGATTGCCATGTTTTACAAAGTCACCGCCTGGTTCACTAGATCCTTTTGTTCGCCACCCATAGAGTCCATTTGACGTTGGATCTGTAAATTTCGCAAGTGCGTTAGCTTTTGCCGCATTAAGTGCTGCTGTTACGAAATTTGAATAGGTTTCTCTTTCAGGATGATTATAGTTATTGGCGATTGTCATGATGAGAGATAGGTTATTGCTGATAGATTCAATGAGACTAGGGTAGCCTTCAAAGCCGTGAAATTGATTTCTGGCGGTAATGACATCTTTATAAGTGACATTTGTATTCGTACTAATTGCAAATCGAGAAGGTTTATTGTCGGCCTTACGGTTTTCTATTACCTGACGCATCCAAAGCATAGAGGTAGACGCATCAACTTCTTTATAGCGAGGGCTACTAGGATTAACGGATTCTGCAATAAATAGTCTTGCGAGTAGGCCTTGTTCGGTATTTTTCTCGGGTAATTGAATGATTTTTTTAGCAAATACTTCAATATCTAGAGTTGCTTCTTTTGCTCCCGCTTTTGCTTTTAATGTCGTTTTACCAACAGCGGTGGCTTTTATATCGATTGTCCACTGACCTTTACCGCCATTATATGGGTTGGGTTTTAAGGTTGAAGTAATTTGTTTTCCACTAGTGAGTGTTATGTCTTTGGCTATCCGTGCCGTTAGCCCATTAGTTCTAAGGCGTTTAATATCATTTTTAGGGATTTTAACAGAGCTGATTGTTATTCCTCGACTGTCGATAAAACTGGTCATTATTATTCCTTTATTTTGATGGTTAAATGTTCGCCTTCAACAACAGCATCGTAAATGCGTTTTGATGCCCAAACTTTATCAACAAGAAAAGTACTGCTTCCTACATCATCTGCGCTGTCAACAACGTGATTGAGTAAATCAATTCTCTGCATATTGGCGTTGGATTGGATGAACGCCCAACTTTCGTTATCTTTAGTACTGATGGGTAAAATCCAAAGTTCCTTACCTTGGTGCCAATAAACGTAAGTAGTGAGATCGGATGGGGAATATCGACTTAAATAAATGTGGTGTTCGAGTTGTTCACTTTTATTGGTGATGATTTGTGAAATCTGCTGTATCAGTGCGCTGTGACTTTTTAGGGTGCTGACAGGGATACCAGTAAAAGGTTGCTTACTGCTTTGATCCGATGCGCTTGCTGTCGCCGAGAAAAGCGATAGACAAAATATGATGGTAGCAAGCGCAAGGGTAGACAGTAACAAATGGCTTGCTGATAACGATGTTTTTATAATCGGCATAGTGATTTACCCAACAGCAGAGTTAGACCTATTTAGGTACCTCTACTCGTGTGATTTGAAACGAATTGATTTTCAAAGGGTATCGTATTTTCTGTTCACGAAATCACTATAGCCATGTCATTGCGATCGAGAGTTGTTAAACCATAAGTGAGTAGTTGAATTATTACAGAGATGTTGAAGTAAGTTCGTATCAGAGCGGCGTTTATATAAAGGGTTGTACTGTGTGGCTGGTGGGCTTGGTTTGCCAATATAGATAGAGACTGAGCAGAAGAGATAAAAAAGGCCACCCGAAGGTAGCCTTTTACAATGCTTGTGAGCGAACCTCTAATTAGAAGTTTGCAGAGCGTGGTGCACGTGGGAACGGGATTACGTCACGGATATTTTGCATGCCCGTTACGTAAGTCACTAGACGTTCAAAACCAAGACCGAAGCCAGAGTGAGGAACTGTACCGTAACGACGTAGGTCGCGGTACCAGTCTAGGTGAGTTGGGTCGATACCCATTTCGTCGATACGCTTGTCTAGAAGCTCTAGACGTTCTTCACGTTGAGAACCACCGATGATTTCACCGATACCAGGTGCTAGAACGTCCATTGCCGCTACTGTTTTACCGTCATCGTTCATACGCATGTAGAATGCTTTGATGTCTTTCGGGTAGTTTTTAACAACAACAGGAGCTTTGAAGTGTTCTTCTGCAAGGTAACGCTCGTGCTCAGAAGACATGTCGATGCCCCACTCAACATCGAATTCAAATTCGCGGCCAGAATCTTTTAGGATTTGGATTGCGTCAGTGTAATCAACTTGTGCGAAGTCAGAATCAACGAAGCTCTCTAGACGAGAAATTGCGTCTTTGTTGATGCGTTGTGCAAAGAACTCAAGATCGTCACGACGCTCTTCAAGTACTGCTTTAAACACATACTTCAGCATGTCTTCTGCTAGTTTTGCTACATCGTTAAGATCAGCAAAAGCAACTTCAGGCTCAACCATCCAGAATTCAGCTAGGTGGCGGCTTGTGTTTGAGTTTTCCGCACGGAACGTAGGGCCGAATGTGTACACTTTACTTAGTGCACAAGCATACGTTTCAGCATTTAGCTGGCCAGATACCGTTAGGAACGTTTCTTTACCGAAGAAGTCTTTATCGAAATCGACTTCACCAGCGTCAGTCATTGGTGTGTTCACAAGATCAAGCGTTGATACGCGGAACATTTCACCCGCACCTTCACAGTCAGACGCTGTGATAAGTGGTGCAGACATCCAGAAGTAACCTTGCTCGTGGTAGAAGCGGTGGATAGCTTGCGATAGACAGTTACGAACACGCGCTACAGCACCAATCATGTTAGTACGAGGACGAAGGTGAGCCACTTCACGAAGGTATTCGATTGAGTGACGAGTTTTCGCCATTGGGTATGTGTCTGGGTCTTCAACTAAACCAACAACTTTTACATTTGTTGCAGCTAGTTCAAAATCTTGACCTTTAGCAGGAGACTCAACAATCTTACCAGTGACCTCAACAGAGCAACCAGTTGTCAGTTTAAGTACTTCTTCCTGGTAATTATTTAACTCATTTGGGACCACGGCCTGAATCGGGTCGAAACAAGAGCCGTCATAAATGGCAAGAAAAGAGATCCCAGCTTTGGAATCACGACGTGAGCGGATCCAACCGCGGACAGTGACTTCAGTGTCTACTGCCAGCTTTCCGCTTAATACGTCTGTTACAGGCGCGTAAGTCATGTTTAAATTATTCTCCGTTAAGGCACTTTGGTCGTAATTGACATATTGTGCTTTAAGATACATTCCGAAGCATTAATATTACCTGTCTTACGTCAAGCATCAAGCTTTGTTATCACTTGAAAGCGTAAATTGATGAAGTAATCGCTCTAATTGCTCTGCTAACTGTTCAAGATTTACACTAATCTCTTTAGATTGCATGGCATGAGATGAAGTTTCATCCGCATGACGGGTAATGGTTTCAATTTTTATATTTACTGAATCTGCCATATTGGCTTGTTCGGCACTTTGTTGCTGAATGTCATTCGCATGCGTGTTAACTACCTGAATATGATTACCTATATCAGATAAAGCTTGTGACAACTGTTCAATGGTTTCCATTTTTGCGTAGGCTGTTTTACAGGTATCTTCTACTGCTTTGGCTGATGCCTCACTGCCTTGATGTAAAACTTCAATAATGGTTTGGATATCGCCTGTTGCTTGGTGGGTACGTGTCGCAAGATTACGCACTTCGTCGGCAACGACGGCAAAGCCACGTCCTTGTTCTCCCGCGCGTGCCGCTTCTATCGCAGCGTTTAATGCGAGTAGGTTAGTTTGTTCAGCAATCCCACGAATGACATCCAAAATTGTTGTCACTTGGCTGCTTTGTTCATTCAGGTGGTTTATTCGTGTTTGCACGTTCTCAATATCTTTCACTAAGTAACGAATGTCATCGCCAGCACTGATCGCCAACTGTGTACCCTGGCGTGCGGAGTCGGACGCATTTTGACTTAGGGTGGCGGCTTCTGCGGTGCGTTGCTCAACATTGTGCTGTTGTTGTTGCATGTGTTCTATTGCCGCACCAATGTCAGTGGTTTCCGATCGCTGTGATTCGACTGCATGAGTGGTCTTGGAGGCAACACAGATTAGTTCATTTGCTTGAAGTGTCAGTGATTCTGATGTGGTTTGCACCTGTTGTAAGCTTGCAGAGAAGTTATCGAGCAGTTGATCGTAGCTTTGGCAGAGTTCACCAATTTCATCTTGGCGTGTTTCGTTCAGGCGTGAGCTAAGGTCTTTATTAATACTGGTGTGCTTCATGTAGTTTGATACACGGCGTAGCGGACGCACGATAATGCGGCGAATCATGAATAAAGCGAATAAGAAGCCAGTACCGGCAATTAATGCCATGATCCCGCCTGCAAGTAATAGCTCTTTGTTGACACGCTCATAGAGTGGGCCGAGGCTATATTCAAGGCGGACAACCCCCAGTACTTCACCTTCTGGCACTATGTGGCACGACAAACAATTTGTACCACGATAATCACTGCTCGCTTTCATAGGGAGAGCAACCAGTAAGTTTTGCCCATTTGGGGTCTGAACTGTTTCAACAATTTGTTCGCCCAGCAAGGCACGGCGATCGAATTCATCAACAGGAGTTTGACCTTTCAAACCCGCACCAAAATATTTGGTGATGCCTTCGCCGCGGATCACACGGACATTGTCGATACCTGAGTGTGACAGTACTTTTTGACGAAGAGTTTCTCGCTGTCCCATAGCACCCGTTAACATCATCATGTTCAAGCTATCAAAATAGTTGCCAGCTTTATCGAGCGTTTGCTCGCTAATTACTGATTGGAGCAAGGCTTTCTGTTGATAAGATTCATAGGTTAACGACGCGGCAAGTACCAGTGTAAAAACGGCTAGCAGTGTGAGTAATAGTTTGTGAGCAATGGTTAATCGCATGTATTTCTTCCTTAAAAGCGATTGATGACGCTGCGGTCTAATGCCGCTTGTTGTTTGAAGTTGACTCTTTAATTTGACGAATTATTCGGTGTCTCTGACCGTACGCAGTGTGGAAGGATGATCACACATATTGATATGTTACTGATTAAAAATGTTAATCATTGGTTTTGGTATGGTTATTGTGATGTGGCGCATGCAATTGCATACTTTGTAATGTGATAGCGGAGGATAAAACTGACACAGATGAATTTATCAGATTTATTTGTCACAAATGAAACGGAAATCGCGCCAAAACTTTGTCGTTAAGGCGCGATGCATTGTTTTTAATTGTTATTAAATAGTAGCCAATTGTGACGCCACACTCCGTTATGGCGTAACGTATTCACAAGCACGTCCGTCATCAAGTATTGTGCCGTTTGCAATACCGGGTGGACGGGGTTGTGGCTGTCCTTCTGGCACAACTGGCGGTTGAATCGTCGTCACATTTGGCACGTCACTGGCGCTAATAAAGGTGATTGTATCGCTCCAAACTTCACCCTCATCGGTGGCAAATTGTAGCGCTGCTTGCCAGCGTGTTTGATGATTGAAGGCTTTAATTGTAAAGCGTAAGCCATCTGATTCTGTCATGGTGATACGCTCATTAAGCGAGCCATCAACAGCTTGATAAAACAGACTGCCGTTTTCATCTATTTTCCAATGTATATCAATGTTGAAACCACAACCTGCAGAATCGATATATTTTCCACGGAAAAAATCGCCATCGAATTCATCACTTAGTTTGAGAAAGCGTGAGCTGTCGCTGGCAAACTTTAGGGCTTTGTCATCGCTTGCAATACCGGTTTCACCAATTAACATTACTTCGTTAAAACGAACGACTTTATTATCCCAACCGACCATACAAGCCGCAGTTTCATTCTGATATTGGACTTGGGTTGATTTAGTTAAGGGTGCTACGGTCGTCATATCCCAACCAGAATCACCAGTGGTACACGCGGTGAGTTCAAACGGTGAATATTCTTTGTTGATAGACGAAAAGATAGAGTTTATTACAGGGCCAAAAGGATCAAAGCGCGAGAAGAACACTTTATAGGCATAGAGGTTAGTGTTTCGATCTCGGCTGGTGACTGCCATTAAATCAAAATCTTGTTCTTGGGCTGGATCCCAGTTGATCTTGAGGTAACCTTCAGGCGTGTGCGCCCAAGTGCGATCGTTAAACTGACGATCACCATTGATGTAGTATTCCCATGTGTTGTCAGGTTTTAGGATGACGGTGTCGATATCGCCAGTATCTGTTAGTTGGACTAGATGTTGGTTAATTAGCCCATCAACATCACTGGCGGTAAAGCGTTCATCGCCGCCACACTCAATAATTGCGTTGAGGTACTTATCCGTTGTAGCTGTTGAGGTATCCCCAAAGCTACAGCGACCAAAGGGTGGTAGGTTACTGCGGCTTGCTGCGGAAAAAATCTGCGCTTTGGCGTTGTTATCGAAACCTGCGAAATGGAAGGCTTCGAATTTCAATAAGGTTTCCCCAATGTTGACGAAGTTTCGGTCTTCCACCAAAAAGAGGTTGTTGGTGGTGAAGCGGTAACTATCATCAAGCTGTTTGACAATATCTGGCACCACAAATTGAATAAACTCGGTATTACCTAATGTGACAGGGGCGAAAGTGCCTTCCGTGAACACATCCCAGTTATCGCCCGCGACATTGAACCAGTAATAAGCAGTAAAAAAGCCGTCATCTTCAATGAACTCAACGACGAATCTATCAGATAAGGTAAAGCCTTTTACCTCTAATACTTGGCTGGCTCGTACATTACTCAAAACATCCTCAAGCGCGGTAATATGCACGCTGGGTTGAGCGGGTGCACTGACTCGGCAAGCATCGTTGTTGTCGCGGGTGTCACACAATAAATACTGTTCTTGTTGCGGTTGCCACGTGAAATAGAAGCCGTATGTATCCTCGGTAAATTCTGTCTCGGCAGGGATGTATTTACTGATGTGATGATTATCTTTCGATGACAAGAAATAACGGATCTTCTTACCTGAAAGCGGATACACTTTCACGCTCAAATTGTTACCCAGTTCTTCACTTCCTTGCAGGGCTGAATTGGACATGACGGCTATTTTTTTTGTGGTTAAGACAACTTTGTCGTAATCGAATAAGCCTTGCCAACCGCCACCTGTGAATACTTGCTTCGAAATATCATTAGATGAAAAGCGGGTGCTTTCACTGAAATAGGTAAAGTAAGTAGAAAAGTTGATGTCGGTGCTACCGTCTTTTCGCCAGCCTGTATCTGTCTGGCGGGTTTCGGCGCCATCATAAGCGTATTGGTTTGCATTGATACCGCTACCTTGGTTCGAATCAAAACTTTTTAGACGCCAATAACCGTCGGTTAATATCGCTTCGATGTTACCTTCTGCGCCGAGTTGCTCAGAGTAGGTACGATCGATAATGCCATCGGTAATATCTTTTACTTTGGTCAGTATTAAAATATTTTGCAGCGTCATGCCGAGTGTGCCTAATTGCGGACGTAAAGCCGATTCTATCTCGCTGTTTATCTGCGTCATGTAGGCAGTCGCTTCACGGAGTTTACGCACGTTAGGATCAACAACTGTTTCGAGAAATACCCCCCAATCACCTTTTTCGACGACACGTTTTGCGATGGCTTGGTAGGCGAGGGTACTGTTTAGTGACACGACCACTTCACCGCTGGTTAATGGCACCATGTAGAGGTATTTGGGTAAAGGGTCACCAATAATCACTTCAGGCTCATTGAAGAGATCAACCAAGAGTATGGCGTTCATTCTCAACGAGGTGTCGGCATCAAATTGATAGCCGCCATTGCTGAGTTTTTTCCAGCCAGACAGGGTAGAGGTACGATAGATTTTCCCTTGCCCGTCGATCAGTACCACTTTGAAATTCTTTTCTTGGAGGCTGGATAGGATATCAGCGTAAGCGGTACTAATAATATTGATTGATAGCGGTGATTTGGACTTGGGCGATGTTGATTGATAAGCCGTCGCTAGCCCTTCAGGTACATCTACCGTCACGGTAAATCGACTAGATATTTCAACAGCTTCTTGTGGTGCGACAACAGGATCATCACTGCCTCCACCACCACAGGCTGTTAATATTCCACCAAGCATGGCTACAGCCATGATGCGAATGAAAGCACGCATAGCAACTCCCCTGTTAAAACGGTAAATCGTGCAACTGCACGAAGGTTATGCTTGAACGCATTTCTCATCATGAATAGTTTAGTTAGCGCGAGAAATGTCGATCTATTTTGGGTGAGTATAGAAAGGCCAAGAGGGGGCTTGTGTGAAACTATGCGACCGATCTTGAAGATGGTGCTGAGGTCTAAAAAATAAGAATGTGTAAAAAGGTTGTACAGTAAAGAAGAGGAGTCAGCAAAATAAAGCTCAGTGCAATAAAGTATGCACTGAACTTAAATCACGTCACTCTTATTGAGATTGAGTGAAGGTTACCTTAAGCAATCGCGAGATATTTGTGTGTTTGAATCGATAAGCGCCAATTGCGTTTCACACAGGTTTCAATACACAGATCGGTAGCACGTGGTTTTTGGCTGATAGGCTGAAGGGCAATAGTCACATCGCTGCGTAATGCTTTGCCTTCGATCAATGCATTTAGTTGGTCGATGTCTTTTTGCGTGCCGACTGGGTGTTTGATTTCGTTAGCGCGTTCTAGGGCACTTGCAAGTACAGGTAACTTGGCTTTCATATTAATTTTAGGTGAAACCGTCACCCAGGTGGCTTCAGTCGTTAATACTTCAGATGTACCACTGGTTTCAATTTGACACTGAAATCCCGCACTTTCTAACGCTTGCGTCAGCGGCAGTAAATCATAGATGCAAGGTTCGCCACCTGTAATCACAACGTGTCTTGCGGTGTAGCCTTGGTCAATCAGTAACTGTACAACGCCATTTGCGTCGAGTTCTGTCCATAATGGTGAGTCTTCTTTTTTCGCCATGATGGTATCAAGGTCAGTAAAATCGCTTGGCTCTGCACTCCAAGTTTGTTTGGTATCGCACCAAGAGCAACCAACAGGACATACCTGTAATCGAACAAAAATGGCAGGAACTCCAGTGAAAACACCTTCACCTTGAATTGTTTCAAAGACTTCGTTTAATTTGTACACCGTAAACCTCAGTGGAGAATGCTAATTTCATTCAACGAAAAAATTACGCAAAATATTGCTTAGTAGCATGCCTTTTACCGTTATCAAGAGCCGGAATAATGCGCTAATTTGTAATTCATCGTGATGAGTATCACGTACTGGGAAGATTGAACTTCACAATTACTTCGCAAAGTAAAAAAATTCACCTGTACGTTTTTTTCTTATCAGGAGTATTGGCAATGTATGTCGCTCAGCCTGGACATATCGATCATATAAAACGAAACAATGCCGGCAGCGTCTATAAACTCATTGACCAGTTTGGGCCTATCTCTCGCATCGAATTATCAAAGCGAAGTCAGTTAGCACCAGCCAGTATTACCAAAATAACCCGTGAATTAATTGATGCGCATCTTATCAAAGAAACCCCGTATCAGGAATCAACAAGTCGTGGTCGCCCTGCGATTGGCTTAGTGCCCGCCAATGAAGGCTGGCAATTCATGTCATTGCGCTTGGGGCGAGGTTACTTAACCATCGCCTTGCACGAGTTAGGCGGCGATATTTTGGTGGAAGAACGCCAGAATATTGATGAACTTGAACAAGATGATGTGCTTAGTAAGCTGCTGGAAGAGATCAATACCTTTTTTGCTAATCATGTTAATGAAGTTGATCGTATCACGGCGATTGCAGTGTCGTTACCGGGTGTCGTGAACGCACATGATGGTGTGGTAGTGCAAATGCCGCATTATAATGTTGAGAACTTGGCCTTGGGGCCTGCACTTCATGAAGAAACTGGGTTACCTGTCTTTATTGGCAACGACACGCGTTCGTGGACATTAGCGGAAAAGTTGTTTGGTAATTCACGTGGTGTTGCTAATTCAATCTTGGTGTCGGTTCATCATGGTGTGGGTGCGGGTATAGTGCTTGATAACACCGTGCTACAAGGTCGTATTGGTAACGTAGGTGAATTGGGTCATATTCAAATCAAACCTTATGGTAAGCGATGCTTCTGCGGTAACCATGGTTGCCTTGAAACGGTTGCTAGTCTGCCTGCGATACTTGAACAAGTTGAAACACGGTTACGAGAAGGTCACCCGTCTTCACTTCATGGTCGTAAGGTGACGATTGAAAGTATCTGTGATGCGGCATTAGACAATGACACTTTAGCACGCCAAGTGATTATCGAATTAGGTCATCACCTTGGGCAAGCTATTGCGATCATGGTCAACTTGTTTAATCCAGAGAAGATCTTGATTGGTGGCGAGTTAAATCATGCCAAGAAAATTCTTTATCCTGCCATTATGGAATGTATCCGTACGCAATCATTGCCGGTTTACAATAAAGATTTAGAGATTGATGAAAGCTGTTTTTACACTCAAGCAACTATGCCAGGTGCAGCTTTGGTAAAACAGGCGCTTTACGATGGTCACTTATTGATGAAGTTGATCAACGAAGGATGAAAGCTTCGTTTGCTAGGTCTAGCAGTTGAACCCGAGCTATAAACTAACTTGAAATAAAAAAGCAGCCGAGTGGCTGCTTTTTTAATGTGTCTAATTTACGGTTTCTAGTTATACCAATCTGGGTAAGTAAATGTTCAGGTGATTGCGCAGGAAAAAGCACTGAAAACAAGGCGTAGATTGTAGATAGCTAGTTGTTCTATCTACAAAATCTATAACGCAGTTATCATTGATTTTAACCAGCAAGAACGATCAGTTACTTAGTTAGATTGGTATTAAGCTGTTGCAATTAATCCCAGCTTAATATCGTCCAGTTTGGTTGATCGGCATGAGCTTTGAGTTTTGGGCAAGGGTTAACCAAATAAGCAAAGTCAGCGTGTTCACACAAAGCCAGATCGTTGATTGAATCAGTAAAAAAATGCACTTCGCTGTAGTCTTTGTCTTGTGCTGCGAGCCACTGGTTAAGACGAATCACTTTGCCTTCACGATAACTCGGCACGCCTAATATCTGGCTGGTGTAGTGATTGTTAGATTCGACTAAATCGATACCGAGCGCGACGGGAATTCCTAAGCGACGACCAACGGCTTGCACTAGGAATGTCACTGAGGCTGAGATGATCACCATATCGATATTGTCACGCTTCAATTGTGCTATCAGTGTTTTAGACTGATTAAACTGCAGGGCTAAAATATGTGACTCCACACACTCTGCTACTAGCGCATCAACGTCTGCTTTAGGCATGTCGGCAAGGGGAGCCATCGAGAAGTTGAGGTAATCCTCCATATCTAACTTCCCTTCAGCGTATAAGCCCATTAATCGCTGATCTTCTGCGATAAAGCCTGCATCAGCCACAATACCTTTCTCAACTAAAAATTCATTCCAGATCATCGCGCAATCGGCGTTGATCAGGGTTTCATCCATATCAAAAACATACAAAGGGGTCGACATGCTACGCGCTCACAGGTTGAATTTCGTTAAGGTTAAACAATAGCTCTAATTGACTGCCAGCTGCGAGCAATCTTTCTGATGAACGGTTGAGTAAATCAACGGTTAGCTCACAATCATCGACATCCACTTGGTATCGAATGACGTTACCCAATAGTTGGTGGTTTTTAATGGTGCCTGTTTGTGGTGCAGATATATGATCACCGTATTGGCGGCCAGCCTCTTTCACGTAGATAGATTCAGGTCGGATAGCCACTTTCCAGCTTGTCTCGATATCAAAGAGTTGTTTGGCTTTGTCGGCATTAACCAAGTTGTAGTGACCCATGAATCCAGCTACAAACTCGTTGGCGGGTTGGGTGTAGATCTCTTCAGGTGATCCTGCTTGCACGATTTTCCCTTTGTCCATTAAGAAGATCCGATCCGACATGATCATGGCTTCTTCTTGATCATGGGTTACAAAGATAGTCGTAAGATCCATCTCTTTTTGAATGTCGCGGATCTGTTGGCGCAAATGCTTGCGGATCTTAGCATCCAGCGCTGACAGCGGCTCATCCAATAACAGAATACGTGGCTTAACAACCAGAGCACGTGCCAATGCCACCCGCTGGCGTTGACCGCCTGAAAGCTGATGAGGGTAGCGCTTTTCACGGCCACCAAGCTCAACTAAGCCAATAACTTTAGCGACTTCACGTTGGATATCGCTACTCGCCATCTTTTTCATTTTAAGGCCAAATGCGATGTTTTCTTCGACCGTCATATTGGGAAAAAGCGCGTACGATTGAAATACCATGCCAATGCCGCGTTGCTGTGGGGTTTGTTGAGTGATGTTCTCACCGTTAACCCAAATCTCGCCACCATTGAGAGGGTCTAACCCTGTCAGGCTACGTAAAAGTGTCGATTTACCACAACCACTCGGGCCGAGTAAGGTGATGAATTCCCCTTTTTCTATGGTGAAGTCAACATTTTCAAAGATAGTGTTATCACCAAAACGTTTGGTTAGGTTTTTCGCAGTTACATAACTCATGAGTTCGCTCCTCGGCTGAAACGACTTGCCAGCCAAGTCAGTACAAAAATAAATAGGAAGTAGGTCATCACCAGCGCAGACGTAAAGTGACCACTGGTATTACGCATGTTGTATAAATACATTTGCAGGGTTTCGTAGCGGGTGCCGACCAAAATATTGGCGAAGACAAACTCGCCCAGTAAGAAAGAGAAAGACAAGAACAGCGATGCCATTAAGCCTTTTTTCAAGTTCGGTAAAATAATCAGTAAGAAGGCTTTCGATGTGCTTGCCCCCAGCAGGTGGGCGGCATCCATCAAATCTTGCAGGTTGATAGCATCGAAGCTATTGGCAATGGCGCGGTACATAAACGGCAACGCAATGGTGAAATAGGTGCCAATCAAAATCCAAGGCGTGCCGATGAGTGCAATTTCACTGTCGGCATATAGCTGAAGCAAACCAACAGACGACACCACAGGCGGCACTGCGAAAGGTAACAAAATCAGCATATTCATGACTTTGTGAAGCTTAGGGAAGTAATAGAACACCACAAAAATCGTGGGAAGAATCAAGATTACGCTTAGCGTTAGTGCTGCAATACAGATAAACAGCGAGCGGCCAAAGGCATCAAGAAAACGGCTATCAGTCAGTAAGTTAATATACCAATCAAAGGTAAAACCATCGGGTAATACCGTTGCTCCCCAGCGCGAAGAGATTGAATAGACAAACGTCGCTAATATGGGAATAAGCATGATGCTGACAATCGAGTACACCACGGTTTTGTGGAAAGCTGTATTCAGGTTTTGCATTAGTTTTTCTTCCCTGCGTAGCTTTTAGCGATAAGCCACTGGTTAACAACAGTGATGAAAGCCAGCATTGCCATAAGGATGACCGAGATAGCGGCCGCTAGGTTAGGCTCAAGGAATAAATCCCCTGATACCAAGCTCGCAATACGAACGGTAATGATGTTGTAGTTGCCTGATGTCAGAGCGAACACACTGGCATACGCGCCAATGGCGTTGGCAATCAAAATAATCAAGGTGCCAAACAGGGCTGGTGACAGAACAGGTAAGGCAATCTTTAGCCAGTAATGCCAGGTTTTTGCACCTAACAGTGCAGCTGCCGCTTGCCAATCATCGTTTAGGGCATCAAAAGCTGGGTAGAGCAGTAACACTGCCAGTGGAATCTGAAAGTAGATATACAGAACCAATAAGCCCCATTTGCCATATAAATCAAAATCGCCTAATAAGCCGTACTGTCTTAGCAGCAGAGTGATAGCGCCGTTGGTACCTAAAATAATGATGAAGGCAAAGGCGAGAGGTACGCCAGAAAAGTTACTGCTCATGTTAGTGAAAGCGACGACACCATCGCGGATTTTAGAATCCACGCGGCGCAGCGATGAAACCAGCAGTGTTGCGATGGCGAGGCCAATAATGCTCGACCATATGGATAACCATAAACTGTTGCTGAACGCTTGCATCATGAAAGCAGAATCAAAGATCTCGCTATAGTTATCAAGTGCAAATTCATCGTCGTAAATGAAGCTGTTTACTAGCACCCAGATCATAGGGGCGAGCTGAAAAAGGTAGAAGAACACCGCAAAAGGCGCCAGCCAAAGCGCGGGCTTTAATTTGCTTAATCGACTTTTAATACGTGAAGAAGACGCAGGGGATGCCTGCGTCAGAGTCGAGCTACTCATAGGGCTAACAATTCCTGAGTATAAGGTTTGTTGTGGTCAAGGTTCATCAGTTGGCAAACCAAGCCGCAGATCTCTGTTTGTTTTACAGTTTTAGTGATGTCTTGCTGGTGGGTGAACTTGTCACCAATCACAAAGAAGGGCACTTCACGCTCTTCTGGCAAAATACCACCGTGTGATAAATCGTTGTTCATGCCGTGATCACTGGTGACGATCACTTGATAACCATCCGCTAGCCACTGCTCGATATAGTTAGATAAGTAAATGTCTGCACCACGGGCACTGTTGCGATACTGTCGTGAATCTAAACCAAACTTATGGCCGATATCGTCAATGTTCATCGGGTGGATCAACAAAAAATCTGGGTTATAAGTACGGCGTAAATACTCGGCATCTAAAAACAACGCCTCATCTGGGTAGTGATCCCAGTGATAGAAACAGCCATGTTGAATATTCATGGTTTCGTCATGGGTAATGCGATCACGCACGGCATTGTAAGGCGCTCGGTTATACAGCTCACTTACCCAATGGTATGCCGCTGCCGCTGTGACTTTGCCCTGAGATTTCGCCAAACTGAAAATGGAATCGTTATGCGATAAACGTGCAATGTCGTTGTTCACTATGCCGCTTTCGACAGGACGAATACCCGTTAAAATACATTCGTACAGTGGGCGAGACATCGACGGTAGCTCGCATTGTATTGGGTATAAGGTTGCTCGTTGCTGCTCAATTAGACCATTTAAGTAGCCCATACAATCACGGGCTACTTGGTAATTGAGGCCATCAAGCACAACTAAAATGACCTTGTTTTTCATCGTAATAATCTCTGTATCAGTCTTTGGAACGCGTCGTTATTTCAAGTGAGTCTTAACGATTACTGCTGGTGAATAAGAACACTTTCTTGCCATTGACGTGGCAGCTTACGTGCTGATTTTTCCCATGCTTTAAAGTCAGTGACTGGTTGTACATTGGTGTAAAGGTCGTTTGATAACAGCTTATCTTGGACTGATTTAGGCAGGGTGACATTGCTACGAATAGGGCGAGCATAACCTTCAGCAAGGTTAATTTGACCTTGGTCGCTAAAGATATATTCACGCGCTAGTTTTGCTGCGTTAGGGTTTTGAGCGTACTTGTTGATGATGGTGGTGTAGCCTGAAATGACCGAACCATCTTGCGGAATAGTGACAGTGAAGCGGTCACGATCGATTTTGTCGCGGTAATTTAGGGCGTTAAAGTCCCACATTACAGCTACTTCAACTTCGCCTTTTTCAAGGTTAGCCATGTTAGGATCAGTGAAAGATAAACGGCCTTGTTTTGCTAGCTTAGAGAAGAATTTAAGCGCAGGTTTAAGGTTCGATTCGTCACCACCTTTGGCAAACGCGGCGGCTAAAATGGCATTGTTTGCTTGGGCTGCAACACCGACATTGCCAACAGTGACCTTGTAATCACCGTTTAGTAAATCATCCCAGCTTTTCGGTGCATTCTTTACTTGGTTGTTGTTGGTAATAAAAGAAATCGTGCCAGTGTAAGCCAGCGCCCAATGACCGTCTTCGTCTTTGGCCCAATCAGGAATGCTATCCCATGTTGTTGGCTTGTATGCTTGTGTCACGCCTTTTTTAACTGCTACACGAGCGAAGGCAAAACCGATATCGCCGATATCTGCAGTTGCACTTTTTTTCTCAGCTTCAAATTTTGCAATTTCTTGCGCCGAACTCATATCGGTATCTTGGTGTTTCAAACCGTAGTTGGCTTGTAGATCAGCCCAAGTTCCTTTCCAGTTAGCCCAACTGTCTGGCATCCCTACGCTGTACACAGCGCCTTCTTTTTGGGCTGCTTGAATAAGTGTGTCTAGGCTTGCGTCTTTCGCTGTTACCGATGCGGAAAAACTGGTTGCAATTAGGGTTGCAGAAAGTGCGGTTGAACGGCTAAGCAAAGTATTCATTGTCTCCATCCTTCTGGACTAGGTCAGTAAGTTCGACTTGTATGGTAGGGAAGGAATATGACGCTTTTAATGGAGTTTTTTTACAGTTTTAATGCGGTTATATGTCGCGAATATTTCAATAATCCAATAGGGAGCAGTGAAAGATATTGTCATTAAACTGTTATTTAGCTGACTTATCTTGTTCATCAATTATGGTTGTTGGACTAGATCAGAGATGGGTACACACGCAAATACACAGCTAGGAAAAATAAAAACGAGTCTTCGCCAGCAAATACAGTCACGCTTGATCAGCCAAAGACAGAAACTGCCTTCTGAAAGAGAGCTAAGTGAACTGTTTGCAACAACGCGTATCACTATTAAAGATGTATTAGTGTCGTTAGAAACCGAAGGGCTTATTTATCGCGAGGAGCGGCGTGGCTGGTATGTATCACCCGATCGAATCTGCTATAACCCGCTTTCACGAAGTCACTTTCATCATATGATCAGTGAACAGCATAGGAGTGCTGAAACCCGCTTGCTGAATATTCGCACCGAAGTGGCGGCAGGTGACTATGCTAAAGCACTCGATCTTCAGGAAATGGTGCAAATCCATGTTATTGAACGCTTGAGGTATATTGATGGGAGAGCTGTATTATTTGTTGAAAATTGCTTAAAAGCCGTATTGTTTCCCCATATATTGGCAGAGGATCTGACACTGTCATTGACGCGACTTTATCGAGAAAAATACGGTTATGAAACACAACGTTCACGCTTTGACGTGATTCCAACCGCAGCACCTGCTCATGTCGCCAAAGCACTTAACTTAGCCGAAGGCCAGCCTGTAATGAAAATATGCCGGGTAAACTACAAGCAAGACGGCGAGCTTATTGATTGCGAGTTTGAGTACTGGCGACCTGATGCAGTCATGATTCAGATCGACAGTGGAGGTTAGCTCGTAATCATGGCATTAAAAGCGCTCTTTAATCCCCATATAGCGCTCACGAATATGCTCAATTAAGGCCTGAATTCGTTTAGATGGTTTTTTGGTATAAGGATAAACTGCGTAAATACCAACTACTTTTCCCGAGTGTTTTGGCAGGACTTCAATCAGCTCACCGCGTTGTAATTCATCATAAATTAAACAAGTGGGTAGGTAGGCAATCCCGTTACCCTTGAGTGCCGCCTTTTTCAATGCTGCTGCATTATCTGAGGCAAAATTACCTGCAACTTTTAAAGTGTAATTTTCGTTATTGTTACGGATGAATAACCAATCAAAGGGCCCGGTACTTTGCTGGGTATAACCCAAGCAATTGTGGTGCAGCAAACCTTTGGGGGTTTCAGGTAAGCCAAATTGCGCAATATAATTTGGCGAGGCACAAATCATCCAACGAGAGTTGAAGATATGGCGAGCAATGAGGCTGGAATCTTCTAAGTAGCCAGTACGAATAACAAGGTCAAAGTTGTCTGATACTAAGTCAACGAAGTGATTATCCATCGACATTTCGACAGTTAAACCTGGGTGATTTTGGCAAAAATCGGACAAGGCTTCAGCCAGTAGAAGTTCGCCTGAAATGGTGGGAACAGAAACTCGAATATTACCTGATAGTGCTTCGCTATAGCCAGTGACGGCATCAAAGGCGGATTGTGCCACTTGATTGATTTCTTTGGCACGATGGAACAGCACGGAACCGGGTTCTGTCAGCGTCAACTTTCGTGTTGTGCGGTAAATCAGTTGTACACCAAGCTCATTTTCTAACTTACTGATGCGCTTACTGACGACCGATTTAGTTATTTTGTTTATTTCCGCGACCTTGCTAAAAGAGCCATGCTCGATCACTTGGGTAAATAACACTAAATCGTCGATTTGAGGCATAAAAGAACTCGTTAATGGTGATAGTGATAAATCAGGTATATAGGAAAGTAGTATAAAGCTAAAAAGGCCATGCTCCAATTGAAGCATAGCCTTGACTCTTTTTAACTATTGATTTGACTTATAGGTCGTCGATAATCACATAAGTCGCATAAATAGGGCCGTGAACACCAACCACTTTGATTAACTCGATATCTGCTGTTGAACTAGGACCAGAGATGAAGTTAACGCAGGATGGCATACGTTCACCTTTTTGCGCTTTCTCGTGTAGTTTGGCGGTTGCTTGGGTTAAGCGTGCCACCAAAGTACTTTTAGGTACAACAAACACGGATGCTTCAGGTAGTAGGCTGATTGCACGGCCTTGTGCTGGGTTGCTGTAAAGCACCATAGTGCCAGACTCAGCTAAGGCTTGTTCGGCAAATACCACGCCTACCTTTGCGCGTTCAGCCACTTCAATGTTAGGTGCGTAACCGAGTTCTGGGTTCCAGACGTGGACATGGTGAGTGTCAGTCTTTAGCTGCTCTACGTCGATTAAGTTTAATAAACGCGGGTCAGCTGAAATTACCGTTTCTTCCACTTTCGCTGGGGCGTCTGCATCTTGTGTTTCATCTTCACAGTATTTTTCACATACCGCCGCCAATGTTTGGGTAAGATCAGCTTGTGTTGTTTCAACAGCATGCGCACCTAATGCGGTGTGCGTGTAATCAACTAGTGCCGCTTTTAGTTCATCTAGGCTGTAATCTGCCATCACTTCTTGGTGGCAGGTGTATTTCAGTGCTGGTCGCTCAACCGCTTCGATTTGGCGAGGGCGGCCTAGTTTTTCTGCAATGTTATCTAAGAAACTGTCGCGATTATGAATTTGACTCATGATTGCCACTCCTCGTTAATTACGGTTTTTGAACCAGCTACGGAAAGATTGACCGTCTGGCGTAGGTAAATCGCGCGCTTCAGTCCACTCACTAATCGCACCCATATTTACGGGTAACTTACCATTTCGAATTAGGCCGCTGGCCATTGTGGCACCCACGCGTACGGTGGTATCCCATAGAATTGGTCGAGCATTAATGAAATTGAAAACACCAACAGATGCACGTTCGCCCAATGGTGTGACTTTCTGTTCACCCATTTTCTGTCGGTGTTTCAGTAGCAGGTCTGAAAGTGGAATTTTTACTGGGCATACATCATGGCAGGCCTTACACAAACTACAGGCATAAGGCAGATCTTTGAAATCATCGTAGCCACCCAGTAGCGGTGACAAAACAGCACCAATTGGGCCAGAATAGATAGAGCCGTAAGATTGACCACCAATATGGCGGTAAGCTGGGCAAGTATTAACACAAGCCGCGCAACGAACACAGCGTAGAATGTCGCGGAATTCTGATCCTAATATATCAGAGCGACCGTTATCAACGATCACTAAATGGAATTCTTCAGGGCCGTCAGTTTGATCATCTTCGCGCGGACCTGTTAGTGCGGTGACATAGCCAGTTAATGGCAAGCCAACAGCACTGCGGCACAAGAGGCTGATAACAATATCCAGCTCTTCAAAGGTAGGAACAATACGCTCCATCCCCATTACCGCGATATGTGTTTTGGGTAAGCTAGTCGCAAGACGAGCATTACCTTCATTAGTGACGAGTGTAACTGTGCCGGAATCTGCCACGGCGAAGTTACAGCCAGTAATACCAATGTCTGCTTCAAGAAAATCGTGGCGAATGTAATCACGCACGTAGCGGGTTAATTCTTCAGGGTCTTCACTGCCTTGATAACCAATTTTCTCTTGGAAAATATCACGGATCTGGTAGCGGTTTTTGTGCAGGGCTGGCACAACGATGTGCGATGGGGGATCGCAGTCATCGACTTGAAGAATATATTCGCCTAAATCGGTTTCTACTACTTCACAGCCGTTACGTTCAATTACGTGGTTGAGGTTAATTTCTTCCGTCACCATGGATTTAGACTTAACGACTTTTTTGGCATTTTTTGCCTGAATAATGCTTTCTACATAGCTAGTGGCTTCTTCTGCGGTGTGGGCAAAAAAGACCTGACCGCCATTTTTTTCGACACTTTCGCTCAGTTGATGCAGGTAGTAATCCAAGTTCTCTAGAACATGGTTACGAATATCCATCCCCATTTCGCGCCATTCTTCCCAGTTGCCAAGTTTGTCTGCCGCTTTTTGGCGGTTGGCGTACATACGGGTTTGGGCGTTGGCGACAGATTTACGCATAAAGTCATCTTTCATTTGGACTTTAATACGATCTTTAAATTTTACATTGCTGGTTTTCATCGACATGTGTGATCTCCTTAGCGGCTCATCAGCACATCAACAATGTGCATTACTTTAACGGGTTTACCTTCACGGTTAAGACGGCCACCAATGTTGATTAGGCAGCTAACATCTGCGCCGATAAGAAAATCAGGTTCTACCGCTGAGATGTGATGGACCTTTTCTTTGACCATCTCACCTGAAATTTCGGCCATTTTCACAGAGAAGGTTCCGCCAAACCCACAACAGGTTTCTTGGTTCTCAATCGGTAGCAACTCTAAACCCTCGACATTCGCGAGCAGCTTGAGTGGTTCTTCACGAACGTTCAATTTACGGATTAAGCTACACGACGGGTGATATACACCACGTCCTTCAAGACGGGCGCCAACGTTCTCAACACCTAAGGTATTTACGACAAATTGGGTTAATTCAAACAGACGATCCGCAACTTTCTGCGCACGCTCCGCCCATTCTGGTTCATCAGCCAGATATTCTGGATAACGTTTTACCGATGCTGCGCATGAGCCTGCAGGGGTCACAATCGGTAAATCATTACACTCAAATGCGCGAATAAGGTTTTTCATTGCAGGTTTACTGCTGTCGATATAGCCACTATTGAGGGAAGGTTGACCACAGCAACCTTGTTGCTCAGGGAAAATAACATCGCAGCCAAGTTGTTCGAGTAACAGGACTGTTTTTTTAGCTACTTCAGCTTTTACCGTGTCGCATAGACAGGTGACAAAGAAGTTAACCTTCATACATTGCTCCAGTTGGCAGCATTGCTACCGTATAGTGATTCTGGCAACGCTTAGCGTTGTCTGTTTATACCCATCTCGATACTGACCTATCTATACAAGTATAAGAACGTATCGAGATGGACTAAAAGTCGGCCCCTGATGCGAGGCCGTTTATTGTGTGTCTCTAATTGTGTTACTGATGTTTCTTCTTATTATTATGGGTACGGATTGGTTCCTAATCGCTCCGAATGCTGCGCTTGTAGCGAGTCTTTATTAAATAAACACACTCACTACCGCAACAATTGCACCATAAAGCACCATAGGTATAACGGTACGCTTAATGATGTAACCTTCTTTATTCGCTATCCCTAAGATTGTAGATACCGCAATAATATTGTTAATGCACACCATGTTACCCATAGAGCCACCAACAGACTGTAGGGCTAAAATAGTCGTGTCGGGTAAGCCAACGGTGTGGGCGATGGTTTGTTGGATACCACCGAAAGTCAGGTTCGATACCGTGGCAGAGCCAGAGAAAAATGCCCCTAGTGCACCAAGGTAAGAAGCAAAGAACTGCCAGTTTGTACCTGTTAAATCAGAGAACGCGCGTCCTGTTGTCATGATTGGCGAATTATCGCCACCCATCATCATGAACTTCACCATAATCAATGCGCCCACTAATGCGATAAACGGCATCTTGATACGGCTAGCTGTTTCGCTAAAGACTTGCTTAACCACAGCCTTTGGTAGCTTGAACACTGGGATTGAAATCAGCACAACTAAGAAGAAAGGGATTAATGCAGGCACGTACAATGTTTTGTAAGCCCATGCGGTTTCAGTACCTAGAATATTACTCAGTTTGATGATTAGCGCTTGGCTAATAGACAAATCACCCAAGAAACCTAAGTTCAAGTTAAGCATTGGCGTTGCATCGGTTAGCATGCCTTTAATGCCTAATTGCTGAATACGGGTAACAATTAAGATGACGATTAACATCAAAGTTGGGCTCATTGCTTTTACAATCTGACCAAACGGAATGTGTGTTGTCTTATGTTGTGTATCGGCTTCAGGCTCTTCTAACCCCACCTTGTAACGGGCAAGAACAATTGATACCGCTAAACCAATAGCACCACCAATCAGGGATGGGAACTCGTAGTTCCATTGTGCAAATAGGATATAAGGCACAGTACAAGCAAGAATGCTCAATTGGATAAACAGCATATTGCGACGAATTTGCTGCCAGCTAACCACAAAGCGCAATGCCAATACAGGAATGACAAAGGCAGCAATAGCATGCATTAGTGCTGAATTACGACCGACTTCAAGTAGATCACTGTCGCTTAGCCCTAAATTGCCGAAGCCAAACCATGTTGGCGTCCCAACGGCACCGAAAGAAACGGGAACAGAGTTCATCACCAGCGCTAACATTGCGACTTTAAGTGGATTAAAGCCTAAACCAACTAGGATAGGTGCAGCGATGGCCGCGGGTGTACCAAAACCTGATGCACCTTCAATCATAAAAGCAAATGCCCAACCAATAATCATTAGCTGTGCAACTTGGTTGCGGCTGATGGTTTCTAGCCATTGGCGAATAACATCTTCAGCGCCTGAAAGGGCGATTGTTCGGTTTAATAAAATGGCGCCCGCAATAATAGAAATTGGGGTAATGGCAGATAACATCCCTGCGACAATATTGGCGCTAAGTAAGGTGACATCTGAACCAAAGTAAAAAAGTTGTAGGGCACCAATTAATAATGCCGTCACCGGTAACGCGATGTGCGATGGCAATGCATTCTTTTTGGTCATCATCCATATCAGTAGCAAGATAGGGACTACCGAAATAACAAGGTTTAACATGCTGTATTCCACTCTATCGTGACTATCCATGCCGAGTGTTGTGTGCACTAAAGCGGTAGTCGATTTTGTAATTATTAATGTTGTAACTTTCGTGAATTTTTCTTGGTGTTTCGATTTCTACGACGTCGTGGGAAGAATATTGTAAGTATGAAAATACAGTTCGCTATGCTTTTTATTTAGTGATTTCATCAGACAAATCACCAATGTGTGATTGGTAATGAAATGTTAAATTCCAATATTCACTTTGCTTTGTTTTAAATCAATGGCTTATGTTTGCTGGGGTAAATCTAATAAAAGTCAATTGGAGCACTATTGGAAACAATGATTTTGTATGAATGACCTAATGAAATAGCGGCATTAAGAGTGTGGATTTAGCGAAATCGTGCTTTTCTGCGTGAAGTTCAATTTTAGCTGAAAATAAGTGGTGTAATAAAACTACATTTAGGGCGTTTTTATGTGGTTTTGAACTTTTATTACAAGGTGAAAATGCGTGGGGGGGATGGTAAGAACAGGGAGCACAAGCAGAGGGAGCCGACAATGCAAAAAACACCGAGTAGTGATCACTCGGTGTTTTTGGGCAAGCCTAATTAGGTTGAATCGATTTAGCTTAGTAAATGACTTTACCTATTCCATTTAGCAGTTGGCTAACACCTTGAGTAAAGTGCAGCGGGGCATTTGCCACTGTATAGCATAGACACCCTTCTTTGGTTTCAGGGGTGTGATGGTTAGAGGCATCTAGCCAAATAAAATCGCCAGCGTGATATACACCATTCTCATCACTGAATTCGCCTGCCAATAGTAATGTTAATTCGTAGCCTTTGTGCGTATGTGCTGGAATTGTGCCTTCTTTATCAATATGAAGCAGGCTTGCGCGTACTTCTTGTTCTTCAAGTGGTAAACGGGCACGAGTAATTTTACCTAATCCATGCCAATTTAAACCATCGAAACTACGAAGCGCACGTGGTAGTGGGTAGCGCGAGCCTTTACATTCCACGGTCGTAACTTCAACTGGGGTATGTACGAGTGGTTCTGCGGTTTCATTTTCTACAATGTCAGCGAACATCGCATCAAAGTTGGCTTGCAGATCAAATTCAGCTTCGGCAGATGCTACAGTACTTTTCGGCTCCGTCGGTGTTTCGGCGTCACGCCAAGAGCGCATGGCTGTTTGCGTGGTAAGTTTATCGGCTTGCTGTTGGCAGCATGGGCATAGCTCAATATGAGCAGAGACCGCAATTGAAAGTGATAGCGGTAGCTTACCTTCCACGTAGTCTTGCATTAACGCTGCATGCGGGTGATGTTTAATCATCGCTATTCTCCAATTGCCCTCGTAACTTTTGTAACCCAAGACGCAATCGTGACTTAATTGTTCCCACAGGAACGCCTAACTGGTCGGCGACATCTTGATGAGATCGTTGGTTTAAATAAATCTCCTTCACCACTACTTGCTGTGCTTCGGGCAAGGTCTCTATGTAAACCAGCAACTCGTCACTCAAGGTTGCATTGGCTTGTTCATCTGTGTGGCTTGCGAGCCGCTCTTCAAAAATAGGCCATAAATCGTCACTGTAATTATCTTCTCTGCTTGATTGCTGTTTACGGAGCATGTCAAAACAAAGATTACGCATGATGGTGTAAATCCATGTTGATGCGGCTCCTTTCGAGCCATCAAAAAGATGGGCTTTGCGCCACACTTTCATCATTGTTTCTTGGACAAGCTCCATTGCAACCGCTTCTTGCTTTAAGTACTTCAATCCGTAGATACGAACTTTTGGGCTGAAATGGGAAAAAATAACAGCGAACGAAGACTTATCACGGTGCAACGCGATATTGGCAAGCAGTTCTTTTTGTTTCTCAATACTCAATTCATCCATTGAAACTCTAGCCCGAGGTTGAGGTCGATTAGATTGAGTATGATAGTAATTTGTTAATGACATAATCTCAATAATGCCTCTGTTAAGAAACACTTCCACGAACATGTATTGAGATTTACGTAGCGGAATTAGGAATGGATCACTTATCTTTTTAATTCTTCGTCTATAACTGAGTGTAGAAAGGACAATGCAGCCTTGTGATCGCTGCGACTCATAAACCATTGCTTTTGCTCTGTACCTATAGGCAAAATCTCGAGCCAACGCTGACATACCCATGCCATATCTTCAAAATCTGGGTGAGGATAATGCGCTGCATGTTCAGGGTATTCTTCAAATAGCATTTGAAGCCCACTAGATAAATCACGGTCGATATATTTTATTTCGGTGGGAGTCCAATTGGGGATAATTGACGTCGTTGCCATGATCAAACCATCATCTTCTGTCCAATGCTGATTGATCACAAATTTATCGATAGCACGTACAGTGATACCCAAGAAGCCATCGGGCATTTGATCAAAATCGGTAATAACAACGCGTGAACCAAAGTGACAAAGGTTGTCATCGGTTTGCATGCAAAGGCCAAAACCTTCATTAGATGCCATCGCCATTTTGACTAATCGGACATACCTAGGTTCAAATATTCGAAGCGTGCTTATCCCACCAGGTAGTAGGTATAGCTTAAGGGGGAATAGGGGTAACTGCATCATATAACCCTTACTGACGTTAATAATGCCTGCCAATAGGTAGCGGCATATATCGCGAGAACAGTCATTTACCTAGCAAGTTATTATTGACCTATCCGTGTGCTTTATAGGGCTAGATTGAATCACTGGTACTCAAAGAGAACGCATATACGTTCTAGTACGAATTATTATTATTTAACGATCATTGTGTAGCTTTGGGTTTAGTATAAGCAGACAAATGTAGGAATTTGTCTGCTTTTCGATAATGGCGTTATTCTGATGCAGAAAGCACAGTAAAAATAGCAGAAGTGAGTTTACTAAGTTGCTCTGGCGTAATAATAAAAGGTGGCATGATGTACACAAGTTTCCCGAATGGGCGAATCCAGACACCAGCATCTACAAATGCTTGCTGAATACTGGCCATATCGACAGCTTGATGCAATTCAACCACACCAATTGCGCCAAGCCAGCGTACAGCTTTCACGGCACCTAGTTGGCTAATTTCTGTTAATTCAACCGCAAGTTGTTTTTCTATTGCCAATACCTGTTGTTGCCATTTGCCTTCTTGCAGTATTGATAAACTGGCGTCGGCAACTGCACAGGCTAATGGGTTACCCATAAAAGTGGGCCCATGCATGAAACAGCCCGCATCCCCGCCACATACAGTATCAGCAACATGCTTAGTTGCCAAAGTAGCCGATAGCGTCATGTATCCACCTGTCAACGCTTTGCCCACACACATAATATCTGGGCTGATGTTTGCATGTTCACAAGCGAATAATTTCCCTGTACGTCCAAACCCTGTTGCGATTTCATCAGCGATTAAGAGTATGCCAAACTTATCACACAGTTCGCGGACACGTTTGAGGAACGTTGGGTGGTAAAGGCGCATACCGCCAGCACCTTGCACGATAGGTTCAAGGATTACTGCAGCTAGTTCAGTCTGATGTGCGGTAATTTGATCACGAAAATCAGAAATATCATCTTCGCACCATTCATCGAAGAAACCACATTCTGGAGAGTCGGCAAAAATGTGCTCAGGCAAGAAACCTTTATACAAACTGTGCATCGAGTTATCAGGATCTGTTACTGACATTGCAGCAAAAGTATCCCCATGGTAGCCATGACGTACCGTCAGAAATTTAGGGCGACGTTCTTGTTTGGTGTGCCAATATTGCAGTGCCATTTTTAGGGCGACTTCAACGGCAACAGACCCGGAATCCGCAAGAAAAACATGCTGAAGTGGCGCTGGTGTCATCGCAACTAACTTTTGGCACAGATCTACTGCTGGCTGGTGGGTGATCCCGCCAAACATCACATGCGACATTTTATCAATTTGTGCTTTTGCAGCGCCATTCAGAACCGAATGGTTATAGCCATGTATGGTTGACCACCACGAAGACATCCCATCAATAATCTGCCTACCATCCTCTAATTCCAGATAAACACCATTTGCACCTGTGACAGGGTAACAAGGAAGAGGGTTTAGCGTGGAGGTGTAGGGGTGCCAGATGTGCTGTTGATCAAATTCTAAATCTATTTTATTGGTTAATTCTTGCACAGATGTAAACCTTGGTGTTTGTTGTTAGTTGACAGTCTACTAAGTCTACGTAGACTAGCCAAGCATTACAGTAAGTAAAATTATTCATAGAAATAGATTTACTGGCGCGTTTGTTATGTCAGTCACTAGAGCTGGTATCAGAATAATAACAAGCAGTTAAGCATGTCGATTGTGCAAAATGGTACGTAAAAAATCGTACCCAATTGCTAAAGAAAGGGGTTATACACGTGGAAGTAAGACACGACTGGACCGTCGCGGAAGTTCAAGCTTTATTTGATAAGCCATTTATGGATCTAGTGTTTGAAGCGCAGCAGATACACCGCCAATATCACGAACCAAATAAAGTTCAGGTTAGTACCTTGCTGTCGATCAAAACAGGTGCTTGCCCTGAAGACTGTAAATACTGCCCGCAGAGTGCACACTACCGCACTGATGTAGAGCGTGAACGCTTGCTGGAAGTAGAACAAGTACTTGAGGCTGCAAATAAAGCAAAAGTGTCTGGTGCTACTCGCTTCTGTATGGGGGCAGCGTGGAAAAACCCGAAAGAGCGCGATATGCCTTACCTGTTGGATATGATCCGTGGGGTAAAGGATATGGGGTTAGAAACCTGTATGACACTGGGCATGATCACGGGCGATCAAGCCAATGTGTTGGCTGATGCGGGTTTGGATTACTACAACCATAATCTTGATACATCACCTGAATATTACGGCAGCATTATTACTACCCGTACTTACCAAGATCGTTTAGATACACTTGGTCATGTGCGTGATTCAGGTATGAAAATCTGTTCGGGCGGCATCATTGGCATGGGTGAAAGCTCACGAGACCGTGCTGCACTGCTAGTTGAACTAGCGAACTTACCGACTCACCCTGAAAGTGTACCAATTAACATGTTGGTGAAAGTGAAGGGGACACCGCTTGAAAACGTGGATGACGTAGATCCATTCGACTTTGTTCGTATTGTCGCTGTTGCACGTATCATTATGCCTGAATCTGCAGTTCGCCTTTCAGCTGGGCGTGAAGACATGAATGAGCAAATGCAAACGCTGTGCTTTATGGCGGGTGCTAACTCGGTTTTTTATGGTTGTAAACTGCTTACTACGCCGAACCCAGGTGAAGACAAAGACATGCAGTTGTTTGCAAAATTAGGTATTAACAGCCAAGAGCAAGCAGCAAAACCGGATCAAATCCAAGAGCATGAATTGCTTGATCGTGTGGCAGAGCGTGTGGCTTCGCGTCCAAGTAAAGATGATTTGTTTTACGATGCAACTGTTTAACGAACACATCACACAAGCGCTGGCAGGGCGCCAACAACAGGGCTTATACCGCCAGCGTGTGTGCCTTGAACGTGCAGCGCAGCAGGTGAATCACCAAGGAAAAACGTTACTGAACTTTTCATCAAACGATTACCTTGGTTTAGCGCAAGAGCCGCGTATATTGCAAGCGTGGCAACAAGGGTTGCAACGTTATGGTGCGGGTAGTGGGGCATCGCCACTTGTCACTGGCTTTAATAAACCCCATCAGCAATTAGAACAACAGCTCGCACAATGGTTAGGTTATGACAGAGCGTTACTGTTTAACAGTGGCTTTGGTGCTAATCAAGCTGTGCTGTTTACCTTGCTAAATAAAACCCATAGCTTGCTGCAAGATAAACTTAACCATGCATCACTAATAGAAGCGGGCATGTTATCGCCTGCCAATATGAAGCGTTTTAAGCACAATGACGTCGCGCATTTACGTCAGTTACTCACTCAACAAGCAGATCAAGCATCTTTGGTGGTAACGGAAGGTGTATTCAGTATGGATGGCGATCTTGCTCCCCTATCTGATATATCAAAAGCAACGCAGTCGTCTTCCTCATGGCTAATGGTGGATGATGCACACGGTTGTGGTGTATTGGGAGAGAGAGGCCGCGGAAGCTGCGATTTTGCCAACATTAAAGCCGACATCCTTATTGTTACTTTCGGTAAAGCCTTTGGTTTACAAGGTGCAGCGGTATTATGCAATGAACAAACGGCTGAGTACTTTGTACAGTTTGCGCGCCATTTTATCTATTCAACAGCTATGCCTCCCGCGCAAGCTTATGCACTTTTAACCGCATGTGAACTCATTCAACAAGATGAATGGCGACGCGAAAAACTGGCGCAATTAAGCGCAGAATTTGAACATGTGCTTGATGATGCTATCGCTTTTAATAATACCCAGTCGCCAATTAAACCTTTGCTTGTCGGTAGCAGTGAAAAAGCAATGCAGCTTTCTCAAGCGTTGAATCAAAGAGGGTGTTGGGTAAGTGCAATTCGCCCACCAACAGTACCGCTGAACAGCGCGAGATTACGCATTACATTAACGGCTAGCCATAGCACCGAAGATGTTAAATACCTAGCAACAACAATCAATGAGGTGATGTATGACTGATGTTGCAAAAGCGGTGCTAGCTATTAATTCCCCAGAGTCAGCCAGCCAGTTAGAACACAATCAGTATGCTGATAAAGAGGCTATCGCGGCGGCCTTTGGTAAAGCGGCTGCGAATTATGATAAATCCGCCGCTTTTCAGCGACTCGTCGGCCATCAACTCATAGAAAGACTCCCTACATTAATGCCTGTGGGGAGTAAATTACTCGATATTGGGTGTGGCACTGGGTATTTCTCAGAGCAACTCGCCAATCGTGGCTTTGATGTTTGTGCGACAGATCTGTCGTTACAAATGCTTGAACAGGCTAAACAGCGTTGTGGTAACCAAATTACTTATCAACAGGGGGACGCAGAAAACCTACCTTTTCCCGATAGTAGATTTGATGTTGCATATACCTCTTTGGCGTTACAGTGGTGCTCAGATTTATCAATACCTTTAAAAGAGCTACGACGTGTGGTCAAACCCGGCGGTTGTATTTTATTCACTACATTGGCAGAAAATTCATTGTATGAGCTTCGTTATGCGTGGCAGCAGGTTGATCAATATCAACATGTGAACCACTTTCTTTCGCAAAAGGCGGTAAAACTTGCGCTGGCGCAAGCGGGTGGGGAAATCGATACCCTAGAATTCCTTCCGATTACAGTGAAATACAATACGGCAGTTGAACTCATGAAAGACCTGAAAGGGATAGGGGCGACGCATCTGCAGCGAGAGCGCAAAGCAGGCTTAGCTAGTCGCAGGACAATTCAGGCTTTAGAACGCGCTTACGATGAGTTTAGAGATGAGAAAGGCCAACTGCCAGCAACCTATCAAGTCTGTTTTGGAGTAATAATTAATGACTAACGCTTTCTTTGTAACAGGGACCGATACCGAAGTCGGTAAAACGGTTGCCACGCGCGCAATTCTACAAGCTGCGGCTAGCGCGAATATTAAGATGGCAGGCTACAAGCCAGTAGCGTCAGACAGTAAAAAAACAGATGAAGGCATGCGTAATTCTGATGCGTTGTACATTCAAGAAGCCTCTGTTGTTGAGCTTGAGTACGACGAAGTTAACCCTTATGCTTTTGAAGCGGCGGTGTCACCACACTTAGCAGCAGAGCAAGAAAACCGTGTGATTGAATTCCCAGTGATTTCTGCTGGCCTCGAAGCCCTAAAAGCGAAGTCTGAAGCGGTATTAGTTGAAGGTGCAGGTGGTTGGCGTGTCCCTGTTTCACGTACCGATTATCTTTCTAGCTGGGTAAAGCAAGAGAAGTTACCTGTTATTTTGGTTATTGGCGTGAAGCTTGGTTGTATGAGCCATGCAATTCTAACGGCAGAAGCAATCCGTAACGACGGCTTAGAGCTTGTTGGTTGGGTAGCTAACCGTATTAACCCGGGTACAGAGAATTACGCAGAAATCATTCGTATGATGGAAGAGAACCTAGGCGCACCTAAACTAGGCGAAATCCCATACATGCCGAGTATTAAAAAGCGTGATTTGTCTAAGTACATCAACTTAGCACCGCTAGGACTATAACTTACCGAATACGTTCTGCATGAATTGCAGGGTGTTACTCACAGTAAGTAGATAGACATTAAAAAGCCGACATTAAGTCGGCTTTTTTGTGCGTGGTCTAAATCAACCTGACTAAAGCGTGATGAAATACAGGGTGATGCAAGAATAAAGTGTGAAAGTGGGGCGTGTGGGTCAATAAAGGTTTTAGCAACCACAAGAAGAATGGCTGTAACCGACTACCAGTGAAGCTAGGGCGACTTTGCGCAGCACATTGGGGGCAACCGTTACCTGCCAAGTGATTAAAGGGAAGCTGTTCGAATGTACCGTGTAGCGCACAGGTCACTTTCCCCTTTGTTCTCGCGTTTACATACACGAAATTCTCGTAGCTATAACGTTTATTATGTAATCGTAGTGCTTGGCTAATGAAATCTGACGTGGTTTTTGTACGATTGTTTTTTGCACAGGCAGGACAGCCAGCGCCACGTAAGTGTGTATCGGGCCGCTGCTCAAAAGGACCGTGCAATGGGCAAGTAATGGTCGCTTTTGTTAATGCTCCTGCATAGACGAAGCGATCATAATGATATTTGCCATGATGAATAGCGTAAGCACGCTCAATGAACTGCGCTTGCGTTAAAGGCGTAGAACGCGAGCAACTTGGACAGCCTTTGCCCGCTAAATGCGAATTAGGGCGCTGTTCAAATTCACCATGGTGTGGACAAATAATGGTACTTTTCTCAAGTGAACCACGATAGACAAATTTACTGTAATCGTATTTGTCTTTATGTACTGCTTTGGCTTTTATCACAAACTCTTTGATTGTTTGTTTTTCTTTGCCTGAACATTTAGGGCAACCTCTGCCCGCGAGGTGAGCATCAGCTCGCTGTTCAAAGTCGCCATGTATTGGGCATGTTATCAGGCTTTTGGCTTTGGCGTTGGTATACACGAAATTTTCATAACCGTATTTTCCGTTATGAAAAGCCCGTGCTTGTTCAACGAACATTGCTGTGGTCTTTTTCATTTCTGTATCTTCGTCTTTGTCTATTCGGCCTACCAGTCAACTACTTCTAATTAGGTAGGCAAAGCTACGTTCCTAAAGGAAGGTATTGATTATTAAAGGTTATTATATTTTCACTACACGTATTTATAGAATAACTATTCAGTCTATTAATGCATAGTCCTACTAACTGATGACACAATCAACCACCAAAAATGAAAATCAATGATTGCAAAAATTGTGATTTTAATCATCTTTGGTGAAGCGTAGATTCAATCGCCGAATTAAAGCGAAACTCTAAAATATTTATTTTCCCAATAAATAACAAAACACCTTAAATAAAGAATATCTCAGTGCAAGTGTTGTAATTGAATATATGTTTGGATGATTTCAAATGTAATGTGTTTTATGTTTGGAAGTTTAATAATATTAAAATCATTAATAAAATTGTGTGACATTTAAAATCTTTGTGTTAGTTTAAAAAAACACTTTGGGTTTTATTTATTATTGCGTCGGTTATTTTATATCTGATGATATTTGGGAGGTGGTTAGCTAAATATTAATTAACGTAAGAGGATATATCTATGGAAAGCTACTCCCCGGGTTCAGATATTATTTCTGTTGTGAAGTCATTATTGCTAGCACAATCAATTGTTGGTGCCGCTGTGATTTTATATCAAATAGTGTCGGGAGATTCCCTGAGTGTTGAGTCAGCATTAATTGGCGTTGCTGTTGCTGTTGTTCCCTCTTTATTAGGTTTGCTTGCTGTTGCAGTAAAAGTTAAGCGTAATAACAGAAGTCACATCAGTGAGCTAGCATGGTTTAATGAGTCGATTAAATTGACGTACACCGCTGTATTGATGTTGTTGGTCTCTAGGTTTATAGAAATCAATGAGATAGTAATGCTTATCGCTTACTCTCTGACTTATATGGGAAGTTGTTTAACCCCTATACTTAACAAACCTCAATTTAGGATGACGTAAGGTGGAAATAGTTACTTCTGCTCATGAATATATTGAGCACCATCTGACATTTCTCACGGCAGGCGAAGGATTCTGGAGTATTAACTTAGACTCCATGTTCATGGTTTGGGTGTTAGGTTTAACTTTTATTGGTGTGTTTAGGTATGTTGCAACTAAAGGAACAAGTGGTGTTCCAGGTAGGCTGCAATGTTTTATTGAAATCACATTTGAATTTGTTAATAACCTAGTAAAAGAAATATTTAAAACAGAAGATAAATTAATAGGTCCTCTTTCATTAACCATATTTGTATGGGTATTCTTAATGAATGCTATTGATTTGCTCCCTGTGGATTTTGTGCCAATGATTGCACGTATTCTTGGGTTTGAGCATTTCAGAGACCTACCATCAGCTGATATAAATGTTCCTGTGTCGATGGCGCTTGGTGTATTCATTCTTATTATTGGATATACGCTTAAAAATAAAGGGTTAGTTGGGTTTATTAAAGAACTAACAACACAACCTTTTGCTCATCCACTGTTGTATCCAGTGAACTTTATTTTGGAATTAGTAACACTGATCTCCAAACCTATTTCACTTGGTTTACGGCTGTTTGGAAATATGTATGCAGGTGAGATGATTTTTATTCTTATCGCATTAATGCCTTGGTGGATGCAATGGGCACTGAGTGTGCCGTGGGCACTGTTCCACATCTTAATCGTGTTCTTGCAGGCTTTCATTTTCATGGTACTGACAATTGTTTACCTGGGAATGGCAGTAGAAGAGCAACATTGATTTTATTTTCTTTAGTTTCATTTTTTCACAATTAGATTCGGAGTTATTCATGGATATTGTTAGTGCGGTTCTTTACGTTGCGGGTGCACTGCTTATTGGTTTAGGTGCTGCGGGTGCAGCAAGCGGTATCGGTAACTTGGCCGGTAAATATCTTGAAGGTGTGGCACGTCAACCTGATTTGACCCCAATGCTACGTACTCAGTTCTTCATCATGATGGGTCTGGTGGATGCGGTACCAATGATCGGTGTAGGTATCGGTCTGTACATCATCTTTGCTGTGGCATAAGTCATTCAACCACTCTTTTAAACAACATTGGGTTACCAAAAAGTGAGGATGGAATGAACTTAAATGCCACCATGCTAGGACAGGCACTGTCATTCGTGATTTTTGTCTGGCTTTGTATGAAATATGTTTGGCCTCCTTTGACTGCATTACTTGATGAGCGCCAGCGAGTTATCGCCGAAGGGCTGTCTCATACCGAGTATGCGGCGAAAGAGCTGCAAATGGCAAAAGCCAATGGTGCCAAATTACTTGATGATGCCAAACAGCAAGTCAGTAGTTTAGTTGAACAAGGTAATAAACGTCGTACGCAGATCATCGAAGATGCCAAGCTCGAAGCGGAGCAAGAAAAAGCACGCATTATTGCCGCTGGGCAAACTGAGCTGGAAAGTGAGCGTAATCGTATTCGCGAAGAACTTCGCCACGAAATGACAGCCTTGGTGATTGAAAGTGCAGAGAAGCTGATTAACCGTCAGCTAGACACAGACACTAACCGAGCATTGGTCAATAAGATCATTACCGATCTGTAATAAGGGGCTAAGAATGTCTGATTCACAAACCATTGCTTACCCCTACGCAAAAGCAGCGTTTGATTATGCTCGCGATGCGGATCAACTAGAAGCTTGGGAAAATATGCTGGTGGTGATGAAAGAAGTCGCCGAAGCGCCAATTGTTGCCAGCCAGATTGAAGCACTCGATATGCTTGGCCCGGATGCTCACGATGCATTTAACCAGTCTTTTCTGGCTATCTGCGATGGTCTCATTGACGAGCACGGGCAGAATTTGGTCAAGCTAATGGCAGAAAATGGCAGGTTAGCGGTATTGCCTCAGGTTACTGAGCTTTACCAGACGTTCAAGTCTGATTTTGAACGCACTGTCGAGGCTTGTGTTGTTACGGCTGAACCATTGGATGAGCAGCAAGCAAATAGCTTGAGCCAAGCTCTGGAGCGGAAGTTGAACCGCACCGTTTCTCTGACTTGCCAGGTTGATAAATCGCTGGTTGGGGGAATTAAGATCACTGCTGGTGAACTGGTGATTGATGGCTCGCTGAAAAGCGCTATTGATCGACTTGCGATCCGCCTAGAGGTGTAATTAGGTACTAGATATGCAATTAAATTCAAATGAAATCAGCGATCTAATAAGACAACGGATCGCCACCTTTAACGTAGCCAGTCAGGCACGTAACGAAGGCACAATTATCTCTGTCAGCGACGGTATCATCACTATTAATGGCCTTGCGGATGTAATGCAAGGTGAGATGATCGAATTACCGGGTGGCCGTTATGCCCTTGCATTAAACCTTGAGCGCCATTCTGTCGGTGCTGTTGTTATGGGCCCTTACGCTGATCTTGCAGAAGGCATGACAGTAAAAGGTACAGGCCGTATTCTTGAAGTACCTGTCGGCAAGGGGTTACTTGGCCGAGTTGTGAATACGCTAGGTCAACCAATCGATGGCAAAGGCGCGATTGAAAGCGACGGTTTTGCTCCGGTAGAAATTATTGCTCCTGGTGTAATCGATCGTAAGTCGGTTGATCAACCAATTCAGACGGGCTACAAAGCAGTTGACTCCATGGTGCCTATTGGCCGTGGTCAGCGTGAATTGATCATCGGTGACCGCCAAACAGGTAAAACAGCGATGGCGATTGATGCCATCATTAACCAGAAAGATTCTGGTATCTACTCGGTTTATGTTGCTATTGGCCAGAAGGCATCAACCATTGCCAACGTTGTACGTAAGCTTGAAGAAAATGATGCATTACAAAATACTATTGTTGTAGTGGCATCCGCATCAGAAGCCGCTGCACTGCAATATCTTGCGCCGTATGCTGGTTGTACGATGGGTGAGTATTTCCGTGACCGCGGTGAAGATGCGCTTATTGTTTACGATGACTTGTCTAAACAGGCTGTTGCTTACCGTCAAATTTCACTATTGCTTAAGCGTCCACCTGGCCGTGAAGCCTTTCCTGGTGATGTGTTCTACCTTCACTCTCGTTTGCTAGAACGTGCAGCTCGTGTTAACGCAGACTATGTTACTCATTTCACTAATGGTGAAGTCACTGGACAGACGGGGTCATTAACCGCGTTGCCAATCATCGAAACGCAAGCTGGTGACGTATCTGCATTCGTTCCAACTAACGTTATCTCCATCACTGATGGTCAGATCTTCCTACAGACGCACTTGTTCAATGCAGGCTTACGCCCAGCGGTTGACCCAGGTATCTCTGTATCTCGCGTAGGTGGTGCTGCTCAAACCAAGATCATCAAGAAATTGTCTGGTGGTATCCGTACCGCGCTAGCGCAATATCGTGAATTGGCTGCCTTTGCCCAGTTCTCATCCGATTTGGATGATGCAACCCGCAAGCAGTTGGATCACGGTGAGAAAGTGACAGAACTGATGAAGCAAAAGCAGTATTCACCAATGTCAGTTGCTGAGCAGGCACTAGCCATCTTTGCTGCCGAAAAAGGCTATCTCAATGGTATTTCATTGGCGAAGGTTGGTGAGTTTGAAGAAGAGCTAATGGCTTTTGCTAAGAGCACTCAAGCTGAGTTACTTACTTCAATTAATGCATCAGGTAACTATAACGATGAGATTGAAGCCAGTCTGCATAACCTGTTGAAGACCTTCATGGATACCCAGTCGTTTTGATCGTCAGGGTAAGCCACTCGGCGGTGTAGCAACAAGGTAGACAGGAGCGAAAAATGGCAAACGCAAAAGAAATTCGCACCAAGATCGGTAGTGTTCAGAACACTCAGAAGATCACTAGTGCGATGGAAATGGTTGCCGCGAGCAAAATGCGTAAGGTGCAAGACAATATGGTGCTGACGCGCCCTTATGCAGACAACATGCGTAAGGTGATCAGCCATGTTGTTTCTGGCTCGCTGGAGTACAAGCATCCATATCTTGAAGAACGCGAGATTAAGCGGGTCGCATACATCATTATTTCTTCTGATCGAGGATTGTGTGGTGGTTTGAATAACAACCTGTTTAAAAAAGTACTAGTCGAGATGCAGCAATGGCGAGAGAAAGGGGTAGAAGTTGATACTTCTTTGATTGGCTCAAAAGCCATCTCTTTCTTCCACCGCATCGGCAATGTTGTTGCTCAGACCTCGGGTCTGGGTGACAAGCCTAAGTTGGAAGATGTACTTGGTCCAGTAAAAGCCATGCTGGAACATTACGATGAAGGCAGAATTGATCGCTTACATCTGGTGTACAACGAATTCGTCAACACCATGGTGCAAAAGCCGCAGGTTGTACAGTTACTGCCTCGGCCTGAGTTGGCACAAGCCGATAATGCGGATAGTAAAAAGTCGGCAGGTCGCTGGGACTATATCTATGAACAAGATCCCAAGGCGTTACTGGATGAATTAATGCTGCGTTATATCGAATCGCAGGTCTATCAGGGAACAGTAGAAAGTTGTGCGTGTGAGCAAGCTGCTCGAATGGTCGCAATGAAAGCGGCCACCGATAACGCAGGCGCCCTGATTAATGATCTTCAGTTGGTATACAACAAAGCTCGACAGGCAGCGATCACTCAAGAGTTGAGTGAGATAGTGTCTGGTGCCCAGGCCGTGTAATACCAAGCTAACTAAGTAAGAGTCTGAACACTTACTTACCCCGATTGGTATAAATGAATTTCCGAGGATAACAAATGAGTACGGGAAAAATTGTTAAAGTCATCGGCGCGGTCGTTGACGTAGAGTTTAGCCAAAGCAGCGTACCACGTGTGTACGATGCGCTGAATATTATTGATGGCGATCACGCCTCGCTAGTGCTGGAAGTCCAGCAGCAAATTGGTAGTGGTGTTGTACGTTGTATTGCAATGGGTTCATCAGACGGTTTGCGTCGTGGCTTAACTGTTGAAAACAGTGGTTCACCAATCTCGGTTCCAGTTGGTGAAGCAACGTTAGGGCGAATCATGAACGTGCTAGGCACACCGATTGATGAATGCGGTGAGATAGGCGAAGAAGTGACTTACGCCATTCACCGTGACGCGCCTTCGTATGAAGATCAGGCCAATAGCGCTGAACTGCTTGAAACCGGCGTGAAAGTTATCGACTTGATCTGTCCGTTTGCGAAAGGCGGTAAGATCGGCCTATTCGGTGGTGCGGGTGTGGGTAAAACCGTCAACATGATGGAGCTTATCAACAACATCGCAAAAGCACACTCAGGTTTGTCTGTGTTCACTGGTGTAGGGGAGCGTACCCGTGAAGGTAACGACTTCTATTACGAGATGAAAGAGGCTGGCGTACTCGACAAAGTAGCCATGGTTTACGGCCAAATGAACGAGCCTCCAGGTAACCGCCTACGTGTTGCTTTAACGGGTTTGACCATCGCTGAACGTTTTCGTGATGAAGGCCGTGATGTGTTGTTGTTTATCGATAACATTTATCGTTACACCTTGGCGGGTACAGAAGTATCGGCACTGTTAGGTCGTATGCCATCAGCGGTAGGTTACCAACCTACGTTGGCTGAAGAGATGGGTGTACTGCAAGAGCGTATCACTTCGACTAAGAAAGGTTCGATCACCTCGATCCAAGCGGTATATGTACCTGCGGATGACTTAACGGATCCATCACCAGCAACCACCTTCGCGCACTTAGATGCCACGGTTGTACTGTCACGTAACATTGCGGCGCTTGGTTTATACCCTGCGATTGACCCGCTGGATTCTACCTCACGTCAGCTTGATCCGCTGATTGTAGGTCAGGAGCATTATCAAGTTGCTCGTGGTGTACAAACTGTATTGCAACGTTACAAAGAGCTCAAAGATATTATCGCCATTCTAGGGATGGACGAATTGTCTGAAGAAGATAAACAAACCGTTTCTCGTGCTCGTAAAATTGAACGTTTCTTAACTCAGCCTTACCACGTTGCTGAAGTGTTTACAGGTCAGACTGGGGTGTTCGTTTCTCTTAAAGAAACTATCGAAGGCTTCAAAGGGCTGCTAAGCGGCGAGTATGACGATATTCCGGAGCAGGCATTCCTGTACTGCGGCAGTATCGATCAAGTAATTGAAAAAGCGAAGCAAGTATAGAGAGGAAGTTATGGCAATTGGCGTTACTAACAATACGTTCCAGCTCAACATTGTGAGTGCCGAAGGCCCACTGTTTTCTGGTCCAGCCCATGCGCTGGCGATTGCAGGGTTCGATGGTGAGTTAGGTATTCGCCCGGGCCACTCTCCTTTGCTGAGTGGGATCAAACCAGGTGTGGCGAGTTTCGTTACCGGTCTAAAGGATCCTGAAGAAATCCTTTATATCTCGGGTGGGATTGTTGAAGTACAACCTTCAGTAGTAACCGTGTTGGCTGATACAGCTATGCACGGGAAGGATATCAACAAAGCCCGCGCGGACGAGGCACGCCGTGCAGCAGAAGAGAACATTGTTAAGCATGCTAACGATGTGAACTTCGCACAGGCGCAAATGGATTTGGCAAAAGCAATGGCACAACTTCGTGCTGTTGAACTAAGCCAGAAACAGAGGCGCCGATAGACCGATATTGCAGTCTGGACACGGATTACCGACCGCTGTCCAGATTGAAATACGGTTTCAGAAAAGCTAATTAAATTTCATTTCCAGAGTTGTCTTGCCCCGTTCAGTGATGAGTTCGGGGCCTTTTTTTTGCGTGGAATTAATCGAGCTGATGATCTAAAGGTGTTTAACCGCGTACACTAGGGTACAGGTTACTCATAGCGACGAAATTTGTAATGACCAAACTAACTGTATTTTATGATGGCACATGCCCGCTTTGTTCAAAAGAAATGGCGGCTTTAGCGGCAAGAGACAAACAGCATTTCATTCAAACCGTGGATATCTACAGTGACGCCTTCAGTGCTTACCCACAAATAGATGCGAATGCTGCTAATACAGTACTACATGCGCTAGATGATAAAGGGCAGTTATTACTAGGGTTAGATGTCACACACCGTGCGTGGCAACTCGTTGGGCGAGGCTGGTTATACGCACCGTTACGTTGGCCTCTCATTAAGCCACTAGCCGATCGTTTTTACCTGTACTTTGCTAGAAACAGATACCGATTTTCATATTGGTTAACCGGTAAATCGCGTTGTGATAGTGGGACATGTTCACGGTGATTAACGTTGGATTGAATTACGTTAGATCATTAACTTCTTTTCATCGCCGCCCGATAAGCCGTCGGCGTAACATGCTTGTATGCTTTGAACTGACGGTTAAAATTTGCTTGGTTATCGTAGCCTACTTTTTGGATAATGATATTTATCGGTAAACTGGTATTCATCAGTAGATCGCAGGCGACATTGAGCCTGATCTTCTTTAAGTGTTGGCTGAAGCTTTCCTTGTAGTGCTTTTGATACAACCTTCGAACGCTACTCTCACTGATATATAAATGTTCAGCCAGATCGTTAACGGCGATGTCATTTGCAAAGTTTTGCATCAAAAATGCCTCTGCTCTACCAATACGCTCACTTATTCTTTCATCTTCATCAACGGGTGCCACAAGGTTAATGAGCTGCTGTGCTTGTTTATCTTCAAGCAGTAGTGAGAACAATGAAAATAGTGTGGTGAGTTGTTGGTGAGGAGGCATTTCAATTACACCTCCCAACAATTGTGTTGCGCGCTCTGTTGTATCTGTCGAAAACTGTATGCCGTGGCTAGCATTTGAGAGTAACCGTTTTAATGGTTCTAGCTCGTGGCAACAAGCGATGAGTTGATGAACCCATTCTTTACGAAACCAAATAACATGCGTCTCACACTGAGTATGCTCCCCATCGGCGTTGGAATAAATCGCATGAGGGAGATCTGGGCCGATAAGTACCATGTGATTATGGTTAATCTCACTTTGGTGGTGGCCGACAAAGCAGCTACCCGAAAAATGACGATGAATGGCGAGTTCGTACTCTTTGTGTCTGTGCCAACCATAGCTTTTACTGCCTTCAACGATCTTTCGGTATCGCCAAGAGGCACCAATTCGTTGCGGCACTTTTTCAAGGTATCCCTTCATCGCTTAGTCTTCATTACTTTGTATCACTCATGTTTGCTTGGTGATTTTTTAGTATTTAAATTATACCTAAAATAGATCTTGAATGTTCTTATTGCGCGAAAAGTACTGCCATTTGCTCGTTGAATACTCTTACTGTGAGTTGAGGTCCATATACTTTCAATGTCCACCACATTGGAGAACTAAGATGACATTACTTAAACAAAAAATAGAACAGCTTATCGCGATTAATCGTCAACAATGGCTTGCAGAGTGTGTGTATCGGTATGGGTTAAAAAGCACAGATATGTGGCGACTATATGGCTACGCTTCTTATGACGATTATCGGAAAGATTTAGCGCGAAGTTTACAGCAAAAATAATACCTCAATATCCCCCCACTTATGATAAACAAGGGGCTTTAATCAGTATTCGTTCATATTCAGCAGCCACTGTAGTGGTCAACTAAAATTGGCCGCTGCGCTCTTGTATATTCAGAGAAGATTGTAAATAGCGGTAGCTATAATGAATACTGTTCACAAAGAGCGGTTAATTCCGTTGGCGTGTGAATAATGAAATCTGGTTGAGTAGCCCAACGTTCAGGTGTTGCACCACTGTAGGTTACGGCAACAGCAATAACGCGCGCGTTTTCGCCCAATGCAGTATGTATATTCCTGGCAAACTGCACATCAGCTTCATGGTCGCCAATATACATAATGGTTTTGCTTTCAGGGTTATCGAATAGCTGGTTCAAACACAGCAAGCCACTTTCTGGTGATGGTTTTTGCCCTGTACTAGACACATCATCGTAGCCAATAACGGCTTTAAAGTAAGAGTCGACTTGCGCTGTATTCAATACATTAACGATGTTGTTTGAGGCATTTTGCGAACAGATACCATGCGGGATCGAGGCTAAATCTTTGATAGTACTGTCTACGTCAGAGAACAGTTGAACTGGCGTCGTGTTGCTCAGTTGATGCTCCGACCATAACGAACCTGCCACTAACATTTCAGATTCAGTCATACCGTAATAACGAACATACAGATCTTGCCAGTTTTTAGCCGCATGGTTTACTTGATGATAGGCAACTTCACTTTGTAGGCATTCTGGCAGGTTGTCTCCCGTTAGGTGGGGCGCAACAATGGATAAAATGTGTTTAGTAATATCTATATTTTTGGGTACTGAGTTTACGAGTGTTCCGTCATAATCCCAAAGGATGGCATCTAGCTTCATTTGTTTTCTCGTACTTTGATACCCAGTCGCGCAAACGGCTAGGTGTTGTTCTGTTGTGCAGTAAATATAACGGAAACTGTAAATTGAAACAGGCTTAAAACGTCGATGCAGGGAAACAGTGAGTTGATTGCTTTATTCAGAATATAAGCGAAATTGTTTGAGTTTGTTAGAGGGGGAACTCACACCATGACAGTATTGAAATGATGTGAATAGGCAAAATAATTAGCGTCGCTTTCTTAATATAAACATCTGGTAGCCAAATTGGCCAAGGTAATTGGTGTAGATGTTATTTTCTTTACTAATATCTTCAAGCGCGACAGAACCAGGCATTTCATCTCTAAGTGCTTCCACACGAGCCTTGAGCGGTTCATAGTAGTTTTGCCATGCTTTTTTACTGAGTGTGAAGTGCTCGATGACGTCAAAACCTGCGGTATTGATTTGTGCTAATCGAGTCGCTATTGGCTGCATATCTGGGTATTCTTTCTGCCAGAAATTGATCGCTTCTTCATTAGGTGTATCGGTTAACCAGACTAAGTCACTGAGCATCATGAACCCATTATCGATAAGCAGTGGTTTCCATTGAGAAAGAGCATTGGTCGTACCCATAATATACGCGCTCCCCTCAGCCCAAATTAAGTCAAAGCTTGCAGGAGCAAAGGGAAGCTCTGTCATGCTGGCTGAAACTGTGGTTAGTCTAGATACTAAGTCCATTGCCTTGAAACGCTCTGAAAGCTTCTCTAACGCAGAATCTTCATTATCAACAACAGTAATTGATGCATCTGTATTATTTGCCAATACGGTGGTGGCTAGCCCTTTGCCACAACCGATTTCAAGAATTTTTTTAGGCTGTTCAGGTAATATAGATAACGCTTGAAGCGTTTCACTGTCGTTGCCAGGCCCCCAGCGTTCAAGGGTTTCAAAGACCTTCATAAAGTCGGCCATGTAAGTGTCGTGTTCGTTCATGTCTTTTGATAACCATTTCAATCGCAAAGCTTCTTTTTCAGTAAAACCTTGCTTAATTAACCAGTCTAAGTGTGCATCAGGCGCGACTTTATCGACGTTCTCATGCCATGCTTTTAGGTCACCTTCACCCAGTAACGCGGCGAGTAATTGACGAGACTGCTGCTTTTGCGCAATCTCTCTATCCAATTCTTGTAAGCGATTTTTAAGCAGCTGACGATCCACTTTTGCTTCTAAGCACGCTTTGCATTCTTTGAGTGTTAACCCACCAGATTGCAGTTGTTGAATAAGGCGGATCCGCTGTAAATCTTTATCGCTGTACACGCGATAGCCGTTGTTGAGGCGATGACCTTTAATCAGTTGTTGTTTCTCGTAATAGAGTAGAGCAGTGCGTGATAAGCCCACTAGTTCTGCGAGTTCTGAAATTCGATACACTGTTTATCTCCACACGATTGTTTGAATCAAGGTACTGTAAACTGTAAAGCTATAGACAGGTCAATACTAATAGTCGAACTAATTTATTGATGGTGAGGTGACAAGCATAGAAGATCGTGAATTGGGTGGGAAATAGAGCCACATCATCACGAAAGCGTAATGATGTGAACGATATTTGTTAGGCTTTTACGTTGTTAGTTTTTAGCAATAAAATCAGCTTTGGTCATACCGTAATGCAGGCGGTCAACAAAGCCATTTCCAACTTTGTAGTAATCGCTCTGACAACCTTCGCGTTTGAACCCGCATTTCTCTAACGTTTTGTACGAGCCTACATTACTGGCATAACAGTCAGCTGTTACTTTGTGAGCGCTAAGCTCGTTAAATGCAAGTGCTGTTAAGTATTGTGCGGCTTGAGTGGCAATGCCTTGTCCCCAAGCATGCTCTGCTAGCTGGTAACCAACTTCAAAATTGCCTTCTAAGAACATCACCGACGGTAGTCCTGCCATACCCATGTATGTGCCTTTCGTGTTACGAATAACGACGGTGAGTTGTTCTGGCCATTCACCTGCAGCTATTGCACTTTCGGTGTTTTCTATAATTGGACCAAAGAAACCTTCATAAATTTCAACGGGCGCAGGGGCAAAAAATAGGTATTCGTTTACCGCTGGATTCCCAAGCATATCGATAATGTCAGGTAAGTCGCTTTGGGTAATTAATGACATATTCAGCGTTGACGTTAACGCAACAGGCTGGCCTTTTTTAAGAGATAGAGTAGACAATGTTGTAAACCTTATAATTGGAATTATACCAAGCTCATTGATTATCAAATCATTCTTGCTTTTCCTGCGCAATGTCTGACTAGCTAATCGATGGAATGGATATTACAAGGTGATGATAGTGAAGAGTGCGTAAGACTGATTGAATATTTCCGACACTTTTTGGAATGCGTGAAAATGTTGTGATAGGTGACGATAGTTTGGGTCGGATTACTATTAGGTCAAGCGCAGAGTAAAGGCATAGATTAAGGTGAGGAAGGTCTGATACAAAAATCCCCCGCGAGTGACAGGGGATTCATCTGAGCAAGCTATAACGTTGAAGAACAGATTTTAGTCTTGTGTTAAACCAATAAGTGCTTCTTGTGTTGAAGATAGCTGTTGCGTGCCTGACTGATCTAAACCAAGTTCTTTGTGCGCTTCATCTGCAGTCATGCCCAGATGGCAGCGAAGGATATCAATTGCAACTTGGTAATTCTCTTGATCTGCCATTTTTCCTCCTTGATAGATATGACATTCGTTCTATATGCTATCGACAATAGCTAACTAGCATGATCTATGCAATACGACTAAGGTCTTATACTAATAAAAAAACACTTTGTTCAGCATTTAATCAGCTAGTGAGGTTAATTTGTAACTTAGTCTTAATATCTATTGTTGTATAGAAAACTCTTTCGATACAATGGGCTAGCGGTTATTGGTTAGAAGGGAAATGTATACTAGCTAACGAAAAGTAACAATTTGCTACTTTCACTTGTAATCACTTTGATCGACCATACTATATAGATAACTCGTTAAATGCTTTTTACGTATATACCAATCCAGTGTGTATACAGTTGTAATGGCATATTAACAATAAAGCTGTTGAAGCTTCTTTTATTGGAGAAAACTACAAATATGAAGCGTATTGCATTGTTTTTGGCAACCAACCTTGCCGTTATGTTGGTATTCAGTGTCGTCTTGAACATTGTTTATGCTGTCACAGGTATGCAGCCGGGTAGTCTTTCTGGCTTACTTGTTATGGCGGCACTATTTGGTTTTGGTGGCTCGCTGTTCTCTCTATTCATGTCGAAGAAGATGGCGTTGCGTTCAGTGGGCGGTTCAGTGATTGAACACCCTCGAAATGAAACTGAACATTGGCTAATTGAAACCGTTTCGCGTCAAGCGCAAAAAGCGGGCATCGGTATGCCAACGGTAGCGATTTACGACTCTGCTGACATCAATGCTTTTGCGACAGGTGCAAAGCGCGATGATTCATTGGTTGCGGTATCAACAGGTTTGATGCACAGCATGACTCGTGATGAAGCTGAAGCTGTACTAGCTCACGAAATTAGCCATATAGCGAATGGCGATATGGTGACGATGACCTTGATGCAAGGTGTAGTGAATACCTTTGTTATTTTCGTCTCTCGTTTAGTTGCTGGTGCTATCAGTGGCGTGAACAGTAACGATGAAGAAGGCGAGGGTGGTAGCTACATGACTTACTTTATCGTCTCTTCTATCATGGAAGTATTGTTCGGCTTCTTGGCGAGCATCTTGACCATGTGGTACAGCCGCCATCGTGAATTTAAGGCAGATGCAGGTTCGGCTCACCTAGTGGGTAAACAAAAGATGATTGCCGCGCTAGAGCGTTTGAAAATGAGCCAAGAACCACAACTTGAAGGTTCTATGATGGCATTTGGTATTAACGGTAAGAAGTCACTGTCTGAGCTATTCATGACACACCCACCGCTAGAAAAACGTATCGATGCACTACGCCGTGGTGAGCACCTTTAATCGGTAATTGATTAAGAGTTAGCTCTCGGAATATTGAAGCTACGCAGCTAGCAATAGAAGCGAGTGACAAGTACAAATCGAATGCCAGTCAGTTTTGCTGACTGGCATTTTTTGTTGCTGCTGATTTGATAATCTGACTTTCTGACTTTCTGACTTTCTGACTTTCTGACTTTCTGACTTTCTGACTTCGAAGGGATAATTGAATCTATCGTAGTTATGATAGGTAACGCTTAATGGGATACTAAGCCAGCTAAGTAATTTATCGTTTTTGCTGGTTAAAACACGCCCCTGACAATCGGGTTATAAATTTTGTAAGTCGAATAACGAACGACAAAATCTACGCTTTATTCTATGTGTCTTTTCCTACGTAACATCGATTAAGCAGAAAACTGCACACTGACTTATTTGAGTTGATATTGATGAGGGAGCCATAATGTCGATATAAAAAAAGAGCAAAGCCATGATAGCTTTGCTCTTCTATTTCAACCGTGGATAGCGTTGAGGGTAACTTGCTTAGTTCGTAACAGGTTCACTTGCCATAGCAGGTTGTACCTTGCGCATTGCAAAAATACAGAAACCTAAGAACCAGATACCACTGACGGCCAGACCTGCCCACGCAGAATGAGTGTAGCCAATTGCTAAGTAGCCTAGTAGTGCGCCAAACGCGACAGAGCAGGCGTATGGAAGTTGAGTCAGCACATGATCCATATGGTGGCAGCCTGCACCTGTTGCAGACAGAATACTGGTACTTGAGATTGGCGAACTGTGATCTCCAAATACCGCACCTGCTAGTACAGCAGACAGCATAGGTAGTAGCATCGCAATGTCACTTGCTGCTGCAATATCACCTGCGAGTGGCAGCATGATACCGAACGTACCCCAACTTGTACCTGTCGCAAACGCCATTGCACAAGATAAAACGAATACCAGCGCCGGTAACAATTCGATAGGTAAATTACCATTAGCCATAGACGCTAAGTAAATACCTGTTTGCATGTCGCGAACAACAGCACCAATAGTCCAAGCGAAGAATAAAATAACAATGGCAGGCATCATCGCAGAGATACCTTGAGGTGCAGCTTTAAGCCACGTACTTGCGCTCATTTTTAAGCGTAGTGCCAAACCAACTGAAACCACTAAACTACAAATCGCACCGTAAACCAGTGATGAACCAACATTGGTATTTTCAAATGAACCAATAACGCTAAATGCGCGGCCATTTGCGGCAAGTACTTCAGCGCCAGATTGCACCATAAAGAAAACAGTCGCAGCGGTTAGTGTGAAGATAGGCAATACCATATCAATCATGCCGCCTTTAGCATCTTCAGGTACTTCTACGTCTAGGCCTGCAGGTTTACCTTGTGATTCGTCCCAAAGCTGACCTTCTAGAGCTCTTGCTTCGTGCTTACGCATTGGGCCAATGTCTAACTGGAAGAAAATAACGCATATCACCATAACAAGGGTGAACACGGCGTATAAGTTCATTGGCATCATTTCTACAAACGCAGCGATAGGGCTTTGGTCTGTTACGTTATGTGCAACCATAATGCCACCGACAAGTGCGATGATATAAGCACCCCAAGATGAAATAGGCATCAAAACACAAACAGGAGCGGCAGTAGAGTCGAGTAGGTAAGCAAGTTTAGCGCGGGAGATTTTGAAGCGGTCTGTTACTGGGCGGCAAATAGCACCAACGGAAAGGCTATGGAAGAAATCATCAATAAAGAAAACAAACACCATTAAACCCGTTAGCGACTTAGCACTGCGGCGGTCTTTACAGCGAACCGAAGCCCAATCGGCAAAAGCTTGCGTTGCGCCAGAAACACTCATTAAGCTAATCAGCGCACCAAGCAATAACATGAAAATAATCATATTTACATTGTCGCCGTTTACCGTGCCGTCACTCCATACGATGGCTAAGACTTTGCCGACTAAATAGTGAAGGGTGTCTAGCGGCGAATAATGGTTAAGCATTAATGCACCAGCTGCGATACCTGTGCCGAGAGATAGCAAAACACGACGCGTGGAAACAGCAAGGATGACCGCTATCATAGCGGGCAGTACGGACCAAAGAGAGTCCGAAAAATCAAAAAGGTTCATGATCTCAGTTCACCTACAACATATAAGGTGGAGATCTACCGAAAGGACGAGTAACTAAGAAGCATAATAACGATCACTTGTTACCCCTTCTGGCAGCGCTCCATAGTAAAAACCTATGGCAGTTCTGTACCTATTCGGCACAGACCCAGCGACTGAGGTTGATAGTCACAGTCACTTCGGCGCTGGCTCCTTTCTCCGGCATCAAAGGAATCACCCTCCACTCGGATACTTTTAGGCAGCGCGCCTCTACTTTAGGGTTGGCAAACTCCATTATACCAATGAAATGCCTAGTGTTGGTATTATATGTGGTTGAATATTTTAGTCATCAAATAATCCGCTTTATTCACAGTTAAATGCAATTTTTTTGATTGTGATGATAAATATATCAAATAGATGATTGAGGATTGTTCGTTTTGTGAATGTCTCAGGTACTTTTTAGCAACAAAGTGTGCGCAGAGTTGTTGTTAGGCGGAGGTGATAAAATGGAGGGTGAACGTAGGGAAATATTGGCTGCATAAATTATTATGCAGCCAGGTGCTTACTGTTGTGCTATCTGAAAGCTTTATTACTACAGATTAACTGTACGCCACCTTCAAGCGAGCAACTGGTTTGCAGTTGATTGGAAGATGAAGTAATGCCGCAATGAAAGCCAGCACTACAGTCGACCACCAAATAGGTTCATACGAACCGTAGTAATCGTAAATTCGACCACCGACCCAAGCACCTAAGAAGCTACCCACTTGGTGTGTAAAGAAAACTAAACCGTATAAGGTTGATAAGTAGCGCGCGCCGAAGATCTGACGAACTAAGCCAGAGGTTAACGGCACTGTACCTAACCAACAAAAACCAATCGCACCACCAAATATTGCAGCGGTGTGCTCAGTAACAGGTAAAGTAACAAAGGCTGCAATAACCACAGTACGAACAAGGTACAGCGAAGTCATGACATAGCGTTTGTCAAACTTATCGCCCATTACGCCCCAAAAATACGATCCGAAGATATTAAAAATACCCACATAGGCTAATGCCATCGCGGCAATATTGCCGGGTAAGCCTTTATCGGCCAAATAGCTAGGTAAGTGGGTCGCAATAAACATCACATGAAAACCACATACGAAGAAACCCGCATGAATTAGCCAATAGCCTTTGTGGTTGAAGGCTTCAGACAATGCTTGTTTTAATGTTTGTGAATCTTCAACAGTACCGCCTTTATTGTTGGCACTTTCTGTTTTCATAAAGCTCGCGAATGCGATCATTAAACAGCAAGATAAAGCAAAGATTTGCAATGCGGTTTGCCAGTCAAAATGTGTCAGTAGCGATTGTGCACCAGGGATAACCGCAAACATACCAAACGAACCCGCAGAGGTGGTTAGGCCAAATGCTTTTGCTGTGTGTTCAGCAGGTACTACGCGTGCAATAGCCCCAAGTACGATCACATAGCTGGTTGCGCTTAAACCAAGGCCGATCAACATGCCAATAGTGACATAGAGCATGCTTGGCTCAGTCGCGATTGACGTTAGGTACAGTCCTGCACCATAGGCAACAGCCCCAAGCATAATAATGCGGCGTGGTCCCCAGCGATCCGATGCCATGCCAATAAAAGGTTGGAACATGCCAAATAACAGGTTTTGCAGGGCAATCGCAAAGCTAAAGAACTCACGGCCAGTTTGAAATGTATCTGAGATTGGCATCATGAAGATACCAAAAGATTGCCTAATCCCAAGGCTAAAAATTAATGTCCCTATTCCCATCCATACTAAAAGTGGAAAACGAAAAATACTCATTAATGGTGCTCTGTATGTGAATCCGAATTTGATTGATGACAACCAGCATGGACAGCATGCTGCGCGAGTGCATCTAACAAAGGCTGACAATGATGAACGCCAATAAGGGTAATGATGAGCAGTAAAACCATACGACTTAACTGCGCAAAAAGTGATTGTGAAAACATCAGTGCCTCATACGCGAAATTGCGAGGCGCGGATATTAAAGAAACGTAGCTAATGACACAAATGAATAAAAATCAGGAAGGTTATGCATAAAATGCATTGAATGAGAGAGGTTAACTTCTGTGAAAAATAAAGAAGGTTTCTTCAACGTTTTCTTTTCGAATTGCTGAAAAACTAACAGTTGAATCAAGTGCTTTGAAGCGGCAATGACGCAAACACGGTGCCAAAATGCTTGGTAGATTTTCCGATTGTTGGGAATTCCCAATAACAAATCCCGCTATGTACTTAGTTGGATCATCTTGTTGGTGTTTAAAAAAATGTTGATATCTTCGGCATGAGTAGGATGAAGAATGATAGTAGAGTGGGGTATTGTCTTTGCGTTTTTATTCATACAGAAGTTTATTTCTGATATTTGAGCAGACTATAAGGTATTTGAATGATTTAGATGAATACTTGTAGGTATAAAATGTGATGATCTTTGTGATAAATCACTCGGTTCATTGTGAAACTAATCGTGTTTTTGCAAAATCATCATACAATGCGCGTTATTCCTCATTGCTCCATTTCTGTTTAAGATAAATCATTAAATGACCCTCGAAAGACGTGCTGAGTTCTTACTCCTCTTTACAACATTTTGCGCCTCTGCTGGCTGGATCTTTTCGAAAGAAGTGATTCAAGGTTTGCCACCATTTGGCTTTATGGGGTTACGCTTTTTTACTGCCTCACTGATCCTGCTTCCTTTTTGTTTCAAGCATTTTAAAACGGTTGCACTTGGCGATGTCCTGCGCTCTATGTCGGTAGGTTGCTTGCTCGCTGGTGCATTATTGTGCTGGATTTATGCAATTTCAATCAGCGATACCTTAGGGGAAGGGGCTTTTATCATGAGCCTGTCGGTATTGCTTGCACCGTTAGTGGCGTGGGTACTCTTTAAGCATAAACCTGTACGAGAATTTTGGTTGTCGTTACCGTTTGCCATTGTTGGTTTAATGCTGTTATCACTTTCACAGGGCTGGCAAGGATCTGTCAGCCAATTGTGGTTCTTACTTGCTGCCTTCTTTTTGGCATTGCATTTTAACTTTAATAGTCGCTTTGCTCAGCGTATGCCTGTGATGCTACTAACTTGCATTCAATTGTTCGTAACAGGTGTGCTAGGACTAATCCTATCGTTATCTGTTGAGACATGGCCTGCAACAATACCATCGGTAATATGGGGATGGTTTGCATTAAGTGTGTTGTTTGCTACTAGCTTACGTTACCTGACTCAAACCATGGGTCAACAACGGGTCACGGCAGCCAATGCTGCGATCATCATGATCTTGGAGCCGATTTGGACGGTGCTATTGAGCATTTTATGGTACAAAGAAGCGATGCCTGCCGCTAAGGTAATAGGCTGTACAATGATCCTGTTTTCTTTGCTGCTGTACCGTGGTTTATCTAACCCTAAAATTCGAGCATTTCTTAAACGCTCTGATCTTCATTCGTCCTAGTGTTGGCTAGTCGCATGGCTGCTTAGTGTGATAGTTTTTTTTGCTTTGCAGTGTATTAGCGTTCACGCTGATAAGGCGTCGCTTGCATGGATTTGACCTCGGGCAATCGAAGGTCATTAGAATCATCCGAGCGATTTTTCAGTAATTTATATTCATTCTCTATCGAATGCAGAACTTGCTTAAACGGTTGGTTGCCAACGGTTAAGCTGGTTTGGAAGGGCTGTGAGTAAATTAAAATAGCGTACATTACCATGCCCGTTGCAGCACCATATGAAGACAGATAAAACATGCTTACCTTGGTTTGTTTAAAATAACTAAGGGGGATCAGCGCCAAGAAAAATAACCCTATGACCATGGCCCAAAACAGTGGTGGTAGATCGTCGTCGTAGTCAAACAAGCGTTGCATACGTAAGCGCTCTATTTCATCGAGTAGTCGATCGATTTCATTGGTTGTGTCGACAATTTCGTCATTGCGTGGAATAGCATCTAGCAAGCGGCGTAAGTCATATAAAGCATGATCGGCAGTGAGACTGCTTGATAACGGATCTTTGGTGCCCCAGTCTTCTTCAATCACAGCATATACGTAGTTCGCCAATGTGGTGATGCTAGGTATAGCGTGTTCTCTTGGTAATTCCTCACTTAAATCTTCTAATACTAACGAAATCACCATGGCCTCTTGATCAATCGATTCCCGCAATTCGTTGTATTCGGAAAAAACAGAATTGAATGCCAGTGCGAGAATGAATGCCTGAATGGCGCCTAAGCGTGTTGATAGCGTTGAGCAAAGTTGGGCATTTTCATCGGTACGGGCGGGATGAACAGCATAGTGGATAATGGTGGTGAATAGCACTGCAATTAGTGCGGAAATACTGATAACGGTGGCTAAGCCAACGAAAGTAGGAAGCGATTCTATCACCACATCAATTCCTTATGCGCACAAGGTGATTACAGTATAGCTGGCGACACTTTGTCTGCGTGTCTTGGATGATAGACGCGGCTGGAATATGGCAGGAAAAAGGCTTAAGCAGTGGTAAAAAAATAAGCCAAGAAGTCCCTTTCTTGGCTTATTTTATCGTTAATCTATTTTAGGTTGAGACCAGATCTTAAGCTGGTATTAACGACTATCGTTAATGAGCCACTATCAGTGGATCGCTAATATTGAAGCCATAAATGATGACTAAGCCGATAATACCCGTCATAACAAGGTAGTAGAAAGTTGGGATAATCGTTTTACGTAAAGTTGCGCCTTCACGGCCTAGCAAGCCAACCGTAGCTGATGCGGCAACCACGTTGTGAATCGCAATCATATTACCCGCCGCTGCACCTACTGCTTGCAAGGCAACAACAGCCGCACTTGAGATGCTTAGTGTTTGTGCCACTTCAAATTGAAATTGGCTAAACATCATATTAGATACTGTATTAGAACCTGCGATGAATGCACCTAATGCACCTATGGTCGCGCTAAGGGCAGGGAAGAACTCACCGACTAAGCCTGATGCAAAGTTCGCCGTGGTTACTGGCATACTGGCTAAATCTGCACCATTTACGCCTGAGTTAATGAAAATACGTACCATAGGGATGGTAAATATAAGTACAAAGCCAGCGCCAATCAGGGTCTTACTTGATTCGCCAAAAGCTTTAAATAATGGGCTGACTTGGCGTGATTGCAGCAATACCGCAAGCAGTGCAACAAACACTAGAATTCCACCCGGTAAGTACAGCGGCTGGATTGCGGCACTGATCCCAGACTCACCTAAGATATTACTTAGCGAGAAGCTGACATCGGTCAACATACCTTTGAAGTCTTTACTTACGCGACTAGCAACCAGTATTACAGCTAACAGTACATAAGGTGCCCATGCAAGCGCCAGGCTCATTGGCTTACCCGTTGTCTCTTTGATTTCAATTTTTAGAGAACCTAACCACTCTGCTGGCCATTTGTCTTCACTTTCGAAATCCCACTTTGATTTAGGCACTAAAAAGCCTTTTTTCGCCGCAGTTACCACAATGGCTAATCCCACTAAGCCACCAATCAAAGATGGGAACTCTGGGCCAAGTAATGCACCTGTTAATGCGTAAGGAATCGTAAAAGCTAAGCCTGCAAAAATAGCGAATGGTAGAATATCTAGCCCTTCAGTCCAGCTTCGGTTTTTACCAAAAAAGCGCGTTAGCATCATCGCCATAAGCACTGGTATTAAGGTGCCAACACAGGCGTGGATTAATGCAACGTTTGTGGTGATTTGCTGTAAGTACACATCCCATGTTGAGCCATTAGCGACTAATGATTCCGTGATGTTATGAGTGTCGAGTCCTTTATTGACACCTACGATGATAGGTGTGCCAACGGCGCCAAAAGAAACAGGGGTTGATTGGATCATCATGCCCATCAGTACGGCAGCAAGGGCTGGGAAACCAATGGCAACCAATAGTGGTGCCGCAATCGCCGCAGGAGTACCAAATCCAGATGCCCCTTCAATGAATGATCCAAAACACCATGCAATGATAATGGCTTGAACACGGCGATCGGTGGAGATATCAGTAAAACCATTACGAATAGTGGTGATGGCGCCGGTGTGCTTTAAAGTGTTTAACAAGAAGATGGCACCGAACACGATCCACAATACTGCAATGGTGATCATCAAGCCTTGGATACTGGATGCCAGCACACGGTTAGCGGACATGTCCCAACCGAATAAGGCAATAATAACCGTTAGACCAAAGGCAACAGGCATTGCATGTTTTGCTGGCCAGTTAAGGCCAACCAGTAAGATAGCGGCGAGCACTATCGGCGAAAAGGCGAGTAAAGCGAGTAGGGTATCAGTCATTAGAGTACATCCTTCGTACAGCCGTTTTGTTTTAACGTTAGATTAATTATTTTGTTGTGTTTGTAGCGAATATGTAAATCAAGCGTGACGGTACTCCTTTCATTTTTCTTAATATAGGGAAATAATGAAAAAGATTATTTCCAAAAGTTGATAAATCATGGTTAAAACAGATGACTTGATCCTGTTTGCACAGGTTGTGGAGCTCGGCTCTTTTAGTCGAGTAGCAGAGCAAAACAGCCTTACAAACTCAGTGGTTAGCAAGCGGATAGCGCGATTAGAGGAAAGCCTTGGAGTACAACTTTTGTACCGAAGTACACGAAAGTTAACGGTGAGTGAGGCTGGAAAATTACTTTATCAAGGTGCTAAAAATGTGAAGCAGGCAGCGGTAGAGGCAATAGATACCGTGGCAGGGTTTGGTGAAAAAGTGACTGGACATGTGAAAATGTCAGTGCCTACTATCTCGGGAGACCTACTTTTAGCAGATGCGGTTGCGGATTTTTGCGTGCAAAATCCGGGGATGACAGTGGATATGTCGCTTGATAATAAGTTTGTGGATTTGATTGATGATGGTTTTGACTTAGTGATCAGAACCGGTCACCTCGAAGACTCCAACCTAATTGCACGCCATATTTTAGATTCGCAATGGGTAATATGCGCGGCACCTGCCTATATTAGCCGAAACGGAAAACCGCAGCATCCCGAGGATTTAGTGAACCATAATTGCTTACAGTATGCTTACCAAACAACAGGTGCAGCGGAGTGGTTGTTTAAAAGAGATAGCGGTAATTATATCGTGCGGATCAGTGGTAACTTCTCAACCAATAACGCGGGAGCATTACGTAAAGCAGCCTTAGGCGGTCACGGTATTGCTTATGTACCAAGGTGTTTGGTGTATCACGATTTGATGAAAGGGGATTTAATGGATTTATTCCCTAAGCAAGTTGGTAAGCGGCTAGGCATTTATGCAGTTTACCCGTTCACTCGCCAACCACCGCAAAAAATCAGGTTACTAATAGAGCATATTCGTGCGCGTTATCTCGCTATTGGCCACTATTTTTAATGCATCATTAGTGGCTCGCTTTCATGCTATGAGTCGCGAGCTTACCGTATTATTTTTCTTCGGCGAATAAGGTATCAGTAAAGGGGATTTGTTTGGTCTCGCTATAGCGATCATCAAAACAGGCACGCTCGGCAGAATCACAATAAACCTTGTTACTAAATGAAAAGCGGCTACTGTCGAAGTTGTCGCTTCCGCCAACTTCTTCTATCATTTTTAGCATTTTATTCTGGGCATCGTCACCTAAGTAAGACTGGGTAAAAGCCATTGAAATACCAAATCCATCGACACAGAACCCTGCTTTTTCATCACAAATAATGCCTTGCTCAGGGGAAAATATCCCAGCAGCTAATGTTGTTACTGTCGCTGGCTTCTCTAGTTCAAGTACTGGTGAGCTGGTTGCAAAGGTAAAGTGCGTAAAGTAAGCTGCGCCAAAAACCAAGGAATATCGGACTAAGTGCTTGATAAACTGCATGGCATTGCCTTATTTGTGAAGAGCATGTCCATTTAGCTTATCGTAAATCGGGTAGAATGCTGTCTCTAATATGCGTTGATGTTGTCTTGTTTAGCTATATTGCATTCTTACATTTCAACGATTTATTTAGCGACTTCATAACGTCTGTTTTATGCTAACAATTAATAAAGCAAGATATAGCAGCAAATATTAAGAGGAAGGTCTATGAGCTGGTATTTACACGTTTTAAAGAATTATGCTGTTTTCAAAGGAAGGGCTCGTCGAAAAGAGTATTGGTATTTCTTCTTAGTTAACCTTGTGATTGCATTATGTTTAGCTGTGGTAGATAACCTACTTCATACACCAGGATCTGCTGATGGAGCGGGTATTTTGGGCTCTATCTATTCTTTTGCTGTGATGATCCCAACAATCGCTGTTGGCGTAAGACGTTTGCATGATACAGGTCGGGTTGGCTGGTGGATGTTTATTGTGATTATTCCTGTTATTGGTGCACTTGTATTGCTGTACTTTTTCGTTAAAGACAGCGAGGCGGAGCCTAACGAGTATGGTCCAAATCCTAAGCATATTGAAGATGCCCAATTTAGTGGCTAGTGATTAGGCGACAGCGTCCGAATTTCGCGACAAAAAAAGGCAGACTTAGGTCTGCCTTTTGTTTATTTAACAACCGTGTAGATTGTTAATCTGATAGTAATTACGCGTATGTTTTCGTTAATTTTTCAACAATGTCTACGTACTTTTGCATTGCATCGTCTGCGTTCATACCTTGTAGCTTTTCCCAAGCTTCAAACTTAGCGGCACCTTTAAAATCAAACATACCTGGGCGTTTACCGTGTACGTCGCCGTCAGTTGCTTGTTTGAATAGTGAGTAAAGTGCTAATAGCTCGTTATTCGATGGACGTTGAGTCAGCTGTTTAACATCCTTTTGAGCTTGTTCGAAACTTGCTTTTAAATCTGCCATGTTAATTTTCCTTTTACCAATAGACGTTTAAAGTTGATGTTCGCGACTTATAAGTAGATGCCACGTAGTAATGCTGAGAGCGCAATAAGCTCTGCTGATGATGCCTTTTCTTTACCTTTCTCAGTATCTAGCTCTGTTCCTTGAGTGCTTTCTTTTGAATCAGGGAACATACGGAAGCTGCTGTTCATGATGATTTCAGCAAGTTTAGGGAAAAGCGCGTGAACAATTTGCCCGAAAATACCGAGATTGGTTGCAATGCGTTTAGGCTTATCGATGATTGCCGTCGCCAATAAATCAGCGGCTTCTTCTGGTTTCAGCGTCGGCACTGATTGATAGATTTTGGTTGGTGCAATCATAGGTGTTGCCACAAGTGGCATGTTGATGGTGGTGAAATTCACATTCATATCTGAATATTCTGCGGCAGCACAACGAGTGAAGGCATCGAGTGCGGCTTTAGAAGCAACATACGCAGAAAAACGTGGTGCGTTGGTTAATACCCCAATAGATGAGATGTTAATGACGTGGCCACCACCTTGTGCTTCCATACTTGGCAGTAAACCTAATGTCAGTTTAAGTGCACCAAAGTAGTTCAGCTGCATCGTACGTTCGAAATCGTGGAAACGGTCAACTGAATTTGCAATCGAACGACGAATTGAGCGACCTGCATTGTTAATTAGAATGTCAACGCGACCGTGAATTTCTAAAATATCAGCAGTTAAACGTTCCACATCACTGATGTTAGACAGATCACATTGGTAGGTATGTGCTGTACCACCTAACTCTTCAACTTGCGCACGTGTTTCAGCTAGCTTTTCTTCATCACGCGCAACCAGAATCATTTCTGCGCCATTTTCTGCTAATTTGAATGCAGTTGCTTGGCCGATCCCTGAACTTGCGCCAGTGATCAAAATGATCTTGTTTGCGACGCGTGCTTTCAAACTACGATCACCTGAGATTTCAGGATCTAAGTGACGTTCCCAGTAATCCCAAATAGCAGGTGCGTAATGAGGAAGACGAGGACACTCGATCCCTGAACCTTTAAGCGCCTGCTGTGTTTCGCGGCAATCAAACTCTGTCGGGTAAGTGAAGAATTTCAAGACTTCAGCTGGGATGCCGAGATCTTTCATTGTGACATCTGCAATTTGTTTAACAGTCGGTAACGACATGATCGCTTGTTTCACTTGATTTGGCACTAAGCCAAATAAGCGTGCATCAATTCGCATCGCCATACGTGGCGCATGACCTGCTTCTGCGAAGATATTGAGCACTTCACCGGCACGATAAGGTTTTGGATCGGTAATGTGGAAACACCCACCGTCTAACCCCTCTTTATGTGCGATATGGTCAAGTACATTGACAACATAATCGACAGGTACAATATTAAGTCGGCCGCCTTCTAAACCTATTGTCGGTACCCAAGCCGGTAATACACCGCGAATGCGTTGAATCATCTTAAACAAGTAATACGGACCGTCTACACGATCAGCAACACCTGTTTTCGAATCACCAACAACCATACCTGGGCGGTAGATGCGGAAAGGGACTAAGCAGTTTTCTCGAACCGCACGTTCAGATTCATGTTTGGTAGAAAAGTAAGGGTGATCAAGGTTTTCAGCCTCGCTAAACATGTCCTCACGGAAGTGACCTTCGTATAAGCCTGCTGCTGCAATTGAACTAATATGATGGAAACAACCGACGCTTAGTAGATTAGCCGCTTCTAAAGCATGGTTTGTACCTAATACGTTAACCTCTTGCTGCTCTTCAGCGCCAGCGCTGAGGTCATAAATTGCAGCTAAGTGGAAAAAGTGAGTGACTTTGCCTTTTAATGCAGAGATATCTTGCTCTGAAAGCCCCAGTCCAGCTTGAGTGAGATCACCTGTAATTGGAACGATGCGGCCAGCCTCGATCCCGTTCTCTTCTTGCCATGTGGTTAGTCTTTGTTGAGCATTTTCATTGCGGCAAAGTACATATATCGTCCCTTCTCTTTTTAACAGGCGGGTTAACAGGTTTCGTCCTAGAAAACCTGTACCGCCAGTAAGAAAATATGCCATTTGCTCTCCTTAAGTATTCACAGCTGATAAATGTATTCCTTTTCGATATACAACTTACACTGGTCAGAGCTCCTGTCTTTAGCCAAAGTTTAAAATTATTAAATAGATCACCTTTTAAATTTGTTTCATATCGAGTTTTCACTCTAATTCAAAGATAAAGCAGACATTGGTCAAAAAGAAATTAGAATTCATCTATTATTAATTAATCGACAACAAGAGAATGAGCTGGCGCTTTTCAAGGATGGAGAAAGAATAATGTTCGACTATATCATTGTGGGTGCTGGCTCTGCCGGTTGCACATTAGCAAACCGATTATCTGAAGACCCTAAAATAAAGGTTTGTCTAATTGAAGCAGGACCTAAAGACACTAGCTTTTTAGTGCATGTACCTTTGGGTTTAATAGGCATGATGCATTCAAAGAAAATGAATTGGCGTTATTACACAGACCCAGAAAGTGAATTGAACAACCGTCAGTTATTTTGGCCTCGTGGTAAAACCCTTGGTGGTAGTAGTGCATCCAATGCTATGTGTTACATCCGAGGACATGCTTGGGATTATGATCATTGGGCCAGTCTTGGCAATAAAGGTTGGAAGTACAATGATGTGCTTCCTTATTTTAAGAAAGCACAAAACCAAGTGCGAGGAGAAGATGCCTACCATGGTATTGGTGGGCCACTTAATGTTGATGACCTCCGCGTAAAAAACCCGTTGTCAGTTGCTTTTGTTGCTGCAGCCAAACAAGCGGGCCACTATTACAATTCAGACTTTAATGGGGTAAGCCAAGAAGGGGTTGGTTACTATCAAGTTACCCAAATTAATGGGCAACGCTGCAGTTCTGCGGTGGGGTATTTACGTCCTAGCGAAACGCGGCCTAATTTAGTGGTTATTACCGATGCGTTAACCACCAAGATCTTGTTCAATGGGAAGCAAGCTGTAGGTGTGGAGTATGAAAAGGATGGAAAGCGTGATGTTGTTAATGCGAAGCGCGAGGTCATACTAAGTGGAGGCGCAATCAACAGCCCGCAATTACTGATGTTGTCAGGCATTGGTGATCAAACGCAATTGGAAGCATTAGGTATAGATTGTCGTCATCATTTACCGGGGGTTGGTAAAAACCTTCAAGATCATCTCGATACATTAGTAGTGACGCGAGAGAAAACCTTCCACTCTGTTGGTTTTTCCCCCGTTGCCATGTTACGTTCCTTAAAAGGAGCGGTGGATTATTTACTGTTTCGAAAGGGTAATTTCACCACCAATATTGCAGAAGCGGGTGGTTTCGCTAAAACATCGCCCGATCTGTCTGAGCCAGATGTTCAGTTTCATTTCTCCCCTTGCTTTCTTGATAATCATGGCTTGAATTTATGGCAAACAGTCCGTCATGGTTACTCGTTACATGTGTGTAATTTAAGGCCGAAGAGCCGTGGCTGGTTATCGCTGGCGAGTACCAATCCCCACGATGCGGTGAGGATCCATGCAGGTTATTTGTCTCACCCTGATGACATTGAAGTGATGTTGAAAGGGATTAAGTTATCACGTCAAATACTTGCGCAAAAATCATTTGATGCATTTCGTGGAGAAGAGGTTTATCCCGGTAAAGCTATTCAGTCAGATGACGAATTAAGAGCATTTATTCGCCGTAAAGCAGAGTCTATTTATCACCCTGTAGGTACCTGCAAAATGGGGGCTGATAATATGGCGGTTGTAGACAGTGAATTAAAAGTACACGGCTTAGTTGGATTGCGGGTTGTTGATGCTTCTATTATGCCAACATTAGTTGGAGGAAATACAAATGCACCAACAATCATGATTGCAGAAAAAGCCTCAGTTGATATTTTATCCAAAGTAGAAATAAGCTATCAACAGAAGAAAAAAACCGTCGGCATCGTTTAGTTATTAAAAATTAAAGCCTATGAATATTTTGATTAGGCTTTATTTATATCTATTTTAAAAATTAGGGTGAATGTTCTAATTTTATTTACCATAATTGTTTTGCATAGTCTTAATTTTAATTTCCTTTCTCTGCTAAATAATCAATTAGCCCTAACTTGGACGCTTTCTTGCGTTTCCTATATTTAATGTGACTGAAATATGAGACAGTTATTTAATGTTTTATGTGTCTAACATTATTTCGCTCGGGGTGAAGTATGTTTTCAAAAGATAATTTTTCTAAAAAATTTCAAGGCTTAATGAACGATGTAAATGAGCGCTTGAAACAAAACACCGAGTTAGCACAATCAACCATCAAACAATTTGTTGAGAATGGCGGTTCATCGTATCCAGCAGCTGCCGTAATGGCGACATTGAATGGGTTGTTTGGCGATACCTTGCTAGAGAAAAAGCACAGATTTGCTCAACGCATGTCGATTCGTGATCAGAAGCAAGATTTGGTACTTGAAAAATCCCAGTTAGTACGCCAGTTGCCAGATGCGCAATCCCGAATCATCTTGTGCGTACACGGCTGGTGTATGAGCGATGTGCAATGGACTCGTAAAGGCGTTGATCATGGTCGCCAATTCGAAAAATTTGGTTATACCCCTTTATATCTGAGGTACAACACGGGTCGGCATATTTCAGAGAACGGTGAAGATTTTTCTCACTTTCTAGAGCAGCTGATCAGTGAGTGGCCTTGTGAAGTAAAAGAGCTGGTTTTACTCGGTCATAGCATGGGTGGATTAGTTAGCCGAAGTGCTTGTTATTATGCGTCGCAGCATCAGCATACTTGGCTTAAGTCGTTAACAACCTTGGTGACACTTGGTAGTCCTCATAATGGTGCGCCGCTTGCTAAATTGGCATGTTGGTTAGACGCACAAATTGAAGATACTCCGTCGTTAAAAGTGTTCTCATCTATTGCTGACGTTCGCAGTAATGGCAGCCGTGACTTAAGCCGAGGTGTGATTTTTCATGAAGCATGGCGTGATGGTCAGCAAGGCGTTTTCCCTCATATCCATTTGCCTTTGCACGTGAACTGTTTTGCCGCTGCGAGTTGCTTAGGCCATGACATTGAAGATGAAAAAAACAGATTGCTAGGCGATGGGTTAGTACCTGTATCGAGCGCATTGGGTGAGGCGAGGGGCTATATTACGCGTCTTGGCTTTCCGCTGGATAACTTATGGGTCGCAGGGGGGATTAGCCATCTAGGTTTGCTCAATCATCCGCAAGTCTTGCATCAGGTACAGTCGTGGGTGTTAGTGAATTCGCCTGATTAAAACCGAAAATTTAAGTCAGAATGTGGTCGTTTCATACATATGTAAAAAATCATATATATGATTTGCGATATATTGAGTTTGCGATAGTATACTTCTTAGGCTGACTAAGTAACGATTGATCATGAAACGAATATTATTTCTATGTACAGGTAATTCTGCACGCTCCCAATTAGCTGAAGCTATCATGCGCGATATGGCGGGCGATACGTACGTGGTGATGAGTGCGGGTATGCGTCCAGAAGGTGTTGATCCTCGGGTGTATGAAGTGCTTGAACACTTTGAAATTAACAGTGATAACTTGAACAGTGTGACAGCCGATTCTTATCGCGATCAGCATTTTGATGTTGTGATCACATTATGTGATAAAGCGAGTAACGAGTGTGAACTCTTCACAGATTCGGATGCGCTTATTCACTGGGATTTTAAAGACCCTAAACAGCAAGCAGGCAGCGACAGTTTTTTTGAAACAGCAGAGCAGCTAAAATCAAAAATAGCCTTGTTTTTGTTGTTAAATGGCGAACATAGCTCACCAACCATTGGGCCTGTTGAGTTATTTAAGATCATGAGTGATCCACTTCGTTTGCGTATCTTGATGTTGATCGAAGATGAATTTGCTTTGTCTGTTAGTGATCTGACCAAGGTATTGGAAGTAAGCCAACCTAAAGTATCGCGTCATTTAGCGTTATTACGCGATGCGGGGATTTTGAATGATCATCGCGAAGGGCAGTGGATCTACTATCATTTTCCGATCACATTACCTCGCTGGATTACGCATGTGTTAGCAACGGTACGCAATGGTAACTCTGCGATGATTAACCAAGAAAAAATTCGGTTAATGCAGCTAAAAGATCGTCGCAAGCCTCAGTTAAGTAAACCTCATATGTTTAACCCGCTAAGTGAACACTATCAACATCACTTGATGGAAAAAAATTGACAGAATAGGAATCAATTATGCCGACTCATCCATTTTGGGCTCTTCCTTTAGCTGATAGCGGAAAGTTATTGCTAACGCCTTGCCCTGGCACGAAAGAAGCAGACTTAGCCAGCTCTATTGCTGATTTGAAAGCTGAAGGCGCGACGGTTGTGCTGACAGCATTAGAAATGAATGATTTGCCTAACGACGGAGTACAAGCATTAGCAGATGCATGTAAAGACGCGGGCTTAGCGTGGTTTCACCTTCCAATAGAAGATGATTGTGCACCAGCCGAAGGTTTTGATGAAAATTGGACAGCCGCAAATCAGGCTGCTCAGCGTGCATTAGATAACGGTGAAGCAGTAGTGGCACATTGTAAAGGTGGCTCTGGCCGTACAGGTTTAATTGCTGCTCGTATCATGCTTGATCGCGGTGTTGATGTGAAAACGGCAGTGGCACAAATTCAGGTGCTTCGCCCTGGTGCTTTCACTCGCCAAGCGCACATCGATTACATTGCTCAGTTTGCTAAGTAAGCCTAATGAATCACTGCTGAATTGTGAATAATACGAAAAGATAGCTAAGAAAGGCACGATGATCGTGCCTTTTTATTTCACTTCTTTATTTTACTGCTTTCTTATACCCAAACCTTGAGTCATCTCGGAATCTATTTATAGGTCGAGGCCTTAATCAGGCATGACGATAATACCAAGTGGTTCAAGTAACTGAGCTTGTTGCCATTCGCAAATTTTGACACCATGTAAGCTTACACGCCGTGGATCAAGACCATACAGTTCAGTGTGGCTTAAATCGCAATTTTCCATATTAAATTGTCCCCAGCTATCTTCTGAGAATTCACTGCGGCTTAAATCCGACCCTTTAAACGAAGCACCTAATAGATTTGCACCATTCCAACGGTTTTCAAACAGGTCACATTTTTCGATGCACTGACGTTCAAAGTTGGTGTAAGCAAGGTTACAACCTGTAATATAAGCAGAGCAAAAGTAACTACTGTGGCTGATATGGTTAACAAAGCTGGCTTGCTGAAAGTTCACCCCCTTTAGATCACACTCTCTGAACTCTATGCCAAAACAATTCGCGCCTGAGAAGTTAGCCATGGCAAGTTGGCACTGCTTGAAACTGGCATCGCGTAAATCGGCATAATTGAAATGGCACCCTTCAATGTCACCTTGTTCAATAAATTTACAATTAACAAACTGTACATCTCTTAAATCAGTACGTTCGAAATTACAGCGATAGAATTGGCAGTTTTCGTAATGCGAGTCACGTAAGTTCTGGTGAGAAAAATCCGCCTGATCAAAAGATTTGTTTTTCGTTAGCATGGGTAAGCTCCGTTAAATAACCCGTGCAGACTATCATCTGATAACGTAAAAAAACCAGTAATTAAAACCCTGTAAAAACAACATATTAAAACCCTTCAAAATAGCCCCTTTAAGGCCCCAAAATCGCACGTGATAAGACTAACAAGCTTGTTATCATCTGAGCGTATGAGGAAATTAATTTGGATTAATGTCGTCTTAGCCATTAATTGGTTAAATTTGCAGCAAAATGCACTATTGGCATGGTGGTAAATCTTTTCTAGTGTTGAACAATACCTTGTAAAGATTCTTTGAATTATTGCTGTGGCTTATTGCTTTACGGCGATAGATACATAAAAAACAAGCGAATATGTCAAAATGTGACCATATACAGAGAAACAAGATCCTTCATGCGAGCGATACTATGTGTATATGCAACTCATGATATAAATCAACATTTGGTTGCATACTCTGAGATATACCTCTGCACTGTTATCTAACACTGCTTATGAGGAAGCAATGAGCATATTTATCTCCATACTTGTCGTATCTATAGTCGGATTCGCCATTCTTAAAAAATATAACGCAATTGCCACCCTATTTTTAGGGGCGGCGGTATTAATGGCTGTCTGTGCTGCAATGGGGTTGCCCGTTATACCAGAAGCTCAATCCAGCGGTAATGCGTGGCTGGATATCTTTGAGTCGATGAACTTAATGTTCAATAACCGCTTCGGTGGCATGGGGCTGATCCTGTTTGCCTTGCTAGCTTATGCGCGTTACATGACTTACATTGGTGCTAACGATATTGTTATCAATAATGCACTTAAGCTACTGGGTGGAATCAATAAACCCTACTTATTGCTGTCTGTTACTTTTCTTATTGGTAGCTTTATCTCGCTAGCAGGGTTTGGTGCAACTAGCCTTGCAGTATTATTGATGTCGACCTTGTTCCCTGTTCTAAATGCCCTTGGATTACCTGCTATTTCGATTGCTGCTGCTATTGCAACAACTGCGACTATCAGTTTCTCGCCGTTGGCTGTCGACTCGGTGATTGCAGCTGAAAACGTTGGTATGTCGGTTGAAATTTACACCATGAAATATCAAATTCCTTTGGCTATCCCAAGCATGCTTGCGATGGCGGCTGCCCATTACTTCTGGCAGCAGTATATGGATAAAAAAGAGGGGTTATTTCAGCAGGGCAATACCAAGAAAATTGATCTTAAAAATGTCAATGTGCGGACCTCGGAAGTAGAAGGCAAAGCGCCAGGCTTTTACGGCTGGCTGCCGATGTTACCCATCATAGTGCTCATTATCACCAGCGGTGAATTAGGCCTGATTGAAGGTGTTAGCATGAACATTGGTACTATTGCCATTCTATGTTTGTTTACCGCTATGGCGTTGGAAGCAATTCGTCACCGTAGTGGTCGCTTAGCAATGGACGGTATGAGTGCCATTGTGAAGGGGATGGAAGATGCGTTGCCAGTGGTTCTGATTTTGGTTGGTGCAGGTGTGTTTGCCCAGAGCCTGAAAGCTATCGGTGCGATCAATATGTTGATCGAATCAGCCTCACAAGTTGGCTTTGGCCCTACGGCAATGATGTTGGCACTGGTTGGTTTGACGGGTGCAGTTGCCTTCCTGACTGGGTCTGGTAACGCGGCTTTTTATGCCTTTGTTGAGCTGATCCCTAAAATTGCGGATGGTATGGGCATTAATGGTGTTTATCTGGTTATGCCAATGCAACAGGCTTCAAATGCTTGTCGTGCGATGTCACCGGTAGCTGGGGTTATCGTTGCGTCATCTGGTATGGCAAAAGTGTCGCCGTTTGATTTGATTAAGCGAACCATTCCGCCAATTACATTTGGACTCGCGGTTAACATCATTCTAAGTATTCTCTTCCTGCCAATGGCTATTTAATGCTACTGGTATTACTTAACTCTTGATGGGGTTAGTGTAACCATAACAACAAAGTCTGATACCTTACGACGAGGGATCAGGCTTTTTCTTACACAATAATATGAACATTGACTTATCCGAATTGGAATTACTCAAATTCAAAGATGAATGATTTGAGCGCCTCAATATCGGCGATTTTGATTTCACCGCTGGTTTTAGTGATTAGGCCTTTATCAATTAACTCTTTAACGGCACGTCGGTAGACCCGACTTGAAGTACCAAAGCGTTCTGCTTCTTGCTCTGCCTTACCAAACGATCCGAGTGTGACTCTTTCTTGGTAGCGGTGCCATAAGTCATACGCAATGTTGTAAGTTATCGAGTGCAGTAGGCGATAGGTATAAATATCTAGCGAGTCTTGGTAATCATTGGCTAGTGCACTGGCAAAGAAAAGGGTGAACTCAGGACGATGAGTTATAAGTTCTGCAACGGATTTTAAACATATAACGTCAACTTCAAGCTGTTCTTCTGCTACCACATTCCATTGACACCCTGTTTGAGAAAAAAGCTCCATTTCCCCAAAAATATGGTGATCACACTCGACTTCCCCGAGCTGAAAGCAGCGACCATTCATTGCAGATATGTGCATCGATACCCGACCAACAGAAACGAGGTAGAGATGTTTAACCGGTTGGCCTTGTTGCAAAATAATCTCGCCAGCTTGGTAAAATCGACTGTGAAGCTGGCACTGGTAGAAAGCTTTACGAAATTCATCGTAGAGTTTGTTGAGGGTGTCGGTAAATCTACCTGTTTGATAGGGTCTTAGCTGCATAGCGAATGTTAAATAGTGATGAATAGGATGAGAGTGGCGGAATGATACATGTATCAATAAATCCACTTTGTTGTAGAGATCACAGATAGTGACAGACGATCGGCAATTACTCTGGGCGATAAGCCGGATGAGCAAAAGCCCAGAACAATCTGGGCTTTGCTATCCTAATGTTCTTGGGGGAGAACTGATTGTTAACTGTGAAAGAAACTACATTTCTAACTAGGATTAACCATTGTGATTAATAGCGACAAAGTGCAGCTAAAGCGGCTTTTGCTGCCATCATTTCCCCTTGAACCGTAATGTCATTTGCGTTCGCATACTCGCTCACACCTTCTTGAACATTTTGTTGGTATAGCACTACGTTATTCAATATTGATGCGACTTGAATCCCACGTAATTTTCCGACGGTAAACAAGGCTGACGTTTCCATGTCAGCACCTAGAACGCCTTTACGGCTCCAATGCTCGCATATTTTATCTTCTTCATCGGTGTAGAAGCTGTCATGTGAACGAACAATACCGTAATGCGCAGGGTAAGCATGCTCTGTTAAATAGCGTTCTATTTCTGTGGTGAGTGGACGGCTTGCTACCGCCGGATAGCTACTTGACACATAGGCTTTAGAACCACCTTCATCGCGTACAGCCCCTTCAGCCACTATGAGTTCACCTAAACCAATATTACCTTGTAGTGCACCAGCCGACCCTACACGCACTATATACTTAGCACCACATAAGGTTAATTCTTCAAGTGCAATCAGTGCGGAAGGGGAGCCGATCCCTGTGCTGCAAACCGTTATCTTATGATCTTGGTAGTAGCCGCTAATTATTCTGTACTCGCGGTTTTCAGCAATTTGTTCACTGCGCTCAAGTAGCGTGGCGATTCTGTTTACGCGGTCTGGCTCTCCACACACAATCACTTTGTCCGATACATCGTCAAAGCCGACAGCGATATGGGGCTGTTTTACATCGTTACTCATTATGCTAACTCGTTCACTGTTTCTTCGGCTTTATTTTGCTTAGTTTGATTTTGTTTAGCTTGGTTGTGCTTCGCTGTGCCCATCCAAGTGCGAGTTCCGTTCATCGCAATAAATAGCAAAATAGCGTACTCAATCGACAATGCATACACCCCTTGAGCAGCATAAATGCCGACACTAATTATGTTAATCACTACCCATAAAATCCAGTTTTCAACATATTTACGAGTCATCAGAATTTGCGCGACCACAGACAGTACTGTCATCACTGAATCCCAGAATGGGAAGGCATCGGGCTCCAGTGTCGGACGTGCTAGGTCTGCGCCCAGTAAATTCAAGCCATCAACACTCACGTTAGCCAGTGCCAAGAAGAATGGGTCGATGTAAATTGTCATAATACCAATGGCTAAAACGCTAACGGCAATAGTGTAAGAGAGCTTTTGTTTACTCAACCAACGTACTTCGAGCTTGTCACCATTTTCTGATGTTGGTCGTGTCCATGCATACCAGCCATAAAGGTTGGCGCAGAAGAAGAACAGTTGCAGTAACAAGATGCCATAAAGTTGAATTTGATAAAAAATGATGGCAAATAAACTGACATTGATAAGGCCAAAAAGGTAATTGATCGTTTTCTCTTGGCTTGCATTCCAAATACACAGCAAGCCAAAAATTGTCCCGATGGCTTCAATCCACGACATTGCGTAGCCACCACCAATAGGGATGTTAATAAGGGTGTTATTGATATCGAACCAAGCGATAAAGTCCATCATGTATGTCCTTGGGTTATTTTCCGTATGGCGCCAGTGTAGAAAATTGCCTCTATTATCATAAGGACATTTGTCCGACTGCTATTGGCTAGGCTCAAGTTTTGTGAATTTTCTGACGAGTTAGTGGATGAGTTAGTGGATGAGTTAGTGGATGAGTTAGTGGATGAGTTAGTGGATGAGTTAGTTGGTGAGTGTCTTCTCGTCACGACAATCAACGGTGTTTTTCTTTCTCGTATGGGGGAAGGTCCTAGCTTCCTACCTTTTTTAGATCGTTGTTTTTATTAGTACAACTAAAAAATGGTGAATAATTAACTTAATAGGGTTTGTATATCTGCTAATTCATATATATGATTATTCGAATGTATTAACTATTGCTTCTTAAATATCGAAAAGGGAATCACATGGCTATTAAAGTAGGTATCAACGGTTTTGGTCGTATCGGGCGTTTAGCACTACGCGCAGCATTTAACTGGAAAGACGTCGAATTTGTACAAATCAACGACGTAGCTGGTGACGCTGTCACGTTAGGGCATTTACTGGAGTTCGATTCAATCCAAGGGCGCTGGGAACATGAGGTTACCGTCGATGGCAATACTATTATTGCCAATGGTCAGCATATTAATTGCACCCAAGAACGTGATATTGAAGCGGTAGATTGGTCTGGTTGTGATGTGGTACTGGAAGCAACAGGTGTACATCGTAAGAAATCGTTGCTGCAAAAATACCTCGATCAAGGTGTGAAGCGTGTTGTGGTATCTGCACCTGTAAAAGAAGAGGGCGTACTGAATGTCGTTGTTGGTGTGAACGACAACCTTTACGATCCTGCACTACACCAAATTGTGACAGCGGCATCTTGTACTACTAACTGTATAGCCCCAATTGTGAAGGTTATTCATGAAAAACTGGGTATTGAGCAGTCTTCATTTACCACGATTCATGACTTAACCAATACACAAACTATTTTAGATGCGCCGCATAAAGATCTTCGTCGCGCTCGTGCTTGTGGTATGAGTTTGATCCCAACAACGACTGGCTCAGCAACGGCGATTGTTGAAATCTTCCCCGAGCTTGCTGGTAAAATTAATGGTCATGCTGTGCGTGTACCCTTGGCAAATGCCTCGCTGACCGACATTATTTTTGATGTTAGCCGTGATACAACAGCAGAAGAAGTGAATGACTTGCTGCAAGGAGCTGCAGAAGGCGAAATGACGGGTATTTTAGGATTTGAAGCGCGACCGCTTGTTTCTATCGACTATAAAGGCGACCGACGTTCGACCATTGTTGATGCACTTTCTACCATGGTCGTGAATAATCGCATGGTGAAAATCTACGCGTGGTACGACAACGAAATGGGCTATGCCACACGCACAGCGGAACTGATCCGTAAAGTCGGCTTATAAGCTGATGGCAACAGCGGCTATATAAGGTACAACCATGATCGCGACTTTTTCACAATTACCGCAGCAAGTGCGCCAATACATGCTGGTGACGTTCAATTATTGGAATTTCACCATCACAGATGGCGCTTTACGCATGCTGGTGGTGCTGCATTTTCATCATTTGGGTTATACGCCACTGCAAATTGCGTCTTTATTTTTGTTCTATGAATTCTTTGGCGTTGTTACCAACCTTATTGGTGGTTGGCTAGGGGCGAAACTTGGCTTAAATAAAACCATGAATATTGGTTTAGCCATGCAAGTCGCCGCCTTGTTTATGCTTGCTGTGCCTGCCGATTCACTCACTGTGTTGTGGGTGATGCTTGCACAAGCTATCTCTGGCATCGCCAAAGACTTAAATAAGATGAGTGCAAAAAGCGCGATAAAAACCCTAGTGCCTAACGAACAACAAGGCGCCCTGTATAAATGGATTGCGATTCTTACGGGTTCAAAAAATGCCCTTAAAGGCGCAGGCTTTTTTCTTGGTGGGGCATTGCTGGCTTGGCTCGGATTTCAAGGTGCGGTTGTACTCATGGCGTCTGTGCTGGCGGTCGTGTTAATAATAAGCCTGACCTTGCTAAAGAAAGACTTAGGTAAAGCAAAGAAAGCCGTAAAATTTAAGGAAATTTTCTCTAAGAGTCGCAGCATCAACATTCTATCCGCAGCTCGAATGTTTTTGTTCGGGGCGCGTGATGTTTGGTTTGTAGTGGCACTTCCTGTCTATCTTGGTCAAGTGTTTGGTTGGGATCACTTGTGGGTTGGTGGTTTTCTTGCACTTTGGGTTATAGCTTACGGTTTTGTGCAAGGCTTTGCACCGCGCATAACAGGCAAGGCACAGGGTGTCGTACCTGATGGCCGTGTAGCTTTGATTTGGGTCGCCGTTTTAGCCTTTATTACTGGTGCAATTGCGTTGGGAGTTCAGTATGACTGGCAACCGCAATTTACCATTGTATTTGGCTTATTGGTCTTTGGTGCCGTATTTGCAGTTAACTCTTCACTTCACTCGTACCTTATTGTGAGTTATGCAAAAGGTGATGGCGTATCTTTGGATGTCGGCTTTTACTATATGGCCAACGCGATGGGGCGTTTAATTGGTACGATTCTATCTGGCTGGGTGTATCAAGCCGCAGGGTTAGCTGCTTGCTTGTGGGTATCGTTTGGCTTTTTGGTTATCACAACCCTGATTTCTATTGGTTTGCCACAGCATAAGTTAGCATCTGCACAATAGTACTGATCTTTAGCCTGCCAGTAAGGATGGCATTCAAGGATCGATATACCAAACCACGGTAAGTTAGCTTACCGTGGTTTTTCATTTTTAGCCTTATTTACTTCGCCAGCAAGGTTTCGTTAGCTTAGTTCCGTTATACTTTTATAAGAGTGATACCAAAGACAATTGTTTCTAGTATGGCTAGAGGTGGTACTGGCATCCTCCTTTATCACTCATTAAAGAAGAACTAAAATCATAATTATAAGGTGAAAGTATGCAGGCTATTTGTTTCGATTTTGATGGCACATTAATAGATTCGGAAGTTTTTCATGCACAGAATTGGTCGCATTATATTGCATCTGTAGGTGGGGACATTTCACAGCCTCAGTTTCTTTCTCATTATGCTGGTTTGCCTTGGCCGAAAGTAGCGGCTGTTTTGAAGACCCAGTTTTCCCTGCCTCAAGAAATTCATCATATTTTGTATGACATGGAAACACTGACACGCGAAAGGCTACAGCAAGGACGAATACCTGCTATGCCGGGTGTTGATCGCGCGTTAAAGCAATTACATGGTCAGTGTCCACTTATGGTGGTAACGGGTTCGCCGCGTGAATATGTTGAAGGCATTTTAGATAGCTTAGGTTGGTTATCGCTTTTTGATGGTGTTGTGACGGGGCAAGATGTCGCGAATAACAAGCCATCCCCAGAAATTTATCAGCTGGCTTGTAAGCAATTAAACGAAAAACCTGATCGTGTGATTGCAGTAGAAGACAGTTTAACGGGTGTCACCTCATCGTTATCAGCGGGTTTACCAACAATACTAGTGAACCCAGATTTGCCACAATGGAATGTGGACGTGCACGACTCTTTTTCATCAATGGAAGAAGCGCAAGTGTTGCTTCATCGAATGATAGCGTAAAGTAGCAACATGCAGTAAGGACTTAACTCGTAGTAGAAAGGAGAGCATATGAATAAATGGCTTCTACCAATTTTTACGGGCATGTCATTGTCGGGTTGTGTACTGCAGCCACAATTGGCATTTAATGACGATACTGCATGGAAAAATTATGGCTATGAAACGGCACTTTCAGGAATGATAAAAAATTCGGAAGATGACCTACGAAGCCGAGATAAAATGAAGTCGTTGCAAGCAACGGGCTATCAAGCCTATAGTGACGGCTATGAGTTAGGGCGAACAGAATATTGTACACAAAATGCTTTTATACTCGGCGTTAAAAACCAAGCATATCATGGCATTTGTGATCGCTTAGACTGGACGTTCCGACAAGACTATATCAGCGGGCGTACAAGTCGTGCTGGCCGTTCATTTTAAAAGTAAAAGAGCAATAACAGGCGAAGTATGCAAAACGAAGAAATCATGACAGGCGAAATGCTTGTAGAAACAGTTGAGAACCAACTGGCCGAAGGTAACCCTGTAAAAGTGAAAGAAACATTGATGCGCTTAGTGATGACAGGCACACCGCGTGAAGAAGCATTAGAAATGATTGCTTGTGCGCTATCTGTCGAAGTGTTCGATGTAGCAAAAAATGAAGGTACTTTCGACTTGAAGCGTTATAGTGAAAACCTAGACTCGCTGCCTGACATGCCTTGGGATTTTGATGAGTAAGCATTCACCGCTTATTATTCAATAGTTTTAAAGAGAAACCACTGCTGATTTATCACAGTGGTTTTTTTTAGTGAGATTATCGTTATCTTCTGGAACATTTTCTTGTCACCATCCGTTCATACTGCCATTTTCCCCGTTGTTATTAAGCTCCACTGATTTCCTACTCAATAATAATCATTAGTGCTCTATATGTGATTTAGGTATTTGGTTGTTCGCTTTCTTTATGTTAACGATATGAAAATTATTGTTGTCATAGATCACTGTTATGAAAGTTTCATCAAAGTGTTGTAAGTCATTTATTACGGTATGCTGGTGCAACATTATGCTTTCAATAGTGTGATTTAACCGATGAAAAGACAAAAAATAGCATTAAATAAAAGCTTTTAGTGCTAACCAGCCCTTTATGGGTGGTTTTAGTATCTGGTTTTCTGTCAAAATCTAGTTATCTGGTCTGGCTTGTTGCTATAAAGTGGTTTTTTCTGGTGTGACTAACTTCAAACTTGGTTGATCATGCTGCCGTGGAATAAAATTCCAGTTTCATTTGTTGCTTATTAGTTAAAATTTAGTGCCACATTCCAAGTTTTTTTCTTTATTGTGTATATAACTTTTAAACAAGGCAGCAAGGAAACTAAAGATGATTATTGGCGTACCTAAGGAAATTAAAGTTCACGAATACCGTGTAGGTATGGTTCCAGCATCTGTAAGTGAAGCAGTAGCGCATGGCCATAAAGTATATGTAGAAACGCTAGCGGGTTCAGGGATTGGTTTTAGTGACCAAGACTATATTGATGCTGGTGCACAAATTCTGCCAACAGCTACAGATGTTTTCGCTGAAGCTGAAATGATTGTTAAAGTTAAAGAACCGCAGGCTGTTGAGCGTGCGATGCTTCGTGAAGGTCAAATCTTATTTACTTACCTTCACCTTGCTCCAGATCCAGAACAAACGATTGACCTTGTCAACAGTAAAGCAGTGTGTATCGCTTACGAAACAGTGACCGATAACCAAGGCCGTCTACCGCTTCTTGCGCCTATGTCTGAAGTGGCGGGTCGTATGTCGATTCAAGCCGGTGCTTTTGCCCTAGAAAAATCAAAAGGCGGCCGCGGCATGCTACTGGGTGGCGTACCAGGTGTTGAGCCTGCGAAAGTGGTTATCATCGGTGGTGGTGTAGTCGGTGCAAACGCAGCACAAATGGCCGTTGGCCTACGTGCTAATGTCGTGGTACTTGACCGTAATATCGATGTATTACGTCACTTAGATGCGCAGTTTGGCGGTGATGTACAGTGTGTTTACTCAACTAAAGATGCGATTGAAAAGCACGTATTAGAAGCTGACCTTGTTATTGGTGGTGTATTGGTAGCGGGCGCAGCAGCACCAAAACTAGTCACTGCTGAAATGATTAAAGCGATGAAACCTGGCGCTGCAATCGTAGATGTTGCTATCGACCAAGGTGGTTGTGTTGAAACTTCACACGCCACAACGCACAGTGACCCAACATACATTGTTGATGATGTGGTTCACTACTGTGTAGCTAACATGCCGGGTGCCGTTGCACGTACTTCTACGTTTGCACTGAACAATGTAACGCTTCCATACATTCTTCAGCTAGCAGACAAAGGTTACAAACAAGCACTACAAGATGATAAGCATCTTCTAAACGGCTTGAATGTATACCGTGGTCAGATTACTTGCGAAGAAGTGTCTGAAGCACTAGATATGCCATACGTCGCACCAGAAGCTGCCATTGCGTAATCGGTAAAAATTAAATATAAAAAAATCCCCGTACTGTTCAGTGACGGGGATTTTTTATGCTTTTAATTAGGCTCAGGCTGCTGTTTTAGAGCACTACCTTACTTTCAATATATTAAAAGCTGTTTAAGTTTTCGATCAGAACGATGTCACGTTGTGCAGCGCGTTTTTCAACATCATTTTTCGCTGTTTTAACCGTGTGTTGTAAGCTTGCAAGCACTTTTTCCATGCTTGCTTTATTGCTGAAAATTTTATCTTTCACATTAAGAGCAGCTACATTGGTGTAACGGCCGTCTTCACTAGTAGGTACTGAGATCTTACCGCTGTTCACGAGATCTTTAACGATCTTCGCTTCTTTTTCAAAGCCTGTTAATCCAGCCAAATGCCAGCGATGCATTGGCTTACCTTCGTACTGGCCATGCTTAACATCTGTTAAGTACTTAATGGTGAGGTTACGAATAGTACCGGCTTCCTCGCCGAACTCTTCTTCTGTATCAAATAAGACAGGGAATTTACGACCTTCCAATACGCCACCCGCTTTAGTTAAGTGGCCCATACGGTAGCTGTTCATACCAAGATGAATAGGGGTGGTATCTGTGATCAGGCTGTTGTCAGCAAACTTAAGATCTTTAATACGTTTGCCTGCGGGCTCTGTTAAATCAATGGTGTAAGTCACGCCAGCAAAGAAGTCGTTGGTTGAGTATTTTGATGAGCGACGTTCAGGGTTGAAGCTGTAAGTCACATCGCCATCTTTTACACTGTTAAAGTAGCCAGCCGACCATTCCATGTAGGTTTTCAGCTCTTTCCCCGTCATTTCATAAACGGTAATTTCACCACCAGCGTATTGGTAGTTGAAAGCAATGTCTTTCGCTTTGATTGGGCCAACATCAAGTTCAGCTTTGTCGTTATCAATTTGAAGTGCAATCACATTGGCCATAGGCGCGTAATGCATGCTGGCTTCTTGGTATAGCGCACTAATACCCGTGTCTTGAATATGAACTTGCGGTATGCCTTTAATTTCATTTTCAGGAACAAGATCAGTACCTGTTAGTTCCGCGACCGAGCGATTTGCGTTTTCACGCAGGCGCTTGTGATAAGGGGCATACAAGCTTTCCATTTTCTTATCAGAATCGGTGCCTTGAATTTTGTAGGTGAAGCTGTCTTTATTGACGAGAGTGAACTGACCATCACGCTCTTCAAATTGAAGATCAATACGAGAAAGAGCACGGCCATATTTGTCTGGTTCGGTGATGATAACGCCGTTTACAACTGCTTTGTCGATACGGGTGTGCATATGACCAGCAACAATGGCATCAATTTCTGGGTTGGCATTGGCAATATCGGTAACGCCAGTGTCTTTAATATTGTTCTCGTTATCTAAGCCCATGTGCGCAACTAACACAATCGCATCAACTTTATCGTCGATTTGCTTGATGACTTTTTTAACTTCCAGTGAAGGGTTGGTAAAGGTCATGCCATTTAGGCGATTAGTGCCTTCAGCGAAAACTGCAGTCATCGGTGTATCCATGCCGATAACACCAATTTTAATGCCGTTACGTTCAATAATGGTATGAGCGGGTAGAAAAGGGTTACCATCTGCACGTTTAATGTTGCCACCAAGTGATTGGCCTTCAAATTGCGATAATGAACGGTTTAGCACCTTCAAGCCGAAATCAAATTCGTGGTTACCCAATACCCATACATCGTAAGACATTTCGTTGAAACCCAGCATCATAGGATCAACTGGCTCATCTTTAAATGTTTCAACAAAGTTACCTTGAATGGTATCGCCCGCATCAACCAAAATAACATTGCTTTGCTCTTGGCGAACTTGTTTTACTTTGGTGGCTATTTGACTAAGGCTACCACGCATATTTAGCTTATCGCTTGCGTAGTCCCAAGGCATGAAATGACCATGAATGTCAGATGTCCCCAGAATAGTGACATCGGTAATATCACCGTCAGCTGCAAATGCAGCTCCGCTTAACGCAAGAAGTATGGCAGAAGTAAGTAACTGCTTTTTCATAGAATAAGGCTCGAATTAGAATTATGTAATGGTTTCGGGCGCTATGGTAGGGGGATATACATCTCATTTGGGTGATGCATGTCACTCTTTTATTGAAACAGATTCGATATATACCACGCAGTGTGAGTGCTATCTCACTGATGCGCATAAAAGGATGGAAGGTAAGTCATTTATTACCGTTTGAAAATTAGGCTGAGCAATAATCAGCCTAATGATGCAACAGTAACGGGCTTAGCCCTAAAATTTATTCGGGTAATCAGTGATGATGTTATCGACGCCCCATGAGCGGAACATAGCGGCTTTATCGGGCTCATTCATGGTCCAGATGTGTAATTGCAAACCAGCGGTTTTAATTTTGGTTGCCATACTTTCGGTGAGCTTACTCTGATCGTAATGAATACTGTACAGCGACAGGTCTTGTGCTTTTCCCATCATATTACGTCTGTTTTTTGAGGTAATCAGGCCACGACGTACTTCTGGGTAGAGCGTTTTACAGTAAGTAAGCACACCCAGATCGAAGCTGGAAAATACCAGTTTATCGAGCGGAAAATTAAGCTGCTTAACGGTCTGTACTATCTGTTCAACCAGTGGGAGCACTTCTGCTTTACGGTGGATCTTAATTTCTAAGTTCATCGTAATATCAAGCTGGTCGCAAAGAAGCAGTGCCTCTTGCAAGGTTGGAATTTGCTCTCCGATATACAAATCTTTGCCATCGCCCATGAACTTGGCGTTTGCATCGAGCTGTTTTAATGTTTCCAGCGACATCTTTCCAACGCTACCACGGCCATTAGTACAGCGGTTCACGGTTTTATCGTGGATCATTACTGGAACCCGATCCGCGCTAAGCTGCACGTCCATTTCTACCCATGTTGCGCCACATTCAGCAGCCTTCTTAATGCCAGCTAGGGTGTTTTCTGGTGCAAGCGCGCGTGCACCACGATGGCCTGAAATCATAGTAAATCCATATGTATAAACGGTTTATGAGTGGAGTGTATCCAATTATGATGACGGAATCTTTATTGCTGATAGCAATATTAAATACAAGGTTAAAGTTGGGGGGGCGGAAATCCATCTAAACTGTCGTTTTTTTTCAATTCACATTCAGGTGTTACCGTTATTATTATGTCTATCGGCTTAACCACTTTTGGCTGCTAGGCTAAATCGTGACAAATACCGAGACATTTAGAATACAAATTGAGTAGGCATAGTGTGTCTAAGGTAAAACAAGAATGAATACAAAACCGACATTAGCTCAACTTGGGTGGCGTCCATTTTTCCGACAACAACTCACACTTGAAGAGCTGACTGATTTTCAGATTGGTCGCGTTGTTGAACAGCATCGTAGCGGTGCGATTGTAATGAGTGAACAAGGTCAAGCAAGCCTAATGCAATCGCCACAGAGTGATCGACTTTGTGTCGGTGATTGGGTGCTATTTGATGATAATTTGAAACTTCATCGCCTGTTAGAGCGTCAATCATTGTTCGAACGTAAAGCGCCTGGATCTAAACTGGACACACAGTTGATCGCATCTAATGTTGATAGCTTGCTGGTGGTGTGCTCATTAAATAACGACTTTAAACTGAGTCGCATTGAACGTTACTTGGCCTTAGCCAAAGATGCAGAAGTCGAGCCTGTGATAGTTCTGACGAAAGAAGATCAGTGCGACGATGCAGACGAGAAACGCAAACAAGTTCAAGATTTAGACCCGTTTATGATGGTGCATGCCATTAATGCGCTAGACCCAGAACACCTTAAAGAACTGTCTGGTTACTGTAGCTTAGGCAAAACCTTGGCATTGGTTGGGTCTTCAGGTGTTGGGAAATCTACATTGGTCAATGGCTTAATGGGTTTTGAAGCTCAGCTCACCGCAGGTATTCGTGAAGATGACAGCAAAGGCCGCCATACCACCACATCTCGTGCCTTAAAGTGGATGCCACAAGGTGGCTTGTTGATGGATACCCCAGGAATGCGTGAATTGCAGCTGACAGATTGCGAAAAAGGGGTGAATGATACCTTTAGCGAAATCACAGAGCTTGCAGATCAATGTCGCTTTGCTGACTGTCAGCATGGCAGTGAACCCGGCTGTGCGATTCAAGCTGCATTAGCAGAGGGAACCCTAGCGGAAAGGCGTTTTATCAGTTACCAAAAGCTGTTGCGTGAACAAGCGTTTAATGGTGCTACCTTGGCTGAGAAACGCACTAAAGATAAAGCCTTCGGTAAAATGATTAGCACGATTCAAAATGAATCACGCCAGCGTAAAAAAGGCTTTTAATCGATTTAATTATCAAGATTATTGGTGTTCTAGATTCCCGCTAGCTTCTTGTTATTCAAACATTAACGCCACCGCATTCGGTGGCGTTGTCCGTTGTTGCTAATTTTTGATTTATTTTCAATTTTCTTTCGTCTTTTTCCTTTCTCGTTCGTCTTAGCTACATGAATCCTAAACGTGATTGCTGCCTAAAAGTGATTACTGAGTGTCGGTTCATGGCTTACTCAATGGGAGTGGCTTTCTTCGTGGTGTTTAAAAGAAACACCGAGATAATCGACACAGTTTGATAGAGAACGAGAAGACATGTTACAGAAAGTTGGCGCGCAAAAAGAGCAAGGTGCTATGAATTCTGCACCTCAGTGGCTACACCAATACAAAGATGTCCTTAATGCGCTAAGCGGTATTCGTCGTGGCATTGAGAAAGAAGGGGTTCGAACTGCCGTTGATGGCAACTTATCACAACATGCGCACCCTCAAGCATTAGGTGCGGCGTTAACACATCCAAACATCACGACTGACTTTGCCGAGGCACAGCTAGAGTTGGTGACGCCTGCTTATGCTGAACGAGGTCAAATGTTTGATCACCTCAGTACCTTACATGGCTATGTTGCGAATAATTTGTCCGATAGCGAAGTGATGTGGGGGGCCAGTATGCCGCCACGTTTACCAAGTGAAGAAGCAATCGCTATAGCGGATTATGGTCACTCGAATGTGGGGCAAATGAAGCAACGCTACCGTCATGGATTGGCTAATCGTTATGGTAAAAAAATGCAGACGATTTCGGGTATCCACTATAACTTTTCGTTGCCAGAAACCTTTTGGCAAGCCTTGCATCAGGTTGAGAATAGTCCCCAACCGTTGAGTGAATTTATCTCAGATCGTTACTTCCATATGATCCGCAATATCATGCGTCATGGTTGGATTATTGGTTATTTATTTGGTGCATCACCCGCGGTTGATAGTTCGTACTTAGTGGGTAAGCAGCATGATCTGGATGAACTGGATTTCGGCATAGCTGATTTTGGTTCAGCTACAGCGGATAATCACCGCACTTATTATGCACCTTGGGCAACGTCGTTACGGTTAAGTAACTTAGGTTACAGTAATAGCGAGCAGTCTAAATACGCGCTTAATTACAACAATAAGCATGATTATTTATCTGGCTTATATAACATTTTGGCGATGCCAAGTGAGTATTACGCACAGTTTGAACAAAACCAGCAAGTGAACAACAAAGTACTGCAATTAGAGAATGAATTGTACAGTTCTGTGCGGCCCAAAATTGTTAATAATGAGCTCCGGCCTTTATACGCAATGTGCCGTTATGGCGTGGAATACATAGAGTTACGTAGCCTAGATATTAATCCTTATTTACCGCTTGGGCTTGATCAAACGCAGAGTTATTTCTTGGATTTGTTCTTACTCTACTGCGCGCTTTTACCAAGTGCAGCGCTAGATGCAGATGAACAAGCCGTGATACAGCAGCGCCAAGAATGTGTTGCGATGCAAGGACGAAAACCTCAACTAAAACTGCCGACATTAGAGGGTGAGCAACCACTAAAAACGTTAGGGTTAAACCTGCTAGCTGATATGGAAGCCTTGCTACCTCTTTTCGAAGACCAACAAGAAGCCACAGTGTATGCGCAAAGTGTAGAGAGAGAAAAAGCCAAGTTGTTTGATGCTAGCTTAACGCCGTCTGCGCGAGTGTTGGCTGATATGCTGCGCGATAATCTGTCCTATACCGATTTATTGTTAGGCTTGTCTCAAGCGCATGCAAGGCAGCACCAATTGGTGAGTAAAACAACACCGCTATACAAAGAGCTAACGGTCGCCGCAAAGCAATCTTTAGAGTTACAGCAAGAAATTGAAGCCAATGACACCATTAGCTTTGATGATTATTTACAACAAAAAACAGCATTAACGTACGAGTGCTAAAGGCTTTTGATTCATGGAAATATTGTGGAAATTGCGTAGTTACATAAGAATGTTTTCTCGTCATTATGTGATTGCGTTTATTGGCTTACAGGTTGTTGCTTTACTTAACCTTGTTCCGCCTTGGTTGATTGGTCGCATTGTGGATGCGATTAGCGAAGACAGGCTAACGGGGACTCTTCTTGCGACGCATTTAGGTGCCATTCTTGCCGCTGGCTTTGGTATGTATGGTTTGCGTTATGTGTGGCATAGCCAGCTATACGGGGCATCTGTGGGTATTACACAGGTGATCAGACAGCAATTGTTCTGGCACTTTACGCGTTTAACCCCAGAATTTTACGCGCGCCACAGTGGCGGCGATTTAATGGCACACGCTACCAACGATTTGAATGCTGTCGAGCAAGCTGCTGGCGGTGGTGTAATGACCATGGTGGATTCATTGATCGCAGGCTTAACTGTGATCTTTGGGATGGCGTTTGTAGTGAGTGGTGAATTAACGCTCGCGGCACTACTGCCTTTCCCATTACTTGTGTATGTGACCCATAAATATGGCTCGAATTTACAGCGTCGATTTGGTCGCGCACAAGGTGCGTTTTCATCGTTAAATGAAGAAGTCCGTGAATCTGTGTCGGCAATTCGTGCGGTACGTTCGCACGGTTTAAATCAACGTCAGCAAAGCCGTTTCGACGACACGCTCGATCATACGTTAGAGACCAATATCTCAGTTGCCAAAATTGATTCATTATTTGGTCCAACAATTCAGTTGATCTATGGCTCATCGTTTGTGATTTCATTGGGTTACGGCGCGTGGTTAATCAGCACTGGTGATATTACCGTCGGGCTGTTTACCAGCTTTACTTTATACCTTGCGCAATTATTAGGGCCGTTTCTGCAATTTGGCTGGCAGTTCAATATTTTCCAACGAGGTACAACCTCTTGGCGTCGATTAGAAAAGCTGTTTGCTCAACAGCCTATGGTCAAAGAAGGTGAAGCAGAATTACCAGCTGATGCGATGCTCGATATTACTGTTGATATCGATCACTTTATGTATCCAGCCGCTACGCAGCATGCGTTAAAACAGGTGGACTTTTCCGTTTCCGCTGGTGGTTTTGTAGGTATTACTGGCCCAACGGGCGGTGGTAAAAGTACCTTAATTAATTTGTTGTTACGGCAATACAGTCTGCCTGAGTCTTCACGTATCACGTTAGCAGATATGCCGATTAACACGCTAACCTTTCACGCACTGCGCAGCAAGATTGCATGGGTGCCCCAAAAGCCGTTTTTATTCTCAGGCACGGTTGCTGAAAACATTGCATTAGCGCGTCCAGATGCCTCGGAAGCCGAGATCATTCATGTGGCAGATATGGCTGGCATACTGGATGAAATCCACGCGTTGCCAGACGGGTTTAAAACTGTCTTGAATGAAAATGGCGGCAATTTATCTGGCGGTCAAAAGCAGCGTTTGACATTAGCGCGTGCACTATTAAGTGACAATGAGATCTTGTTGCTCGATGATCCTTTCAGTGCGCTAGACATGAAGACAGAAGCGAAAATTCGGAAGAACATTAAGCATCACTTTAACCATAAGACGATAGTGATGATCAGCCAACGCCTCGCGAACTTGATGACGGCCGATCATATTGTGGTGATGGAAAATGGCAGTATTCACGAGCAAGGAACGCACAGTGAACTCATGGCCAATGAAAGCTGGTACGCACGTGTGTTTACCAAACAGAACCAAGCCAACTTTCGACAACAGCAAGTACAGTCGCAAGCGAACACACTTGTTTCCGCTGTGAGTGAAAAGGCTAGCAACAAGGCAAGTGAAGAAGCGGGTGAACAGTATGCTTAATGGGTTAAATCACACAATCAAATCAAAAGCAGCGGCATCAGGTTCGCCATTTTTGAGGTTACTGGCATTTTCTCTGCCGCATAAAATGCGATTTATTGCTGCGATGTCGCTGTTAATTGTAGCGATAAGTACCGAGATGGCGATTCCATGGCTAGTAAAAATCATTCTCGATGACGTGATAGTGCCGCAGACATTTGATTGGTCGCACTTAGGCTTATTGTGTGGCGCGGTCATGTTGTTTTACGTGGTATCGGCGGCGTTTCAATATGCGCAATCTGTGATGTTTCGTCATGGTGCGTTGTTGGTGGTTAATGATGTTAGAAGACAGCTTTATACGCATTTATTAAAGTTACCGATTAGTTTATTTGATCGGGTACCCGCCGGGAAAATGGTGTCTTATGTCACCAACGATACTGAGTCGTTACGCGATATGTTTGTGACGACCATGCCGACCATTTTGCAAGGTACGGTTCGTATTGTGGCCATTTTTATCGCGATTGCTTTGTTGGATTGGCGATTGATGTTACTGAGTTTATTTTTGATCCCAATCTTGCTGTTGACTATGCACTGGTATCGCACTTTATCGATGCCTATTTTTGATGGTGTGCGTCAACAAGTGAGCAATATAAATAATACGATCAATGAATCTTTACAGGGCATGGCGCTTATTCAAGCTTTTGGTCAAGAACGCGCGTTTGGTAAAAAGTTTGAAAAAGACAACGAGGCTTGGCTGGCGTATCGCAATCGCTCTATCGCGATCGATAGCTTAATGCTGGCTCCGTTCACCCGCTTAATCGGCACCTTAACAGCAATTGGGATTATTGCGTGGTTTGGTGTGTCTTCTTGGGGCAGTGTTGTTGCTGTAGGTACCTTGTACGCTTTCTTAAATTATATTGAGCGCTTTTTTGAACCTTTCCGTCAGTTATCGATGGAGCTAAGAAAGCTACAAGTGGCAACGGTATCGGCAAAGCGTGTGTTTGAGTTATTGGATGAGCCACTTAGCCATGAGGCGAAAGCCGATGATGGCAAAGTTACTGGTGACCAAGCGACTGATGACCAAGCTGTTGATGACAAGGCAGTTGAGGACAAAACACCAGCTGCTCCAGATCATAGCGCAGAGGTGCAAGCCTCTCATCCTGAAGCGATTACCTTCGACGGTGTCTCGTTTAGCTATGATGGTAAACATAACGCGTTATCCAATGTGAGCTTTACAGCTGAAAGCGGTAAGTTCACCGCGATTGTTGGGCATAGCGGCAGTGGTAAAAGTTCGGTGATTAACTTACTGATGCGTTTTTACCAGCACCAACAAGGTGCAATTACTATTGGCGGTAAGAATATTGCGAGTTTACCTGATGCACAGCTCCGAAAATTAGTGGGTTTGGTTTCGCAAGAGCCCTATATTTTCAGTGGTAGCGTGCTTGAAAATATCGACTTGTCACATCAACAAACTCAGCGTGAAGCTGCTATTCATGCGGCAGAACAAACGGGGGCGGCGCAGTTTATTGAACGCCTTGAAGATGGATACGATCATCAGCCTGGCTATAGCGGTTCATCGTTATCGCTTGGTCAGCGACAATTGATTGCAATGGCACGTGTATTGGCGCATAACCCTGCGATTTTCTTACTGGATGAAGCGACGGCCAATATCGACAGTGAAACAGAAGATACGGTGAAAGCAGCACTGGCAAATATGCAGCAGGCGAAAACCGTGATTGCCGTTGCGCACCGATTATCAACCGTAATGAAGGCTGATAAGATTCTCGTCATGCACCAAGGTGAGATTGTTCAAAGTGGTACGCACGATGAATTATTGATAACTGCAGGGCATTACCGCGATTTATACCTTGCCCAAAAGGCAGAAGAAGACAATCAAGATGAAAATATCGACCTTGGTTTGGCACCAGCAAGCGTTACTGTATAAGCAACACCGTAATGAAGGATTTTAAAATAATGAATAAAGCGAATGTATCAAATGTTTCGCCTCTGGAAACGAACGTACAACCTTCTCAGCAAGCCATCAATGATATTTGTGAGTGGGAAATCATGCACGGTGTGGCGATCAAAAATAGTGATGGCACGGCAAGGCATTGTCCATTCAGCCTTGCCCCTATGGCAATGAAACGTCATGTATTTGAAAATTTGCAAACGGTAACCCCATTGATTACCAAGTTGATCAGTCGCATTTCGGAAGATCATGATTACCTGCAATCGTCATTGGTTGAAATGGCAAAAGCGGAGCCCTTCTTTGGTCGCTTAATGGAGTTGCACGAGCAGATCCATGGTACACACAATGCGCCTTTGAAAGCGGCAAGACAGCCGTTGTTATTAATGCGTACCGATTTTATGGATGATCGTGTACAAGGTGCAAAAGTCATCGAGTTTAATGGTATTGCCGCGGGTATGGGGCCATTTGGACAGCGTGCGCAGCAACTTCATCGCTATGTGAAAAACCAATGGCCTAAAGAGTATAATGTCTGGGCTGAAGATAAAGATGGCGCAGCGGAAGACAATGCTTGTTTAACGCAACTTGCCCAAGGTATTGCAACAGCGGCACATAGTGTTCACGCCGAGTTTAATGACAGTAAACAACCGACCTTCTTGATGGTAGTGCAAGACAAGGAAGATAATGTTTACGATCAGCACTTGCTAGAAGTCGCGTTACAAGAAATGGGTATTCGCACCGTTAGACGTACATTTGGTCAGCTGTCCTGCCAGTTGTCTACGGGGGATAACAACCGCTTAGTGCTGCAAGATATTGGTGGTATTGATGTGGTGTACCTGCGTGCAGGTTACCAATACATGGATTACTTCTCGCCCGAGTTAGCAGAGGAAAAGTGCTGCCATACCCTGAGCCAAACACGGGTGTTTATTGAAAAGCACAACGTGGCGGTGAATGCGACCATCAGTCAGCAATTAGCGACCAGCAAAACCATGCAGATGCTTATCACCATGATGCCTGCTGAAGACTTTACGCGTTGGGGGGGGAGCCTTGACGAAGCGAATCATATTAAGCGTGTATTGGCGGCTATGTTACCGATTAATGCTGACACTATTCATTGGTTCAAGACAGAAGCAGTGAAAGAAGAGTGGGTGCTTAAAAACCAAGGCGAGGGTGGTGGACACTGTGTGTTTGGTGAACAGATCACAGAGCGGTTAGAGCAGCTAAAAGACAATGAATTTGATGCATGGGCATTAATGCAACGCCTTTATCCGCATGAACGTAATAAACCGACCTTGGCTGTGCGTGATGGGGAGGTAACGGTGGTTAATGATTTAGTGAGTGAAATTGGTTTATTCACGGCGTTTTACAACGACAAGCCTGTGACTGATTTTGAAGGATATGCAGGGTATTTGGTGCGTAGTAAACCCGCTCAAGAGCATGAGGGCGGTATTCATAGTGGTAAAGGGATACTTGATTCGATTACACTGATTGAATAACGTTCTGTTTTAATATGTGTTCAGTTTGGCCTTGATAGTGACTGTAAGGCTAATCTGGACACGTTTGTTATTTGTCTTTTTTATCCTCGTGATTCCTATCTATCCTTGCTATTTCTTTTAATTACTTTTAACGTACAGCTTGTTTTGAACGCTGTATTTTTGCTTGTTAAGTAATATAAAGGACACCTCGTGATTAAAAGTCTTTTGGTTAAAATCATTTTACTCCTTGTAGGGATTAGCTGCCTGGTGCTGGCTGCGGGTATTTATCGCTTTAATTTTACCAATGATGATATCTATGTTGACGAGCAACCGGTGTCTGTCGCAACGAAAGAAAAGAGTAATGTCATGCGGATGTTGTTTAGTTTCCAAACAGACAATTACTGGCAGGTTGAGTTACCCGAGCTAAAGCTGGCCGTTCCCTTGATGGAACTAAAGGAATATAACGGCCATCATTTTGCGGTAGGTGAATACCAATTTGGTCAAGAGCGCGGTGTGGTGAGTGTTGATTATCCTCGAATCACAGTGTTGAATTTCACTTATGTCCAAGATGAAATGATTTTTGCTGTGCCATTTTCAGTTTCCAATCAAGGGAGTGGTGTTCATTGGTATATAGGTTTGTATAACATGAATACTAAATACGGTGACATCCAACAAATCGATTCTCTCTTTGTCGGCGATAGAATTGTAATCAATGAAATGAATACTGATGAAGCTTTTGATGTGACCTCTAGTATTCGTTTGGCTTATTTTAGCCACGGGCCAGCCCAAAGCATGGCTGACGATCCTAGCGTAAACACGACCAAGGTGATTAAAGTGACACCAACGGGTTTTGTTAAATAACGGTTTATCTTTCGCCTTTTATAATGTTTTTTCACCTTAGTGAACACGATTGCGTTGTGTTTCTGCTCTGTATCACTGTATCTGTTTGTATCTCGCAGAAAAGTAGGAGACTATCTTTTTATGAGCGCTTTGTTATAGACGCTCTGTGCCTCTATTAATAAAAAGGGTCAGGTATGGCAAAGAAGTATTATGTAGTTTGGGTGGGTCGAGAAACAGGTATCTTTACCAACTGGCCTTATACCAAAAAGTTGGTGGAAAAGTACCCACAGGCAAAGTACAAATCTTTTCCTACAGAAGCTGAAGCCAAAGCTGCTTTCTCTGCGGGTCATGCAAAAACGTTTGCAGGTGCGGCAAGTGGCAAAACGGCGGGATCAAAACCAGCAGCGACGAAGAAAGCAGGTTCTAGTTCGGCTAACCCTATGATTAAGAGTGATGTTCATATTTTCTGTGATGGTGGCTGCGATCCTAACCCTGGTAAAGCGAGTTCAGGTGTTGCTGTGTATCGTCAGAACACATTAGAAGAATTGTGGTATGGCTTGTTTAATCCGCATGGCACAAACAATTCTGCCGAGCTAAATGCACTGCATCAGTCCTTATTGATTGCGAAAGCGGATTTAGACGCTGGTAAAACTGTTCAAGTATTATGCGATTCACAGTATTCAATCAACTGCGTTACCGTCTGGGCATACAGCTGGAAGAAAAAAGGTTGGAAGCGACAAACACCAGGCGATATCAAAAACTTGGAAGTGATTCAGCAAGCGCATGCACTTTACGACAGTATTAAAGACAAAGTGACTGTATCGCATGTCAAAGCGCATATTGGTATTGAAGGAAACGAACTGGCCGATCGTATGTCTATTTATGGTATTGATCAGAAAATGACTGAATTTTGCCGTTACCCAGATACATCAGATACCGCTAAGCTACTTGCTCTTCGAGCAGGATAGGCAGTCCCCCCTTTTTAGGTAATAGAGTCTGTGTTAACTACCCAAGTAACCTGAGAATTTAGGTCACTTGGGTCTATGGCGAATAAATTCAGCACAGAACTTTATTATCCTGTATGCTACACGCCCCCCGTCGTCTAGGCGGTCTTCACTATGAAACATTACAATAAAAGATGATCTTATGAGTTTTGACTCTTTGGGCTTATCAGCCCCTCTCTTAAAAGCCGTAGCAAACCAAGGCTATGACACGCCATCACCGATTCAAGCGCAAGCTATCCCTGCTGTTATTGCAGGCAAGGATGTAATGGCGGCGGCACAAACAGGGACTGGTAAGACAGCGGGTTTTACACTGCCAATTTTGGAGCGCCTGTCTGGTGGTCCTCGTGTGAAATCGAACCAAGTACGTGCGTTAGTGCTAACGCCAACCCGTGAGCTTGCAGCTCAAGTAGCTGAAAGTGTAGCGACTTATGCGAAGCATTTACCACTAAGTTCTGCTGTTGTATTTGGTGGCGTGAAGGTCAACCCGCAAATGATGCGTCTGCGTCAAGGTGCCGATGTACTTGTGGCGACACCGGGTCGCTTGATGGATTTGTACAACCAAAAAGCCGTGCGTTTTGATCAACTTGAAGTGCTGGTATTAGATGAAGCTGACCGCATGCTGGACATGGGTTTTATTCGTGATATTCGTAAAATTATCGCAGTATTGCCTAAGCAACGTCAGAACCTACTTTTCTCTGCAACGTTTTCAGATGAAATTCGTGCATTAGCAAAAGGTTTGGTGAATAACCCAGTTGAGATTTCTGTATCGCGTAATACAACGGCTCCAACGGTAAAACAATCTGTTTTCCCTGTTGATAAGAGCAAGAAATCTGCACTGCTAGCTAAGCTGATAAAAGATAATAAATGGCAGCAAGCATTGGTGTTTACTAAGACTAAACACGGTGCGAACCGCTTAACTGCTTTCCTTGAAGGTAAAGGTATTAAAGCAGCGGCGATTCACGGTAACAAGAGCCAAGGTGCACGAACTAAAGCACTGGCAAATTTCAAGAGCGGCGAGATCAATATTCTTGTTGCGACGGACATTGCGGCACGTGGTATCGATATCGATCAACTGCCACAAGTCGTCAATATAGATTTACCGCATGTACCTGAAGATTATGTTCACCGCATTGGCCGTACTGGCCGTGCAGGTGCAGAAGGCCATGCGATTTCATTAGTCAGCGCTGATGAATTCAAAGAGCTAGTGGCGATTGAACGTTTGATCCAAAAATTGATTGATCGTGAAATGATTGATGGCTTTAAGCCTGTGAATGGTCTGCCACCGTCGCGCTTAGATACACGCCCAATTAAAGCGAAGAAACCGAAAAAACCAAGTCTTGATCATAAAGATGGTCAACGTTCTGGTGACAACGCGAAGGGCCATAAGCCTCAGGGTAAAAACCGACGTCATGTAGGCACAAACAAGCCTTCAGCTAACGCTGGTAAAGCGTCTGGCAGTGATGCTGGTAACGGTGCAGCAAGAAAGCCTAAGCCAGCTGGTGCTGGTGCAGCTAAAGCGACAGGCAAACCTGCAGGTAAACCTCGTCGCAGCAACACTGATGAGAAGCCGCGTCGTCCACGTACACCACAAAACAGAGGTGTGTTGCGTTAATCGCTAATCACTTTGTTTTAAAAACCCGTTAGCTCGAAAGAGTTAACGGGTTTTTTATTGTCTGTAAATCAATAATAAAGGGTCAACTTGGATGATAATTGCCGTAAAAATAGTTGCAATTGCAACTATTGCGCTCTATTCTTTGTTCTACAGTGCTGAAAAGCCATAACACAACTTAAGAGCAAGTGAGAGTTTGATGAATAGAGCCGCCGTTAAAATAGTCCACCGCCTAGCCGGTATTATCGCTTTATTGATGATAACGACCTTTTTTACATCAAGCGTTGTTGCTGACTTATTCGGCTCGTATGAAACTATTACGCTGGTGAAGCAAACCATTTTGCAGTGGGTCGCCGTGCTTGTACTGTCGATGATGGTTGTTGGTATTTCAGGTAAGAAGCTTTATCCAGCAGAGCCAAAAGGTGTTTTAGCTGTCAAAGCGATGCGATTGAAAATTGCGGCTTTTAATGGTGTTGTTATTTTGATACCTGCAGCTTATTTCTTAGCTGCATGGTCAGCGGAAGGTTTATTTGATACCCGTTACTGGTTACTCCAAGTGATTGAGTTACTGGCAGGGGCAACTAATGCAACCATGATCAGCCTGAACATCCGTGATGGTGTTCGTTTAGGTAAGAAACCACGGAAGTAACAGGCTCTGATTAAAATCAGGTGTCATTGGTTGGTGAGGTTAAGCGACTAAGCTACGAACTTAATAATCAATGACTGGAAGGCGGGTGTTAGCTGCGAAGGCTGAGTGTAATATTCACAATACCGTGGTCTGTACTGTTGCCATCACGGTCAAAAATTGGATTGATTAAATGACGATCATAAGTTTGGTAATCACTGACTTCAAACAAACTGGCGTTATATTCAGCATTGAATTCGCAGGATAATAAGATGTAATCCAGCACGTTACCTTTCGCCCCAAAATAGTGAGTCGGCGAGCGAGTAACATTATTGGCATGATCGGTGGTTTGGTAAAGTTTGAAACTGTCTGCTAACCAAAAGGTATCCAGAATCTGTTTTTGATCGGATACTTGGCGATCTCGAATGCTATTTGTTGTTAAGCATTGTAAAGGGGTCTGCTGAATATCATCATTAAAGTCACCCATTAACACCACAGGGTTACCTGTATCTTCTCTGCGTTCGATGATGGCGTAATATAAAAGTGCGGCTTCACTTCCTCGTTGAATCGATGATCCCCAACTTCCTATCACTTCTGCTTTTAACGTGGCGAGTACCTGTGCTTTCGTCGACGGAGTGCTTGCACCTGCAGTATGTTGTTCTGTACTAGCTTCAAGCATGGGACGCTTCGACTTTAAGTGCACCACATAGCAATCAGTATCACCCACATGGGGCAAATCTATGGTTGCTCGTAATGGTTTCCTGCTGAACGAAAATTCTGGATCAAGCCCGATGCTTTCCGCAACATCGAAAGGAGCTGAAATTGCAGATACAGCCTTAATTGGGTAACGAGACGCTAAAGCAACCACAGGATCGCGGCAGATGTAGTCATCAATAATAGTGGGTTCATCGACGACGCAAAAGTGAACGTAACCTTGCTTCGCTAACAAATCTTGTAGGGCATCAGCACTGAATACTTCTTGAAAGCCAATCACGTCTGGTTGATATTGCTCGACATAGTCGCAAATCCAATCTTGCTTTTTTTGCCAGCTTTCTTGGCTATAAATATTCTCGAAATCGTAATAGGCCAGCGGGGGTTCAATGTAATTGAAAAGATTGAACGTCGCTATTTTTAGGGTGTTGTTCGTTACATCTGGAGTAGGCTGTGTAGGCAAAGGAAGATCCAAGCAGTGAAGCGTGTATCTATAGTGACGGCTAATGGTATAGAGCGCAAATCAAAGAGAGCAGATATCGTATTTTAATTGTTAGTCTCATATATATAGATCAAGGTGATGATGTTAAACACTCAATATAATCAGTACTTTATTGGTTTATGTGCACAGACGCATCGTTTGCGTCTGTTAGGGCATAGGAAAGTCATCTAAAATGCAAAGATGATAATAATTGGTATGTGAGTTGATGGTAGAAACAAAAAGAGAAAAACGAATAAGGCAATTATCGGAGTTGTTGCTGGGAGAAGAGAAGGTTCATTTGAAAGATGCAGCGGAAAGCTTAAATGTATCTGAAATGACGATTCGCCGTGATTTTAATGAGCCAAACGTATTGGTGAGTTTAATTGGTGGCTATGTAGTAAAGAAGCAAATTGGTGCAGCTGAACTTGAATATGTCATTAACGAACAGAGTACTAATCATGTTAAAGAAAAGGCGAAAATAGGCCAAGAGGCTGCATGCTTAGTTTTTGATAATCAAACGGTTTTCTTTGATAACGGCACAACCATTGTTCATATTATCCAAGCGATCAGTGATGAAATATCTTTTACTGGTGTTTGTTTTTCTTTGAATGTTTTTATGGCCCTCAAGAATAAGCCAAACTGTCATGTGATTCTGTGTGGTGGCGCTTACGATAGCAAGCATAATAACTTTTACCCTTTAGGTGATAGCAGCGAGATCGACAATATCCGCTTCGATACCGCCTTTCTATCTGCGGCAGGTATCGATCCTGCGCATGGCTTAACGTGTTACTCGTTTAACGAATTGGCGTATAAGAAAAGGGCGATTACACAATCTCAGAATGTTGTACTGGCGATTGATAACAGCAAGTTTGGTGTGGTGAAATCTGCGTTTATTTGCAGCCTAAACAGTGTTGATATTATTATTTCTGATATAGATATACCGGCAGAATACGAGACGTAGGCTACGATGATAGTGACAGTATTAGAAAGGGGCATAGAGCCCCTTTTTTGATCATCTGTAACGCGTATCTAACGTCTTAGAGTGACAAAATGACTCCAGCAATAGCAGCACTCATTAAGTTGGCTAGTACGCCAGCCGTAATGGCACGAAACCCATGTTTAGAGATAAAAGTACGGCGCTCTGGTACAAGGCTGCCAAGTCCACCAATTAGTATCGCCATGGTCGAAATGTTCGCAAAACCGCACAGTGCAAAAGTAATAATGGCTTGAGAGTGTGGGCTTAGCTGATCTTTTACTTCCATTAGCTGAATGAAGGCAACGAATTCGTTGACGATGACTTTGTTACCGATAAGCGAGCCCGCAGTAATTGCTTCACTCCATGGCACACCAATAAGGTATGCGACAGGGGCAAACAAGTAACCCATTATCAATTCAAAGCTAAGCGTCAGACCAAACCAATCACCGATAGTCCCTAACAGACCGTTCAATAATGCAATAACACTGATAAAAGCAAGTAATGTTGCACCAATGGTTGCGGCAATGCGTAAGCCTGCAATCGCACCGTCTGCTAATGCTTCGACAACATTGGTTGCGCGTGGTAAATCAACGGAAGTGATTTCGTCTTCATTATTGGTTTTTTCACTTGGCGGAAATAGGATTTTCGCCATCAGTAGGCCCGCAGGTGCCGACATGAATGCCGCCGCAATTAGGAAATTCAATTCAACGCCAAGTGATGCATAGCCAACTAACGTACCGCCAGCAACAGAGGCAAGGCCGCATGTCATTACTGCAAAGAATTGTGAATCACTCATATTCTTTAAGTAAGGTTTGACGACCAAGGGAGCCTCGACCATGCCGACAAAAATATTGGCGGTTGCAGATAAGGATTCTGCACGTCCAGTACCAAGTAGCTTTTGCAGTGCACCGCCAACAATATTGATGACTTTTGGCATTAAGCCAATATGGTACAGGGCCGAAATAAGCGCAGAGAAGAAAATGATGATGCCCAGTACGTTAATTGCGAATACGAAACCAACGCTGCCTGTTGCTAAGCCACCAAATAAGAACGCAATACCTTCTTGTCCATAATCAATAACACTTGATACGGTGTTGCTAACAGCGCCAAGGGCGGTTTTGCCGGCAGGGACATACAGAACAAGTAAAGCGAAAAGAATTTGTAATGAAAAGGCTAGGCTAACTGTTCTTAATGGGATGTTGCGACGATCGTTAGAAAATAAGTAGGCAAACGTTAAGATAGCCACAATACCAAGTAAAGAAGACATGGGTGAACCTTGTAACAGAGTGTGTAGGCGCTGCATTTTATGCATGACGCAAACGGTTGCAAGGGGTGAATGTTAGCGTTCTGTAATGAGAGAGCGGCGTGCCACATTCTGGTTTTTTAAGTTGTTAATATATAAGTGCTATTTATTTTCATTTAGAAGATTATTTCCATTTGGAAAAGATGTTTTGGGTGATACGAATGATCACGGCAACAATATTGATTGTTTAATCAGCATTGTTGCCATCAGAAAGTACTGGCAATACAGTAAAGAGCCTGACAAACCGGTGTTTTTTAAGGTATCAAATAGCAATATGTTGGCGAAGTTCAATATCCCAGTAGGGCGTATCACCAATGTAGTCTTTAAAAAAGCCGATCACTGCGGATATTTTTTTAGGTAAATGTGCTCGACTTGGGTATACCGCATAAAATGGCATAGCTTGGTTAGCTTGCCACTCAGGTAATAATTGAATGAGTTTATTGGTTTTAAATTCATCAGTTAGCAAGTAAGTCGCTAAGTAAGCAATTCCCCAGCCAGCGATAGCGGCATCGCGTACGGCTTCAGCAAGATCGACACGATAATTGCCTTCAACGTCAATCTTTAATTGTTTGTCATGTTGTTTAAAAGACCAAGATTGATAGTTTCTCTGGCGGCTCCGGTACGTTAAGCAATTATGATTAGTCAGCTCTTTTGGGTGTAAGGGGGCAGGGTGATGCATTAAGTATTCTGGCGATGCTGCCACCACAAAACATGTTTCAGCCAGGCGCTGCGCGACATAACCATCAGGGATGTGTTCATAGTTGGTGATCCAAAGATCTAAGCCATCTTCGATCATATCGGCTTTATGATCGAACAAGCTGATTTCAACGCGCAATTTAGGGTAGTGGCGCTGCAATTGTTCAATAGCTGGGATCAAATGCATGGTGCCAAAAGATTGTGAAATACCTAAGCGTAAAACACCTGAAATTTCATCGCGTGTATCTTCCATTATCGCTTCGCCATCTTGCATGGCTTTTACGACATGATCGCAATAATGTAGATAGGTTTCACCGGCTTCTGTTAGGGTAAAACTACGGGTTGTACGTTGTACTAGTTTAACATTCAGTGCCGTTTCTAATGCACCCAATTGTTTGCTGATGTGTGATGTAGATACACCGAGTTGTTTACCTGCAGCGGTAAAGTTTCCCGCCTTAACAAGGGAGTGAAAGATGACCATCTGGCCAGCGCGTTCTGGGCTCAAAATGTATGCTCGATGAGAATTGACCCGCAGAGCTTAGCATATTTGGTATTGCGAGTAGTGAAGGTGATTGAGGTAACTAGAGGAATGGATAGTTTACAAAAAAGAGGCTAACCGAAGTTAGCCTCTTGAGATGAGTATTACGTGTATACCGCGTTTAGATTATTTTTTTACTTTACGTAAGAAGCCTAAACCCAGTAGAGACAGTAAACCGAAGATGCCAAATGAACCGCCGCTACCGTCATATGGTGGAATTACTACTTTTGGTTTCGTTGAGTCACGTTTAGCCACTTCAACTTGCATGCTCACTTCTGAGCCAGCCACGGTTGTTGCTGTTGAAGCTTTTTGCGCACTAGGGCGTGTTAGCTTCATGGTCACAGTGTAGTTGCCTGGTTCGATACCACTAACGTCAAACTCTACAAGTTGTTTACCATCTTTGCTCAACTTCATTGTAGGTAGTGCAACTTTGCTCATGTCTTCAGGTTCTGGAGAGAATGAGATTTCAGCGATATCGCCAATAAGTGCTTTATCTGTGTTAATGGAATAAGGCACATCCATACGACCACTGGTAGTGGTTAGCAGAACTGGCGCACCATCAGCTTCACCGTAACCATAACCAAGTGCCATGATTGCAGAGTCGTGGTCAGATGAACGGTAAGGCGTTTCAGCATAGAAGTTATGCGGAGTCGTTTTCTCTTCGCTGCTACTTAAACCTTTACGGCCTTGGTTGTAATCATACAGCGTCGATTCAGCGGCATTGATGTGCCAGTCTGTTGCATCCAATAGGTGCTTCTTAAGGGATGGCGAGATAAGAACGTGGTCAAGTGAGCCGATCTCATCGTTGTAAGAGTAGCTCCAGCTCATTTTCTTGTTTTCAGCATCTTTCAGGCTAACAGCATTAATATAACCGTAACTATCAGTGATGATAGCGCCATTTTCACCAAATTGAGGTCGTTTACCGATGAAGGTATCGCGAGCGGCTTTCAGTGTTTTACCTGTTGGATTAGAGGTTAGCACTAGCATAGGGTCTTCATGTGTATAAGAGTTCATGTCACCCATGATGATGCGATCACCACCGATTTTTGCCATTTCTTTACCGAGTTGTTCAGCAGCGGCAACACGGAAGTTTTCACATGAACCTTGGAAGTCTTGATTGCTCTTAACATCATCTTCTTTAGGGTCAAATTTCTCCCAAGTTTCCCAGCCTTGCCAATCTTCCCAACAGGTAGAGCCTTTCGATTTCAGGTGGTTAACCGATACAGTGACTTTTTTACCCGTGTTGTGGATACGGAAAGTCGCGGCAATAGTATCGCGCTGGTAGTTCTTACCGTTTTCACGAATTTCACCTTTTTTACCTGTAATCGCGCTACCATCTTCATAAGTGATCATTGGTGCTTGCTGCGAAGGCATAGGGATGATTTTCGCTTGCTCTAGCGAGACTTTACTTGGACGGTATAGTAGGCCTGAGCTGATAGCATCTGAACCAACAGAATCAAACTCATCAAGCACGGTATTGCCATCTGAATCGAAGCCTACGAAGACGTATTTGTTGTGAATTGATTCACTTTTGTTGCGGTCTTTGTAGTTTTCTTTGTAGTAGTTGTCATTAATGGCTTTTACTAATTCAGTGATCGCACTGTAGTTACCAAAGCCATTATTTTCAATTTCCATTAAGCCAACAACATCAGCATCTAAGCCAATAATTGCTTTAACAATTTTAGCTTGTTGTTGCTGGAACTCTAACTCGCTATCTGCACCACGGTTGTCACCATGTTGGTTACTTGCACCACCAAACGGCGAGTTGAAGTAGTTCAATACGTTCTGAGTCGCAAAGCGAATAGCAAACTTGTCAGATTCGGTTGAATCATTCAGCTCAGGCTTGGATTTACGATCCGTATTATGGGTAATGTTTTTGCTGGTGATCGTATTGGTTGCCAGTAAACGGTAGTTACTGTGGGCGTAGACAAGCACGCCTTCTAAGCCAGTGATACTGTCGTTAATACGAATGTAGTTTTTGTCTGGATTGCTGTTGAAATCAGGGTAGTACGGGATATGACCATTGGATGCGCTTTTGTCTGTATCTACATATAAGCGGTAGTCATTGTTTTGCTTATGTTGGGCAATAGAGTCTTCACTGCCAGCGACATGTTCTTGGTTTGGCTGCATGTTAGGGCGTTTGTACGATAACACCATGTTGTTACGATAGCTGTCAAAGTCAAAGCTGAAAGTACGCGAAACACGCATGGTTTCGTTTTCTTTGGTGCTTTCGTCCATGTTATCTGTTAAGCGCACTAACATGCCTTCATGGCGCTCTAAGGTTTTGCGGAAGTATTGGCCGTCAGATGGAATGCGTTTAAGGTCTACTGCTTTCGGCTGAGATCCACTTGCGTTAACGGTTTCCCATTTATCATCTGTCGCGATAACTTGGGTTTGGCCATATTCTTCTTGAACAAAGCCTTTAACACAGACTTCTTGACCAACCATGTCATTGCTGACTTGACCGTCTGTTTTGATAAATACGCCATCTGAGGTTAACTCTTTACCATCAGTTGCGTATAAGAAGAAGCCTTTTTTATAGCTAGTTGAAACTGCGCTAACGATACCTTGAACTAGGTATTCATCATTACTGATATAGCCTGAAGTAATTAATGGAGATTTGAATCCTTCGCCCTGTATATCACCAGGATAGAGTCTATTCATTCCAGAGTCACTACAAGGTGTAGCTGGTGCTTCTTCTGTCGCAAGAGTAGGGTCACCAAGGCCATCAACAGTGTCTTTAGGTTTAACTAACCATGCTTTTGGGTTATGAACTGTTAATGGTGCTGCAGCGGTTGCTAAACGGCGATATGTTTTATCTGTTCCCCAGTTTTCACCACTAACACCGATAACATCATATTTATTGTTTGCATTGCTTGAATCCGCGATAAATACAGCATCATCACCGCTGAAGTTCATCGAGTTATATTTTGTCTGATTGTAATCAGAACCAACTACTGATTCAGCATTGTTTGCTTTAATTGCATTTGTTAATGCGTCTTTTGCATCAGTGTGAGCAACAACAATTGTTTTACCTGGTTGAATGGTGACACCTGTTAATACTGGCGTACCTTCGGGGGTGTAAATTTGGTTATTGTGAATACTACCAGAGCTTGATTTGCTCGCGTAATATAGTGCTTGATCGCCATTGAAAGTAAACGGTGCGCTACCAGTATTGAGTATTTCAATTGCACGGTTATCACCAGTGCCTTCAACGTACTCAGAAATAATAATATCGTTAATACCAGCCATTGCTGGTGCTGCTAATACGGATGCGATAGCAGCGGAAAGTAAGGTGACTTTTTTATTCATGATGGGGTGTCCTTCAATCCCTAAATTCTTTTTAAACAGTGTGATTAGAAGTAAATACGCGTGTAGGCGTACATATCTTGTGCTGCATCGCCAGCATTAGCTTCAAGCGCAATGATTGATGACGGCGTTGGTTTGAAGTTCACGCCCAACGTGCCCCATGTGCGGCTTGAACCCCAGCTGTGTTCTTTGGTATCCCAAAATTCACTGTCTTTATCCCACTCTTCATAGGCTTCATAGTTGGCTGAGCCTGTCATTTCCCATTGTGGTGTGAATTCGTATTTACCTGAGATCAGCGCACCTTTGCGGTAAAGGGTTTGATAGTCGTTATAAAGGTGAACGCTGTTGTTTGGATCTGTGATATCGGTAGGGGTTTTGGTTTGAGCTATATCTTCGTCTTCAAGGTAGCCATTAAAGCCAAGGTGGAAGTTATCGGTAACGGCGAAGCGCATACCAAGACCTGCAAGCTTTTGCTTACCGTACTTAGATTCGCCTTCTGCACCACCGCGGCCTTCAAGACCTACGACTGCTGAAAAACGACTGCCAAAGTAGCCGAAATAACCATTAACAACATCGCCAAGAAGAGAGCCAGAAGATGATTTAGCGTTGTAACTGTATGACGTACCTAGTTTGAAGCTGCCATAAGTACCTTCATATTTTACCGTCGCATCTTGGTCGCCTGCTTCACCTGTTTCAACTGTGGTATCGAACGTGAAGTCACCCCATTTGTCGTAATCGTCAAATGCAGTATCGGTTAAACCAAATTCAACATAGTGGTAGTCGTTAAGGGCGTAGCCAATGAACATTTTATCGATGCTAAGCACCATATCGCCAGAACCGTACTTCCAGTTTTCACGCTCAAAATCTAGCTCTAAGCGGTAAACTAATTGGCCGTTTTTACCTTTCACACCCAAGGTTGCAAAAGAATCGTCAATGTAAGCTTGGTCTTTAAAAAATTCGCCGTACTCAAAATTTGCACCAAAATGACCACCAACGCCAACTTCACCATATAGGTTTAAATTGTCACCGTTTTCGTTTTGATAGATATTGGCTGCTTGTAGGCTAGTAGAAGCGAGAAGGGTAGATATACACACTGCTAGTGCTGTTTTGTTAGCCGTTTTAATGTTCATTACTCGACCTTATGTATGTTATTTAAGTAACATTTGCTTGTTTGTATGTTTTAATTCTCACATTTAAGAATGTTATCTTACAATCTCAATTCATTGATTTTGTGATTAAAGTCAGCTTGGCTGCATTATGTGTGAGCAAATATGTGATGTTAGGAGTATTGGATTGCGTTGACTTCACAAAAAAATGTGTTAAAAAAATCACAGTGCAGGGTAACGTTTGCTTCAAAATGCGTTAGAGTAAAAGCTCTATGATGTTAGATGAAATATGATGGATAAGCGGCGTTATCCGCATAGGTGATCACAAGGGTGAATAGGGCGATACTGATTATTGAATTAAAAGGCAGATAAAGGGGAAGCGGGGGAGTTTGTCATCATTAATAAGAATGCAGGAGTATGGCGATACCCCTGCAGTAAACGTGTTTAGGCTGATTGCAATAATACGTTATTGAGGTAATTCACAACGTATGCAGCATCTTGGGCTGCTGTATTTACTTTAGCGATAATGCGTTGTGCGCGTTCATCATCTGCTTGTAGGCTAGCTTTGACTTTTTCATTCATCGCTGCAGCCATTTCAGCTTTTTGTTTACAGTCACTGAATAAGGCTGAAACGAAAGTAAGCTCAACTTCTTCGCCGTTTGCAAATGCATCTGCAGCAATTTTGTAAACGGTATGAAACTTGGTAGCCATGTCTTTTTGATCTGCTTGGCTTTCTTTCGCCCAATCATTAGACCAACCTTTGAAGATAACTGCAATTTGAGGATTTGCTGTCAGTTTTACTTTTTGCATTCGTTGTAACCCTAGGTGCTATGTATGAAGGCATAGTAAAGGAGCTTACTTTCGGTTTAAAGTCTAAACACGAATCATCTTAACAGCTGATTATAAAGTGAGCACATCAGTAAGCTGAATGTTTAATCGATGGGGCCAAGGCAAAATACAATACATAAAAAAAAGCCTGCTAAAAATGAAGTGACCCCATTAAGTTGGACATTTTAGTTAAGCGGCTTGTAAGGCCTGATTTCGATATTCTATCGGAGTCAGGCCTTTTAGTTTTACCTTTATACGTTTTGTATTGTAATACTCTATGTACCCTTTAATCTTTTCTATCAGTTCATCGGCATCTTTGAAGCTTTTCCCGTGATACATCTCTGTTTTCAGCAACGCGAAAAAGTTCTCGGCTACAGCATTATCGAGGCAATTCCCTTTTCGCGACATACTTTGGGCAAGACCACAGTTAGCGAGTTGCTTTTGATAAGCCTTATGCCGATATTGCCAGCCTTGGTCGCTATGTACAATTGGTCTTGAGTGTCCTCTAAGTTTCTTTATTGCATCTTTCAACATGCCCGTAACCAGTGGTAGTCGAGCATTTTTGGCTAGCCTAAACGAGATCACTTCTTGATTAAACAGGTCAACTATCGGCGACAAATAGACTTTCTGCCCTTTAACCTTGAACTCGGTGACATCTGTCACCCACTTTTCATCAGGTTTTGTCGCCTTGAAGTCTCTTTCAAGTATGTTTGGTGCCGCTCTCCCTGCTTCTCCTCTATAAGCTCGATACTTCTTTGGCCTCATCGTGGATTTTAGCCCCTGACGGGTCATCAGCCGTTGTACCGTCTTGTGATTGAGCTTGATACCGCGATTCCTTAATTCCAAGTGAATACGGCGGTAGCCATAACGCCCCTCATGCTCATGATAAATCGATCTAATAACTTCTAGCTCGTGCTCATAAGCGTCAGGCTTATGGCATGCTTGAATTTGATAGTAGAACACACTCCTTGCCATCTTCATGGCTCGAAGTAGGTGCTTTAAAGAGTGCTTTTCTTTCAGAGCTGAGACGGCTAACGCTTTTTCTTTGTTTGTCGACGCTTTTGCTGTTTCAGCTCCTCCAACTTTTTTAGAACAGCATTCTCTGCCCGCAAGTACGCCAGTTCCTCTTTCAGCTCTTCAAGGGTCATTTCGTCATCAGGTTTTGGTGTAGCTTTGGATTGATATTTCATGAGAGGTCTTCCTATAGGGCGGTTTTCTAGTCCTTCTAAACCGGCCTCATTGTACTTTTTAAGCCATGACGACAAGATGCCAGGAGAGGATAGGTTCAAAACAGCGCTAGTGTGACTGAGAGACCACCCACTCGTCCACATCAGATTCAATGCCTGCAATTTCTTACCCGCACTACTGCTATGTGAGGAAGGTAAGAAGGAGTTGGTGCCATGTATCGAATAGACCTGAGCCCAGTACCTTATTTGTCTCGATGATATTGAATATTCACTAGATAGCTGTCTGCTGGATGCTGTTCCATGAAGATATTGCCTAGCAATAGTAAGCTTTAATTCACGACTATATTTGGACATAAAAAAGACCCCTAATAATTGGTTGTCCAACTATTGGGGGTCATTTCAAAAGCAGGCTTTTTTATATGTGGTGCTCGCTACTGGACTCGAACCAGTGACACCTTGCATGTCATGCAAGTACTCTAACCAACTGAGCTAAGCGAGCAAATTGTACAGCATGATAACCCGCAATACGTGCTATCTAAATATGGTGCTCGCTACTGGACTCGAACCAGTGACACCTTGCATGTCATGCAAGTACTCTAACCAACTGAGCTAAGCGAGCAAATTGTACAGCATGATAACCCGTAGTACGTGTTATCTAAATATGGTGCTCGCTACTGGACTCGAACCAGTGACACCTTGCATGTCATGCAAGTACTCTAACCAACTGAGCTAAGCGAGCAAATTGTACAGCATGATAACCCGTGGTACGTGTTATCTAAAATATGGTGCTCGCTACTGGACTCGAACCAGTGACACCTTGCATGTCATGCAAGTACTCTAACCAACTGAGCTAAGCGAGCATCTTCATCGTTGTTAGCCTTTAAAAAGGTTATTCAACGTAACGCAAAAGATATTAGCGATTCGCCACTAAGCGTGCAAGTGTTTACGTTCTCTTTTTTCGCTTTCATCGCGCGTTTGGTTATCAAATATACTGTTTGCTGGTCTGGCATGCTAAGTGTTTGGATTAATTCTTATATTCCAACTTTAAATTGGCAGCGTTTAAAGGTGCGCTGCCAAAATTTAGTGTGATCCAGAACCGCAATTCGAAAAGCTTGGTGTAAATTTCCGTCTATAAAGACCTCTTTATATGCCAGAAGGTCGGGGTGCTTGGTTGGTAATTGATTAAAGACTTGTTGTAAAACAGGCTTAACTTGGAGGTATTGCGAATCTAACTCGGCAAGGTAAGATTGAATTTTAGGGTTATAAAAACGGTAAAACACGTTTTTAAGGTACTCGGCTTGTTGCTGATTACGTTTTTCTCCACAGATAATGGTATTTTCTTGCTGATTCAACAACTGCGTAGTGATGTTGAGCCATTGGGTCGCATTCGCTATGGAGTAATACAGTTGCCCAAAGTAACGGCTACGGTGAATGTTTTCTTGGTGTATTAACAGCCTATTTGCTAAAGCTTCATCAATACGCTTTGGTGTGATCTCGTGAGTCGGCTTATTGTCGGCATCTGGCTGGCTTTGCGAATACTCTAACAGCGTTAATATATCCTCCATGGCTGCAAGGTTTGCTGTTAAGCCAGCGAAGTTATCTATATCAAAAGTATGTGGGTAAAGTACAAACTGTTGCCGCCACTCTTTGCCCGTTGCAAGCATATTCCATATTACCGAGCTAAGCTGTTGTTGTTTTTTTTGCTTAATGGGAGTGAGCTCATCAATAAGAGGCTGACTAATAGGATTATCATCGCTGGCAGGTACTGTTTGTGTCACACATTTTTCTAGCCCGTTTAATAGCAGCAATTCATATCTGAGCTGGCGAGTTTTATCTTGGACTTTTCCTAAGCTTGAGTTGCGGTCGGCAATAAGCTGAAATAAACCGCAACGACGAAGTTCGTAAGCATCAAGTAACCCGATACGGATGTCTTCTACTGGGACATATAAAGTGCGTGTCGAAGGGAAGTTGGGCAGAGAATCAAGAGGAGGAAAAGGTATCGGGTCGGTATCCAATACGTTGGCTAAACGCTGATGGTAGTCTTTGAAGTAACGCTCACCACTGTTGTCACACCCTGTTAGCATCGCGCAAGCTGATAAACTTAATGCAAGCAAACGCAAGGTAAGATAAGCGTACCGATAACAAGATAGGCTCGCTACGCGATTGAAAGTGAGCGTATTATTCATTTCAAAAGTATAAACAACTTATACCAACCTAACGAAATAACTGCGTTGCTTTATCAGTATCAGTATCAGTATCAGCAACGCAAAAGAGGAGCTGTGCGACCTATTTAGGTTGAGTGGACTGCATCTCTTCTAATCCACCGCCGTTATAGATCTGAGTAAAGCCTGCTTTTTTTAAGTAGTTCATGGCCTGACCTGAACGATTACCACTGCGGCAATATACGACGATTGGCGTTGATTTATCTACATCGGCAAAAGCGGTATCTATGGTGTCTAGCGGGTAGTTTGTTGAGCCGGTTAGATGCCCTTGGCTAAATTCACCTGGTGTTCGTACATCGACTAAGAATGCGCCTTGCTCGATGAGACCCCAAGCTTGCTCACTTCGTTCTGATGCCCAACCAGTAAAAGAGGTTATTGCCAATAATAGGTATAATACAGCGTTGATTTTCATACGTTATCTCTTATAAACCGCTCTAAAGTTATGATTCTAGTTTACGTCTTATGGTTTAGATCATCTGTTCTCTTGATCGTGTTTATTAAATATAGTGCAGCCAATTGAAATGATGTTGGATAGCCGTGTTTGGCAAAGAAAATTGGTTTTGCTGATGTGTTGTTAGAAGCGGCTGCGTTGCTGATAGATTAAGTTGATTAACCCAAGAACAATGCGTCATGAACTGCTAGATAGTCGCAGTTCATGACGGGGTGATATGTGTCTTCGTGCTCTAGGGCGTCACGAAGAGTGCGTTATTTCAGTAATTCGTGGTCGGGCGGTAATAGGCGAGAGATCCATAGCACCAATTTGTGCTTCATGTTGACACCGTCTTCTTGGTCTACAGCTAGTGGTGTGATTTGTTTGTATTGCACAAGTAAACGATAAATACATTCAACTTTATCAGTGGAAGACACATAACGTTCTAAATCGTTATAGCCTTGCTTTTTAGCAAACGCAATGCCGAGTTCCAGTGCTTTCTTGAGTAACTTTGCATCATTCTTATTTTTCTTCATCTTTTTTCCCTGTCACGCCTTAACGTACTTTATTCAGAGTATCTGAAATGAAAGGGAATACCAATCATCACGTGACATTCTGTTGCTGATTTCCAAAGAAAAGGGGGGATAAAAATAAGGCGACCTCTAGGCCGCCTTATTGATGTAATTACTAAGATGTTTTTAGCAAAAGTTAACTAACTAACTAACTAACTAACTAACTAACTAACTAACGTGTAGCCATCGCTAATTGTAAATCTTCAGGTTGATGCTGTAACCAACGTAAACGAGAGCCAAGCATAATGGCTGATGATGTTAAACCAAAGATGATGCCAATCCAGAAGCCATGTGGTCCCATAGGTTCAGTGATTAAGTGGGTCATACCTAATGTGTAACCAAGCGGCAAGCCAATTAACCAATATGCAATAAAGGTTCGCACGAAGATAGCGCGCATGTCTTTGTAGCCACGCAATGCACCCGCAGCCACGATTTGAATCGCATCGGTACATTGGTATACCGCGGCTAGAAGCAATAGTTGACTGGCAACGAGAATGACTTCTGCATTATCACTATAAATCGCAATGATCTGTTCGCGGAATATCACGGTTAAGATTGCGGTAGAGATTGCCATAATGAAGGCTGTCGCTAAGCCGCAGTAGCTGCTGACTTTAGCACCTAATAAGTTTTCTTCACCCAGTTGGTGACCAACGCGGATGCTTACGGCTGCTCCTAGGCTCATTGGTAGCATAAACACCAATGAAGAGAAGTTCATTGCGACTTGATGCGACGCAACCATGACTGCGCCGAGAGGAGCAATCATGATAGCAACAACAGCGAACAGAGATATTTCAAAGAACATCGATGCAGCAACAGGGAAGCCCATTTTAAATAAACGCGTTAGAGCTGCTAAGTTAGGCTTGTGCCACGTTTCGAATAACTTTGCGGCTTGAAGGCGTTTATTCAGTTTGATGTAAACTAACATGGCAAAGAACATGAGCCAGTACACAATAGCGGTTGCGACACCACAGCCAACACCACCCAGCGCGGGCGCACCAAACTCACCGTTAACAAAAATCCAGTTAAGTGGAATATTTGCACCTAAGCCAATGAAACCGATGATCATTCCCGGAATGGTTAACGACAGCCCTTCAGTAAAGCTTTTAAGTGTTTGGAACATTAAAAAGCCCGGGACGGCAAACATCACAGCAAACATATAGCCATTTGTTTTTTCGGCTAAAATGGGTTCAACATCCATATAGTCAATCAGCGTACCTGCATTGTACAGGACGAGCATGATGGGCACAGAAACGAGCAGTGCTAAGAAAAAACCATGTTGGACTTGATAAGGGATTTGGTCTTTTTTTCCTGAACCATTGAGTTGCGCCACAATAGGCACTAGCGCAATAAGTAGGCCGACACCAAATAAAATGGAAGGAAGCCAAATGCTGGATGCGACAGACACCGCTGCCATATCGGTTGCGCTAACACTACCCGCCATTACCGTATCAATAAACCCCATAGAGGTTTGAGCTACGGAGGCAAGCAGAACGGGGATAGTTAATTTGAGTAAACGACGTGTTTCTCGTTTGTACTTGTGCATGGATATACCTGAATTCAAGCGCTATCTGGAGGATGCCAGAAAGCGTGTGCATTATAATGGCTTCCGTGCTCATTTCACTCTTTTCCACGAGTGTTTATTGGAAAACAGCATAGTTTGTTTTCCGCAGTGATAAAACTAAGAGCATACAAGTTTGGCTAATAGGTGTGTTGATGTGGACCTAAGAAAGCGGTGATGTATCTGATAAGAAGATGACACGGTCTTTACCCGCTGTTTTGGCTTTAAATAGCATTCTATCTGCTTCAGCGTAGACATTTTTTTTGTCTAGGCTCGAGTGGGTAACACCAATACTGGTGGTTATCTGAATGTTATTACCATCAAGCATGAGAGGGGTGTTTCTTACGCAGGCAAGGAGCTGCTGCGCGTACCGATGAATATTAAGTACATCATGGTCATTCACGTAAAGCGCGAATTCTTCACCACCAATGCGGCCAAATAATGCATGGGTTCCAATACAAGACTGACACACGGAGCAAAAATGTTGTAAAACACGATCACCAACCAAGTGGCCATAGGTGTCGTTGATTGACTTGAAGTTATCAAGGTCAAGTATCAGAAGCCAGCCTGTATTATTTTTACTGCGTTGTTCAAACAGTTGCCAAAAATGTCGACGGTTAGCAATTTGAGTTAATGGGTCAAAGTTTGCTAACAACTGCAGTTGAATATTGGCGTTTTGAAGCTCAGACGTGCGCTCTTGTACTTTCCGTTCAAGCTCTTGGTTATTGTAAGCTAATAAGTTATTTAAACGTGTAGTCTCTTTTTGTTCGTCTTTAAGCTGGCAAATTGTTTCTTGAAGGTGTTCAGCCATGTTATCGAATGAGCGAGATAGCTCACCTAATTCATCTTCACGATCGAGTTGGGTACGAGAACTCCATTTGCCCAAAGTAATTCGCTTTACCGTTGCTTGCAATTGATTGATTGGTTTTAAAATGTAACGTGTACCTTGGGAACCGAAATACATGGCAAGTAACATGGCAATGATTGTAAAAAGCACGGCGTAATATTTCGCATTGATAAACTCACCAATAAAATCACAAATAGGAGAAATAAGTAAGATTGTTAAATAACGTTCTTCTCCTAATTTATATTTGGTGTGGGCGGTCATCCATGTGCTGTTTTGTAGCGGGTATTGATTAACTTCAATGGTATTGCTTGGTGGTGTGCCGTAAATGTTTTCCCAGATTACATTAACGATGGGTGTCAACGGTGTACCAAGGTTCATCAAGGCGGGGAGGTCTTTGTCAGAACTTGCGATGATGGCGCCCTGATCACTAATCAGTAAAATACGGCTGTTTGTGCTTAAGATGTTTTTTTGCAATTCATGCTCGAGCGTTGATAACGTTAGATCAAGGCCCCAGACACCTAAAAAGTTACCGTTATTATCGTATAGCGCATTAGCAAGGCTCACACCAAGAACATTCTCTATCGCGCCAGGGTAGATATCACTCCAAACGGGCCCTTTGGTTTTTATCGCGCGTTGGAACCATTGGCGAGTACGAGGATCGAAATGGGCATTTGTATTGATGACTTCAGTACCAATGCCTGCAGAATCTGTACTATAGCTGGTGGTTGGCCCTGCTTTATCATGGTCAGACTCGATACGTATAAAGTTACCAAATTCATCACGCCCAAGAGAGAGTAAGCTACCGTTCGCGGAGGCAAAATAGAAGTAATCAATCTCATCATGGTGTGCTAACACATTAGCTAAGTACTTTAATAAATTATCACGCTGTTTCACGACAGCAGGTAGAGATTGTTGCTCGGTTATTTGATGTTGATAAACGAGGTGCGCTTCGTCGAAAAAATCATCCAAATGACTAGTGATAACTTGGTTTGACTGGCGAAATAGTTGCTGAACACTGTTTTGCAAAATTTGTTCAGAACTTGAGTACCACATCATGCCAATAGGGATGGCTGTCAGTAAGACAAAGATAGAGAGGGTCAGTTGGATTCTAAACCCTAGATTTTTGGTGTTAAGCTTCACCATAAGAAAGATATCCAACCTGTAGTAATATAGTGGCTTCATCACGAGTTATTCGTAATGGCTATTTTGAGGGAAGCATAATATAACTGATGTTAATATTTCAAACGTTAATGCATCAATTGGTGTCTAATCTTCTAAAAACCGCACTTTTAGTGAGAGTTTAGGTGGTTTATCTTGACACTAAGTATGGAATGTTATGCAGGATATGTTGCATGTTAAGTACGTATTTGATGAGGAAGTTATGTTTACAGGCATTGTACAAGGTACGGCACCGATTGTAGAAATAAGTAAGAAAGAGCGCTTTCAAACTCATACCATTCGTTTAGATAAATCTTGGCTATCAGGGCTTGAGATTGGTGCGTCTATTGCGCATAACGGTTGTTGTTTAACAGTAACACAGATAGATGGTGACTTAGTCTCTTTTGACTTGATGCAAGAAACGTTAAAAGTGACGAATCTTGGTCTATTGAATGACGGCGATCGCGTTAATATTGAACGCGCTGCTAAGTTTGGTGATGAAATTGGTGGGCATTCAATGTCGGGGCACATTATGTGTATGGCGACGGTGTCTGAGGTGATCAAAACACCGAATAACTGCCAGATCTGGTTTAGCTTACCAGCTGCACAAACAAAGTATGTGTTTACGAAAGGTTATATCGGTATTGATGGGATCAGCTTAACGATAGGTGATGTGGTCGATAATACGTTTAACGTGAATTTGATACCAGAAACGTTAGCACGTACTAACCTAGCTTGGCGAGGCGTGGGTGACATGATCAACATTGAGATAGACCCACAAACACAAGCCGTAGTTGATACCGTAGAGCGTGTATTAGCAAACAAAGCTTGAGTAAATTTGCACTGCTGTACTGACAAAAGCCCAATGCGTTCGCTTTGGGCTCTGTCGTACTAAGGAGCCAACAATTTTACGTTTGTCTTAGAAAATCTGTTCATCATCAGCATCAATGAAAAGATTGATTGTTTTATGTAGCTCATCAATCTGCATATTAAGATGGATTGTATGGCAGCAGGCTGGGCAGTCATCGTAAAATTCTTGGCTACCACCACTAGTATCTAGTGTAATGTGAATATGGTGTCCGCAGTGTGGGCAGCTTGCCGATTGTTCAGAATATTGTTTCATTATCTCGCTCCTCAATATGCCATGGCATATATAGCATAAGCATCCGTTGCTTTTGCACTTTCCAGTTTATTTATATGTAACATTGTGTCGCCAGAAAACACATCTAATCTATGTAGGACGAAATGTTTTAAATCAATAGATTAGGAGCAAATGTTTTGCTGGTATAAGCACACCGCACTCTATGAGTAGTGTGAAGCACTTTACTACTGTTACTTCTATTACTTACCTATATTATTACTCTAGCGCCTGGTGATTCTTTATGCCTAAAATTAACTACAAAGTTTGATTTATTAAGAAGATTCAGTGCTTGGTGTAAAGCTGGATCGCAAAAGTGAGTTTTTTTTCTGGTATATGAAAGGATGATAAAAGATTGAAAATTTCAGAAGGTGTTAGAAGTGAAACAAAGAAGAAAGTATCGTTCGGATAAATTTGATCTTGATGCAAGATGTTAAGATCTTGCACCAAACTGTGACGATTAGGTATTTACAGCATTGTAAATAATTGCTGATTTACTTCGTGAAGCGATGAAAGTTTACTGTCAGCAATGGCCCAGCGCGGGTCGTCGGCCACTACATGTTCAGGTACAGCAATCCCTTTCATACGGGCAGCTTTTGCTGCAAGTACACCATTGAGCGAATCTTCAAAAGCGACGCAGTACTCTGGAGCAACACCAAGTGCATCTGCTGCGTTGATGTAAACTTCAGGGTGAGGTTTGCCAAAGCGTAAGTGCTCTGCAGACACCACAACTTCAAAGGTGTCTTCTAATGATAGGGCTTTTAATGTGGTGGTTATTAAGCGCATCGGTGAAGACGATGCCACCGCTAGCTTTAGATTTAATGCTTTACAATGCGCGAGGGTTTCCAATACTCCGGGCATCATAGGTTTATGCTCGGCAACCAATTCTTCTACGCGAGTGACAAGTGCTGCGGTAACCTCTTCACAGCTAGGGCCTTGCCAAGGTTGGCGAGAGAACCACAATTCCACGACTTTATCTACGCGTAGCCCTGTCGTTTCTAAGGTATCTTCTTGTTTGATTTGTACGCCAAGATTTTGAAATGTTTCTACCTGAGCTTGTTGCCAAAAAGGTTCGGAATCGACCAATAGGCCATCCATATCAAATACAGCAGCTTGTAACATCATTGTTTGTGTTCTTCGTTAGTCTAAATGAAACATCGCCTGTTTGTATAAGCAGGCGATAGGAGAAAAGTGAGAGTATGTAGGTGAGCTTAGTCAGTCAAGCTGAGCTTATTAATTATGTGCTCTGCTTGCAGTAGATAGTCTCCACCGAACAGGTTGCAGTGATTAAGTACATGATAAAGGTTGTATAAATCACGACGTTCTTCATAGCCTGCATCAAGTGGCCATACAGATGCATAACCTTCATAAAAACGACGAGGGAAACCACTGAAGAGTTCTGTCATGGCGATATCACATTCACGATCACCCCAATAGGTGGCGGGATCAAAAATGATTGGTCCTGCAACACTTAATGCGGTGTTGCCATGCCATAAGTCACCATGAAGTAGCGATGGTTTCGGTTGGTGCTGTACTAAGATCTCAATAACATTGCTTGTTATGGTATCGATATTACCGAACTTGAGCCCTTTTTCTTCACAGAGCTGTAATTGCCATGCAATGCGTTGTTCTGCAAAAAAACGGCACCATTTTCGTCGCCATTTATTAGGCTGTGGGGTAAGTCCAATGTAGTTGTCAAAATCAAAACCATATTCAGCTTGTTCGCCCCACAGGTGAAGGTCTGCGAGTTCTTTACCTAAGGTAAAAGCGGATTGATCATCGATGGTCTTGGTTGGTAGATAATTAAGCACAAGGAAAGACTTATCGCGACTCACGCCCATGTGAACGTAGTTAGGGACATCAATGCTGTTTGATTCAGCTAGCAGACGAAGACTTTCGGCTTCGCTTTCAAAGATGGGTAATAGGTCGCGATCATTAAGTTTAATGAAGAAACGTTCTTCACCGTCGCTGATGCAATAGCATTGATTAATGTCACCGGCCTCGATCGGTTGGTGTTCACTAATCTTAAATGGTCGATCAAGTATTTCTGAAAGCTGGTGAGAAATTGCTTGCCACATAGCATCCTCCACGGCAATTCGATCAAGACAATAAAGATGACAACCCTAATTGCGTGCGGGAAAGTCATACGTTTCATCAACATCTTAGACCATTTATCGTGGTAATAACCGTGCTTTTATCAAGGTTTTACAGTCTTATTCCAATATGCGTGATTTTTATTGGAACGAACTTTAGACGTAAGACATGGGCAAGTGACTGACTCGTAGCGATAATTGAGAAATGAGCAAAAAAAGAAGGTGGATAAACCACCTTCTGTTAGGACAAGATTATTATCAATTATTTAGGCGAATTATATTCACACACTTGGCAGCAATTGTGCTGGCATGAGTGTGTTGTACTGTGCTTCGAGCAATAAAGCGTTGGCTTTTTCAATATCAGGTGCGAAATAGCGGTCTTTATCGTAAAAGCTGACACGCTCGCGTAATATTGCTTTTGCTTCTTCTATGCGTTGTGAGCTTTTATGGGGGTGACGGAAGTCTATCCCTTGTGCTGCTGCTAACAACTCTACTGCTAATATGCCACGGGTATTGGCAGCCATTTCATTTAGGCGGCGCGCTGCAAACGTAGCCATCGATACGTGATCTTCTTGATTAGCCGAGGTTGGTAGGCTGTCGACACAAGCTGGGTGTGCCAAACTTTTGTTTTCGCTGGCCAGTGCCGCAGAGGTAACTTGCGCAATCATAAATCCAGAGTTAACCCCGCCGTTGTTGACTAGAAATGGCGGTAATTTACTTAGGCTACTGTCGATTAATAAGGCCATACGACGTTCTGATAAACTGCCAATCTCCGCAATGGCTAATGCGAGGTTATCGGCAGCCATTGCAACTGGCTCTGCATGGAAGTTGCCGCCAGAGATAATATCGTCATCGTCGGCAAAGACCAGCGGGTTATCAGAGACAGAGTTGGCTTCTACTTCGAGCACACCTGCGGCATGGCGTATTTGTTGTAAGCATGCGCCCATAACCTGAGGCTGACAACGCAGTGAGTAGGGATCTTGGACCTTTTCACACTGTTGATGCGATTGCCCAATCTCACTGGAGATGTCCAGTAAATGACGGTAAGCCTGCGCGGCGTCCATTTGGGTACGATGGCCTCTTACACGGTGAATACGAGGGTCAAATGGACGTCGACTGCCTAATGCTGCTTCAACTGACATCGCACCACACACGGTAGCCGATGCAAACAAATCTTCTGCTGCAAACAGACCTTCTAGTGCAAATGCCGTTGAGGCTTGTGTGCCATTCAATAGGGCTAAGCCTTCTTTGGGCGCTAGGGTTATAGGTGCTAGCCCTGCATACTCTAGTGCAGTTTTACCTGATACGACTTCCCCTTTGATTCTGGCTTCACCTTCCCCCAGTAATACTGTGCTCATGTGAGCGAGTGGGGCAAGGTCACCGGATGCGCCCACTGAGCCTTTTTTCGGAATACAGGGGTATATTCCTGCGTTGACTAACTGCATTAGCGCATCCACGACAAGCGGACGAATACCAGAATAGCCACGCGCTAAGCTATTGATCTTCAGCACCATCATAAGACGTACTGTTGCGTCGTCCATGTACTCACCAATGCCAGCGGCATGTGACAACACGATACTGCGTTGGAGTGTTTCTAAATCTTCCACCGCAATACGCGTGTTGGCGAGTAAGCCAAAGCCAGTGTTAATGCCATAGACTGTTTTGTCTTCATCTATCACACGCGTTACCGCTTCAACGCTGGTGAGCATCTCAGGGTAGGCTGATGAATGTAATGACACGTTAATCGGGTGACGGTTCACATCACGTAACTGATTAAGGCTGAGCTTGCCTGGCACTATTTCAAGGTTGTAGGTATCAATCTGATGCATGGTGCTTTCCTTTGCCGTTATCATGACTGTGAGTGTGTGTTAGGAGCTAGCATAGGTAGATCTAATGCTTGTTCTTGGGCACATTGTTTTGCGATGTCATAACCTGCATCGGCATGGCGCATAACGCCTGTGGCGGGATCGTTATGTAACACGCGTTTAACCCGTATGGCGGCATCATCGCTGCCATCACAGACTATCACCATGCCTGAATGCTGAGAGAAGCCCATGCCAACACCACCACCGTGGTGGAGTGATACCCAGGTTGCCCCAGAGGCGGTATTCAGTAGTGCATTAAGCAACGGCCAATCAGAAACAGCATCAGAACCATCCATCATGCCTTCAGTTTCGCGGTTTGGACTAGCGACTGAGCCTGAATCAAGGTGGTCACGGCCAATGACAATAGGTGCTTTAAGTTCGCCATTTCTGACCATTTCGTTGAATGCGGCGCCTAAACGTGCGCGGTCTTTCAAACCAACCCAGCAAATACGCGCAGGTAAACCTTGAAACTGAATGCGCTCGCGCGCCATGTCTAACCAGTTATGTAGCTGTGGATTGTCTGGGATCAGCTCTTTTACTTTCTGATCGGTTTTATAGATATCTTCAGGATCGCCTGATAGCGCTGCCCAGCGGAACGGGCCCACACCTTCACAAAATAAAGGTCGAATATAGGCAGGAACAAACCCTGGGAAATCAAAGGCATTTTCTACGCCTTCTTCAAATGCCATTTGGCGGATGTTATTACCATAATCGACAGTCGCTGAACCGTTGCTTTGCAGCGCTAACATGGCTTTTACTTGAACTGCCATCGACTGTTTGGCCGCTTTTACCACGGCTGCTTCATCTTTTTGGCGCATTGTTGCTGCGTATTCTAAGCTCCAACCTTGTGGTAAATAGCCGTTAAGTGGGTCATGTGCTGAGGTTTGATCTGTCGTTGCATCGGGTGTAATACCACGATTAACGAGCTCTGAATAAACATCGGCGGCATTGCCTAATAAGCCAACAGAAACCGGTTTACCCGTTTGTTTTGATTCTTCAATGATGGCTAACGCTTCATCGAGGCTGGTGGCTTTACAGTCGACATAGCCCGTACGAAGACGATAATCAATTCGGCTTTCATCACATTCAACAGCAAGCATAGAGAAGCCAGCCATGGTGGCAGCCAGTGGTTGGGCTCCGCCCATACCGCCCAAGCCGCCTGTTAAAATCCAGCGCCCATTAGCGACACCGTCAAAGTGTTGTTTTGCCATTGCAACAAAGGTTTCGTAAGTGCCTTGGACGATCCCTTGGGATCCAATGTAGATCCAGCTACCTGCGGTCATTTGACCGTACATCATCAAGCCTTGTTTATCGAGCTCGTTAAAGTGTTCCCAGTTGGCCCAATGCGGAACAAGGTTGGAGTTGGCGATAAGTACACGAGGTGCATCTTTATGGGTTTGGAATACACCAACAGGTTTACCTGATTGCACTAAAAGCGTTTCGTTATCTTCTAGTCGTTTAAGTACTTCAACGATTTTGTCGTAGCATTCCCAGTTACGGGCTGCACGGCCTATCCCACCATACACAACTAACGCGTGAGGATGCTCGGCCACATCAGGATGAAGGTTGTTCATTAGCATTCTAAGAGGGGCTTCTGTTAACCATGATTTAGCGCTAAGTGATGTCCCTGTCGGGGCGCTAATAGTTCGGTTTTCATCTAAACGAGATGTTGCTGAGTGGTGCGTCATTTTGCTCTCCTTGCGGTATCTACCCATAGGTTAGTGTTTATGTAAATGCCTATGTAAACGCCTATGTAAACGCTTGTGTAAACGGGTATGAACGATGCGAATTTAGTTTGTACTGTTGATGTGTTGCTAGATTTGGCTGTGTTTCATTAATTCACAGTTTTTATGAATCGACAGTGTTTTATGAATCAACAGTGTCTTGTGAAATCATGGTGTCTAATGGATAGGTTGCGCCTTAACGAATAGATTGTGCAATCAGCCATGTCAGCCTTGCAGCTAACCGCGCAGTTTGATTATCGATATCAAAGCGAGGGTTTAGCTCTGCAATGTCGGCAACAAGTAATTTGTTTTCGTGTTGTGCATTTTTTGCAGCAAATATGGGTTGTAACAACGCCTCAAAAATATCGAGCGGGATCCCTCTGGCAGCTGGTGCACTAACACCAGGTGCTACAGAAGCAGGGAAGGCATCCATATCAATCGTGAGGTAGAGGTAATCACATTCAGCAATAAAGCCCTGTAAAATTTCAATGCCTTGTTTTAACTCAAAATAGTTGAGGTTGTGATCTTCAATATAAGTTACGCCAAGTTCATCCGCTTTATCGAACAGTGCCTGTGTATTGCTGGCTTGATTCACGCCAATGCAGGCGTAATGAAATGGCCAGCTTTGCAGTTCACAAAAGCGAGCGGCTTGATGAAAAGGTGTGCCTGAGCTTCCAAGGTTCCCACCTAAGGCTGCTGGTAGGCTCCTTAAATCAAAATGCGCATCAAAATTAATAATGCCAATGCGCGGCACGTGTTGGGGTGGATAGTCAGACGATGATATCTCGTGTTGCTGAGTTTGCTTTTGTTGAATGTATCGGCCTAAACCTTGAAAAGTCCCCCAAGCGACTTCATGGCCACCACCAAAAACAATCACTTTGTGTTTTTGGCGAAGGGCTTGTGATACATCGTTAGCTAATCGTAACTGAGCTTGTTCAAGGTTACCGTCATCGCAATGGATATCGCCGCCATCATAGATAGGTTCTTTATGGTGCCAAGCTAGGTTTGCCAGAGCTTTACGAATCACCACTGGGGCATCATAAGCGCCAGTTCTCCCCTTGTTGCGGCTTACGCCCTCATCACACGCAAAGCCTAATAACATGATGCCTTCATCGTTGGCGTTATCGGCTGGCTGTACTTGATGGTGCCAACGTAAACCACGATCGCTATCTTCAGCGTCATTTCGGCCTTGCCAAGGGCTCATGTCTATCACTGCGGAACGCATATCAATCGGCATAAAAGAACTCTCCATCAACAACACGGGCGAGCAAATCCGGTACGCCAATGCGATACGATAATTCAGCCGGGTGTACTAGCTGCCATATAGCCAGATCTGCATCCATACCAACACGAATTTGCCCTCGACTTTCCCCTAACCCTAGGGCTTGAGCTGCATGACAGGTAACACCTCGCAGGCTTTCTTCTGGTGTGAGTCTAAAGAGGGTACAGGCAAGGTTCATCATCATGCGCATTGAAGCGATAGGTGAAGTGCCTGGGTTAAAGTCACTGGCAATCGCCATTGGCACTTTGGCCTTGCGAAGTGCATCGATAGGAGGATATTGGGTTTCACGAAGGAAATAGAATGCACCGGGTAACAAAGTCGCTACCGTTCCGTATTTTTGGAGTGCGGTAACACCAGCATCATCCAGGTACTCAATATGATCAACGGATGTTGCCCCCATTGATGCAGCAAGTTGGCTTCCACCTTGATTAGATAGCTGTTCAGTATGGCCTTTAATCTTCAATCCATGTGCAAGTGCAGCAGCATACACACGCTCACATTGTTGATTGCTAAAGCCAATGTTCTCGCAAAACACGTCGACAGCATCTGCTAACTTCTCAGCTGCGACAACGGGAATTATTTCAGTGCAGATATGATCGATATAGCCATCGGCATTATGTTGATACTCTGGAGGAAGGGCATGTGCTGCCAACAATGTGGTGCTGACTTTTATGTCTTCAAGTTCGCCAATGGATTTTGCTACGCGTAGCATCTTTATTTCATCTTCGAGGGTCAGCCCATAGCCAGATTTAATTTCAATGCTTGTTACGCCGTCACGTTTTAATCCTTCCAACCGATCAATAGCTAATTCGTAAAGCTCGTCTTCGCTTGCAGCTCGGGTGGCTTGAACTGTAGCAAGAATACCGCCACCCGCTTTAGCGATAGTTTCGTATGGTACACCTTGCAAACGTTGTTCAAACTCATTGGCGCGATTCCCCGCGAAAATGAGGTGAGTATGACAATCAATAATACCCGGAGTGACCAAGGCTTGTTGGCAATCAATAACATCAGGATGACCATGAAGATCGACATGATCTGATGATCCGATATAGCTGATCTTACCATTGATAATGCCGATCACTGCATTGTCGATAATATGATAGCCATTGTTTTCATCAGCGGACTGATTTGCTATTGGCTGCATAGTAACGAGCTTTAGATTAGTAAGAACACGATCCATGATTATCCCACAATGTTATTAATGTATATACAAATAAATAGACAATTTTCTCACTGAACTCAAGATGAGATGTAAAAGAAATGTGATCGTTATACTGAGTTCAGAGAGTGTTAAGCTAGTTTTGTGAGCAAGATCAGTAGGAAATATATAAGTCGCTGTCGATGAATTCAGTTTAAAAAATGAATAAAAGTCATTGTGGTGTTGGGGAGAGTAAAGAAAGAGAAAGCGATGTTTCCACTCCGCTTTCTTTTTAAGGTTTAATGGGGCTTAGACTGCGTTACGTGAGCTTAATTTATATTTATCGCCTGGATGATAAAGTAACGCGGTACTGATCAGGTTTTTATTGCTCCAGGTTCGTCTGTTTAGCAATAAACAAGGGGTTGAATCTAGCATCTTGAGCAAGGCTGAAATACGTTTTGGCGGCAAAATTGCCTCGACGGTATGCTCTATATCACTCAACGGGCATGTTTGAACAAGGTACTCGTTGGGTGTTTGCTGCGTGAAGTCTTGATCCAAGTATTGCGGAGCATAATCAGGGTTTACCCAGCGTTCTTCAAGCTGAATAGGGGAGTCATCCTGAAAGTGCACAATTTGGGTGAAGTACAATGCAGTACCATGCCTAACGCCGAGCCGTAACGCGGTATCGTCTGTTGCGGCGACTTTTTGCTGGCTGATCACTTGGCTAGAATATTGGTGGCCGCGCTCAGTCACTTCTTTAGCGATGTTAGTGATAGTCATCAGCGGAGACTCGGCTTTTTTATGGCACACAAATGTACCACGCCGTGGAGTACGCTGAAGTAAACCTTCTGATACCAACTCTTTGACAGCTTTATTCGCTGTCATACGACTAACATTGAACTGTTCAGATAGCGCAATCTCAGTCGGGATTTGATACCCCGGCATCCATTGGCGACTCTGTATATGATCTTTTAAGTATTGCTTAATAACTAAGTAACGTGGAGATTGGCTCATTGCTATAAGTCCATATTTGCCTATACAAATAAAAGCAACTTTTATGTGTGATTGCAAGTTTAGCGAGTAGGCTTCGAGCGGGATTATTCTATATTTGCGCTTGAACGCAACAACGAAGGTGATGTTTTGGGGAGGATTAACATAAGTTTTGCAAGCCTATGTGATAGGTGACGCTAGCAAATGATGGTATTTTATTTGTTTAAAATCATACAAGTAGGTTTATAGACTATGACAAGTAGATACGAATCTGGTTTGACCAAGCTAAATGAATTAGCACCTGGCGCGGCAGATAGCATGATGGACACTTTTCGTGACGTTTGCCCTGATTTAGCAAAGTATACGATTGAGTTTCCCTTTGGTGATGTTTTACAACGTGATGGTTTAGATTTTCGTACGCGTGAATTAGCCACTATTGCTGCATTGACGGCAATGGGAAACTGTCAGCCACAGTTGAAAGGGCATATTAGCGGTGCGTTAAACATCGGCTGTACTCAGAAAGAAATTACTGAAGTGATTTTGCAAATGTCGGTTTATGCAGGCTTTCCTGCTGCAATTAATGGTATGACAGCAGCTAAAGAGGTGTTTGAGTTATTGGATGATCACGACGCAGAGTAACGCCATATATAGTGAATACCATACTATTGTGCGATGATTACGCCTTATATCTGCTTTTTTAGGAATAGCAATGTTAGAAGAACAACAAAACAACCCACTTCACGGCCTTAAATTAGAAACGCTACTCACAGAGCTTGTCGACTTTTATGGCTGGGAAATCCTTGCAACTGCTATGCGTTTTCATTGCTTTACAAAAAATCCTTCAATCGCGAGTTGCGTTAAGTACTTTCGTAAAACTGAGTGGGCGAGAGAAAAGCTAGAAGGCTTCTATTTATCTCGCTTTAAGCGCATGCCGCGTGCATCTGACGAAGAGTATGCTTTACCGCCTCGTAAGCGTACGTTTGCAAACGGTATTGAGCCACGTGAACCTATGGTATTAACGGTAGAGTCGATTGAATTGTCGCAAGCGAAAGCCGCTTCTGCTTATAAAGACCGTTCATCACGACCTTCTCGCCGTCGTTAATCCTCACTTGTTTTGCTTTATATTAAGGATGTACTGTGAATAGTATTCCAACAGAAATGACCTTCTTTGAACGTTTTGAAGTGGACATTTTGGCTAAAAAGAAAACCATCACTATTCGCGATGAATCTGAAAGCCATTACCAAGTTGGTTCAGTCGTGGACGTGTCTACATACGAAGATGGTCGTTGGTTTTGTAAATTAAAAATCGACGCGGTAACGCCCGTTTTGTTTTCTGAACTAACAGATTTCCATGCAGAGCAAGAAAATATGACATTGCCAGAACTGAAATCTGTCATCCAAGATATTTACCCAAACATAGAGTCTCTCTATGTGGTTACTTATCAACTTGTTGAAGCATGATTATAAACAGAGGCTTTGCAATCATTATCTAGCCTCTGCTATTATCGCGAACGCTTTGTCTCACTATATCGCTCTGTATTGCGGGGTTGGTGAAGCAAAAGCCTCTTAATTTAACTCATCAAAGCTTTCAAAGGCTTTACAACTGACATGTGCTACTTGGTGTGTGGCACCACTGTAAGGAATATTCAATGCCTGTAATTACTCTTCCTGACGGCAGTCAACGTCAATATGACAATGCTGTATCAACAATGGACGTAGCGCTTTCTATCGGTCCTGGCCTTGCTAAGGCTTGTATTGCTGGTCGTGTTGACGGCGAACGTGTTGACGCTTGTGATCTAATTGAAAATGATGCTTCTTTAGAAATCATCACAGCGAAAGACGAAGATGGTCTAGAAATCATCCGTCACTCTTGTGCGCACCTTTTAGGTCATGCGATTAAGCAACTATATCCTGAAGCAAAAATGGCGATCGGCCCAACGATCGACAACGGCTTCTACTACGATATCGATCTTGAGCAATCGCTAACCCAAGATGATGTTGATGCTATTGAAAAGCGCATGCTTCAACTTGCGAAAACTAAGTATCAAGTCGTTAAGAAAAAAGTGAGCTGGCAGGAAGCACGTGATGCGTTTGAATCACGTGGTGAAACCTACAAAATGGAAATCCTAGACGAAAACGTATCACGCGATGATCGTCCTGGCCTTTACCATCACGAAGAATACATCGACATGTGTCGTGGCCCACACGTACCTAACATGAGCTTCTGCCAGAACTTTAAGCTTCTGAGCGTAGCGGGTGCATACTGGCGCGGTAACAGCGATAACAAGATGCTGCAGCGTATCTACGGTACTGCATTCCAAGACAAGAAGTTGCTAAAAGCACACTTAACGCGTCTAGAAGAAGCAGCAAAACGCGATCACCGTAAAATCGGTAAGCAACTTGACCTGTTCCACATGCAGCAAGAAGCGCCGGGTATGGTTTTCTGGCACCACAACGGTTGGACTATCTTCCGTGAGCTAGAAGTATTTGTTCGTGAGAAACTAACAGAATACGATTACCAAGAAGTGAAAGGCCCATTAATGATGGACCGTGTACTTTGGGAACGTTCTGGTCACTGGGACAAATACGCTGAAGCAATGTTCACGACGAATTCAGAGAACCGTGAATATGCTATCAAGCCAATGAACTGCCCAGGTCACGTGCAAATCTTCAACCAAGGTCTGAAGTCTTACCGTGATCTTCCACTACGTATGGCTGAGTTTGGTGCTTGTCACCGTAACGAACCATCGGGTGCACTTCACGGTATTATGCGTGTTCGTGGCTTTACTCAAGATGATGCGCACATTTTCTGTACAGAAAGCCAAGTACAACAAGAAGTTACATCTTGTATTAAAATGGTATATGATACGTACCAGACATTTGGTTTTAACAACATTGTTGTTAAGCTATCTACACGTCCTGAAAAACGTGTAGGCTCTGACGAAATGTGGGATAAAGCTGAGGCTGACCTAACATTCGCCCTTGAGTCAATGGATATTCCATTTGAGATTCAAGAAGGTGAAGGTGCATTCTACGGTCCTAAGATCGAGTTTACGCTTCACGATTGTTTAGATCGTGCATGGCAGTGTGGTACAGTTCAGCTAGACTTTGCATTGCCAGAGCGCTTAGGTGCAACATACGTGGGCGAAGACAACGAACGTCATACCCCAGTTATGATTCACCGTGCAATTCTTGGTTCACTAGAGCGTTTCATCGGTATTCTTATCGAAGATTATGCAGGCTTCTTCCCAACATGGTTGGCGCCTCAGCAAGCTGTTGTGATGAATATTACTGACAGTCAGTCAGAATATGCTCAAGAAATTGTAAAAAAACTGCAAAAATGTGGAATTAGAGTCAATGCGGACTTGAGAAATGAGAAGATTGGCTTTAAAATCCGCGAACATACTTTGAAGCGAGTGCCTTACATGCTTGTTTGCGGCGACAAAGAAGTCGAAGCAGGCGAAGTAGCAGTTCGAACTCGCAAGGGTAAAGATTTGGGTAAAATGAAGATTGATGACCTTGTTGCATTCTTGCAGCAAGAGATTAGCAGTCGTACGCTTAATGTTTTGGAGGACTAAGGTATTAAAGGCGGAAGAAGAACTCAAGCACCAGTTAAACAAAATGCGCACCGTTTAAACGGTGAAATCCATGGTGTTAGCGAAGTGCGTCTAACGGGAATTGATGGTGAATCAATTGGTGTTGTTTCATTTGTTGAAGCGACTCGTATTGCTAATGAAGCCGGTGTGGATTTAGTTGAAATCAGCCCGAATGCCGAGCCACCAGTTTGTCGTGTGATGGACTATGGCAAGTACCTGTTCGAAAAGGCGAAGGCTGCTAAAGAGCAAAAGAAAAAGCAAAAACAAATCCAGATCAAGGAAGTTAAATTCCGACCTGGTACAGACGAAGGCGATTATCAGGTAAAACTACGCAACCTGACTCGCTTTTTAGAAGAGGGCAACAAGGGTAAAGTCACACTACGTTTCCGTGGTCGTGAAATGGCCCATCAGAATCTTGGTATCGAGCTTCTGAATCGTATTAAGGCAGAACTAGAAGACCTAGCGGTCTGCGAAAGCTTCCCTAATCGAGTTGAAGGTCGTCAAATGACGATGATGCTTGCCCCTAAGAAGAAGTAATTACGGCATTAAAGTAGCTAAAAGCGCTGCTCCGGCAGCGCTTTTGTTCGCCTGATTACTAGTTTATTAACTATCAACAATGCGGAGTCTCATCATGCCTAAGATGAAATCCAACAAAGGCGCAGCTAAGCGCTTTAAAAAAACAGCTGGTGGCTTTAAGTTTAAGCACGCTACAAAACGTCACATCCTGACTAAACGTACTACTAAGAACAAACGTCAGCTTCGTCCAAACGCTATCCTTCCTAAGTGTGAAGTGGCAGCTGTTGCACGTATGCTTCCGTTCGCTTAATCGTTTTTAGTTTTATTTTTATTATTTTAGTTAGGAGTCTCCTATGCCTCGCGTAAAACGTGGTGTACAAGCGCGTGCACGTCACAAGAAAGTTCTTAAACAAGCTAAAGGTTACTACGGTGCACGTTCACGTGTTTACCGCGTAGCTTTCCAAGCTGTTACTAAAGCTGGTCAATACGCTTACCGTGACCGTCGCAACAAGAAACGTACTTTCCGTCAACTTTGGATTGCACGTATCAACGCTGCTGCTCGTCAAAATGGCATGTCTTACAGCCGTCTAATCAATGGCCTTAAGAAAGCATCTATCGAAATCGATCGTAAGATCCTTGCTGATATCGCAGTATTCGACAAAGCTACTTTCACAGTACTTGTTGAAAAAGCGAAAGCTGCACTGTAATTTCAGTCCAGTTTGATTTTGAAAAGGAGAGCCTCGGCTCTCCTTTTTTTATACCTGAGATTCCTTCCCCGTAGCGAAATTCATACTCAGTACTGCTTCTGAATTCAGTCCGTCTCTCAGAGAGATAGCGAATAATCTTTCAATCTATACCTATCAGGGTATTTTTTTAAACAAACAAACCTATTTCTTACAAATCAGTTTGGTTTTAGACGCTTGTTTCTTTAGTATGTATCGTTACGCGAATTTATATCTCCCTTATGGACGCCACCTGTGGGTGGATGAGGAAATGATGCAACATCTAGACGAGATTATTGCCGACGCAACGGCAGCTATTGAGCAGGCTGATTCTTTAGTCGCTCTGGACGAAGTCCGAGTTCAGTACCTAGGTAAAAAGGGTCACTTAACCCTTCAACTACAACAACTAGGTAAACTACCACCAGAAGAGCGTCGCACTGCTGGTCAAGAAATCAATAAAGCTAAGCAAGCCGTTCAAGGACTGCTAGTGGCTCGTAAAGATGCCCTACAACGCGCAGAACTAGAAACAAAACTTGCAGCTGAAACGATTGACGTGACTATGCCTGGTCGTCGTATTGAAAACGGTGGTATTCACCCTGTTACTCGTACGATCGAACGTATTGAAAGCTTCTTTGGTGAGCTTGGCTTTACAACTGAAGCTGGTCCTGAAATCGAAGATGCTTTCCACAACTTCGATGCATTAAACATTGCAGAAGATCACCCAGCACGTACGGATCACGATACTTTCTTCTTTAACCCAGATTTGATGCTTCGTACGCACACATCTGGTGTTCAGATCCGTACATTGGAAGCAAGTCAGCCGCCACTACGTTTTATCGCACCTGGCCGTGTTTACCGTAACGATTACGATCAAACACACACACCAATGTTCCACCAAGTGGAAGGTATGCTAGTTGACGAAAACGTGAACTTTGCACAGCTTAAAGGTGTTCTGCATGACTTCCTATGCAACTTCTTTGAAGAAGAAGTGGAAGTCCGTTTCCGTCCATCTTACTTCCCATTCACTGAGCCTTCTGCAGAAGTAGACGTGAAAGGCAAAAACGGTAAATGGTTAGAAGTACTTGGTTGCGGTATGGTTCACCCGAACGTACTTCGCAGTGTAGGTATCGATCCTGAGAAATACTCTGGTTTCGCATTTGGTATGGGCGTTGAGCGCCTAACTATGCTTCGTTATGGTGTAAACGATTTACGTGCGTTCTTCGAGAACGACCTTCGTTTCCTAAAACAATTTAAGTAATCCAGAGGTTTAATCACTATGAAATTCAGCGAATCTTGGCTTCGTGAGTGGGTTAGCCCTTCGGTTACGACTGACGAACTAACTCACCAAATTACAATGGCTGGCCTAGAAGTAGACGACGTTCTACCTGTAGCAGGTTCATTTACTGGCGTTAAAGTGGGTCAGGTTGTTTCTTGTGAACAACACCCTGATGCAGACAAACTACGTGTGACTAAAGTTGATGTTGGTGCTGAAGAGCTTCTAGACATCGTATGTGGCGCGTCTAACTGTCGTCTTGGTATTAAAGTCGCGGTTGCTACTGTTGGTGCAGTACTTCCTGGTGATTTCAAAATCAAGAAAGCGAAACTACGTGGTCAACCATCTCACGGTATGCTTTGTTCTTTCTCTGAGCTGGGTATCGATGTTGAGTCTGACGGCATTTTAGAATTAGCAGAAAGTGCAGTACTAGGTACTGATTTCCGTGAATTCCTAGGTCTAAACGACGTTACTGTTGATGTTGATCTAACGGCAAACCGTGCTGATTGTTTCAGCATTCGTGGTCTTGCTCGTGAAGTCGGTGTTCTAAACCGTGCTGACGTGACTGAGCCTGCTGTTGACGCTGTTGCAACATCGATTGAAGATACAGTTTCTATCGACGTTACAGCATCTGAAGCTTGTCCTCGTTACCTTGGTCGTGTTGTTAAAAACGTGAACGTGAAAGCTGAAACGCCACTATGGATGCAAGAAAAACTGCGTCGCTGTGGTATTCGCTCTATCGATCCTGTTGTTGATATCACTAACTTTGTTCTACTTGAACAAGGTCAGCCTATGCACGCATTCGATCTAGCGAAGATCGAAGGTGGTATCGTAGTACGTATGGCAGAGCAGGGCGAGAAACTGACTCTTCTAGACGGTACTGAAACTGAGCTAAACGCAGACACACTTGTTGTTGCAGACCACACTAAAGCGCTAGCAATTGCTGGTATCTTTGGTGGTGCTGATTCTGGCGTAAACAATGAGACTCAAGACGTTCTTCTTGAGTGTGCGTTCTTTGCACCTGACCACATCCGTGGTCGCGCACGTAGCTACGGTCTACACACTGACTCTTCAATGCGTTTTGAGCGTGGTGTGGATTTTGCACTACAGCACAATGCAATGGAGCGCGCGACTCAACTGCTAGTTGAAATCTGTGGCGGTGAAGTAGCACCTGTTGTTGGCGTTGAATCTGACGCTGATTTACCTAAGCCAAATACGGTATCTCTACGTCGTACTAAGCTAGATAACCTACTAGGTCACCACATCGAAGATGCTGACGTTGTAGAGATCTTAGAACGTCTAGGCCTAACGGTTGTAACAACAGCGGAAGGTTGGACTGCGACTGCGCCAACATGGCGTTTTGATATCGCAATCGAGCAAGACCTAATTGAAGAAGTAGGTCGTATCTACGGTTACGATAACATCCCGAATCAAGCACCTGTTGCTGCACTAAACATGAATGATCATAAAGAAGCTAACTTACCGCTTAAGCGCGTACGTGATCTTCTTGTTGACCGTGGTTACCACGAAGCCATTACTTATAGCTTCGTAGAGCCAGAGCAACAAACCCTGATTGTTCCAGGTGTTGAGCCACTAGTACTACCATTCCCAATTTCAGCAGACATGTCAGCAATGCGTCTTGGTCTAATCCAAGGCTTGCTAAACACTGTTGTTCACAACCAGAAGCGCCAGCAGCCACGTGTTCGTTTATTTGAATATGGCCTACGTTTCATCCCTTGTGAAACCGCTGAAAATGGCATGCGTCAAGAACCTATGCTTGCTGGCGTTATTGCTGGTAACCGTAGCGAAGAGCACTGGGACATTGAGAGCAACACTGTTGATTTCTTCGACCTAAAAGGTGACTTGGAAGCGGTTCTTGAGCTAACAGCTAACGATGTAGCATTTGGCTTCAAGTCAGCGAAGCACCCAGCACTTCACCCTGGCCAAACAGCAGCAATTGTTGTTGATGGCAAAGAGGTTGGTGTAATTGGTACAGTTCACCCAGAACTTGAGCGTAAGTTTGGCCTTAACGGTCGTACTGTCGTATTCGAAATCGAGTGGAGTGCAATCAACTCTCGTGAACTACCAGAAGCCGCTGCTGTTTCTAAATTCCCTGCAAACCGTCGCGATATCGCGGTTGTTGTAAGCGAAGATGTTGCTGCTGGTGACGTTGTTGAAGCTTGTCGTGCACACGGTGGTGAACTACTAACAGGTGTTAACTTGTTTGATGTTTACCGTGGTAAAGGTGTAGAGGAAGGTAATAAGAGCCTTGCAATCGCACTTTCACTGCAATCAACAGAGCGCACACTAGAAGAAGCCGATATTGCAAATGCAGTAGAAGCAATTGTTGCAGCGCTTGCTGAGAAGTTTAATGCGTCGCTACGCGATTAATACTTTACGCTAGGTTACCAGTAGGCAGCCAAAGCGAGAGAATAGTTTTAGAGGGTGACTTGTTTATCAAGTCACCCTTTTTTTATTCTGAAAATTTACGCTATAGGGATATAAGGTATCGCAACAATTGAATAGATGTTGAGTTTTGATTGTTTTTTGTATCAATATTCCTTAAGTGGATGCGGGGGAGGGGAGTATTGGGGATTAAAACATATTACTTAGCTCCTAATAGAGCGTTGTAAGCGTTCTGTATAAGTCTTTGTTTTCGAAATGCAGCTAAAAATAGTGATTTTTTTTGATCTGTTTCTCAAATTCTCTAAGAGATTGATAGTTGGTTATTTTTGCTGTTTTCTGTATGTAAAGTGGCTGATAATGCTATATGTAGCTGATTATATAGCATTTATTCTCGGTTTTGTGGTTTGATAAGCATGGGCGAGCGTATTGAAATCAAGCATTATTTTGCGAATTAGTCTGTTATTTTCACGTTTGCATAGTGAAAAAAGTTGGCGAAAATCAGCAAGTTGGCTTAAACTTGACTACAGTTGAGCTTGAGCAAGACCTTATCAAATTGCAATCGAGGGTTTACGCACTCTGATTAGGTTTCAAGTCAACAAACCCATTAACAGTGATACATAACTTGAGTTATGTACGCTATCCATTCAACTTAGTCTTGAGGGAGTTATCTATGGCGCTCACAAAAGCCGATTTGGCTGAGAACCTGTTTGAAAATGTGGGATTAAGCAAACGGGACGCCAAGGATACGGTGGAAGTCTTTTTTGAAGAAATCAGAAAAGCACTAGAAAACGGCGAGCAAGTGAAGTTATCTGGCTTCGGTAATTTCGACCTTCGTGATAAAAATCAACGTCCGGGACGAAATCCTAAAACGGGTGAAGATATTCCAATTTCTGCGCGTCGTGTTGTGACTTTCCGTCCTGGCCAAAAACTAAAAGCGCGTGTTGAAAATATCGAGCTCGAAAAATAACAGCTTTTAGCGATGAATACTGAGTAACCCAAACGAACGTGAAGATTCGTTTGGGTTTTCTTTTATCTGGCTGATGCTTTTAATACTAACCTCCATTCCAACCCCTTTAATTTTACTGCTTCTCTTTTCTTGCTAAATCACACCTTAATGTTGCGCTTGTTTACTGTTGTTTAACATTCTTGTAATGTCGATATGTATGATATGTCGAATAAACAAGGAGGTTGTCGATGTCATCACTAGATCGGGTCAAGGCTGGAGAGTTTTTATCTGCAACGCTTGATATGGACAGTGTGTTTGTTGGCGGTGAATGGCAACTACAGTCAGGCGTTTCTTTTCAGCTACGTTCACGTGGTGTCTTAATTATAGAGCCTACTGTTATATCAAGGTCTACGAAAAGCATTATTGTATCTGCAGGGGTACATGGTGATGAAACGGGTCCTATAGAGCTACTACAACAACTTAGTGGCGAGATACTGAAAGGTTTATTTGAGCCTGCTCACCGTCTTCTCTTCATTATTGCGCATCCTGAAGCGACGTTGGCACATACCCGCTTTATTGCGGAGAATATGAATCGTTTATTTGCTCACCGTAATGAACCGAACAATATCGACCGTAAAATAGCGAATACTCTCCAGCAAGAAGTCGATCACTTTTATCAGGGTAGTGATATAGCTGATGTACAGGACGGTGTATCACGCTGGCACTTAGACTTACATAGTGCAATCCGAGACTCTGCCCATTATACATTTGCGGTTAGCCCTTGTAGTGCTTACCCAACACGCAGTAATGCACTATTTGCCTTCTTAGAACAGGCCGAAGTTGAAGCTGTATTATTGTCTCGCGCCGACTCACCGACCTTTAGTTGGTACAGTGCATCTAAATATGGTGCGCAAGCGTTAACAATGGAATTAGGGCGGGTTGCTAAATTAGGCGAAAATGATCTTGAGCGTCTTAGTGCTTTCGATTGTGCATTACGTGTACTGTTACAACAAGAAGAACAACCTTATAGCTGGCAAGGTCGCAAGCTTATTGTATATAAAGTGACGCGTACGATTACGAAACTAAGCGATGACTTTAATTTTAACTTTCCTGCTTCTCAGGCCAACTTTACTTTTTTTGAGCAAGGCTGCTTACTTGGACAGGATCAAGACAAGCAATACTTTTCATTAGAAGGGGGCGAAGCGGTAGTGTTCCCTAATCCCAATGTCGCGCTTGGTCAGCGAGCTTGTTTGCTGGTACAACAAGCCGCTGTCACTGCTGAAGGGCAAATTAAAGTCGTTTAATCAGTCGAAGTCAGCGATAGCCGTTAACTCTTGTTACGCCATTAGCTGTAGATGTTACTGTCTGCGCTGTAGAGACGCTTGTCCGTAAGTTGGTTTCCAAATACATACGCTATAGCGATAGCTTTCAGCGTGTAACACCTTGATAGCACGAGTGCTTCGCTCGTGCTTTCCATTTTGTGGCTTTAATTGTATTGTTACGCCATCATTTTATTACACGTCGGCCCATGCAACTTAACGACCTTATACACCGCCAGCAATTACGCTGGAAAGCATGTAGTTTTGTTATTGTCTTACTTCTCTTACTGGCTTCTTTTTTTGCTTTGTCCGTAGGCGAACTTTGGATTTTGCCTTGGGCACCCAGTGGCGATCTTGAAGCGCAATTACTCTATCAGTTACGTTTCCCACGATTGTTAGCGGCATTAATGATAGGGGCAGCTCTAGCATCGTCTGGCGCGGTACTACAAGTGTTACTAGGAAACCCTTTAGCAGAACCAGGTGTGCTTGGGATCTCTGGTGGGGCTAGTTTAGCCTTAGTTTTATTACTCTTTTTTGCTCCCGTCGATCCTACAGCCAGCATGACGATGAGTGCCGCTATGTTTGGGGCACTGACATTCACCTTGATTTTAGTTGGGCTGTCGCGTGGTGGTCGGGTGTCAACCGCGAAGTTATTATTGATAGGGGTTGCACTCGGTATTCTATCGGGCGCAGTGGTGACTTGGGCGTTCTACTTCAGTACCGACCTGAGTTTACGTCAGCTCATGTATTGGCTGATGGGCAGCGTTGGCGGAGTAAGTTGGTCACAATTGTCGATTGGTATGCTCGTCGTGCCAGTATTACTTTGGTTGTGCACTCGCGGAAAACAACTCGATGTATTAATGCTTGGCGAGGTACATGCGAAACAGCTAGGTTTAGATGTAGTTAAACTGCGCTGGAAGCTAATTATGGTTGTTTCGCTATTAGTTGGGGCATCGGTAGCCTTAGGCGGAATTATTGGCTTCATTGGGCTTGTGGTTCCTCATCTACTACGTCTAGCGCTTGGTACAGAGAACCGTTATCTATTACCGCTGTCGGCCTTGAGTGGTGCGCTTTTGCTCGCTTTTGCTGACACGATCTCACGGATAGCCTTGTCATCTGCTGAACTGCCTGTTGGCGTAGTGACAACGACGATTGGTGCGCCAGTTTTTGTTTGGATGCTGCTGCGTTCTCATATTGATTAAGTGATGCTATGACAATTATTAGTGCAAAAAATCTCGCGATGCCACCTCGGTTGTTACCTGTCTCTTTTTCGTTGTCAGCTGGAGAGATTTTACATTTGATAGGCCCTAATGGCAGTGGGAAAAGCACGGCGATTTCATTGTTATCGGGCTTATTTTCTGCTGATGGTGATATTCAGTTTTTAGGGGTGAATATCGGAAGTTATGATTACCCATCACTAGCGCAGCGTCGCTGCTATTTATCGCAGCAAGATCGTCCTGCTTTTTCAGTCGCTGTGTACCATTATTTAGCGCTGGCGACGTCAGCGTTAGTTAATGTTAACGCGGTACAGTTACAAGTAGCCATTAATGAGATCTGTGATGCGTTAGGGATCAACGACAAACTGAATCGAAATATTCAGCAATTATCCGGTGGTGAGTGGCAACGTGTCCGTTTAGCGGCAGCTTGCTTACAAGTATGGCCAGCCATTAATCCCGATGCAAAACTACTGCTATTAGATGAACCTGCAGCAGCGCTTGATATTGGGCAAGAAGCGGCAATGTATCGATTGGTGAAGAAAATTGCGCGGCAAGGTGTTGCGGTTATTATGGCCAACCATGACCTTAATCGTACGCTTACAGAAGCAGATCAGGTGATTTTACTGAATAACGGTTCTTGTGTTGCGAAAGGAACACCAGATGAGGTAATGACCGCAGAACGATTAACTGATATTTTTGCAACCAATGTATACCGCACCGAAATAGAAGGGCGTAGCTGCTTGTTGTTTAGAGACTAAAGCTGATTATAAATAGCGCAAGATACAATGAAGGCAACGTGATTAGCGTTGCCTTTTTTATTGGTTATTTTTCTGTGTAAACCTTACATCTAAGACAGAGAGGGTTAGCTTGTTTTGAATTGCCCAACCAGCTGTTTTAGCTCTTCGCCCGCTTCATTTAGTTCAGAAACAACATGTTCAGAATCACTATTGGATTGAATAAGGTGACTGACAATATCTTGTATTGAAATCATATTTCTGTTGATTTCATCGGTTACTGAACTTTGCTCGGTTGCTGCTGTGGCGATATGACTGGTCATATCATTGATAGCTTCGACAGCGCCAGTCACAGATGAAAGACTTTCTGTAATCGAGTTAGCAGCACCGACTGCTTCTGTACACGTATTTTGGCTGTGATCCATTGAACTGACAGCATGAGCAACAAGCGCATGTAATTCATCAAGCATCTCTTTGATTTCTTTAGTGCTTGTTTGCGTACGGCTGGCGAGGCCGCGGACTTCATCGGCTACCACAGCAAAACCACGACCTTGTTCACCGGCACGAGCTGCTTCAATGGCGGCATTCAGTGCTAGTAGGTTGGTTTGTTCTGCAATTTCACCGATAACTTTTAATACATTATCGATTTTCTGTGATTGTTGGTTTAGTGAATCAATATGTTTTGCGGCTTGATCAACTTCATCGACCAATGCTGTTATTGAAGCAACCGAGGTATCAACACGTTGTTGTGCAAGCTGTGAATCTTGGCTGGCATTGCTGGTTGCGTTGGCCACTTCATTAGCATTGATCGCCACTTCACTGGCTGCAGAACTCATTTCTGTCACGGCGGTGACCACTTGTTCTGTTTCGTTATTGTGGTCGTGAAGTTGCTGCGTTAGACCCTGTGTCTGTTGATGGATACTCCCAGCAGCGCGACCAACATTTTCTGTTACATCAGAAACTTGTTTAATGATGGTTTGTAGCTTGGCAACAAAGCGGTTGAATGCATTGGCAAGGTCAGCAATTTCATCTTCACCTTGAACATTGAGACGACGGGTTAAATCACCCTCACCATCGGCAATGTCATTTAAGGTATCAACCATATTTTGTACTGGTGTTGTAATGCGGTTGGCACTAAACAGCACTAAAATAATGGTAATAATCGCAAGGATAGCTGAGCTGATTAGCACTAGCTCAAAGCGCTCTTGCATAGCGAGTTCAGCCGTTGTGCGGTAGGTTGCCACTTCCTCTGTAATATCATCAATGTACAAACCAGTACCAATAAACCAGTTACCGTTATTTACGCCAGCAGCATAGCTTAACTTAGGTTGTGGCTGTCCATTTGCTGTTTTTGGATAGCTGTATTCAACAAAACCACCGCCATTACGTGAGGCGCTAATTAAACCTTGGATATAAGCAACACCATTTACGTCACGGGCATTGATACTATTAGAGCCGTGCTTATTGGGTGCCGTTGAATGCACAATATTGGTGCCTTTCATGTCATAGATGAAAAAGTAACCTGAGTCTTCATCAGCAAAGCGGATAGGAGAGAGAAGCGTCCGAATTTTATCAATCGCTTCTGTTTTGTTTGGTGTTGTTTGCAGTATGTTATCAACAGAGTGCTTGATGATCGTTGTTGCATCTTCAAGCTGAAACTTCCTTTCTGAAATGAGTCGTTCTTGATAGTGGACCACTTCTTCATTTAATGCATTTTGTTCTAACGTTACGATAAGACCAATAGCGACGGCCAAAGTGACAAATAGAGGGAGCAAGCTGAGCAATAAAAGTTTGCTCTTTAACTTTAATTTTTTCATAACAACACGCCTAATTATAATATTTATGATTCCTATAGGAATGAAACATGCATTCCTAGTATCTATATCGTCATAAAAATGCTTTGCTTTATAGTATGTTGTTTTGTTTTTGTGAGTTTGATGAGGTTAATCGACTGGTGGGATGAGTGTTTGTGTAACAAAGACGGCCAGTTATTTAGGCACTAGCCGCCTTTGGTCACATTTTTGGCGTTACATCGTCCACAGAAGCAGAGCGAGGATCTGTGGCGACAAAATACGTAAGCACATAACGAGTGGATATACCGTTGCATAAGAGAGTGCAGCAGCACCACTGGTACTGTGGATATTATTAGCAAAAGCTAACGCGGGTGGATCTGTCATTGAACCAGCAAGCATGCCACAGATTGTCAGATAGTTTAGTTGGCCGAATAAGCGAGCAAGCACACCGACGCTGATCAATGGAATTAAAGTAATCACCATACCGTAACCCATCCAACTAAGCCCATCACCGTTGACGAGTGTTTCGACAAAGCCTCCGCCAGATTTTAAGCCTACGACGGCAAGGAATAAAACAATACCAATCTCACGTAATGCCAAGTTAGCGCTTGGCGGCATGAACCAATAGAGTTTGCCAATACTGCCTACTCGAGCCAGGATGAGTGCAACGATTAATGGGCCGCCAGCGAGTCCTAACTTTATTGCTGCAGGAAATCCAGGAAGGTAGAAAGGAATAGAACCTAATAGCACGCCTAAACCTATGCCGATAAAGACAGGCAGCATCTGAACTTGTTGAAGCTTTTGATGCGCGTTACCGACAATACCACTGACGGCTTCGATCGCCTCGTGTCGACCCACTAAATTTAGAATGTCACCAAACTGTAAGGTGGTTTGGCTAGTCGGTACTAGTTCTACACCAGCACGGTTTAAACGAGAAACAACGACATCGTATTTTTCTTTTAGCTCTAAGTCATGGATTTTCTTACCCAGAACGATTTCATTGGTGACCACTAAGCGCTGTACACGCAGCTCTGTACCGCGTGTAGACAGCGAGGCATCGACTTCTTCACCTATCACTAACTGCGCTTTTCTCAGGGCGTGTTTTTCGCCTACAAGATGCAGTAAATCGTTCACTTCAATTGTAGAGTCTGGTCGAGGAACATTGAGGTGCTCCCCCCGTTTTAATCGTGAGCATACAATGTCACCATCGGTGAGTGCAGGGACATCTTTTAGCATGAGTCCACTAAGGTTGGTGTTTTTTACTGCGACATTAATGGTATGAAGGGTTTGCTTTCTTTGACCGTTGTTCGCTTCAAACTCGTCAGCTTCTTTATCAATATCGACTCTAAAAGCTAAACGTAGCATCCACATAGTGAGTAAAATACCGCAGATCCCAAATGGATAAGCCACAGCATAGCCCATACCCGTTAGATCAAGCATGTTCTCTTGTGCGCCCAATTCGCTCAATATTTGCTGTCCAGCCCCTAACGACGGTGTATTGGTTACCGCACCCGAGAAAACCCCGAGAATAATAGGTAAGGGAACGTCGAAGATTTTATGAAGTGCAATGGCGACTAGGCAACCCATAATAACAATAAGCGCGGCAAAACCATTGAGCTTTAAACCAGAGCTACGTAAGGAGGCAAAGAAGCCGGGGCCGACTTGAATCCCAATTGTATACACGAACAGGATCAGCCCAAATTCTTGGATGAAGTGCAGGGTATGTGAGTCGAGACCGATGCCCCATGAGTCAGTAAAGTGACCAACGAAAATGCCGCCAAACAGCACACCGCCAATCCCCAAACCCACACCATAGATCTTCCAGTTCCCAATCCATAAGCCCAGCACAGCAACCAGCGCAAGAATGCTGATCGATAGTGCAATATCACTCATGATAGTCTCCATTTTAGTAAAACAATCCGTTTAAACTTCGTTGGGGATAGCGAGTATTCGCGAACAGCGAAAAGGGCTTGCGCCAGGGGTAGTGAACTGGGACTCAGTAGGCACTGATTTCGCGGAGGCGAAAGGAGTAAGTAGGGAGTAACGCCGATCTACAGCTGGTGTGTCCTAAGCTTAAATTTTTGGCTAACCACTTGTTAAGTGATAAAAGTCAGTGGCTTGCCTGCTACCGTTAAAGTTAATAAACAATAAATACCTTAAAAAAACCGCAGTGTTAAGGTTTGTCATACATATGTGTGGTGGTGGGCACAAAGGAAGTAATATTTCGTTACATTTTGCGAGGGCGACATCGTTTAATCTCGCAATAACTAAAAGCTGCCTATCGACAGCTTTTAGTTGGGGAATATCTTTATAAGTAATCTTGATTAGAAGTTATAACGTGCGAGTAGGGCGTATTGATCTGCGCCTACATCATCACCCGTTGTTGCTTTCGCTTTAGTGCCAAGCTTAAGCTCTAAGGCGATAACAATGTTAGCAGGTACCCAAGCAGCACCAATTAAGCCGTAAGATAGCTCCGCATCACTGTTATCGTCAGTCACACTGTTATAGCCACCATAGACTTGGTACATGTCTTGGATGGTATAAGCCCCAATTAACTCATAGCCTTTGGCTTTATCGACGGCATCACCTGCACCGTTGAAGTTAATGTGGTTCTCATATTGACCATACTGCGCTGCAGCATAGATATTGTTGTTGTCGTACAGAGCAGCAAGTGACCATACTTTGTCATCTTCTTCTGCTTTATATTTGGTTTGACCATACGTAGCACCAAGGCTAACACCCACTTGCTCAATGTCGTAGATCACACTACCTTGTAAGCCATACTCACGATCGCCTGTACTTGAGCCATTTTCAAATTGGTATTGCACCCCAATTTTTACAGGACCAAATTGGTTACGGTAAGTAAGGGCTTCATCGGCTCGGCCTGTACCTGATACACCGCCGTCACCGCCTGCTGCGCCACCTTCATCGCGGCCATCGTATGTACCTGACGCACTACCACCGTACACCCAGAAAACATCGGTCCAGCCTGTTACATCATAATAGACAGACCATTGTTTACCGACTGTAATTGTACCTGCGTTGTCACTGGCAAAATAAATATTACCAAGGCGGTTTCCAAAATCTTGGCTACCGTTGGCAACGGGGTTATAGCCCCATTCTGCTTTTGCGCCTACGATCCAGTCATTGACTAAACCGTGCGTAAAGCCGAAATTAATACGTGAACTGCTATTCACTAATTTGGTTGTACTATCTTCAGAGCCAACTGATTTAGTATGTTCAGCTCGAACAGCCAAGCGACCACCGACGGAGAAAGATGTATCACCATCACGGTATACTTCTGCTGCTGAAGCGGGGAATGCAACTACTGATGCCACTGCTAGGGCAATGAATGACTTATTCATTTCTGTGTCCCTTATTATTGTGTTTTTTATATGATTGTTACATGACGAACAATCATTCCATTTGCGTATAAAACGTAGACGAATGGAGTCATAAAAACATAATTTAAGTTCCACAAAAAAATACATAAATTGGGTTATGAGACAGAGTATTAATATTGGGAACCTCTTTTTTACTTTTAATGAAATTTGGACTAGTAGTTAGAGTTTGGATGAAATTTACAAATGAAACGGGAAGCAACAACGTGGGATTATGCTAAGAGCAAAAATGTACGATAGGAATATAGAAATGAATCGAGTGAAAGAGAAGAAAGCACGCGATCTGTAATTTGAAACAGATCGCGTACGGTGAGGCTACAATTTTAATAGGTGCCTCATAGTCGTAGAGATATCTTCAATACTGTCATGTGCACTGGTGTTAACTAAGTATTTACCACTAACAATAAAAGCTGGAATAGCATTCAACTGCGATTCTTGCATGACCTTATCGGCATACTCCATTTTTGCGACGACAGCATTTTTCTCGTCATCTGATAGCGCATATGGTGTTTTTAAGTTATTGTTTTTATAGATTTTTTCTAGCTGAGCTTTACGCTCTGCTTCGGTTGATTCTGATGGCACTTGGATATAGCCGAACAAATCTTCCATGAATTTTGCGCTAGGCTTGTCGTCGGATTGAATAACAGCGGTATAGTACATAAAAGCGAGCATTTGCGAGCCACGGTCGAAAGTAGCATGCATTTTTTCGATTTTAGTGTTCGTCTGTTTTTCCATCTCAGGGATGATGGTTTCCATCGTGCGGCAGTGTCCACAACCAAAAGAAAACACTTCTAGTACTTGTGGAGCGTTAGTGATTTCCTTAGGAAGAACTGTGTAGTGTGTACCTTGCTTTGGTACATCGGCGCCATTACATCCAGTTACCATGATGAGCATCGAAAAAATTACGATGAAGGGTTTTAGTAAGTGCTTCATAATCCGTAAGTCTTGGTAGAAAGAAGGGCGTACTATAGTCGATGTCGAATCAATGATAAATAGTTTCAGCTCCATGGTTTGATGTGAGTCCATTTAAATTTAATTGCAATTAACGCAGCCTGAATATGACATTATTAGGTTTGCATTAAATGCAAAAAAGGGTTCCTAAATCGGAACCCCAAAAAAGACTCAGTTTTCTCTTTGAAAGCAGTTTTCGTTTAGAAGTTGTAACGTACTAGTAGTGCTAAGACGTCATCAAGTTCTGCGGAAGAGCCATTACCATTTTTGCTGCTGGTATCAATTTTGTATTCAGCGGCTAGAATAATTGGACCAGTGAAGTAGGCAGCACCGACAGTTGCATAAGCATATTTAGCGTCTGAGTTATCATCTGTTAGTTGGTTATAGCCGCCTAATAGTTGGAAGCTGCCAATATCGTAAGAGCCAAAGAGCTCAATGCCTGTAGCATCTTTAATTGCACCTTCGTTGGTAGTTTCTGCACCTGTTAAGCCGTAATCATCTTGGTATTGATGGTTCTTGGATTGGCTGTAGTTAGCCGCAAGGTATAAACCTGAATTTTCATAGCTTGCAACGGCATTGGCGATCTTTGCATTTTCGCGATCATCAAATTGTGTTTCAGCGTATACACCACTTAGGCCAAGACCGAAGTCAAAGTCATAGCCAGCCATTGCTTGGTAACCACCTTTACGGTTGTAACCAGTCTGAGTTGACGTGTCGTAGTTGTCGTCTTCGAATTGGTATTGTAAGCCAACTTGTAGGCCTGAAAAGTTACCACGGTATTGAATTACGTCATCAGCACGACCAGTACCATGTACGCCACCATCTCCAGAAATACCGTCGTAGTTACCTGCGGTATCCCCACCGAACACCCAGAACATATCTGTTTTGCCTGCTACATCGTAGTGAATTGACCATGCTTTACCGATAGTAAATTGACCAATGCCTTCTTTATCTGCGGTGATTTGACCAAGACGATTAGAAAGGTGGCTCTCTTTACTGCCGTTGGCTAACGCATCGTAGCCCCATTCCGCTTTGGCACCTACATCCCAGCCATTTTCTAGGGCGTGAGTAAATGCAAAGTTAATACGTGATGATTCGCTTTGTAAGCTGCTATCGCCATCCGAAAATTGTGCGCTAGCGGCTAAGCGGCCACCAATAGAGAAAGTATTTGTACCATCATTAACAATTTCAATTGCGTTGCTGTAGGTAGAGGTTGTTAATGCTGCGACTGCTAAAGCAAGAATTTTTTTATTCATTTTAACGTATCCCAATTTGTTATTAGTAAGGCATTTAACTCCTAAATGCTTGATAATATTTTTAATGTTTTAGTGACGTTAAAACCAGTAAAAGAACATAAAATGATCAAGTGATATTTAATTTTATTTAGAAATTTTATGATCTTAAATGTATTTAAAGAGTTATTTTTGTTTTTTTATGTTTCATTTTCGAGGTGAATGAGTGCTAAATGGAGCGAGGTATGGTTATGTGAACTGATACGAAATATTAGTCAGTAAAAAAACAATAAAATTCAATTTTTAATCAGTCTTTTTTTAGATAAAAACTTAATTAAATTGCTCAAATAACAATTAACTCAATATACCGCTTAAATTCCAGACTTAATACTAAGCGCTCAGTGAAGCCTTGTGGTAAATAACGTAGTGTTAAGTACGCTGGTTAGTCATGCCTATTGAGAGGAGTGCTGAGCAAAGTTACGGTAGGTTGTATAAATGTTTGATATATAAGTATTGTATGGTTTTAAGTGTTGTGTTGTTCTTAGTGTTTTCGATGTAATTTTTATTAAGCAGAAACTGAACACTTACTCACCTGAATAGGGAAAAGCACTTTTTGTAAGTAGTACTCAGGTGAAAAAGGCTGATGGTAAATAAGCGAGGTATAGAGGGCGAGTAATACTTTAATTACAGAACGGGTTGGGTGCTGCTGTACATGTAATTGATAAAAGAAGAATAGAAATACAAGAAAAATAGAGATAACAGAGCAGTTAATAGTCAAACTTAGATATAATTAAGCCGCTGTAATGGCTTACATTACAGCGGCTTTATACTTATACGGTATTAATACTAAAGTTGAGAAAGGTATTTAATAGTATTTGCTAAATCTTCTAGGCTTTCATGAGCATCACTTTTGACAAGGTATTTACCCTTAACGACAAATGCAGGCACAGAAGCAATTTCCGCATTGGCAACAATTTTTTCTGCTCTCGCCATTTCTTCAAATACTTGCTTATGTTGATCTTCAGAAAGCTCATAAGGACTAAGTAAAGAATGCTGGTTAAAAATCGCAATTAATTGAGCTTTACGATCTGCTTCAGTCGCCCCTTCTTTTTTATCTTGTGTGTAAGAAAAAAGCTGCTCCATTAACTCTGGTTTAGGGTGACCATTTGACTGAATAGCAGCGGTGTAAAAAATGTATGCCGCAAGTTGAGCACTTTCATTGAAGGTGACATGCACTTGTTCAATATCGGTGTTAGCTAACTTTTGTATTTCAGGTAGGATTTTATCCATATTGCGGCAGTGTCCACAGGCTAATGAAAACACTTCCATCACAGGTGCAGTTGTTGATGTCACGGGGGTTGCCACAGTGGTGTACTGAACACCTTCTTTGGGTGTTGAAGTATCGTTACAACCGACAAGTGCCAGTAATCCCACAAAAAGAGGTAATAATATTTTTTTCATAGTGCTTATTGTTGTGATGTATAACTTATCATTATGGATGGTTATTGATGAAAAATCGTGAGCCAATTTCAAAACTTACACTCTTTTACACTTTAAGTCGGTATAGATAACATTTGTGGGCCGAAAATTGTCCATCATGGATAAAAGATCAGAGTAAAGATTGAAGTAATTGCGCAATCCAGTATTATTGCGGGCTTTTTTTGAAGTGGAGTGTGGCATGTTTATTGGGTTTGATTACGGTACCGCCAATTGTTCAGTCGCGATGATGGAACAAGGAAAGCCAAGGTTATTAGCATTAGAGAATAACCAGCACTATATCCCTTCAACTTTGTGTGCTCCTACCCGAGAGTCAGTCAGCGAGTATCTGTACCGTTTTATGGACGTGTCACCAGTAAACGCAACGGGTGAGCAAGTATTGCGTCGTGCCATGTCAATGAACCGAGAAGAAGATATCATTGTTGAACGTGGTGATCTTCTGTTTGGTCAAGCGGCATTGGATTGTTATTTAGATGATCCTGAAGAAGTTTACTATGTTAAATCACCAAAATCTTTCCTTGGTGCGAATGGTCTTCACGATGTGCAAATTAGCTTTTTTGAAGATCTTGTCTGCGCAATGATGAAAAATATAAAATCGAAAGCAGAGCAGGATGCCCAACAGGCTATTTCAAGTACGGTTATTGGTCGCCCTGTCAATTTTCAGGGAACAGGTGGTGAGCGTGCCAATCAACAAGCTGAAGGCATTCTACGTCAAGCTGCACAGCGTGCCGGATTCCAGCATATAGAGTTTCAATTTGAACCTGTTGCGGCAGGTTTAGAGTATGAAAGTACTTTAACTGGAAATAAAACCGTATTAGTTGTGGATATCGGTGGTGGTACGACGGACTGCTCATTAATTGAAATGGGCCCTGAGTGGGTCGGCAAGCATGATCGAACTAAGAGCTTATTAGCGCACAGTGGCCAACGTATAGGTGGTAACGATTTAGACATCCACCTTGCTTTTCGTCAGTTAATGCCTTTATTTGGGTTTGGTAGTAAAACCTTAAAAGGCACTGATATGCCAATCAGCCAGTTTTGGAATGCGATTGCTATTAACAATGTTGCCGCGCAAACTGATTTTTATGGCAGTAGTAACTTCCGCGCATTGGATCAATTACGACGTGATGCTGCAGACCCTGAAAAACTGAAACGTTTAATTCAGGTTTACCACGATACATTGGGTTATCAAATCGTACGTAAAGCAGAAGAAAGTAAAATTGCATTGAGTGATGCAGCGCAATACTGCACTAACCTCAATGTACTGTCTGAATGCTTACAAGCGGATATCTCGCAATCTGATATGGCAGCTGCGATTGAATCACCTCGTGTTAAAATGGCAGAGCTTGTACTTGAAGCGATGCAGCAGAGTGATAAAAAGCCAGATGTGATTTATATGACAGGTGGTACGGCACGTTCCCCTATTTTACGCGCAAGCATTGAAGCCTTATTGCCAAATGTACCAATTGTAAGTGGTAGCTATTTCGGTTCGGTAACTGCAGGCTTAGCGCGTTGGGCTCAGCACTGCTTTAAATAGTTTTCTGATGTCGATTAGGTTTAATATTTAAAGCCCGATGCAATATCGGGCTTTTACTGTGCGTCATATGCGTTGTTTATCTATCAGCGTGAGTAAGCTAAATATGCTGTTATCAGCTAGGTTTAGGCGCGTAAGCAGAGCACCAGCCATTGGCATTCACAACTTTGCCTGGGAATAGGGCACAAGGTCGCCATTCCTCACCATCAGCCCCTTGAATCAGGGCGCAGTTAGCGCAATGTTTTTCACTATCTGGTGAAGCATGAACGTATTTTAATGCTGCTGCTTGGGCGTCATCTTCTGCTAGGTGTGGAAGATCAGCAGCAGAAGCCGATTTGATGAGTTGTTTACCCCCTAATGTTACTCCAATAAGCCCACCAATACTGAGCTGTAAAAAACGACGTCTTGTAGGGTTTGATTTCATTGCTCTTTCCTTATCCATCATTGTTATCCGTACGTTTGCTGCGAGTAGGGTTATATACAGCAAAGCATCACGCAGAGTGTTATACGTTTGTTATTCTCACTCAGTTCATAATTGTAGATTAACTCGTCGATAACAAAGGTCTCTGTGTTCATATTTTCATCTTTTTACTGACATATTTTGGTGACAAATTAGTGTTTAAATTCGGCATTATGATGTCGCGCATAGTTTCACAAATGAATCGCATCAATCGCTTGCAACATTTCCTTTACAAGCGCAAGCTGTCGCGGCTTAAAGAGCAAAGGAAACTTATAAGGTAAGAATATGAATCTATTTCTACTCGATGTGGATGGCACACTCGTTAATTCGAGCGCATTGGATCAACATTGCTTGACGCAAGCAATTGAAGACGTGTTAGGGATCAAAGTGGATCCAGACTGGAGTCAATATCAACATGTGACGGACTCTGGCGTATTGGATGAAGTCATTAAAAAGCATAGCATCACAGAAAGCCGCTTTCTGGTTCATCGAAAAGTTGAAGCGCGTTACCTTGCGTTAATGCGTGAAGAAATGGCAGAGCACCCCCATGCTCAATATGAAATATCAGGTGCGAAAGACTTTATTCATCACTTAGCTCAGCGTGATGATATTCATGTTGGGATAGCAACAGGAGGCTGGGAATCGGCAGCAAAATTGAAGTTACGTGCAGTGGGTATTGATACCTCAATGCTTACATTTGCTTCGTCGTCAGATGCAATGAGCCGTACTGAAATCATGGCGCTAGCGACATTTAGGGCTAAACAAGACAGTGGTGTCGTGTTTGATCGCCGCGTGTTTATTGGTGAAGGGGAATGGAACCGTAATGCCTCGCAAGAGCTAGGGTTTGACTTTGTCGCTGTAGGAAAAAAAGTACAACATCACACACAACTAGCAAATCTATCACATTACCAGTCGGTATTTTCACAGCTAGCAATGTGATTTGAATATCAAATAGAAAGTAGTGGGTCAGTTATTAAAATATTAATAGCCGAATTGATTAAGTAAAATGCTGTTGTGAATCACTCAAGTGATCGTTGTTCCATCTTAATTTGACGGTATTACCGTAGATTGAGTAAGTCAGCTAGATTAGTGGTAAGTCTTTTCATGTAGTTTTATCTATGCCGCGATCTACTTCATCGTTACCCAAACTACTTACAATCTCTCTGCTGCTTTCTGGCGGTTTAGCCCAAGCAGCAGATGAAAACCTCACATATTGCCACAGTTATGCTGGCGTTAACTTTCCTGATTACCGTGCTCTTTGGAATGATGCTCACCCTGAGCAAACAGCATTGAGTTATAAAGCCTTACTTAATCTTGCGACTAAGAGTCATGATAAAACTTATCTGAGTGAATTATTAAGCCAAATTGCGCGTACTTACACTGTACGTAATCAATTCAGTGATGCTGACTATTATCTGAGCCAAACGGCACTCTACTTGGATGATGCTCAAGCCAGCGCTCATGGGCACTATTGGGTAGAGCGAGCCAGGCTAAATTATACCCAACAGCACAAGGTGTTAGCCCTTTCTGCACTTGATCAAGCATGGAAGTTTACGCAAGACGCGAATGATGATCGCTTGCAAGTTGAAGTTGCAATAATGCAGAGCCACTATGATGAAGCGCAAGGGGCGCAATGGATGAAGAAAGCTCTGGCCATTATTGCGACAACGGATGATTTGCGCCTAAAAAAGGAGAGTAATACGTTACTTTAAATTAGAAACGTATATGTATCGCATTGTTCATAAATAGGTTTACACATTTATCCGAATTTTACTAATCTCATAATAGAGCAGTTATATTCGGTTAACGCCAAGGAGTAGCGGCGATGAGTAAACAAGCATGGCTTGAGTGTTGGTTTAACAGCATTTTGGCTGCAGGAAGCGGCTTACGGTTGGCTGAGTGTGCGGCAGATCCTTTTATTTTTCATCTTCCTGGTGGTCGTGAATTAACACTAAGCCACGAACAATACAGTGAATATCTTAAGTTTTGGAATCAACGTTTTAGAGATATGTCCTTTACCTTTGAGCAGGTGATAGAAGCCGATAATAAACTAGTCGTCGCTTATCAGAGTTCTGCTTTGTATTGTGGTGGTTGGTTAAAAATACCAGCAAAAAATCAAGCTGTGACTATGACAGGAATAATGATTTTTAAAATGGAAGAGGGCTTGATGACGGAATGTTGGCTTGAAGACAGTAGTTTTGATTTATACCAACAGTTAACGCGGTATTTAGAATAACGAAGATGGTCACTACTGTTACATGGCATAAAAAGTCTGAGTTGAATAGACCAACAGCCCATGAAAAGAAGCCCAAGCATGTTAATACAATGCATGGGCTTTATTCGTTTACGTTCGTATTTTACTTATCAATTAAGCAGTTTGTTGCTGTTCTACTTTTGTATCTTGCTTTAATTGTGAAAAGTACATACGGCTTTCAGAAATAACCACTTCACGTAGGAGCACCAAGCCGATGAGGTTAGGAATGGCCATTAAACCATTAACGATATCGGCAATTAACCAAATTAGATCCAGTTTAAGGAATGCACCCACGGCGATTAAAACTAAGAAAATAAACTTATAGGGTTTAATGGCTTTCACACCAAAAAGGTAGGTGATACAGCGCTCACCGTAATAGTTCCAGCCTAATATTGTGGTGAATGCAAAGAACATCAAACCGACGGAAACCAATAAAGGGCCCCAGTACGATGATCCTAACCCCGAAGCAAATGCATACGTGGTCATTGCTGCACCAGCGTATTCACTTTCCCAAGCACCTGTTACAACAAGGGTTAACCCTGTCATAGTACAAATGATAATGGTATCGAAGAAAGTACCTGTCATTGATGTTAAGCCTTGGCGTACGCAAGAGTCCGTTTGTGCTGCAGCTGCAGCCATTGGGGCGCTACCTAACCCAGATTCATTCGAGAATACACCGCGCGCAATACCGGATTGAATGGCAAGCATAATACTCGCACCAACAAACCCACCAGTAGCTGCGTGACCCGTAAATGCAGAGCTAACCACTAGCGCAACAGCACTTGGTAGTGCAGAGACTTGGCTAGCAAGTACAGTAATACAAGCAAGAATATAAAAAGCAGCCATTACTGGAACAACTTTACTCGCCACATTAGAAATGGATTTGATCCCGCCAAGCGTGACTGTCGCAACCAGTAATGTGAGCGCGACAACAGTGTATTCACGAGGTATTTCAAACGACAAGTATGCTGCGTCGACAATGGCATTAACTTGCGGAAATGTACCAATACCAAAACACGCCACACCTAATGTGAAAAAGGCAAATAGCTTCGCTAACCACTTGCTGCCTACGCCTTTTTCAAGGTAGTACATTGGCCCACCAAGCATCTGGCCATTCGCATCTTGTTCACGGTATTTGACGGCTAACAGACATTCAGCGTATTTGGTTGCCATGCCAAATAATGCAGCAAGCCACATCCAAAATAATGCGCCTGGACCACCCATTTTGATGGCTGTTGCAACACCAACAATATTACCAGTACCTATAGTGGCAGAAAGAGCAGTACAAAGTGCAGCAAAGCTAGAGACATCACCCTTGGCTGTGTTTTGTTTTTTATTACGTGAAAATACGTAGCTTAACGCTAACGGTAAATAACGTATTTGGATAAAACCTAAACGCAGGGTGAGGTATACACCTGTACCAACAAGCAAAATAAGGAGTGGGGGACCCCAAATAAGGTTATCGACGATTTGTAGTAAATTTTGCAGTGTTTCTAAAAGGGGATTCATTTATGCCTTCCTCAATACAACAAAGGAAGAGATACAGAACAACAGAAATGTTTGATGACAGAAATAAATTCTGCCTGCTGATCATATCTCCTCTGTCCTTTTGCCTGAGAGTTTCACTTGTGAAAATTCACAAGCTTGCTCCTTCGGCGTCCGATTTAACGGATCTCTCCAGAGGCTCCTCCAACAACAGTCCATACCAGCACCTTTTTCAAGGTGGTTATCTGGTGCCTGAAAGATTTACGCTAGGTGTTTGAACAGTCACAAACGGTCAACGCTTACTTCTTCGGCGGGCTCAGTATCTATTATCGAAATAACAAATAGCGTGCCACTCTCCTGCTGCCTTCAACGGAACTCAAATTTTAAGCCGCAATGGTAATCAAAAAAAACGGGGTTGTCTGCAAAAAAAGTAACCATATAGCATAAAAGTATTCGTAAGTGATATAACCAGTGTTTCATTCTTAATGAAACTTGTTTAGTAAAAATAGTCACTAATAAACGTTGTAAAAGAATAACAATGCGATATTAAATTAGGGTTATCTGTGGAAATTACTCGCTCTTAATTCTTTATGGTCAAAAAAATGACGCAGCTGTTAGAATGAATAATTATGAGTGGCATATTCAATAGAACCTATGGTTATTTAAAAGGTGCTAAAAGAGGGGGAAAGACAAACTAACTCATTGAAGCGTGGTAAAACTCGCTTTTTTTGTCTTGAATCATCAACTCTGAGACAAAGTAGAGCGACTGGAATTATTGGATAATTTAGACGTTACTTATTCATAAGTAAGAAAAATTTGTATGTGAAATCATACTAATAATAAGTTGCGATTTTTAGTATTCATCGACATGGAGTGTCAGAGGTTAACAAAGTGAGCGGTTGTTTGCTCATCGACTTTGTTAAGGTTATTTTTGCTGACACATTCAAAGGTGGATTTGTGATTTGGGTAAATTGTTGCCAACAAGATAAGCCGACTGTGGCAAAAGAAAACCTGAAGTTTTCTCACAGTGTGGTCGATGTGTCTCCTTACGAATTGCTCTCTACGATGACAGGGCATGAGCTCATATTTCTTGAAGTACTAAGCTCATCATCTGAAGGTTTTGAACTGTTACGTGCCGTTAAGAATCGTTTCCCATCGGCCAAGATAGTGGTCGTTTACCATAAACTTGATGCCGATCTTGCGCTGAATGTACTCCGAGCTGGTGGTGAGGATGTGATTGGTGCTGATGCAAACCGACAGCAGCTAGATGAATGCTTTACAAGGCTGCATACTCACAGCATTCATACTGATGCAAAAGGGAATTTAGAAAGTCGTGAAATATCGATCCGACCAGCATTAAAAATCATTGATGAAAATATCAGTGCACCACTAAGGGAAGAAGAGCTCGCCAATGCGTGCCAATATTCACCAACGTATTTCTCTCGCTTATTTCACAGCATTATGGGAGTCACACTTAAGCAATACATTATTAAGAAACGATTAGACCTTGCCTGTGGGTTATTGCGCTCAGATCGTGAAAAGATCGCGACCATAGCAAATTCGACAGGATTTAAAGATGTATCGTATTTCTCCCGTGTCTTTAAAAAGCACATTGGTTGCTCACCTGGCGAGTTTAGAATGCGAAAAACAAACTTAGATGTTTGATGTTACAAAATAGGATGCTTGTTGAAACTGGATTCTAACAATACTGCGAAAACGACCATTATTGATATCTCGGCTCGGGCAGTGTATTGCAAAAGATGAAAACAAACTTATTGTCTATGCTTGTGTTTATGTATAATCGCCCTCGCTTTGCTTATGTGACAAAAGGTTACAGTTAATAAGCAAGGCGTTTTCATCGGCGAATTTCATTGGCACTAAGATTACATGACATCTTTCCACGATATACTTGGCACAACAGCTTCTATGTCTCGCGAGGACGTAAAAAAGCGATATAAGATGCTATCTAACCGTTCTCATCCTGATAAGGGGGGATCTAAAGCTTTGATGCAGATGGTGCGTCAGGCTTATGAGCAAGTCATGAAAGGCAACGGTGCGAGCGAAGCAATACGCACTGTCATTAAGAAAGATGGTCGTGTTGACCAACTTCAGAATCAGCTTATCACTCTTGAAAAAATCCACGAAGAGTTACGTATTGCCTTCGATGAATCACAATCTAAATTACGAAAGTCGGAAGCTGAACTTAAACATCTTCGTAGTACCCAATCCCAGCAGTCTCATGATGACTACGAGCTGACTCAACTTAAGCGAGAAAATATTCGCTTAAAGCGAGATATTACAGATTTACAACATGATCTACGAGCTGCGAAATCAACGCAACCTCTACGATCCGCTTCCAGTGAGTTGTCTGAAGATATTAATCCAAACTCGCCTTTCAAAGGGGCGAGTAATGTATTTAAACAGGCTAAAACGACAGGTTTAACTCATAGACGCAAAGTATGGATTGTATTGGCACTGCCGCTGTTGGTAATTATGGCTATGCTGCTGCCTGCAGGTGAACATATTCAAACAATTATTGCATTGTTTGATTCACCGGCTGAAAAGGTTAACTCTCATCCGAAGATTTTGACTGCTCATCCAGATGATCTGGCGAAGAAAAATGCACAACAGCAAGCTGCGATGGTGATGGTGATACCAGAAAAACCCAAAGCACTTCCTCAGCTTAAGTTGGTTAAAGAGTTTGGGGCATGGCACAAAGGATACTTTGCTGAAACGCAACAGCCTTATATTGCGATTCGCAGTGAAGGGGGATCATATGTCTTACATAATTGCCAAGGTGAATTTCAATATTATATGAATCAAAATTTACGCAGTCGCCGTTTGCCTGCGAACTTGATTTATGAACGCCGTGATCGTCACTTTACTATCTATAGTATGCCTTATGGTAATGGCTCTACATTGGCGCAATGGAGCGGCAGTAAGAGTTTGTTGATCAACGATGAATACTTTCCAAATCAAGGCTTTGAAAATGCGTATCAAGATTTATTGAATACGTGTGATCTTGTCTATTAGATAGGCTTTTTCTTAATATAAATAAATGAATGAAGATAAGCCAATAAATACATGAGAGGTGCGCCATTATTCAAATAATGGCGCACTTTTTTGTTTCAACTTCCTTTCTCAATCGCTATTTAGATCTTTACAGATGCGACTGTTGGCGTGACCTCTAGCGGTTTTTTCATCACTGCGACCCGGAATACTGCGGGTACAAAGTAGAATGAAATCATCGTTGCCAGCAAGGTTCCGCCGGCAATGGTGACGGCGAAAGGTGGCCAGAACCCCCCTCCTGCGAGAATGAGTGGCATGAAGCCGCCAACTGTCGTGATCGTTGTAGAGGTTATATGGCGCGTACAGCTCATGACCGCGTTTAGAATGGCTTCTTGGTCACCTTTTACAGCATCAGGACAAGACTTTAATTCGGCGAGAATAACTATCGCAGCATTGATAGCCAGACCCACTAAGCCCAATATCCCAATGATGACAGTAAAGCCGAATGGGTAGTTAAATAGCCATACAGAGAATAAACCTAACCCTGAGGCTAAAAAGCCGACAGTGAAAATGATCTGACTCAGTCTAAATGAATTGAATGACAGCACGACAACCATGATCAATAGCGTAATAACCATGACTAAGTTGGATAAGAGGTTGCCTACTGATTCATCCCGTTTGGCAGACTCTCCGCCAAACTCAATCTTATACCCAGATGGAAGTGTTTGTTGGTATGAAGCTAAGCGCTCTCTAAAATGATCTAATGCTGTTTGCGGTAATACACCTGCACGAATATAGCCTTCGATAACGTTAACGCGTTCACCATTACGGCGCGGAATAGCCCCACGACTTGGTGTCAGAGATAAATCAGCTATTGCTGATACAGGTATACCCGCTACTTCATTTCGCGATTCAACAGGCAAGCGTAAATTACTTAAATGTGTAATGTTTTCCCGGTTTTCATCGTTCACACGTACGCGAATAGGGATTGACTCAGTAGCTTCGATGATAGAACCACTGACACTGCCTGATAATGAGGCTTGTAATAGGCTGGCGAAATCCGAAAGTGATAATCCACTTAGTTGACTTGCTTCCTCATTTACGTTTACCCACACTTTGGGTGTGCCTGGTTGTAAGGTTTCGCGGGTATGTGTGACATCTGGTGTTTGAGCCATGATCAAACGAATATCTTCCCCTATCATTTTTAAACGATCTAAATTGGCGCCGAAAACACGTACTTCTAATGGCGCATTAAATGGAGGACCTTGCTCTAATTTGCGAACGAGAATTTGCGCTTGGGGTAAGGCGTTATCGAGTTGCTGCTGCAATTGAGGGATCAATTTATTAGCAGCGGCAAAGTCAGACATTTTCACCATGGCTTGGGCGAAGTAGGGAGCACCACGTTGTCCTGCGACTAAGTTGTAATAGAAAGAGGGGAAATTGGTGCCGACGAGCCAATTTATTTGTTCAACACTCACATGCTCAGCCATGATTTTATCGACCTGCTCTGTTACCTCAGCGGTGGCATAAATGCTTGACTGAGGCGGCATGAAGAGCTGGATTTCAAACATGTCACGATCTGATGGGGGGAAGAACTGTTCAGTGAGTTGAGTCGCACCCCAAAATCCAGTCAAAGGTACTATCATCACCAATAACGCGGTAATAAAAGGGTGTCTAACACTTAACCCAATCGATTTTCTGAACGTTTCACTGAGTTGAGGTAAATGGATACCTGTATGATACCAAGCGGATGCTTCTTGGTTGTTTGCCCCCGTATTGTCAGGTAACCAGCGTGAAGCAAAGCCCGCCACGATGGTGTGAGAAATAATATAAGAACCGATCAATGAGAACGAAACGGTTACAGCAATCGCGCCAACAAATTCACCTGCCGGTCCTGGCATTAAAATGATAGGGGCAAACGCAAGTACCGTGGTCAGGGTAGAGCCTAACAGCGGAACCCATAAGTGACGAATGGCATTCATTGCCGATTGTATTTTTTGAACGCCTTGTTGACGATAATGTTGAATAGTATCAACCATGACAATGGCATTATCTACCATGATGCCAAGTGCGACGATTAAACCTGTTACCGACATTTGATTAATGGGTAAACCCGTGAATTTCATCATGGTAAGGGTTAGTAGGCTTGTTAAAGGCAAAGATAACGCGACAATGATGGCTGAGCGGAAACCCAGTGTGAGTAGTAGTACAACCAGAATAATAGAAAAGCCGAGTAATAGGCTTTCTGTCAGTTCAGACAAGCGGTTTTCAGTGTAGCTTTGTTGTTCAAAGATGAGGTTTACTTTGATGTTGCTTGGTAGCTCTTGCTGATAGCTCGTTAAAAAATCACGAACACGGTTGGTCCAATTATCGACTCTCAGATGTGGCTGCATGCGTGCGGCAACAATTACAGCGGGTTGACCATGAATATAAGCGAGTTGGGCTGGTGGTGTCGCGGCTGTGCGTTTGACTTCCGCAATATCTTCCAAGCGAATGACATGCCCGTTCTCATCCACAGCGATAGGCACGCGCTTAACGCGATCTACAGAATGTAGCGCATCAGCCACCTCAAGGGAAAAACGATTGTGCTTGTTGACCAACTCTCCTGCTGAATTTTTAGCATCAGCCCCAGCTATCGCGTTTGAAATTGAAATAGATGAACGGCCTAATGCACTTGCGACAGCAGGATCCATGCTGACAAGAATTTCTTCATCTGGCATTCCATATTCGTCAACAAACTCTGTACCACTAAGGTTACGAAGGCGATTGCCTAACTCGGTAGCATAACGTCGCATCGTCAACAAATCTGGGTCTGATGGCCCTTGCCAAGTGAGTGCCGTTATCGCGGTGAAAGCGTAAGCGTGATCGCTGTCTAGATCCGGTCTGGAGGAGCCGTTAGGCAGTAAAGGTTCCGCATCCGAGAGTTTATCGCGCGCACGTGACCATACTGGTTCACTATTTGTGATCTCGTCTTTTAATTCGATATTAATTACTGATATCCCAGGGCGAGAGACAGAGGTGAGATCTTTTATTTCATCAAGTTGGCGTAAGGCGGTTTCTAGTTTTTCTGTGACTAAGGCTTCAACCCGTTCTGCTGTGGCGCCAGGGTAATGAGTAACAATACTGGCATGTCGATTCTTGATGATTGGATCTTCTGCACGGGGCAAGGTATTAAGTGCAGATAGGCCACTGACAACCAATAAAGCAACGGCTAAGACTAATAATCGTGTATTACTGATAATCCTAAACATGCTTTATGCTCCCTTATTATTGAGAGGGAGGGGAAGCTTTTTTACGATAGACACCTTTTGCCCTGGTACTAATCGGTGGAGTCCGTTAGCAACTATTTTCTCATCTGCTGCAATTGCCCCATTAATAAATGCTTGCTCGTTATTGGCAAACAAGACTTGCACACTCCGACGTTCAATGGTGTATGCATTGTTATCTCGACGTAGAGCAAACACATTCCACACCCCGCGTACGCCATCCGTGAGTGCAGAAAGAGGCACCCAATATCCTGCATCATTGTGGTTATCTTGAAACGCGAGATAAGCCAGTTCACCATCTATAACTTGTGCGCTTTGTGGTAGAGCGAACCGCAATTGTACTGTCCGTGAATTAATATCAACACGCGCCCCTGGGTTGAGAAGAGTGACGGGGTAACTTTCCTGTCCTACGCGAACAGTCCAATTCGATGTTTGTTGTTTCAGCTTGGCAAGTTGTTTCGCTGGTAAACCAATATGCGCTTCTTGCTGCGTGCTAGCGAGTAATGTCAGTGTGGGAGAGCCCATAGTGACAACATCACCTTTGGAGATGTGACGAGTGCTGACAGTGCCAGTATAAGGCGCATAGATGGTCGATTTCTGTTGTTGTAATTGATTGGCTGCAAGTGATGCGCTCAATTGACGGTAGTTGGCTCGTAAGACATTTCGTTGGCTGTTTAAGCTATCTATTTCAGATTCGGCACTGAAGCCTTTTTGTTTTAATGATCGTTGGCGTTTTAAGTTAGCTTCTACAAGATCTAACTGGGCTGTTATCTGCGCCTGTTGCGCTTTCAGTTGATCCGCTTCCGTATTCAGTAGTTGAGTATCAAGGATCACCATGGGATCACCGATCTTTACATGATCACCAACATCAACCAGTAACTGAGCAATCTTCCCGCTTAGTTCAAACCCTAACTTTGCTTGCTGGCCTGCCTGAATGGTGCCGACATATTCACGTTGTACTTGATAATTTTCTTGAGCGATCAGCGTGATGCTGTTCACATTGATGTTTTGTTCAGCTTGCTTAGTTTCTTCTGTATCGGCTGATGAGTTGTTGCACCCAGAAAGTAAACTAGAACCAATAATTATACTGATAGCAAGCCGTAAGTGGGGAAGTGAAAAACGGTTCGAAAAGTGTGACATATCGGATCCTGTATCTGTCAACAACATCAAAAGAGAGTATAGTTAAAAAATATACGAATAGAACTGGACTGTCTAGTTTGATTGTAACTAAAATGATAATTAAATGTTTTGGTGTGAGGCGTTGCAGTGACAACACGAAGTGAACAAAAGAAACAGCAAATTTTAAAAGCGGCAGGTGCTTTGTTTTGTGAACAAGGTTATGGCGTGAGTATGGACGCGATTGCAATAAAGGCAGAGGTATCGAAGCAAACTGTTTATGCGCATTTCAAAACCAAAGATGATCTTTTTGATACCTGTATCAGGGCTAAATGTATAGATAATCAACTAGATGGCTCTTTGCTTGAGGATTCTCGAACCATTGATATTGTATTGAAAGAGTTCGTCGTTCGTTTTCAGTCCATGCTGTTGAGTGAAGAAGCCTGTCAAACGTACAGAGCCGCGGTCAGCCAGAGTGATACCCACCCTCAATTAGCCAAAGTGTATTTACAAGCAGGGCCACAAGCAACGACGGAAATGTTAGCCGAATACTTACAAGCCCAGCATGATAAACAAGTTATTAAGCTGTCTTTACCCGCAAATGATGCGGCGATGCAGCTCTTATTAATGGCGCATGGGAAGGTGCTTTATTGGGCGTATTTAGGGCAAAGAATTGAAGATTCAGAACAACAAAATAAGATTTATCTTGAGGCCAGTGTAGATATGTTTTTGAAAGGGCATAGCCAGTAAAACAGAAGCGAACGCATAAAAATATCAAACATCAAATGTAATTAATTTGTTATTTATCAGTGTAAAAGACTGCTATGTTTAATGGGTGTATTTAACCATAGCACTGACGAGTTGCGGGAACATGCTCGTTAACTCAATCCAATTTTTCGGAAAATAAAACGTTCGCTTACATTGAGAGGTCTTTATGCTGGCTGTGTTGTATCGGAACCGTTCGATGAAAGTTATTTGTGCGCTGTTATGCTACATGGTGCTAAGTATATCACCGGCATTGGCCGCAAAAAGCCGTCTGCAAGAGATCATCGATCGCGGTGTGTTACGTGTAGGAACAACAGGCGATTGGCATCCGATGACAATGCGCGATCCCGCAACTAATTTTTATAAAGGCTTTGATATTGATATCACTACCGAATTAGCAAAGGATCTTGGCGTTACGGTTGAATATGTTTCTGCTGATTGGCGCACGCTTGTCAGCGGTGTAGTGACAGATAAATACGATATAACGGGCAGTGCATCACTGAATATGCAGCGTGCAAAAGTTGCAGGTTACAGCAAACCTTATTTCTATCTTGCTTTTGTACCTGTTGTGCATGCTGATAACGTGAGCCAGTATCGACGCTGGCAAGATTTTAATTCTAGCTATGTCAGAGTTACTGCGACGGTTGGCACAGTGCAAGCGATGATCATGAAAGAACTTTTTCCTGCCGCAGAGCATAAAACCGTGCCAGCAGGTAGTACTCCGTATGATGAATTATTATCAAAACAAGCAACCATGACCTTAACCTCGAATATAGAAGCGGCATCGCTGACTAGCCGTTATCCGAAACTCAAGGTTGCTAAAGTGTCAGGGATGCAAAGGCCCACCCCAATCGCCATGCTAGTACCAAACGATGAACAAGTATGGATCAACTATGTGGATCATTGGATAACATTGAAGCAAACACAGGGTTTTTTTGATCGCATCGCGAAAAAATGGGGTATTGCCCATCTGGATAACCGCTAGTAAACGTGGATATTCTTCGATATCGTGGTGGTTAATCACAGGTATCTAGAATAGGGAATTACAGATGGATCTTTCAAAATATCAGGCGTTAATCTTCGATATGGATGGCACCTTGATAGACTCAATGCCTGCGCACGTTGGATCATGGGAAAAAACCTGCGAAGACTTTGATATTCCTTTTGATGCTGATTGGCTTCATAGCCTTGGTGGAATGCCTACAATAAAAACCGCGCAAGCCATTATCGATAAGTTTGGCCTGGATCAACAGCCTCAGCTACTGGCTGAAACTAAATTCCAGCATTATGAGGCCCTTAGTCATAAAGGCGATATTATCCCCGTGACGGTTGATCTTTTAAAGATGCACCGTAAAGAGAAGAAAGTAGCCGTGGGTACGGGCTGTATGCGTCGTCATGCAAATGAACTATTAAATGTAACAGGGTTAATGCCTTTACTTGATGCGGTTGTAACGGCTAGCGATGTGACTAACCATAAACCACACCCAGAGACCTTTCTTGAAGCGGCAAAGCGTGTTGGCGTAGAGCCAAAAAATTGTGTTGTATTTGAAGATACTTTACTGGGACAAACAGCTGCACTGGCGGCTGGTATGGATTGTATTTTGATAACAAATGGCCAAATATCATCTTTTACTACGGCCTAACAATAGGGTAATGGGTGAAAATCACGCGATATCTAACCTAAGTTTCATCAACGGTTCGACATTTTTCTATTTATGATTAGAATCGAACCGTTAAGAATTCCAGATGAAATGTTATGACCCGATCTACCAAACCAGAAAGTGCCACAGAATCCTCTTCCCTGCATGAAACAAAAGTAGGCTCCTCTCGTTCGTCTCGTAAGCGGGGCAAACAAGAAGAATTTGGCATGTCAGAGACGCGTTTCTGGATTCGTCGTTTGAGTAAAACAGGGCTACGTGCGCTCCATATAACGGGTATTGCGATGGCCAGTGCGGGTATTTTGTATCAGGTTGAGAGTTACCAGTGGCAAATGTGGTGGATATTAGCCATGGCGACTGGTGTACTTATGATGATATCTGAAATATTAAGTTCTAAATTATGGTTAATTCAGCTTAAAGGTGTGCTCACTTTTGTTAAGTTAGGCTTACTTGCATCGTTTATTATTCTCCCTGAAAACAAGCCTGTATTATTCGCAACCATATTGATTCTGTCTGTCTTTATTGCACATGGCCCTGCGGGACTTCGCCATTACTCAATTTGGCATCGCCGTCGCATCGATGAGAAAAAACATGTAAAAGGCTAGTAAATAGGCTTTATTTGCGACTCTCTACTGCAATTATTTGTTGTGCTTGTTTAGAACTACTACACTGAAAAAGAACACAATTCTTCACCGTCGAAAAGGAGAGTGTCTGTGATTCGTGTATTTAGTGTGATTTTCTTTACTGTGGCAGTAACCGCTTGTAGCCAAACTGTTGATCAACAAGCTGATGATTATGTTGAAGCAAGCTACGCCTTATGTGGTGCGAAGGTAAAGGCTTTTTCTAAAAGTGATGATGGAAAAATACGAGTTATTTGTCAAAATGACAGTTATTTTGTGGTGAAGAATCAAAGTACGTTAGCGTATATGCAAGAGCTAAATGGAGCATACTGCCACGGTAAAGGGTTCACTGTATTCAGCGAACGCAAGAATTACTACACCTTCACCTGCGCGGATGACAAGAATTTTAATATCCCTAAGTAACGTTTAGCTTTCTTAAGTTGCGAAGACACAAGACCGAAACGGCGTTTCGGTTTTTTTGTGTCTGAATAAAACACATAAAAAAGGCGATTTTTCTTGCCAGCTACGTTGTAACGTAATACTGTGGTTATAACCAGTACGCAAATGATGTTTATTGGTTCACAGGAGGCGCTTATGATTCAAGTAAACTTTGAACTAGCAACGCAAGCCTATGAGAAAGTGCTGAAATATCCTTATGGTGGTGACATTGAACAACATGAATATACTGCGTTAAGGGTGTTTCGCTGGGATCTTGCGCATGCAGGTATGCCAATTAACCAAGCAATTGATTTACGATTGAAAATCGCTGGTTATCGTCCTATTACAACTAAACCCTCTCAAGCCCACCGTCCATTACCTAGCTGTATTGTTGATAAAATGAGTCGTAGCTGGAAAAATGAGCACGGCTACCGTTAAGATTGAAGCTATACAGTACTTACCCAATATTAAAAAGGGCTTGGCAAAACTGCCAAGCCCTTTTTTACGAACCATAGTATAAGGGATTTATTAGATACCTAATTCATCCAGTAAGTCTTGTTCTGATTGCGATACAGATGCTGCTGATTTCGGTTCGTTTGATGCCGTTTTCTTATTTTGCTCTTCTTCAATCAGGCTATCGGGATCGACGTCAGCATGTTGCTCAAATTCTTCAATTTGAATGAACTCAGTTTTATCCATTGCCAGTTCTAAATAGAAGATGTTGTTTTTCTGCGTCGTGAAGCTAACACGGCGAGCTTGTGGACGGTCTAGGTTAGTATCTACTGATAGCAATATTTGTTTGTTCAGCGCCAACATTTTTGGTTGGTTCTGCATAATCGAAATTTGTAGCTCACGGCGAATCTTGCTAGTGAAATCACCGATAACTTGGTTCATTAACTCACCCAGCACATTTGATACATCATCAGATGTATGCAAGATCGCTAACTCATCAGCAGGAATTCCCATTTTCAACATGTACTCTTGGTACAATTCCAATGCTGCATGTTGCGAGAAGTTAGCAACAACTAACCCTGTAAAACCACCATCAAATAAAACAAAACAGCCAATATCTGGCTTTAAGCTTGTTTTATTAATCTTTTGAACCATTGCCGAATAGTTAATACTCGTTTCAGTTGCGGTAGATAATACACCGGAAAAGGACTGACAAAGTTTTAATAAAATGTCGTCAGTCGTGATGGTTTTAGTTTTTTTCATTCTATTTCTCAAACTGTTTAATTATGAATATTACAGTGAAGGTTTATGCAAATCGTTTTTCAAGGTAAGCGATGATATCGTTGGATTCATACATCCACTCGATGTCACTGTTTTCTTTTTCAATGCGTAGGCAAGGTACTTTTCTTGCTCCACCTTGCTCTATAAGTTCCTGTTCCCATGGTGAAACTTTTGCATCACGTGTTTCTAAAGGCAGGTTCAGGCGTTTTGCAGATCGACGGACCTTCACACAAAAAGGGCAGGCTTCAAATTGGTAAAGTGCTAATTTCTTAACCTCATTATTCACCTCTTGTTGTTTATCGGCTTCGCGAGCCAAACCTTTAGGTGAAAATACAGCATTTAAAATTAAGATAAGACGACCTAGGATCCAGCGAACCACTTTCATGTTTATTTACCTGTTTGTTATGTTTTTGTGATTCTGGAGTTTATCACAATCATATTTGAAGGTAATGAGTTCAGATGAAAACAACATCAGTTTATAGTTGATAAGCCATTTAATATATTGTATGCGGATGTTTTTTTAGCCTAAATAACTAGGCAATTGGAGCGGAGGGACTCGATAAATTCGAGGTATTGCTGTTAATGTTGAGTTAAATGTGACGTAAATATTCAGACTATAAAGGTATATTTAGTTATCTACCTGCAATAATCGTCATAAAAACAATAATTTCATTAGCCAAAAAAATGCCACCTTCTGCCTAAAAAGACGATCAGTGTCACTTATTTAATAAAATTAGTAACATGAAAATACCTTATATAAAATCGTTTGATTATGATACCTGTTCTAAAACGTCCTTTGTAAGGCTGGCTAGAGCTGTGTTACATAACTATAACATTTTAATTTGCGACGACTCACCGTTAGTGCACCGAACAATGACACGTTATCTAAGTGCTATTGATAACGTGGTTTTGCATTACGCATTGAATGGAAAAGAGGGGCTTGAGTGCTTACGTCATCATAATATTGATCTCTTGTTTCTTGACCTAACTATGCCTGTTATGGATGGTTATACATTACTTGAATCGTTACCAGTGAATGAATATGGCACAGAGGTCGTTGTATTGTCGGCTGATGTTCAAAAGCAGGCGAAAGCTCGGTGCAAAGCATTAGGCGTTGAGCGTTTTATGAGTAAACCTTTTGAATCATGTGAGCTTTTTGAGAATTTAAACCGTTTAGGCATAACATTGCCACTACAACAATCGCCACTGCAACAAAAGGTGACTTCTCCCCGCGAGGAAAGTAGTTATATTGAAGTGTTTAGAGAGGTTGCTAATGTCGCATTAGGGCGAGGTGCCGCTATTATTTCTGATCATTTAGGGGAATTTATTACTATGCCGTTACCTGTTGTTGCCACAACAGAGGCGAGCAGTTTAGCTATGACGCTTAATGAACTCCGAGATAATGAAAACGCAATTGCTATTTCACAGCGTTTTGTTGGTGGGGGAATTTATGGTGAAGCGCTTGTCCGTTTGCATGGTAAAGATATTGCGGTGTTTGGTGAGCGATTGGGTTTTAGCCAAGTTGATGAACACACCAATGAAGTTGTGATTGATATTGCGAATTTAATGGTGTCTTCATTTCTCGGTGCATTGACCGAACATATGAATATTCCCTTCTCTGTACGTCAACCCATCGTCTTAGAGGAATATATGCACTGGAACGACAATACAAAAAGTGCAGCTACGGTGTATTCCACGATTGAATATGGTTACCGAGCCGAATCGTTAGATCTTGATTGTGATGTATTGTTCTTGATGGACAGTAGTTCAACGCCGGTCATAAAAAAAATAATGGAAACTCTACATTGAACCAGATGAACCTTGCTGATTTTCACTTAACGCTACAGGTGATGGATAATATAGATGCTGGTGTTGTGATCCTTGATCGTAATTATACTGTCATTGCGTGGAATACCTTCATGCAAGCCTATAGCGGTATTAATACAGATCGTATCATGGGGCAGAACTTATTCGATGTGGTTGATGACCTACCTAAAGCGTGGTTAAAAAACAAAATTGAATCCACATTCAAATTACGTATGCGCTCTTTTACTAGTTGGGAAGATCGACCTCAGATTTTCAATTTCCAGAATTTTAGCCCGATCTCTGGTGGTTCTTGTTTGATGTATCAGAACATGACATTAACACCACTGAAGGCGCTAAGTGGCGAATATAGCCATGTTTGTATGACTATCACTGATGTTTCTGACATTGCTAAAAACAAAACGCATTTACGAGAATCTAATGAGCAGTTAACGCACTTGAGTATGACAGATCGCCTTACTCAACTTTATAACCGAGGCCACTGGGAAAGCTGCCTACTTGAAGAGTTTGATCGCTGCCGTCAACTGCAACAACCCGCGACATTGATTATGTTTGATATTGACCACTTTAAAAAAGTGAACGACACCTATGGGCATGTGACAGGGGATGGCGTCATTCGTACTGTTGCAAGCCTGCTAAGAAGAACTAAGCGTCAAAGTGATATTGCTGGTCGATATGGTGGCGAAGAATTTGGGGTGATTTTACCCAATACGACCGCAGATATGGGATTGTACTTTACGGAACGGCTTCGTGATCGTGTTCAGAGTGCAGCCGTTTCGGTAGATGTACGTTCGATTAGTGTGACGATCAGCTTGGGAGTCAGTGAGTGGCACTCAGGATTTCGAACGTATGAGGCTTGGTTAGAAAATGCCGATAATGCGTTGTATCAATCAAAACAAAATGGACGAAATCAAACGACAGTATCAAACTCGGCAGCCTTAGAGCGCGCGGTGATGGCATCGTCTTAATTGTTTAGCTTATAAGTATTGCTTAATCGTGGGGCTAATGGGTTAAAACAGCACCCAAGATTTGATATACAGCAACAAGATGAAGTAATGGGATTGAAATTCTCTCTCTTCTATTTAGAATTGACCCAATTGTAAATAATGTGAAGAACGAATATGGTTGTTGAATCTGAAGGTTACTTGGCGCTGATAGAATATTTTACCGAGCACCTGTCGTTATTCGAAAATGTGAATACGGATACTTGTACTGAAACAGTTGAAGATGTTGTGACTGATATGGTGGCATCTAATCTGATGGTCGTATTTAGTCAGAATCCAGATATAGAGCAAGACTTACGTTTTAAATTGATGAAAGAAGCGGATGCGGTTGTTGAAGATTTAAGTGAAGTGCTTGCAGGTGCATGGACTCGCTGTCCGACCAATGAACAAATTACTTTCCTTGAAGACTATGTCGGTTTGGTAAAAAATCTATTTGATAGCGCGATTAGTCAGTAGTCTCGGTAGATAAACAAAAAGGTCAATGAAGGGTGGAATTGGTTCCACCTTTTTTATTGCCTGCTATTTCACTCTACAGCTTATTCGCGAGATGCAGCGCGACAATAGATGTCGCGATTAAGAAACAAACCCAGCCACGATTAAAATGGGGTTAATGCAGGTGCAGTATACCATCAGATAAAATAGTGCTATTGCAACTTGGCTCAACGCCAGTACAATGCTGGCGTTTTTTCGTTTAAGGTTAACTGCAATATGCGCATTCACGCTGTCCATGAACTCTATGAAGAACGTCTTGCACGTTCGACCCGCCCATTCCTTGCCCGTGGTGCTAAAGTGGAACGTTGTCGCCACTGCATGTTGCGTCCTCATTTATGTATTTGTAGCCATAAACCTGTCATTGAATCAAATGCGGCCTTTTTGCTGGTTATGTACGATGACGAAGTGCTGAAACCAAGCAATACCGGTCGTTTGATTGCTGATTTATTCCAAGATACATTTGCTTATATTTGGTCGCGTACTGAACCTAATGCTGAAATGCTGACGTTATTAGATGATCCGCAATGGCAGCCTTATGTGATTTTTCCTGAAGAATACGCGACTCCAGAAAGGGTAGTGAGCAAAGTACAGCTAGAAGAAGGCAAACGTCCGCTTTTCATTATGCTTGATGGTAGCTGGGCTGAAGCAAAAAAAATGTTCCGTAAAAGTCCATACCTTAATAAATATCCCGTGATGTCTATTAGCCCAGATAAACCGTCGCGCTACACCGTACGCGTTGCCTCTAAAGACAATCAACTCGGCACGGCAGAAGTTGCTGCTCGTATTATTGATGTATTTGGTGAGCAAAATAACGCAGAGACATTAGATTTGTGGTTTGATGTATTTCGTGAGCACTACATGACAGGTAAAATGAATAGACAGTTGCCTGATGCGAAAGCCTTGAATGACTTGAAAATGTACCAATCGCAGCAAGCATAATCGTATTTTTTCAATATGTTAGTGCATGAATGTCGTACATTTATTCACCGAGACTACTGTGATAACGTTAAATTTTAGGGCTTACCAATCAAAAAATGTAATAACTTGCTGTTTCTTTCAACAAACGCGAGCCGTTACTAAGGAATTGCCACTTAAATTAGGATTACATCACAGTCTGTAGGTGTAGAAGTATGGATAATTTTTTCAATTTGATTTTTTGATTAATTTTTCTTGGGAGAACAGGATGTACTACGGTTTCGATGTTGGTGGGACTAAAATTGAATTTGGCGCGTTTAATGAAAAATTAGAACGTGTAGCGACAGAGCGCGTACCAACGCCAGGAGATGACTACGAAAAGTTAGTCGATACCATTGTTGAATTGATCAATAAAGCAGACAAAGAATTTGGCTGTGAAGGACTTGTTGGAATCGGCTTGCCGGGCATGGAAGATGCGCGTGATGGTTCAGTTCTGACTTCGAATATCCCAGCGGCAAAAGGCCGTTTTTTACGTAAAGATCTTGAGTCTAAGCTTGGTCGCGGTGTAAATATCGATAATGATGCGAACTGTTTTGCGCTATCGGAAGCGTGGGATGAATCGCTACAAGGCGAAAAATCAGTCTTAGGTCTGATTTTAGGTACTGGTTTTGGTGGCGGTTTAGTTTATAACGGTCACGTATTTTCAGGCATGAACCATGTCGCGGGTGAGCTAGGTCATACACGTATGCCTATCGATGCGTGGTTCCACCTGGGCGACAAAGCACCGCTGTTTACGTGTGGCTGCGATAATAAAGGCTGTATCGATAATTACCTATCTGGTCGTGGTTTTGAACTGCTATACGCCCACTATTACGGTGAGAAGCTAAAAGCGATTGATATTATTAAGAACCACGAAGCGGGTGAAGAAAAAGCGGTTGAGCACGTTGATCGTTTCCTTGAGCTGCTTGCGATTTGCTTAGCGAATTTGTTTACAGGCCTAGACCCTCACGTGGTCGTTTTGGGTGGTGGTCTATCTAACTTTGAGCTTCTATACCAAGAGTTGCCAAAACGTATATCTAAGCATCTATTGTCTGTTGCTCGTGTGCCTAAAATCATTAAAGCGAAACATGGCGATTCAGGCGGTGTTCGTGGTGCTGCATTCTTAAATATCGCTTAATCTGTTTTTGATAGCGATATAGCTCCGAAGCCTAAGTTAATAGGCTTCGGATATTTCCTTTCTGCTATTTCTTCTCTTATCTCACGCTGTTACTATGCGCGCTCTTCAACATAGTCACAGGTAAACATAATGTCATTTCACGCTTTGGAACTTCATCCTCAGTTATTGAAAGCAATAGACGAGCTCGGCTTTCAAACGCCTACGCCAGTACAGCAACAAGCCATCCCTCACGTACTTGCAGGTGAAGACATTATGGCTGGAGCGCAAACAGGGACGGGTAAAACCGCAGCCTTTGGCCTACCTTTATTGCATCAAATGCTAGAAAACCCAGCACCAGTACAAGCGGCAGGCCGTCCAACAGTACGTGCATTGGTATTAACACCTACGCGTGAATTAGCCCAGCAAGTATTCGACAGCTTGGTGACTTACAGTAAATATACTGAATTAAAAATGGCTGTGGCTTATGGCGGCACCAGCATGAATGTTCAGGTTAAAGCTTTGCAGGCTGGTGTGGATATTCTGGTTGCGACACCTGGACGCTTGCTCGATCATGCCCACGTGGGTACGGTTGATTTATCTAAAATTGAATACTTTGTGCTTGATGAAGCCGATCGCATGTTAGATATGGGGTTCATTGTTGATATTAAACGCATTATGAGGCGCATTAAGCACAATCGTCAGACTTTATTTTTCTCTGCTACCTTCGGTAAGCAAGTTAAAGATTTGGCTTATTCCATTCTTGAAGAACCGACGTTAATTGAAGTGACACCATCGAATAGTGCAGCTGATACGGTTGAGCAAATTGTTCACCCAGTTGATAGGCACCGTAAGCGTGAATTACTGTCTTATTTGATTGGTTCGCGCAACTGGCAGCAAGTATTAGTGTTTACACGCACTAAGCAAGGCTCTGATGAGTTAGCAAAAGAGCTAGGCCTTGATGGTATTAAAGCGGCTTCAATTAATGGTGATAAAAGCCAAGGTGCACGTCAGCGTGCTTTAGAAGAATTTAAAACGGGTAAAGTCCGTGCATTGATTGCGACCGATGTTGCTGCGCGTGGTTTGGATATTGAACAGCTTGGCTACGTGGTGAATTTCGATATGCCATTTAAAGCTGAAGATTACGTTCACCGTATTGGTCGTACTGGTCGTGCTGGGCTGACAGGCCGTGCTGTTTCATTGATGAGCGTTGATGAAGAGCCTTTGCTACGTGCTATTGAAGATTTGCTGGATAAGCGTCTGCCGCAAGAGTGGCTTGAAGGGTATGAGCCTGACCCAACAATCAAGCCGCCTGACCATTTACGCCGTGGCCGTTCATCTGAAAAACGTCGTGCGAAAGCGAAATCTAAAATTCATAAGAATCGCGGTCGAAATTCAGCAAGACGATAACTATCTTATTGCCCACCTTTCCCATAAAAAAGCCAGATTAATTCTGGCTTTTTTTCGAATATTATCGACTACGTTGCATATTAATTATTGAAGCGAAATTAGATCTTGTTGCTTATTAAGTGGTTTGTTAATTTATTATAAGTGATATTAATAACGGTCTAAAGAATGGTCACAGCAAGAATGCATCGGTTATCAATTGTGTTTTTAGTGAGTATTTCGGTATTTGCGATGACTTGGCATTACTTAGGTGGCGCTGATCGTCAATTAGTGATTACACCTGAAATCGCAGAATATAAAGCCATTGATGATAAAAGCCAGGGCGGAGCCTCGGTGACGGACATCACAATATCCCCTGATCAAACGATATTAACCTGCCAGATCGTGAACCAAGCTAAATGGCCTTTTTGTGAAATTGCAATTGATTTAGTATCTAATAATGAGGGGATTGATCTTAGCCGTTTTCACTCTATTGGGATTGATGTTGATTATTTAACGCCCGTTAAAAATGAACGCTTACGTGTATACCTGCGTAACTATGATCCGAGCTATTCCTCGCCTGATGATCCTGTATCTCATAAATTTAATGCTATTGAATTTACTCCGACAGTAGAAAGAGATCTTCAAGTTGTTCCTTTACGATCTTTTCAAGTATTGTCGTGGTGGATTGCGGATTATAGTGTGCCGATTGAAAAATCTGGTCCTCAGTTTAACCACGTGACCTCCATTGAGATAGCGACGGGTAGCTATGTTCAAGAGGGAAAATATACTATTCAGCTTAATAAGCTCGTTTTTTATGGTAAGTGGATATCTGAATCGAATTTAGTGAAGTTATTACTGCTACTGTGGTTGGTGTTTGCCATTATCTACTTGGTATCTGAACAATTACAGCTACGCAGTGTTTTGTCTGAAATACGCGAGAAATCATTACGTTTACGTAAAGCGAATCGCCACTTATTTAAAAAAGCGCAAGCGGTTGAAGCGTTAGCGTACACGGATGCTTTAACTGGCGCTAAAAATCGTAATGTGATTGAAGGGTATTTATCTGAGCTGGTGGATAATGCGAAGGTAAATATACAACCATTCTCCGTTATTTATGTCGATATCGATCACTTCAAATCAATCAACGATAATTTTGGTCATGAAACGGGCGATGAGGTACTGCGATGTTTTGTGGCCTTAATTAATCAACGGATCCGAAAGTCTGATGTATTGGTGCGCTGGGGTGGTGAAGAATTTATTCTATTTTGCCCAGCTACGACCCTTGAAGGGGCTGTGGGCTTAGCGGAATTACTACGTAGTATTGTTGAAACCTACCATTGGCCAAGTGCAATGTCAGTGACTGCTAGCTTTGGCGTTGCTCAGTTAGAAAATGAAAATATTGATGAAGTGATAAAGCGAGCTGATAAGGTTCTGTATTTGGCCAAACAAAATGGTCGAAATTGCGTTATGAGTAAAGCCGTTGAATAAGCACCCCATAACGAGATTATTATGGGGTGTTTTTATTTTGGTTTTTACATTTTAACGACGAGTACAGTGCTTAATTGATTTTTCGAGTAAGTCTTTTGCTGATTGCTCGCAAGGGGGTAATTCAGCCGTCGGTTCATTGATTGGTGTAACACGCGGCCCCCACTGGATCACACTTGCCCCCCAAGTTAGTCCTGCGCCAAATGCGGCGGATAAGATCTTACTGTTAGGCGTAATACGGCCTTCCTCTACTGCTTCACATAATGCAATAGGCACGGTTGCTGCTGAAGTGTTGCCGTATTTATGAATGTTGATGAAGGCTTTATCCAATGGGATTTTTGCGTGATCACACAAGGCTTCAATGATGCGTTTATTTGCTTGATGGGGGATTACCACATCAATATCGTCACTGCTTAACGCTGCGCGTTCTAATACCATATTGGCAGCAGCGCCCATGCCACGAACAGCACGACGGAATATGTCACGACCAATAAAGTCAAACGAGAAATGACCTGCATCAGGGTTAAATCGGTCCATTGATGTGCCGAAATCTGGAATAGCGAGTACATCACGACCTTCTGCATCACAACCAAGTTGTGCTTGCAGCAAGCCTGTCGGCTTATCCGTTTTACTCAGAACCACAGCACCTGCGCCATCACCAAATAATACCGCAGTATCGCGTTGGCTCCAGTCGAGATACCAGCTTAATCGCTCTGCACCTATCACGAGTACATGTTGGTAGTTTCCTGCTTGAATCATGCGTGTTGCCGTTTCTAAACCGTATAGAAAGCCCGTACAAGCTGCATTCATATCAAAAGCGGCCGCTTTGGTCGCCCCTAAATCTAGTTGTACTTTTGAGGCAATATTGGGGATCAGCGTATCTGGTGAGCAGGTCGCGACAATGATTAAATCAATGTCTTTTGCATCTAAACCTGCTGTTTGTAATGCGCGTGCTCCTGCGATTTCTGCAAGTTTAGAGGTGTCAACATGGCTAATACGACGAGATTGAATACCAGTACGTGTTTGAATCCATTCATCGCTGGTATCAACAAATGTGCTTAATAATTCGTTATTAAGTTCAGCGGGAGGTAGGCATTTACCCCAACCTGTAATTTCTGCGTAATACATCTAGCGTTGTACCTTCTCATTATTGTTATCTCTTTTTATAGTACCCCTAGTAAACAGATGTGCAATGTCAAAGCCTCTAAATGCTAACAATGCCACAGACTTAAATGAAAAGGAGTTGTGGGCTGTTTAAAACATCAACGTTGTAAACCTCGTTATATCTATGAGGCATAAGTGTATAATACAGAAGGAAGATGATTGGTGCTGATACTCTCGTCAGTAACGATTATCAGCGTAGTAAAGTAAAAGGGTGTAATAATACAATGATCAAATTTGCAGTAATTGGCACAAACTGGATTACCGACACTTTCATTGAAGGTGCCGTTGCTAGCGGAAAAATGCAACTATCGGCAGTGTATTCTCGCACTCTGGAAACAGCGGAAAGCTTTGCGGAAAAATACAGCAATGTTGTTTGTTTCGATGATATTAATGCGTTAGCAAGCAGTGACATTATTGATGCTGTATACATTGCTAGCCCTAATTCATTACATGCAGAGCAAGCAGCTTTGTTTATTAAACAAGGTAAGCATGTGATTGGCGAAAAACCATTGGCATCGAATATTGCTCAAGTTGAAGAACTTGTTGAATTGGCTCAACAACATGATGTTGTGTTATTTGAAGCAATGAAAACACCTTACACCCCTAATTTTACTGCACTACAGAAAGCACTGCCCAAAATAGGCAAGTTACGAAAAGTGCATCTAACGTACTGCCAATATTCATCACGCTATCAAAAGTATTTGAATGGTGAAAATCCAAATACCTTTAATCCTGCATTTTCAAATGGCTCATTGATGGATATTGGTATTTATCCGCTAAGTGCCGCTGTTGCTTTGTTTAGTGAGCCCTACAGTTTTACGGCACAAGGTGCGATGTTACCTTCAGGCGTTGATGCGCACGGTACCTTAGTTTTACATTACCAAGATTTTGATGTGACGATAGCTCACTCTAAAGTGAGTGATGGCGTGATCCCAAGTGAACTACAAGGTGAGCAGGGGACGATTACGGTACAAGGTATTTCTGAGTGTTTAGCGGTAGAACTTCACCGTAGAGATGAACCAGTGTTGACCTTGTCTGTCGACCAAGTTCCCAATACCATGCAGTATGAAGCCGAAGTTTTTGCTGGATTAGTGGCGAACAAAACCATCATGCATGAGGGTCTTAACCGCTCTCGTATTGTCAGCAATATCATTACTCATGCACGTGGGATTATTGGTGTTCGTTATCCTGCTGATGATTAGACTTTAATTGTGAAGGTTCTAGCAATTGCGATATAACTTCAGGGTATAATATTCACGAACAAATAAGATAACTTATTACATCTTTGTTTTAATTCAAGAAGAACTAAAGCAAAGATGTATCAGTCTTAATTATTAAAATCGTCATTAAGAGCATCAGTGAAAGATATTGGCTCTGCTCTTACTTTCCTCATCAATCGACTCATTCGACTATTATAAGTGCCTGAACACCTTTTCGACGAATCAAGGCCTCTTTGTTTTATTTCACTGGAAATCGCCCAAGACCACTCAGGGTGAAATTTATATGTTTTATCCGCAAGTTCACTGCATAATTCACTATCACTAAACTTAATAACCCTGGCTTCTGGTTCACCAAGAAAGACCGTACATCCAGATAAAGTTGTAATTAACCCTGTTAATAGCAATACTTTGAAATTCATCATAATCTATATAATTCTAATAACCACTCAATAGAAGAGCGAGCAATTATACGCCTGTATGGGAGTTTTGTTAATGATAATTTATTTATTTTCAATCAGTTAATAATGTAAATCATAACAATGAGACCTTAGACAAAGTATGCTATTTGATCAGCTATAACGTGCCATATTCTTTACCTATAGAGATCATCATGCACCCAAATAAAAAGAAGCGACCGTTTGGTCGCTTCTTCTGTTACTCACTAATTTTATTTCAAGCTAGGCTTACCAGAATAGATAAGCGAAGGTGGATAGGGCGCCAATACAAGCAATGTTGAGGTAGATACCGGCTTTCATCATTTCGCTTTGTTTTATGTGACCAGACCCAAATACAATGGCGTTTGGTGGTGTCGCTACTGGCAGCATGAAGGCACATGAGGCTGCAACTGCAATCAGTGCAGATAGAATCACAGGTGAGACACCAAGCGCTTCAGCAACGGTGGCAAACACAGGTACTAAAAGCGCAGCACTGGCTGTGTTACTCGCAAATTCTGTCAGGAATACCACAAAAGCGGCAACAACAAGGATGGTGAAGAATAAGCCTGCTTGCTCTAGGAAGCCACTTAGGCTGTGCGCAAGGAATACACTCGTGCCCGTTGCTTTTAAAACGTTACTTAGACAAATACCACCACCGAACAGTAACAACACACCCCAGTCAGTTGATTTCTCAATGTCTTTCCAAGCAACAACACGTGATGCGCCAAGCAGGACGATTGCACCTAAAGCAACCAGCGTATCGAACTTACTGAAACCACCTAGGAAAGCGTTGATTGGTTTGCTGAAAATCCAGCATGAGACTGTCAGTGCGAAGATTGCTAGCGTGATAAGTTTACCGTTACTCCATTCTACTGGTTTGTGGTCTAGCTCAAAGGTGTGGTTTAGGTTTGGTTTCAGCATTACGTACAGAAGGAACACTGTGATTGGAAGTAAAATGAGCGCAATCGGTAAGCCAAATGCCATCCACTCTGTAAAGCTTAACCCTACTTCAGCGGCTGCAATCGCATTCGGTGGGCTACCTACAACTGTCGCGATACCACCAATACTTGCACAGTAAGCTAAGCCAAGCAGAACAAACACATAAGTGCTACGTTCACTTTTTGCGTTAACTTTATTTAGTACGCCTAGCACCAGCGGGAGCATCATGGCTGTTGTTGCTGTATTACTGATCCACATCGATAAGAATGCCGTCACACCAAATAACATGAAGACAGCGACAGACATACGACCTTTAGCGATTAGTAGTACTTTGTCAGCAATGGCTTTATCGAGTTCTTGTTTATGAAGCGCAGCGGCTAGCGCGAAACCACCAAGAAACAGGAAAATTATCGGGTTTGAGAAGTTGCTCAATGCTTGTGGTGTTTGGAAAATACCAAATCCAACCGCTAAAATGGGCACTAAAATGGCAGTGATACTGACATGCACAGCTTCTGTTAGCCAAAGTACTGCGACAAATACAAGAATGCTTAGACCGACGACAACATCTTTTTCAAAGGGTAGGGTGTTGAACAAAATAGCGAATAAGGCGATATCGGCAAGTAATATCATGCTATTTCGGTCAAACAGCCACTTTTTTAGAGTGAGAGTTAAGGCTGTCATGATTTCTTCCTTTTTCATATGGATTGCTTCGTGCAATGTGGATCGTTGTAGTATGGCTAAATGTTACACCTTCAGAATTCAATGTTAATAGCTTGGTGCTCATATGTTGCTCATCTAGCAAGGGGATGACTAAAACTGTGAGGCTATTAATTAGGAATGTGTAGAAAACCACACACGTTTTAATGTGTTACAGCATTAGAAATTAAGAAATGAGTCAAATATGGAATTGGGATGTTAAATTGCATTGTGTTTTAATGCTGTGGTGGATGTAAAAGTGTGAACTAACTCTACTAAATTTATTTCGTCATTTCTTCCTAGTAGTGAGGTGCACATGCATCTTGTATCATCTGATTCATCAATTAAGTGCGCTAGATTGCGTGTAAAATAAAACTAAAGGCTAGGGAAATGGCACAAGATAAGAAACTTCTACGTAAAATGGTCCAAAAAGATGCAAGTACGCATTTGAAAAAAGTGAGAGCGAAATTTTTACGTAATTATCAACAAGCTGCTTAGTCGCGGTTTATCTGCTTGTCGCATTATAGGTATTACAAGCTCATCGTTGACTGGTTTATTATGTGCAATAAAAAAGCACCACTATCTATGTATAGTTGGTGCTTTTTATTTATGAGCCAAAACTTAAGAAATTATCTGTATTCAGTTATTTACGGTTATCGGGCGGGCCGACAAATTCATGCTCTTCAGCGTCTACTATTGGTTCTTTAGGACCAAGAAAGCGAGGTTGGATATTGAGTAGATATAGATCAATAAATGCTTTCCCGCGGGCTAATACTTCACGGATACGTACTTTCAAGCCAGCCAAACCCTTGGGTGAAGGTACAGCTAAGCAAATTGCATCAATGTTATTTTTTTCCGCAATAAATAATGCACGCTCACAGTGAAAGCGTTGAGTAATGACCACAAAATGATCGGCATCGAAGACCTCACGTGCGCGTACGATAGAATCAAGTGTACGAAAACCAGCATAGTCGAGCACTATATCTTGATCGGGCACACCCGCCCTTAGTAAGTCCCGTTTCATTGTCCACGGCTCGTTATAAGAACGATGGGCATTATCCCCACTTAGGAGTAATACATTCACCTTTTGTTGCTGGTAAAGATCAATCGCCGCTTGAATACGGTATTGGTAGTAAGGGTTTAAGGTTTTTGCGATGTACTTACTGGTGCCTAGCACTAACCCGATAGAGCGTTCAGGTATTTGAGCCGAATCGGTAAAAATACGCTCAGCAGTATGTTCTGACACCCAGCGATCGACAAGCAAACTGCTGCCAATTACAACAATGCCTATAACCGCAGAAACACGTACGATGGAAAACAGCTTCATACCAATCCAAATAATAAAGACTGAAAATATATTACCTTAATACCTTGATAATGTTAGGTAAAAAGCACGTCAAATGTGGTGTTTTTTCAGCCGATTATGTCAATTACTTTAAAAAGTATACCTCTGATACAAGAAAGCCCGCATAAAAGCGGGCTCATGTTTAAAGCTTTTAACCAATTTTAGAATGCTGTGCGCTTGTAGCGACGGTACTCTGATTGCCAGAAGTTTGTATCAATTTTTTCTTTAATACGCTCATCTGTATTTTTCGGTGCTTTACGTTGCTCAATTGCTTTTTTGGCGACAGCAAAGGCAATGTGGCGTGATACTTTTTGAATATCTTCTAATGGTGGTAGAAGAGCACCTGTGCCATTAATAGCCAATGGTGAACATTCTGCCAATGCGCGGCTTGATTCCATTAACATTTCATCAGTAACGCGACGAGCGTTAACTGCGAGTACACCTAGGCCGATGCCTGGGAATATGTAGCTGTTATTACACTGTGCAATAGGGTACGTTTTGCCATTGTAGATCACAGGTTCAAATGGTGAGCCTGTTGCAACGAGGGCATTTCCATCTGTCCACTCGATCAAATCAGCGGGTGTTGCTTCAACACGGCTTGTTGGGTTTGATAGCGGGAAGATGATTGGACGTTCACAGTGTTGGTGCATTTCACGAATAACATCTTCGCTAAATAGACCAGGAACACCAGAAACACCGATAAGTACTGTAGGTTTCGCATTACGCATTACATCAAGCAGTGATACATTGGTGTTTTCAACATCCCACTTATTGATTGTTTTACGTTTTTGAACCAGTTTGCTCTGGAAGTTAAGCAAGTTAGGCATGTCGTCAATTAACAAGCCCCAGCGGTCAACCATGTAAACTTGGCTACGCGCTTGTGCTTCAGAAATACCTTCAGATACCATTTGTGCAATGATGGCTTCGGCAATACCACAGCCGGCTGAACCTGCACCTAAGAAAGTTATACGCTGTTCTGACAGTTTACTTTTTGCTGCTTTACATGCGGCAAGAAGTGAACCAACAGTAACTGCTGCTGTACCTTGGATATCATCGTTGAAACAACATACTTTGTTTTTGTAGCGTTCAAGTAAAGGCATCGCATTTTTCTGTGCGAAATCTTCAAATTGAATAAGCGCTTCAGGCCAGCGGTGTTTTACTGCTGTGATGAATTCATCAACGAATTTGTCGTACTCTTGGCCTGTAATACGTGGATGACGCCAGCCCATGTACATTGGGTCTGATAGGCGTTGTGGGTTGTTTGTACCCACATCAAGTACTACTGGTAATGTGTAAGCCGGGCTGATGCCGCCACACGCGGTGTAAAGTGATAGTTTACCAATTGGAATACCCATACCACCGATACCTTGGTCACCCAGACCAAGAATACGTTCGCCATCAGTAACAACGATAACTTTAACGTTTTGGCGAGATGCATTGTTGATCATCTCTTCGATACGATCGCGGTTAGGATAAGAGATGAAAAGGCCACGGCCACGACGGTAGATATTCGAGAAGTTTTCACACGCTGCACCAACAGTTGGTGTGTAAATAATCGGCATCATTTCAGTGATGTGATTTTCAACCAAACGGTAGAATAGAGTCTCGTTGGTGTCTTGGATGTTACGCAGGTAAATATGCTTATCAATATCGTTTTCGAATTTTTGGTATTGCTGATAAGCACGTTCAGCTTGTTCTTCGATACTTTCAATCGCTTCTGGAAGAAGACCTTCCAAGTTAAAGAACATACGTTCTTCGACAGAGAATGCACTACCTTTGTTTAGCAGAGGTGTTTCTAGAAGCGCAGGGCCTGCGTAGGGGATGTATAAAGGTCTTTTATCGTTGTTCATGCAATAGACTCTGTTCTTGTTTGGAGAATGAGAGAACGAAACACTTCGCTCTAAGGCCGTAATCCTAGTCCTTCAACACGGTGAATTCAAAGGGAGAACGCATTATTTTCGAGAAAGAGATCATGTTTCTACAGATTGGTGTGCAGATTTAATTGAGTTATCTATTTTTCGGCTAAAAGCTTGTTAAAAATTGCGTTTATTTTGCACTCATTTGATGATCAAATGAGTGCAAATATGTTCATCGAATGTCAATAATACGGCTCGCTTTTCGATATTTTATGCGCCAACCTTGCCAGCGAGGGAGCTCCCAACGTTGCGGATCTTGCTTACGGCTACCACTTTGATAAACCACAGTAACTAACTTTCCTGCGGCGGCGTATTCGGCACTAAGATGCAAATCTGCAATATATATCTTGCGCGGGAAGCGTTCATCAAATTCAGCTTGTTCCCACTCGGGAATACCATCAAAGATAAAATCGTCGTTATTGAATAATGCTAAGTCATCCAGAGAGTCAAAACCAAGAGCTTCAATTTGCTCGTTAAGCCATAGGTTAAGGTCGGCAGGGTTATTACGGGTGCAAAGCGTTGGATCAGCAAGGCCTAACTTGAGAAAAAGATTCCATTGCTCAATTTGGTGCTCACGTTCGGTAGCTAATCCTGGAAAGATTTGATTGTTTTGTATCATTTCTACAATCATTGCCGTTGTCACAAGATCACTGACGCTTTGTGTTTGCTCGTCAATCACTCTGCCACTATAAATACGTTGTGTAGTTGATATACATTGCCCATCGATTATTTTGCTTTCATGGTGGTACTGTTCGCCTAATTCTAGATCGACAAGCATTGATAATGGGATAGGTGATGTACATGTTGCTAAATTGAGGGTTTGTTTGACCCCTTTGCCTGGAAGACTAAATTGATCAAACACGACGGCAGCTTCTGCTTTATCTGATAAGCGGCTATCACGCCCTAAGGTGACTTCGCAGTAGCCATTCCCCAAGGCTTGTCGACGTTTTTCTCTTCGAACAAATGCTAATTCTGGTGCCGCTTTTATGACAGCAGCAAGCCAAGCATCTCGCTTAACTGATGTCGCGACATCAAGTTGAGGTAAAGATAAGGCTTCTCTAATTTGTGCTGATATTTGACGTGCTTCTTGTAAGCGATCAGCATCGACAGTCAGAAAATCAGGCGTTGGTTCACGCAAAAGTTTAATCAATAGCATTGCATCACAATGGTGTTTTTCCCATTGTTCGAGCTGTTCTACTACTTCTTCATTGTTTGTTTTTTGCCACAGTTTATTAGAGACAGACAAGGCTGCCGCAAGGTCAACCATCGCTTCGGTTGCAGCCTTATTTGGCATTGCTGTGATTAAGTGAGCAAAAAGGGCATCAATAGGTAATGGGTATAGATGCTTGCCATGTTCTGTGATCAGGCCGTTATCATCAATGGCCTGCATAGATGTGAGCCTTTCTTGCGCTTGAGTAAGCGCCTTCTCTGGTAAGGTATCTATAAAGACTAAATCTGTAAGGCGATGGTCGCAACAGGCAGCCGCAAGCATGGGCTCAGTGAGTTCTTCGCGGTGTAATTCTGGAGGCGTGATCAACTCTAATGGCGCAGCACTGCCATATAGCCGTATGCAGTGGCCAGCAGAAATACGACCTGCTCGTCCTTTTCTCTGTTCAGCACTTGCGCGTGAAATTGCGTGCAAACCAAGGACCGTTCGACCATTACGCTGGTGGGTGCGGCGCTCTAGTCCTGTATCAATAATTAAGGTTACGCCGGGAATAGTTAATGAGGTTTCAGCAACATTGGTTGCGAGAATAACGCGTTGATGTTCGCTGGCTGTCAGGGCGCGCTGTCTATCGGTATCAGAGACGGAAGCATGAAGTGGAATCACATCAATACCAAAATTAAGACTAAGCGGTTTTAGCTTGCTTTGGCACTGGGCAATTTCTTTCCGGCCGGGTAAAAAAACAAGAATGTCGCCTTGGTTCTGGCCTAGCGCTTGTTGGTTATTGAGATAGGTTTGAATTGTACCGAAGACTTTGTTTTCTATAGACCGAATATCAGGGCTATGTCTGTTGTCCACAGCAATATGCTCAACCGTCACAGGGAAATTACGCCCTTCAGCTTTTAGGTGTTCAGCACCTAAGTATTGGGTTAGGCGTTGGCTATCAATGGTGGCAGAGGTAATGACTAAGCGCTGTTTTTGTGATGAATTTGACGTGTTGCTGGAGCTATCTTTGAGTAAAGCGAGTAGTAAATCTGTGTCCCAGCGACGCTCATGAAATTCATCAATGATAATGGTTTTAAATTTAGTTAGTTGCCCTTCGCTTAACCAGCGTAATGCCACACCAGGAGTGGCAAATATAATGTCTGTGTTTTCGTCAAAATGTGCTTCAAAACGAATAGCGTAGCCAATACTTTTACCTATTGTTTCACCTTTCTCTGCGGCTAAGAATTCAGCCAGAGAAGAGCAAGCAATACGACGTGGCTCAATCACTAATACTTTACCTGATTCAGCGGCCCATAATGGTAAACGTGTGGATTTGCCTGACCCTGTTTCTGCCTCAACGACCAAGTGGTGTTGAGCAAGTTTTTCAATAAAAAGAGGTTTTAGCGGGTCGATAGGTAATTGCACAATGTTATCCGAAGGTGATGAGAAGCTGGCACGATCATAAAGCACTCAGGTGACTCGATACCAGCGCTTTCCCGTGTCATCTGGCGGTTGTGTATAAATCGAAGGCAAAAAAAGATGCAGCAGAGCTGCATCAAAGAGGCAATAGTGAGGGAATACACTACGCATCGGGCTAGAAATAAGTAATACCAGCGAGTTTAGTTATGGCGACTTTTAATCGGTAATGACTATTTCATTTGTTGGTAAGGAAATAATCTGGCGAAATGGCTGTCGGGTTCCATCCTGAAACCAAGCCTCTACGAGTAAGCTGGTACGTTGACTGGTGATGGTGAGTTTTCCCTTGAATTTACCCTCTTGCATGGGCCCTGAAATTAAGCGGCTGCTTGAATCGGGAATAGGCGTACCGTCTGTTGCCTCGCTATATCGGCCATAAATATTGAGAAACATGGTTTCACGGGTATCAAGGTCAATATTGACAGTGACAGGGTAGGCACTCTTAAACTTAAACCCTTCTGGAATAACCAGATCCTCAAATTTACTCTCACTAGTTGCCGCGGGGGCTGATGGCTGTGAACCGCCTGATGATCCTGAATCATCGCCCCCTCCGCCGCCGCCACATGCGACGAGTTGTAAGCTAAGTAAAATCAGTAAGCATTGACGTATCATGAACATACCCTCGTGAGTCATTTAATATTCGTTATAAATCGTTTGTTAAATTGGTCGCTATCGTTCGTCGTGTTATTTCGTTTATTCAAACAGTTTGGCTTCAACTGCTTTGCTACGAATAAACCAGTTTTGATTACTGCTACCACCTGATGTCGCGTAACCTTCAAGTTCAGGGTAAGCCGTCAGAATATTGATTCGCTCACTGGGGTGCATCCAGTTATCTTCAATGACAAGTCCCCAAGGTGTGCCATTACTTGTGCGGTAACTGTCGCAATTTGGACCCGGGCAATTGGCGACGCTGTATGAAGAAGTATCTTCTTGAGTAGAGAAGAAGCTCTCTGACGCGAGTGATGTTAAACAATCGCCTTTCAAATGGATTTCGAGGTCGCGTCCTGGGAACTCTTCACTAAAGCTACTTCCGTGATAGCGCCCTTCAGGTGCAAAGATAAATGGGTTAAGGGGCATTTCAGGACCGGATGCCAGCGGTGTTGTGAATGGAATACTGACTTCAAAGGTGAATTGGTCTGCTGCGTCGTCATTACAACCACGCCATACGCGGTAATAGGTGCCTGAGCTTCCTGAACAGGTGGGAGCAGGAATTGCATCTTTTAAGTTGCTTGAAATGATGGCAACAGCATTAGTTTGGCCTGCTTCTAATACATTTGCAGAATGTTGAGTCTTGTCACTAACCACGAGTTTAGTTAGTGCTTCATCAACAGCACCACGTGGTATTTCATCTAGTTGAACAGCAAAACCATTGGAAAAGCTTGCGCCGTAGGCTTGAAGTTTACCGCTAATATCATAGCGAACAATATTACCATCTGAATTAGAAACGGTATCTACGCGGTAATACAGTACGACATCATTAAAATCAAAGTCGCCTTTGTTTGGCCAATTATCTTCATAGGCCAAAGTTGCCCATTCACCTTCACCGGGGTAGTACGAATGGGTGAGGGTTTGTTCTTCAATAGTTACACTGTAATCCTCGACTTCACCGTCTGTCACACCACCAAAAGATTTAAGTCCAGTATCTCTTCCGATTCGAAAACGTGCCCAAGTCGATCCTGCGACTGCCGTTTCTGGTACTCGAAATTTGATACTGTGTGGCCCAGGCGCTAACCATTCATCAACAATGGCCTGCTCGCTCTCTTGATCAAATTTACCGTTTTGGTTCCAATCAAACCAGCCGCTGACATAGCCGTTCGCACCACCGCCAACAGTTATCTGAATAAGTGCATCAGACCCTTGTTTTAACTCAGAGTTAAAAGTAATACCGTCTTCATCATCGCTGCCATCGTTATCATCCGAACTTGGCGAGACAAGAGCTTCACCTTCGGTATCAACAATAGAACCTAAAATGAAATTTGGTCCTACAAAGTGGCGCGGCCCATTTTCTGTCAGCGATGTTTTATAGCTATCGGGTGCATCGCCGAAATCCGTATTCGAAGCAACGACAGGGGCACTGGCACAGCGTGCACCATCATTTTGGTTTGATGAAGGGCCTTGAGCGAAAAATTCAGCGCTAGGTTTAAGGTCGCTGAGGTCACGTAAATCAATACGATAGATTATCCCATCACCATTATTACTAATATACATAAAACCGGATTTATCAAAGTATTGCGCGCCAAAGGTGGTTGTTCCACTCAGCCCTGTTGATCCAACAAGACTGAAAGATGCATTTCCTGCACCATCAAAACTGAATCGATAAAGGTTATTATTGGTATTTTCTACGGCAAACAGATCGCCTGTTTCTGGGTAAAAGGCAAAGTCAGTCAGTTGAAGCGTAGCACCTGAGCTAGTCATTATTTCTTGAGCAACAAGGCTATCATCGCCTGCACTCAAATCAATTTTATACATCCCCGTGCCTTTCAAATAAACGTAATAATGGTTATCAAATACGTCACCAACAAAATAATTTTTATCGGGTAGGCCACTCAATACAGTGAGGTTCTCAACTTTAAATGCTTGGTTTATACGTGTAACAGTGCTGCTGTTTTTATTCCAACCATAAATATAACGATCTGATTCGTTAAAACCGACAGCATTGATGGTGCCGCCAGCTCCTGTATCAGTCTGTTTTGTTGAGTAATTACCTGTAGAAAGATCAACGGCATAAACTGTCGCGGGATTACCTTGAAAAAGAATGGCTTCTGTTGGGCAATCATTAAAAGGGGCAACAGCAAAAGCAGGTGATGTAGCCGCAACCCCGCTAGCAATAACAAATGGAAGTAAAGGTGTCTTCATTCTGGCCTCTGCGTTATCTGTAAATTTGCTGATTTTCAAAACAGCTAAATGACTAGGTGACTTGCTTAGAGGTTATTCAAAATGGTTGCCAAAAATTAAAACGTTGCGAATTTGCATTTAAGTTAATGTTTTTAAATGGTTATTTCTAGGTGCTGTTAGTGGCAAATGCAGATGCTTATCTTGGCTAAATTCAAAATTCGCATTTTGCTAATGAAATGAATAATTATTAATAGACAGCTATATCAAGGAAAAAGGGCAAAATATTTTGGAGTAAAGAAAGGTCAAGAAGGTCTGCGTAAAATAGATATAGGAATACATAGTTATTGACGTTCAAGAAAGTTTAATAAATTACATCAACTGTTGATATGTGTGACAAAATTAACTGCTGGACAACAGATATTTATTAAACATATAAAGTAAAAAGTAGCGTGACATCCCTAATCTTGAGATAAGCGGGGTGGATATATATTTAGAATAATGACTGTTTAGCAAGGTAGTCATGTTGAATCTCTTACTCTAAAAGTCCAGTATCATTTACTATTAAAACTGAGATATTCAAAGATTAAAAGGCTTCACCTGATAATCATCCACTTTTAACTATTTTAATGACCTCGTAATGATGAGCATGTACTTATCAAAAACCCAAATGTAACTAGTAAAAGTCAAACCGTTAAAATGAGTAATTTTAAAAGACAGATGTCAACAGATTTTACGATTGTAACTTAAAGGGACTATCGATATTTGTTGAATTAAAGGTGTGTAGTATCCTACTTATTGCTTGGCAGTATCGATTTGTGGTAGCTGTATTTTCACTCTTCATCAAGAGTAATGTCACTATAAATTCATAAAATGTGATTTGATATTCGGTAGTGAAAGGAAAAGGTAGGCGGTAAATGTAAAAAGGGAAATTGATAGTGCAATATTAATATATAAATAGGAAGTGGGCGGGGGAATAATATTGTATGGAAATTAAACAAAAAAAAGACATTGAGGTGACATTCGTTGCATATTTTCATTTATATTTCTTTAGAAAATTTTATATTTTTTATCATTGTAAAACAGGGGGTTACATTGCTGTTTCCTTGTAGTGTGATCTGTTTCATATAAGTATTCCTTATGGGTAAATAATAAGAAAATAATTGTCATACAAGCATGAGGCTGATAACTTCCGTGCCGTAATTGGGATTAAGTTACGTTTGTCGAAAATAAAAATAAGAATACTAATAATGAAAAAGAGAAATCAACTTGTAGAGAATAAGTACCTGTTTACTTTTTCTCAGGTGGCTAAATACAAGAGTTTTACAATAGCAGCGGAAGCTCTTTATATGACTCAGCCAGCAGTTTCACAGCACATCAAGAAAATTGAAACGAAATTAGGTGTTAGTCTATTTGACCGTTCAGATGGCTTTGAATTGACTAAAGAGGGAGATATTCTACTAAAACATGCAGAAAGAGGTTTAAAAATTATTGATGATTTATATGATGATTTGGAGAGAGTAAGAAGTAAAAGTTTTTTTAAAATTGCAGTATCAAATTATTTTTGTAGTGAGAGTTTTGAGAAAGTCATTCGTGAATTTCATTGTTTAGAAAATTTGGATGTAAATGTTATTTACTATCATGCCTTAAACACTATAAATATTGAAGACTATGATTTGATTTTTTCAGTCAATCACGCCCCCGATTCATTAGGCCGTAGTTTTAAAGCAAGAAGTAATAAATATGTTATTGCGTCTATTGAAAATATAGATGAAGGATTCAGACCAACTAGAATAGTATCGTGCAGTAGTATAGAAAAAAGAACGCTGTTAGCCTTACTAGATGGATATAATATTGATTTAAGAGATGTTACTGGCTGGCTGTCGGCGCCTTCTTCAGAAATTATTAAGTGTGAACTAAATAACGCACAAACATTAGTCGTAACTCCTAACGCTGATATGGTAGGGCCTGAATGTTCGATGATAGAAACAGATCTAGATATTTCTATGTATGTATGGGGAAACAAAAAATCGATTCCCGATATCAAACGTTTTGGTCTTACTGAAGGCATAAAGAAAATTTTGCTAGATACAGCTCAAGATGGAAATGATACCGCTAAATTACGTTTTATCGCTTGAGGAGGGAGCTCTTTTGAGAGCTCCACTGAGTTTCAGGATAAAATTATAGATAAGAAAATAGCTAGTAATCCTGAAAGTGAAATAGCTATACCGTATGGCACACCTTTATCAAAAGGTGTTTTTTTGTTTTTTATAATACAGTATAAATACTCCATTGAAAGCTGCACCCCACCGAAAAAACCAATCATTATGAAAAATAGCCAAATTACATCCCCATGTATTGCCAGAGACAGCGTTGAAATTAATTTTATATCACCACCACCTATAATCTTTATCTTTGTTAAGAAAAAACCAATAACAAAGATTAGGAAAGATATTTTAATTGATTGGATAAAAAAACCATACTTGATAGATAAGCTAGAGCTTAATAAGAAAACACATAGTATGGCTTTATTTGAAATTTTCCTATATTTGAAGTCAGAATAACAAATGATAGCACTTACAATAGTTAGAAGAAGGTAAATCATTATTTATTAATGTGTTATTGGCAATGTTTGCATTATACATTCTATAGTTGAAAATAGTACATCAAGCGTATTTCCTTTACTTATAATAATATAATTAATTACAAGTCTATATTGTATAAATATGACTTATGCACCTATAATTTTTAAAAAATTGAATTTAAACCCTAAAGTTAGTAATTTGTATCCGTCTTTTAATGAACAATTTATAGGTATTAAAATGGTTACTGAAATTTATTTAAAAATTAAAAATCTTATCGCAGATTTTATTGAAGATGAAAGTGGTGTTACTGCTGTTGAGTATGCTGTTATTGCAGTTGCTATGTCAGCTGTTCTGTTGGCTGTCTTTAAAACAGGAATGATGACTGAAATTTTGAATAATGCGATGACAGCAATTAAAGCCAATGTGGATGCTGCTAAGTAATTGTTAAATTTAGTCGGTCAGTAAATGGCCGGCTTCAGATGGGTAAAGGTTGGGATGAACAGAAAAATAATCTTATTAACAGTTTTTGTAATACTTGCAAGTGTTATTTTCTACATCAAAGGAGTCATTTCAATCGAGGATGATAATAGTGTAGTTCAAGAGTCTCAAATTGAGTTAGTTAGCGTTTTTAAATTAAAAAATAGCGTACTTAAAACCCATAAAATTAAATCTTCAGACTATATTGTCTTTGATCTTGAAGAAAGCCAGGCCCGTAGCCAGGGATTGTTGCTTGTATCAAATGGCAAACTTGAATTAGGGAGCATTTACCGAAAAGATCTAGCAAAAGATAGTTTTATTTTATCGACTGATATTGCAAATCCCGAAGATGATGACTACATCTATTTATCTTTAGGAAAAGATAAAATACCTTATTACTATGAAGTTGAAAATAGTGGTGTTTTAGAAGCCATACCACTAGTTGTTGGAGATAGGGTGAGCTTCGTTGCTACAGCATCTTCAAATCTAAATATTAGAGAACAGGGCTATAGAGACCTTGGGACATTAGAAAGCCGAGTTATCATTAGCAATGCAAAAATCATCAAAGTAAATAGATTTGAGAGTGTTGATGGTGGTGAGATTGAAGGTAAAAAACTCAGCATAATTATAGCATTAAGTTCTAGAGATGTGCTTAAGCTAGAAATGGCTCAGAAAATTTCAGAGGTGACACTTGTTCCATCGAATATTTCAAATAACTACATGTTTGTTGGGAGCAGCGATATTGTAGACGGAATTCATGGTGTAAGAGAACTAAGGGCAGGGGTTGATGAATAAAAAATTAATATCATTCTTAGTGATAATATCGAGCATGATATTTTCTATTCCGAATGGTTACTCTTCGGAAGTTTTTAGTCTTGATAAAGGATCCGCAAAGACAATTAGAGTTAAACGGAACATAAAAACTGTTTTCATTTCAAATCCAAAAATAGCGGATTATAAAGTAATTGATGAAAATAAAGTAGTAATATATGGTGTGGATGTTGGTGACGCATCTGTAATTGTTTATGACCGGTCAGGTAACGAGTTATATAATGCGGAACTTATAGTAAATAAAAGTCTACGCTTATTAAAACAAACAATTGTAGCTAGATATCCAGATGAAGAAATCTCGATAATGAATATCGGTGAACAGGTAGTCTTAGATGGTTTGGTTAGTAGCGACGAAATAAAAAATAGTATTTATGATGCTGTTGGTACGATGTTAAAAAAAGAAAGGATAACATCAGTCATTAAAATACATGATAAAAATGAAGGTGATGTTAATGGATTGGAGTACTCCGCTAAAAACACCTATGTAGGTATAATAAATAATCTTAAAGTACTATCAACGAATCAAATTAACGTAAAGTTAACTGTGGCCGAGGTTTCAAGCTCATTTTTAACAAAACTAGGTGTTAAATATAGTGATGCTTTTTCAACAGATACCGCAGGCACTATAGTTCAAAGTGTTTTAGATTTTACAGCAAAAGATATTGTAGCCATCATTTCAGCTAAAGGTGATGATAAAATAGGCCAAGTACTTGCAGAACCAAATTTATCTGTGATATCAGGTGAAAATGCAAGCTTTTTGGTTGGTGGTGAAATTCCGCTGGCTGTAAGAGATCGCGATGGTATCAAAATAATCTATAAAGAATATGGCGTTAAACTCTCTATGGTCGCTAAAGTGACAGATAGCGATAATATTAGATTAACACTGATGCCTGAAGTTAGTTCATTAGATGAATCATTTACACAAAATAATGCTTTCGCAAGCTTACCGTCATTAAAGACGAGACGGGCACAAACAACAGTGCAATTACAAGATGGTCAGAGCTTTGTATTAGCCGGATTATTAACAACAGAAGAGATGGAATCTCTTAGCCGAGTACCGGTACTTGGTGATATTCCTTTGCTAGGTGCATTATTTAGCCATACTGAATCAAACAAAGTAAAAACAGAACTCATCATTGTTGCAACAGTTAATCTTGTAACACCTGTTAAATCTGAAAAAATTAAATTACCAAGTTATAGAAGCACTAATGATCTCAAGAGATTGTTTAGAATAAATTTTACAAGCGAAGATAGTAAAGAATTAGAAAGTACGATTGAGAGCGGAGGGTTTAATTAGTGAATAAGTCTATTTTTTTCATATTTGTTGGTTTGTTTTTGTCTGCATGCTCTAACACAAGTTTTGAAAATAAAGTTGAATATAAAAAAATTCAAGAAAAACTTGAATTTAATATTGTCGATGAAAGTAAAGCTTTAGATCAAGTGGATGACTTTTTTAAAAAAATAAAGGATAAAAATAAAAAAACGAACATTGTTATAAGTTATAAAATAGATAAAAGTTTCTTTGTTGATAAAGTGTCAAGAAGTTTGAAATCGAAAATGTTTGACATGAACGCAGTCAAAAAAATCGTTACGGATGACGATGTTCAAAAAGACATACTCATATCAGCTACATATTTTGTTGTTGCTGATAAAAAATGTGGAATATTGGAAATTTCTTCAGCAGCACAATATAAATTTGGCTGTTCTTCGGAATACAACAGAGCATTAAGCATTCTTAATGCACCAGTGAAATAAAATGAATTTAGACAATCTATTTAAATCATCATCGAATAAGGGTAAGTCTGGCATTAAAGAGCAAGACTTAATTATATCCGAATCAGCAGACATTATTTCTTCAATTGAAGAGATGTATGCAATTGAAGGTTTTTCAAAACCAATCTTTTCTAAAGATATGAAAGAGGATTTTTGGTCGGATAAAAGCTTAAAAATAAGAAATGTTATTATAGATCTTCGTGATAAAGAACATATTAATGAAACCATTTCAGAATTATCGACAAAACTGAATGTTGATATTAGCATTATTGTCATCGGTAATTATGATTCGATAAAATTAAAAAGTCAATTGATGGCGCTTGGTGCAAACTATGTTCTTTGGGATAGTGAGCTGAATGAACTGCTGTCAGCAATATTGTCTGTAACTGGAAAAAAAGTTGCTACTGAAAATAAAAAAACTAGAATTGCAAAAAGAATATTAATTCTTGCATCTAAAGGTGGTGTAGGCTTATCCACGATCAGTTCACTTTTGTGTTATGCGTTAGCAAAAGAATCGAATCTTAAAACACTAATGGTCGACCATGATTCTGGTGCTCTTAATGCAGACATGTTTCTTGGAATTAAAGGGTTGAAAGTTAGACAAGAATCTAACGATCTAACAAATCGAGAGGTAGATAATGCCATCGCTAAAACTTATCTAAGTAAGTCGATAGATAAACTCGACTATCTTATGCTAGAAAAAAACCCAGAGATTTCAAGCTGTCATTCAGAAACGCTATATAATTTATCTAATACGCTAGTTGATGAGTATAACTTTATTATTGACTCAATGTCGCTATCAAGTTTTGATGAATTAGATAAAGCCACATTTCAAGAACGTTACCATCGTGTATTCATTGTGTGTGAGCAATCAGTTTCTTCTTTACGTTCTTATAATTTGATTAAAAAACGTATTGATAAGTTGGAACACAAAATTGTATTTAGCCAAACTCGACCGGCTAAAGATTATGTTATCCCGTTGGATAACGCGAAGGTTCGGATTAAGCAAAAAGAAAGTATTGATGTTTTTTACGAATCTGGCCTTGAAAAAGTCTTTGTTCATAAAGGACCTGATGGTGTGATGGAAACGAAATTTTCAGATCCTATTAGAGAGATTCTTTCTATCTTGACTGGAAAAACTATCCAGCGTAAAAGAAAATTTAAGTTGTTTAATAAATGAATCAATTTAATTCAGTATATATCACTATACGTGACGAAATTTTTGATGCCCTTGATGCATCTAGCTTGATTGAAATTAGCGCTTCTGATCTCGAAACTCAATTAAGAGATTCAGTGAATATTTTGATTGATAAGCGTCAATTTCAAGTATCTAATTTACAAAGAGTAGACTTAGTAAAAGCGTTACTTGACGAGCTCAAAGGTTTGGGTCCACTTCAAACACTGATCGATAATGATAATATATCGGATATTATGATTAACGGTCCACAAAATATTTTTATCGAGTTAAACGGTAAAATTGATAAATCCCCAGTTCAATTTGTTAATGAAAAGCAGCTTAACACTATAGCAAAACGTATTGCAGCTAATGTTGGGCGTCGTGTTGATGAGACTAAACCAATTTGTGATGCTAGGTTAGCTGACGGTAGTCGCGTAAATATAGTTATTCCACCGCTTGCGTTGGATGGTACGTCTATATCAATTCGTAAATTTAAAAAGCATAAAATCAAGCTTGAAAACTTGGTTGAATTTGGCGCTATGTCAGTTGAAATGGCAAAATTACTTTCTATTGCTGCTCATTGCAAATGCAATATATTGATATCAGGTGGTACGGGATCTGGTAAGACAACGCTGCTAAATGCTATGTCAGGTTTTGCTGGAAATACAGATCGCATTGTAACAATAGAAGATGCTGCCGAATTACAATTACAACAACCTCATGTTGTTAGGTTGGAAACAAGGCAAGCAAGTATTGAAGGAACGGGGGAAATAACGGCTCGTGATTTGGTCATCAACTCACTACGTATGAGGCCTGATAGAATTATTGTCGGTGAGTGTCGTGGTGGTGAAGCATTTGAGATGTTGCAAGCAATGAATACAGGACATGATGGCTCAATGTCGACGCTTCATGCAAATACACCGAGAGATGCGATTGCAAGGGTTGAAAGTATGGTCATGATGGCGACAAGCAGTTTACCCCTTGAAGCAATAAGAAGAACAATTGTGAGTGCTGTAGATCTTATTGTGCAAGTAAAAAGACTACATGATGGCAGCAGGAAGGTTATTTTTATTTCAGAAGTTATGGGGCTGGAAGGTGATAATGTTGTCTTAGAAGATATCTTTAAGTTCGTAAATGATGGTACAACTGAAGATGGTAAAATCGAAGGGAAATTTAAAACACCAGGACTTTCAACACGATCAGTAGTATACGAAAGAGCGAAGTTTTTTGGATTAGAGAACACGGTTCGTGAGATATTTCAATGATTCTGTATTTTATTGCTTTATTATTCGCTCTAATAATTGTCTTACTGCTTTTAGAAAAAAGTAAGAAGGAAAAAATTGATAATTTTGTAGAGTTTGATGGTGATTTTGAGGGTGTTAAAGGTGTAAAGTCGGTAATTGATTCAAATAAATTCGATATTACGTTGGCTTTTAAAATTAAGTACTTTATTAGTACGATAAAAGCCGACCTATCTCCAGAACCTTTAAAGTTATTATTGTTTTTTTTAATCGGTAGTGTAGTCTCTATCATTGCGGTTAATGAATTTATACTCCAGCAAGATATAGTTTATTGCTTGATTATTGGTGAACCACTCCTTTTTATTATATTTATGATTAAAATACGTGAACTTAGGCATAAGCGCTTTCAGAATGATTTTCCTGATGCACTTAATATACTATCCGGTGCTTTATCGGCTGGCCAAAGTATTGTTCATGCTTTTGATTATGTTGGAAAGCAGCTAGATAATGAAGTTGGTCGCGAGTTTATGTTTATGGGCGAGAGGCTTTTAATTGGTGAAGACCCTGATGATGTGTTATTAAGAAGTAGCACGAAATTCCCCTATATTGAATACTTCTTTTTTGCCGCGACAATACGCTTAAATCTTAGTCGTGGTGGACAATTGAAAGATATAATAACGAAAATAAATCGCATAATGTTTGAATCTAGGGCTTTAGATAAAAAGAAATTTGCATTAACATCTGAAGCCCGAGGTTCAGCAAAGATAATCGCATGTTTGCCGGTTATTTTCCTTATTATTTTAAAATTAACAAGTCCAGAAAACTTCAATTTCGTTATGTACGAAGATGGAGGGAAACCAATTTTTTATTATGTTCTTATTAGTGAGTTAATCGGATTTTTTTGTATATCTTTGATTTTGAGAGGGGTTGATTAGTGTGGGGGATTATGAATATATAGTAACAGCTTTTGTTGTGTTTATTGCAATGTTACTAACATATTTATGTATGATTGCTTGGGATAGTCTTCAGGCTAGATTGAAAATAAATAATGTTATTGGATCTAGTGATCAAGATCAAAAAAAGCTTAAGATGTTAAATAGTCTAGTGGGCGCTGTCAGCTTTAATCATATAGAAAACAAAAAAAAGCTTATTTCCGCAGGAATTTATAGTGATTTCATTGCTAAAACATATTATTTATTTAAGTTGGTTCCTTTGGGGTTAATGTTAATATTAATATTTATTTTTTATCTAAGTTCAACTATAGATCTGATGTGGGCTGTTGTTTATTCTGTTTTTTCCGTTTTAATCATATTAATAGGCCCTGATGCATACATTTCAATGAGAGGCAAAAAGATAACAAAAAGAATCAGTGGTAGGCTACCTTTTTTACTCGATCTAATGAATGTATGTGTTCATACAGGGATGACTATTGAATCGAGCTTAGATTATCTTTCCAGGGAAATTTCAACAGTAGATGAAAACCTTGGTTATGTGGTTTATAAAACTGTTGAGCGTTCTAAAGTTGTTGGTATAGAAAAGGCAATTGATGAGTTTCATCAAATGGTTCCAACAAGTGAAGCACAAAGCTTTGCAATGACTTTAAAACAAAGTTTGCAATATGGTTCTTCTATAGGCCCGGTATTATCTTCATTAGCCAGTGATATTCGTGAAATAAACATCATGGATTTAGAAGAAAAAATCGGTAAGCTGGGTGCGAAAATGTCAATACCATTGATTGTATTTATTATGATTCCAATTGTGGTTTTGATTGCAGCTCCAGGTATATTAAGGATGATTAGTGATGCATAGATATAAAATTATTATTCCTATTATTTTAATTATAAGTGGATGCTCAACAGCACTAGAAGCCGATAAAGAGTTACAAACTAAAGAGAATATCTTAATTAGTTCAAATGATAAAACGCAACTAGTTCAATTTTATAAACAAAATTTGAAGGAAGACGATAGCTATAAATTGAAGCTAGTAAAAGTATATCTTGACTTGCGTGATGTTAAATCAGCAGAGCTTTATACAAATACATTCAATGATGATGATTATGAAAGCACTGAATATTTTTACACGATGGCTAGACTTAATTATTTAAAACAGAATTATGGTCAATCTTTTATATTTTTGTCTGATTACAGAGATGAAGGAGGAGATGAAGCTAAGTATTATCATTTAAATGGAAAAGTGCTCGCTGAACAAAAGAGGTATGACGAAGCTATTTCTTCTTTTGAGAAAAGTAGACAATCAGGAATGCTTGATAGCGAAGTATTAAATGATATTGGTGTTGTCTACATCATGAAAGAAGATTATCAACATGCTGTTGAAATTTTGTATGGTTTATATGTTAACAATCCTGCAGACAACAAACTCAGATCTAACTTGATACTAGCATCGATTAAGGCAGGCCGGAATGATATTGCACTAGATGCACTAAAATATGTATATTCCGAAAGTGAAGCAAGAGAAAATTTAATCAAATTATCAAAAAAAATAAAGCCTAAAGACATAACTATAAAACAAACAAGTGAGAATTTTAACTCTGCTAAAAAAAATAAATTTTTATCCAGTAAAGACAAGGTTAATAAATTAAAGGATAAAAGTGTTAGTGATAATAAAATTTCAATAATAAAAAGCAAGGATGTCTTCAATTCGGAACTTATCATGATGCCTAAAAATAGAAAATTTAGAATCCAAGTTCTCGCAACTTACAAACTCATTACACCTGAGTATTTAGAATATCTTAAAAATAATTATGGCGAAGTTTACTCGTATACTCATGAGTTATGGAATCGTTATTGTATTGGTGAATTTGAATCATTAGATAGTGCTAAAAACTTCATGTCTTCACTAAATATAAAAGGCGCCTTTGTAGTTGATTATACTAATAAAAAACATGTGAAATTATGAAAAAAATTAGAGGTTCAATTTCAGTCGAGGTGGCATTAGGCTTACCTGTTCTTATTTTAACAGTTTTTGCATGGTTTGATTTATGTGTTATGAGTTATGCCTTTGCTGTGAGTGATCATGCACTTAATGTTGCTACTTCAGAAACAAAAAAACTTGGAAAAGTTGGGGGAGGAACAGCTGAAGATTATGAAGGCTATGTTGAGTCAGCATTAGCGACTAGCAGTGGTATTCTTTTTCCCCTTGTAGTAAAGGCAGATTCTGTGAAGACGGATGTTCACTATTTCAAAAATATCGACTCGTTATCAACATGTAGTGATAAATATAAAAATATAGATGATTGTCCTGGTGTTAATAAAAAACCAAAGAATATGGCTATAGCTATATATAGTCTCAGTTTTCAGTACAAACCAGTATTTTCATACTTTTTAGAACCTATGAACATCAAACGTGAAGTTATTGCTATACAAGAATATGAACGCTGTAAGTTTAAGGTCGGTCCAGGAGATCACTGTGAATAAAGAAAGAGGCATCTTCACTATTGAACTTGCAATGATATTAGTTTTTGCATCTGGTTTATTTGTCATGCAAGTGAATAGCTCTATCTCAATTGCAAACAAAGGGAAATTGCAAAGGGTATCATACTCGTTAGCAACAATTTTATCAGAGAGAAAGCAGCTGTTTAATGATGAAGGTGATATGTGCAAAAATGAATCTAATTGCACTAATGCTATTAATATGATGCTTGATATAGCTAAATCATCTTTATCTAGAATGTCTGGTACATTTGATTCTAATAAATTAGGAATCCAAGTTGAAGAACTAACTAAAGTAAACAATAAGGTTACTTATGTAAAAAAAACCAAAGGGCAGATAAAAGACTGTAATATTGTTGATATTAGTGGGTCGGGTCATTTGTTACCAAAAACATCTAACGATAGATATTTGCCGATTTACCAAGTTTCATTGTGTTATGAAACACCTTTTAATGTACTAGGTGTTGCTGATAATGAAATGATGAATGTAGTTTCGTCATCAATTTCTTTTGCGAGGATATAGAATGTATAATAGGCAAAAGGGTGCAGCTGCTGTGTTATTCATGTGTATGCTTCCTGCAATGATTGGCTTCTTTGCTTTCACCTCACAGGTTGTTCAGCATTTACAATCAGATGCTAAGTTGATGGAAGCAACTGAGGTTGCAACATTAGCTTTAATCGCCACATCCACTGGGAAAAATAAACCTGATGATAGGCTTGCAGAGGCAATTGTCGATCGTTATATTCCGAATAATATAGATGGAATTGAAATTAAAATCCAATCTGTAAAGTGTGACTATGATAATGGTTGTATGTCTCAGAATAAAGAGATATCACCATATAATGATTACACAGTTACTGCTAAATCAAAGCATAACTCATGGATTTCCTTTGGTAATATAGAGACATTAAAGCCTGAGTTTACAGTTTCTAGCTCTACTATAGCTCGAAAGTATCTTCCAAAACCTGTAGATATTTATTTTATTGTAGACATGAGTGAATCTATGGGTAGACCGTTTATGTCTGATCGTTCAAGAAAAAAAATTGATGTTGTTAAATCAACAATAAAAGCAATAACACAAGATCTTGAAAAATTTAATAAACATAGTAATGATAAGAGTAGAGTCGCATTTATTGGTTATAACCATTATAACGTTCAAAACGTAAATGGTGTTAATTACTTTACCGATCAAGTTGTTAATGACAATGCTTATGATACTGTCAGGGAGATGTTTGATGATAATAAAAAGTTATTCACTGACCATGGCTCAAACTCTAATTTTCATGATATAGACCTAACTGATGATTATGAACAGTTCAATAAAGAAATAAGCCCATTTATTGCAAAAGCTTATGGTTCAACACGCTCATGGCAAGGCGTTATTCGTGCAGCACAGGTTACAGATTCTCAATCTGAATATAATGCAGAGCAGATAATTATTGTTATGTCTGATGGTTCAGATTCGAGTACTGATAAGTTACCCAATACATTCTTAAAGTCTCTAGTCAAAAGGGGACTGTGTGAAAACATAGTCAGTAACCTTGAGGGTAAAGTAGATAGGCATGGTAACAAACTTAATGTTATTTTTAGTGTGATTGGAATCGACTTTTATCTTGATGAAACTAAAAATGGTTTTTTCGACTGTGTTGGTAAAAATAACATTTATCAAGCTAAGCAGGGAGATGATGTATACAAATACATTATTAATTTATTGAGTGAAGAAACAGGAAGATTAAAACTATGAATTTTTCAAACAAGTTGTGCTGTGTTTTTTTTGCATTAGGTTTTTTTCCAGTGCACGCCTCATGCATTGATGTTGATAATGCTTATAACCATACTGTTGCTGTAATTTCAAAGACAGAAGTAACTACTCAAGTACGTGGTAATTTATTGAATAAAAATACCAAAGAAAAAATGCAAGTTTTATCTAGTGATAAGATTGTTAGCTCAGAAGCGCCATATTCTAATTCTTGCTTTTATAATGCTAATGATAAAATGCTTACTCTTATCTACGGATTTGATAGTGATAAGTTGTCTGTTAAGCACAAATCAAGTCTAAGAGATTATTTAGATAATGCAGGAAAGGTGACATCAATTGAGATTGAAGGTCATGCTGATTCAAGTGGTGATTCAAAATATAATGTTAAGCTTTCATCACGAAGGGCTAATAATGTTGCTCAGTACATAAGAAATGAAATTGGTAAAAATGTTAAGATTTCAATGAAAGCATATGGTGAATCTCAACCGTCTTGCTCTGTTGAAATAAATAAAAGAAAGGGCTGTAATCGCCGTACAAGTTTGACAGTTTTGCATTGATGAGGAGTTGGTGATTGTTACTATGGTATGTAAACTATCTATTTTAAATAGAGCTATTACTTTCGTTTTTTTGTTACTTTTCAATTGCTTGTCTTTGGCTGGTAATGCTGTTGATTACAATGGCTCTGCTACTAAAGAAATTAAATTTAATAAGCTTCCTTTTTGGGATGAAAATGTAATTGATTCTGGTCCATTTGTTGTGGTGCAAAACACAAAGAATGGATATGTAATTGAATCTAGATTGTCATCTTTGAAATTAAATGAAAAGTATATAAATGCTCAAGCATATTATTCTAAGTTTATGTTACCATCGATTGACAATAACAAATATTTGAATAGCCTCAAATATAGCTATGCATTTTTGTTAGAAATCCCAAAGGATAAATATGCTTTATTGACGATAGAGTCAACGCTTTGGTCCGAAAGCTACATTGGTATTATTGAGGCATTTAGTTTTAATGATGAAAATTATGATCGTATTGTTAAAGTAGACGAAAATCCTATTCGCTTAATTGGAAATGTTTTGCAAGAAGATGCAAAATATATAGCGGTTGTATATAACCCTATTGCTTATTCTTCTGAAGGTCATTTTTTTAGATTTGCGACAAGAGTTCGTTTTAGGCTTGATTTATACTCTTTGGCCACGTCTAAACTCAATAGACCTGAATGTGACGACTTTTATGATCAAAAGTTAGATTTATACTTGAGTGATAACTGTTATTTTAACGATATCGTAAGTACGTTTAGACGAGTCCTATTTTAGTATTTAAAAACCACCCGATATATCGGGTGGTTTTCATTATATTTTTTTTGCCGCTAACTTCGCTTTAATAAACAAAGAGTGATCGATATAGATAAGCTCGGCGACTTGTCTGATCACGGCTTCTTCTTGTGGGTCGATGACACCATCGGCGTACGCGACTTCCCACATTGCTTCAATTAAGGAGTAACGCTGCTCTGGCAAGAGTTCACGAAGCTTAGTTGTAAATTCATACAAGGACACAGACGCTTTGCTTTTAACCGTGGCCTCTTTGAGTAGACTGGCTGCTTCCGCTTCATTAATCTCCAGCAGCATGGTGAGCAAGTGTGCTTTTGCTTGTTCTTCACGAGGATCAATTTCGTGGTCAGCATTCGCGACTTCACACAACAACGATGCCATAGCAAGGTGCATAGACGGGGTATCGACTGCACCACCATCTGTTCCCTCATGCATAACTTGGCGAAATAAAACACGTAACTGTTTGAACATAGCAATCTCTCTATTCTTTTAATTGTGTTGTGAGGTGAGCAAACGTCGTAGATGTAATCAGGTTAAGATGTCCTTTTTTGCACTCCGTCACAAGCTTAACTTTCATTTTTCATAATAGTTGCATGGTTATCGGACATCAAAATTTCCAGATAAATCCCTTACGTTGAAGGTAATTGTTCGTGAAGATGAACAGACCTTTGCTCAAATGTGGTAGAATCGCGCCAGTTTTTTTCGTGTTCAGAATCAGGAAATCCCTTGAGTCAGGATAACAACACCTCTTCAAGCGTTTTAAATAATGAAAAAACGCTAAAAGCGGCGATCAAAGATTGCATGATGCGCGACCGTTTCCGTCTACAGAAACGTATCCAAGGCGCGGCCAGAATTAAAAATGAAAAAGCCAAGCATACCGTTTTTGATGAGATCGCTCTCGATATAGCCAAATCAATGCAAATTGTTCAGATGCGTCAAACGCAGCGTCCAACAATTTCATACCCAGAACTACTCCCTGTTAGTCAGAAAAAAGATGACATTGCAGAAGCCATTAAACATAACCAAGTGGTTATTGTGGCGGGTGAAACTGGTTCGGGTAAAACCACGCAGCTACCTAAAATCTGTTTAGAGTTAGGCCGTGGCGCATCAGGCATGATTGGTCATACTCAGCCTCGTCGACTTGCTGCACGTACTGTTGCCGCACGTATTGCAGAAGAACTCCAATGTGAGTTGGGCTCATACGTCGGTTATAAAGTTCGCTTTAACGATCAGGTGTCTGATCGTAGCCAAGTAAAACTAATGACCGATGGTATCTTGCTGGCAGAGATCCAAAACGATCGCTTCTTAAGCCAATACGACACCATCATTATCGATGAAGCGCATGAGCGTAGTCTGAATATCGATTTCATCATGGGTTACTTACGCGAATTGCTGCCTAAGCGCCCAGACTTGAAAGTGATCATCACGTCGGCAACCATCGATCCAGAACGTTTTTCTAAGCACTTTCTTGATGCGCCTATCATTGAAGTATCGGGTCGAACTTACCCTGTAGAAACACGTTACCGCCCAATTACTGAAGATGGCGATGATACAGATCGTGATCAGCTTCAGGCTATTTTTGATGCGGTTGATGAACTGTGCGATGAAGGGCTAGGGGACATCCTGATCTTCATGAACGGTGAGCGTGAAATTCGTGATACCGCCGATGCGCTAGAAAAACGTAATCTGCGTGACACAGAAGTCTTGCCTTTGTATGCCCGTTTGTCTGCTAATGAGCAAAACCGTGTATTCCAATCGCATTCTGGCCGACGTATTGTTTTATCTACCAACGTGGCAGAAACATCGTTAACAGTACCGGGTATTAAGTACGTTATCGATCCGGGTACTGCGCGTATTAGCCGTTATAGTTACCGTACTAAGGTACAGCGTCTTCCAATTGAAGCTATCTCGCAAGCGAGTGCGAATCAGCGTAAGGGTCGTTGTGGTCGTGTGCAGGAAGGTATCTGTATTCGTCTTTACTCGGAAGAAGATTTCTTATCTCGCCCTGAGTTTACCGACCCGGAAATTCTGCGTACGAATTTAGCGTCTGTTATTTTACAGATGACCGCGATTGGCTTGGGTGATATTCAAGCCTTCCCATTTGTTGAAGCGCCAGATAACCGCAATATCCAAGATGGTATTCGCCTGCTTGACGAACTGGGTGCAATCAATAATAAAGCGACCGATCCGCGTAAGCGTTTAACGCAACTGGGTCGTCAGTTAGCACGGCTGCCGATTGATCCACGTTTAGCGCGTATGGTGCTTGAAGCGCCAAAACAAGGTGCGCTTCGTGAGGTAATGATCATCGCCTGTGCTTTATCTATTCAAGACCCGCGTGAGCGTCCGTCAGATAAGAAGCAAGCATCTGATGAGAAACACAGCCGCTTTAATGACAAAGAATCTGATTTTATAAGTTATGTAAATCTATGGAATTACATACAAGAACAGCAGAAAGAATTATCGGGTAACCAGTTCCGTCGCCAGTGTAAAAAAGACTACCTGAACTACCTGCGTGTGCGTGAATGGCAAGATATTTACTACCAAGTATCTCAGGTAGTGAAAGAGCTTGATTTCAGAATTAACGAACAAGAAGCCAGCTACCAAGGTGTTCATACGGCACTACTGGCGGGTATGTTGTCGCACATTGGTTTGAAAGATCCTGAGAAAAATGAATACCAAGGTGCTCGTAATGCACGCTTTAACATCTTCCCTGGCTCTGGGATTTTCAAGAAACAGCCAAAATGGGTGATGGTTGCTGAGTTGGTTGAAACCTCACGTTTGTGGGGGCGTGTTGCAGCTAAAATTCAGCCTGAATGGCTTGAACCACTAGCACAACATTTGATCAAACGTAGCTACAGTGAACCTCATTGGGAAAAGAAACAAGCTGCTGTCTTTGCCTTTGAAAAAGTGATGCTTTACGGGATCCCTGTTGTTGGCAAACGTAAAGTGAATTACGGACGCATTGACGCACAAGTCTCTCGAGAGATTTTTACGCGTTCAGCGTTAGTCGAAGGTGATTGGGACACCAAGCACAAGTTTTTCCATCAAAACCGTAAACTATTACGTGAAGTAGAAGAACTTGAGCATAAATCCCGTCGTCGCGATATTTTAATTGATGATGATCAGCTGTTTGAATTCTACGATCAGCGTATTGAACACACGGTTGTTTCAGGTCGTCACTTTGATACGTGGTGGAAGGCGACTTCGAAAGAAAATAATGAGCTGCTTAACTTTGAACGAGAAATGTTGTTCAGAGGTGATGCAAGCCATGTTACAGATTTGGATTACCCGAACTTCTGGCATCAGGGCGGGCTAAAACTGAAGCTAAGCTACCAGTTTGAACCGGGTGAAGATAACGACGGTGTGACAGTTCACATTCCATTGCCTATCTTAAACCAAGTTGAGCCTGACGGCTTTGACTGGCAGATCCCAGGTCTACGCCCAGAGCTTGTGATTGCATTGATTAAGTCGTTACCTAAGCCAATCCGTCGCAGCTTCGTACCAGCACCAAACTACGCTGATGCGTTTTTATCTCGTGTAGAAGCGCAGTCAATGCCACTACTTGATGCGCTTGAGAAAGAGCTGAAACGCATGACGGGCGTGACAGTACTGCGTGAAGACTGGAAACCAGAGCAAGTACCTGATCACTTGAAGATTACGTACCGCAGTGTTGATCACCGCAACCGTAAGCTAAAAGAAAGCAAAGATTTATTTGGATTGAAAGAAAGCCTGAAAGATAAGGTGCAAGAAACCTTATCGCAAGTCGCAGATGATGACATCGAGCAAGAAGGCTTAAAAACGTGGAGCTTTGGTGCACTGCCTGAACGTTATCAGCAAAAACGTGGCGGCTTTGAAGTGAAAGCTTTCCCTGCGTTGGTGGATAATAAAGATTCTGTCGGTATCAAGTTGTTTGAAACACAAGAAGAACAGCAAACGGTGATGCAGCAAGGTCTACGCCGTTTAGTCTTACTGAACGTGCCATCGCCGATTAAATACTTACATGCGAACTTGCCGAATAAGTCAAAGTTAGGTTTGTACTTTAACCCATACGGTCGGGTGTTAGATTTGATTGATGACTGTATCGCTTGTGGTATTGATAAGCTGTTAGAGCAGCAAGGTGGACTTGTTTGGGAGCCAGAGAAATTTGAAGCAACCAAAGAATTCATTCGCGCTGAACTTGGTGACACGGTTGTTGATGTGGCGAAGCAAGTGGAAGAAATTCTAACCATGGCTTTCTCTATCAATAAGCGCTTAAAAGGCCGTGTTGATCTGACGATGGCGTTTGCCTTATCTGATATCAAAGCACAAATTGATGGCTTGATCTTCAAAGGTTTTGCAACTGAATGTGGTTGGAAACGTCTGCCTGATATTCTTCGTTACATGCGTGCGATTGAACGCCGCATGGAGAAGTTGCCGATTGATCCAAACAAAGACCGCGTTCATATCCTGAAAATTGATTCGGTAGTGAGCGATTACAAAGAACTCTTGAACAAGATACCGAAAGGGCAGCCAGTGCCTGATCAGGTCAAAGAGATCCGCTGGATGATAGAAGAACTGCGTGTGAGTTACTTTGCTCAGCAGTTAGGGACACCATACCCAGTTTCTGATAAGCGTGTACGTAACGCAATTAACGAGTGTTAATGCGAAGCTAAAACGCGGGCAATAAAATAAGAACCGAAACCTTAGTAATGAGGCTTCGGTTTTTTTATGGGTTAAGATTGATCGCTCGTTCATCTGTGCAATGAACAAGTCTGTAATAACATTTTAGTGTTAGCCTAGTTTCAGATAATAGCTGCGGCACGCATGCTGCTTGATATACTAAAAGTGATAGAATAGTATCACTTTAGAATTCTTTTGGAGCAGCTCTTATGAAAGTAGAACTAGTCACCTCGCTGAAGCGTCAAGCAACTAAGATCCTCTCCGAGCTCCACGACACTAAAGAGCCAGTATTAATTACCGAACACGGTAAACCATCTGCATATTTAGTCGATGTGGATGATTACGAGTTTATGCAAAACCGTTTGGCAATTCTTGAGGGTATTGCGCGAGGGGAACGTGCGTTAGCAGACGGTAAAGTTGTTACTCACGAAGAAGCCAAGGACAAAATGTCAAAATGGCTGAATTAATCTGGACTGAACCAGCGTTATCCGATCTCAATGATATAGCTGAATACATCGCACTTGAAAACGTCGTAGCTGCAAAACAATTGGTTCAAACGATCTTCTCTAAAGTTGAGCGTCTAGAGGCTTTTCCTGAGTCTGGGCGTATTCCACCTGAACTAGAATATCTAAATTACCGTGAAGTTGTCGTTAATCCATGCCGTATTTTCTATAAGCAAGGCGGTGACAAAGTATTTATTCTGTTTGTTATGCGCGTAGAAAGAGATTTGCGAAAGTTCCTGTTGAGTAAGCAATGATCTTTAGGACTGAGCGGCTATAAACTGTTCAATAGTTATGCGCAATGTGTGGCGTTTTGCTAATACAAAAAACGGAGCATGAGCTCCGTTTTAAGTCTATTGATGATCTTGCTAAGATGCGGGGATTAACGTTCCCAGTAATCTTCTTTTAGGCAGTCTTCACGCTCTGGTAGGCCGCGAGATAGGCGAGGAGCGTGCTGGGTTAGCACCTCGTAGCTTACTCGATTAGAGTAGCGACAGATTTGCGAGAATGAAGAGTAAGCCAAGAACTCAGCTTGGTGCTTAGATGAATTCGGCACATTCGCTTTATGGAAGCCGTTAGCAGACATATCGTGCAGTAATGCAGATAGCGCGGCATCACCAGCACCGTTGGTGTTTTTGATTTCCACCGGACCACCTAGGTATGGTGCAATGTGCGAGTAAACACGTAGTGGTTTCACACAATCTGCTTTACGCATAGGGCGGCTGAATTCGTATTTATTGAATTCGGCAATTTGGCCAGGAAGCAGTGGGTGAGTAGACTCACGCTTTAATTCATCTTCAGTGTAGCCAGCCATGTACAAGCCAACAGGGCCTGCAGTACATAACACCATATCAACCCACTCAAGTGCTTTGTCAGCAGCTAATAGTGGATCTTTCTCGCCAGTTAGGGCTTCACCTTCTTCTTCGTTCATTGCTACACAAGTAACGTGTTCTTTTAAGAACTCAATCCACCATTCTTTTTTATCTTCGATCACATATTTTGTGCCAAGTGTAAGAACGACAGGTACGTTATGTTTTTTAGCAAATTCGATAGCACGTAGTGCGGCATCTTTCATTGGGTCGGTTGGTTTACCGCGCACAAGGTAAGATGAAAGCACTAAAGCGGCTGCATTTTCAAATGCGCACTCAGGGATGCTGTCTGGACGAAGTTGATTCATATCACCTTCATTGATTGCAAACGTACGTTCGCCATCTTCAGTGATAAGGGTGTAGCAGCGACCAATTGGACCATCGACAGGCTGTAAATAATCTAAGTCCATACGGCTAGATGTATTACATAGGTAGCGGTAAGCGTAAGAACCAATTTTCAGGTCTTTGCTCATTACACCCAGTAAAATTGACTTGTCATCGGCTAATACAGAGTAGTTATGTAGGGTATTACCTATGGTATCGCCAGGGTACTCGTGGCTGATAAGGTTATGCTCTTTGAGTTCTTCGTAAAGCAATTCAGCTTTATCTTGATCAAGAACCAACGAGTGGCCTTTACTCAGAGAATGACGAGCCAAAAACTCATCATCAACACGTGCTTCAATATCAACAATGGTTTGACCAACGCCAACAATGTGTGCGCGAGCAAGTGGATTTTCTTGTTGAATTTGAGCCATTAATGGATCGCGGGCATTGACTGGGAAGTAATGCTTTGACTTACGCTGACCAGGAAATTTCATGCTGTAGTAAAGGCTATTTTGTTTGGGGGATTTTGATTTGAGTCTACCACAGAAACAAAAGAAACAACCGTTTTCATCACAAAGTAATGACAAAAAGGTGCCTAATGGCTCTTTTTTAATCGACGTGGATCACGTTTTGGGGGCGGGTGTGTATAAAAATAGAAATGCAAGAGGAAACAAATAGAAAGAACAAGCATCAGATGTCGGTTAATACATCTGATGCTCTGTAATACTAATTATTCGAGTAGCAGCTTTTCAGCAGGGCGGCTGCCATCAACAGGGCGGTTTACCGAGATACTGCGGCCTTTCTTCATGCCTTTTTCATAATCATCGGTGATGCCTTTCATCGCTTCTTGAAGCTGTTGCTTGAAGGTTTCACGATCGATGTTTTCGAATTCTTTATCGATATAGTTGCTTAGACGCTGTTCGTGATCATCGTTAGAACTTAAAACAGGAAGTTTCTCTAATGCGCCCTCTAACCAACCTGCAAGGAAAGATGATACACGGCGGGTAACTTCGCCTGAGCTTGCCCCTGTACCGGCAAAGCTATTGCGAAATTGCCCCGTTTGCTGGTTCATTTCACGGTAAACAATATCAAATGCAAATGCGGCAAAAATGGCGCGTTCTGCAACACCGATAAACTCAGCTTCTTTTAGCCCTTTATAGTTTGTTAACACACATTCCACGCCAAAGCGGCGGTTAATACCACGGATAATTTTAAGAATCTGTGGGTTAACATTACTGGGTAATAGCGTTTTACTTTTGGTTTTACCCATTTTGATGAATTCAACATCGTCTTTGTCTAAGCCGTACTTCAACATCAGGCGGTGAGCCATGCGAATGGCTTGTGCGGCCTCATTGACGTTGGCAGAGTTACCAAGCTCTAAGCATTTAGCAATTTTTTTCAGTGCTTTTCGCTTATTTTCAGACATTCAATCACACTCACTATAAAACGGGGGACGTATTTTAACTGTTTTTGCGTGAAATTTCAGAGAAAATTTTCGTCAAATAGGAAGACGTGATGTTCATTGGCTTGAGGAAACCGCAAAGGCTTAGCATAATGCGTCTATAACGTTATATATCGCCAATGGCGCAAGTGCAGATATTCTTATGACAGACCATTATCAGTCAATCGATGTACCTTTTAATTATCGCCATACCTGCTGGTTTTGTGGTGAACCCTACTTTGAGTCGTTCGGGTTCATGCCATCGCCCAATTATGAGCATCAAGAGTACCCACTTATGTTGCCGTGTTGCCAGGAGTGCTTATCAAGTTGTAAATCAATAAAAGTTAGTAGCTTAGATTTACTCCGTGATCGAGTGAAAGAGCAATTACATAAGCGCTACGCAAAGCATTTACAAATTGGGGTGAATTGGACAAAAGAAGAACTGGAAGATTGCGAGTTTGAAGGCAAAGCACTAGAAGGTTTCCGCGAGAGCGCATGGGCAATGTTCGAGATTGCCAAAGAACGCGTGAACTACCAAGGCTGGCCTATCAGCATTGATGGAATACCTGTCGCGGGTATAACGAATGTATTCCAATTTGAATTTGATGGTATTTTTTATACAGGGCTAAACCATGCCGTGCAGCAGCTAGCATTAAAATATGGCATTCCTCAGCCATATTTAGAGCAAGTAGTGGAGCTCGTAGGGCGAAGTAAAATGGCCTATGCTTTGCGTTTTTGTAAGACCTCTTACGGTTATTCAGACGCACAAATCAAAGCAAGTTTAGAGAGTTTAAAAGCGCTGTTAGCCGAAGAAGTGGCTAACGACTCTGTAGCTGCTGTGAACAAGGGGGCAGTATTATCTCGCTCTTTCGCAATCAAAGAGATTAAAGAGCTCATTCTTTATCGTACCCAAATTTCATCGTATGCCATTCAATGGGCGTTAGAACGAGAAATCGATACCTTGCAAAAACTTGCAGATCAAGAAGATGCGTTTTTTGAGCATTTTTCACAAGATTCTGAAGTGGTCGCTTTCACGTATTTTAATGGTTTGCAGATCTATTTAGAAAAGCGGGAAACAGACCCACAATGGGCTGAACAGGAAGACCCAAACCGTGAGTTATTTGAACGTTTTTAGCCGTTGATAAATCACGATGATTAGCGATAATTAAAAACGCCCAGCAATGCTGGGCGTTTTGTTCGGCGCTAATCAGTTATTGATTGTGGCGGGCCCAAACCATGGTCTTACCGTTCTTATCGAACGCCAACACTTCAAATGGCTGCTTAGTTGAGCCTTGTTCCATACCAGGTGATCCAATCGGCATTCCTGGTACCGTTAAACCAATCATGCGCTGAGGTTTTTCTGCTAAAAAGCGCTTAATGTCTTCTGCTGGTACATGACCTTCAAAGGTGTAACCGTCGATTTGCGCTGTGTGACAAGAGGCTAATGCTGGTTGTAGACCGAGTTTAATTTTAATCGGTGTCATTTCAGCTGTTTTAACAACATCTAAGTCAAAGCCATTTTCTTCCATGTGCTCAACCCATGCGCCACAACAGCCACAATACGGAGATTGATAGTTTGTGCCTTGAATAACTTCGGCCATTGAGAAAGAACTAGCAATAAGTAGAGGTAGGGCAACTAAACGTGAAAATTTCATGGTAACTCCAAATGTGACATCTAATACCCGTTCGATTAATCATCTGATAAACAGAAGGGGCATAAATCAATAAATAAGTAGCAGCCTGATTTTTGTGCTGCTAAAGCCTGCTGTGAGCAAAATGAACACCGCAGTTATGACGTTAGAATTGATTTAAGCTTGCACGGGAGGCCGTAGAATACGTTCGGAGTAGCTGAATAGCTGGCTAATAGGGTCACCATAATTATGGCTACCTGCCATTGTCGCCATTGTTAATTGATGGGCGAATAAAATGGCAGAGGCTGCCGCAGAATGGCAGTCACTATTTTGGCAGCTTGCTTTTGATTCACCATCGTCTTGCATCGACATGCAGTGAGATTGTTGCATCATCTTATCGTTACAGCAGCTATCGATGTTATGTGCTGACATGGGATTATTCATAATAACAGAAGCGTTTGCCGCAAGCGGCAAGAAGGAGAGCAGAAGGGCTGCGATAACCCACTGGCATATAAAACGGTTAAGTTGTTTCATATTGCGCTCCTGTTGAATAATGATGATGGAATACAGTGAATTATACGTGTGTTTTTGTGTTTAGGAAGGTAATTGTTATGAGAATTAAAATAGGCCCGTAAAATGCGTTTTATTGCAACGCATTATTCGTTGATGCACTCGCGTTGGAACAGCGTACGAATTAACGTGGACTATGCTTCCATTCCTGATTGTAACCTCTTGTATTCTGACACCAGTTGATTTGATGTCACCCTAAAAATTAGATTCTTTTTTCGGGTTTATAAACAAGTTGTAAGTTAGCGGATTATCCTTAGTGAAGGTTAGAAAATATAAGTGTATTTATCGCACTGATAATAGCGATTTATCTTTATTTTTCCGACAGGTAACGACATAGATTCTAAGTATCACTCAATACAGCGTCGATATAAAAAGGATTTAATCTAATGACTAAACTGAAACATCTTACCCTACTTGTGGGCTGTAGCCTTGCGGCAAGTAGCTTTACAGCAAGTGTTCATGCAATGAATATTCAACCCGACCCACAAAATCCAACGGGTTATATTATTTCTCGTGCCGACGTACAAGCAGTCGAGAATACTAAAACTGCAGATCCTATGTACGGTGTGTGGGCGCAAGCTTTACGTACTTTACCCAATGTTCAAGTCGAAGCTATTGAGCCTGGCTTAGCAACCAACCCAGTAAATGTGAAACGTGCGGAACGTGTTTTTCCTTATGCTGAGTGGGATTTCCTGACCAAAATGGCAGCACCAGAATATACGTATACGCGTTTCTTACGTGCGATAGGTAAATTCCCTGCTTTTTGTGGTGACTACACTGATGGACGAAATTCAGATGCGATTTGTAAAAAATCTATCGTGACTGCATTTGCGCATTTTGCACAGGAAACGGGTGGGCACATTGCAAAAGATAACCACTGGGATAATCCTCTGGGTTTGGAAGAGTGGCAGCAAGCATTGGTACATGTTCGTGAAATGGGGTGGTCAGAAGGTCAAGTTGGATATACCACTGGCTGTGGTCAGAATGATTGGCAAAATAAAAAATGGCCATGTGCTGTAGGGCAAGGGTATTTTGGCCGTGGCGCGAAACAGCTCTCTTATCATTTTAACTACGGCGCATTTTCTGAAGTCATGTACGATGGCGATGCAAGTGTACTATTGAATAACCCTGGGTTAGTTGCCGACTCTTGGCTTAACCTCGCTTCTGCTATTTGGTTCTTCTTAACGCCTCAAGCACCAAAACCCGCCATGTTGCATGTTATTGATCGTACTTGGACACCTTCACAGCGAGAAAAAGATGCAGGCATTGGTTATGGGTTTGGTACCACAATCAACGTGATTAATGGTGGTATCGAATGTGGTGAGCAAAACAAAGATAAAGGCCAGCCTGTTAATCGAATTCGTTATTGGGAAGGTTTATCTTCGCATTACCAAATTCCAATTGAAGCAGATGAAACCAATACCTGTTGGCAGCAAACACCTTACGGTAGCTTAAACCTTAATGGTGCAACTGATGTGTTATATACCAACTGGGATGGTAACTGGAAGTACTATGCAGATCGCCCTGAAGGGTTCTCGTTTGAATGTTCGTTAGTGGGTTTCCAAACGGCTTATTCGGCATTGGTTGCTGGTGATTATGAGAAGTGTGTGACTAACTTATACGAATCACATGCAAGTTGGCCTGAAGTGCGTGTAGTGGATAACTTAGAGCCAGAACCACCAAAGCCGGGTCCAGATCCGACTCCAGGTGAATTTATTCCTTGGGTGCCAGGTAAAACTCAAGTGAACAATGGTGATCAAGTTATTTACCAAAGCAAATGCTTTACTGCTAAAAATAACCCAGGTACTTGGGATACACCAACCCAATCAAATTGGTTCTGGGATGAAATTTCATGTGGTTCAACACCAACCCCAGATCCGACGCCAGATCCAACCCCGGATCCAACTCCTGACCCGACGCCAGATCCAACACCTGACCCTACACCCGATCCAACGCCGGGTGATTATATTCAGTGGCAAGCAGGTGTAACTAAAGTGTCAAATGGTGACAAAGTGACTAATTCAAATAAGTGTTTTGCTGCCAAGAATAATCCTGGCGTGTGGGAAACACCAACGGCATCGAATTGGTTCTGGATTGAAGAAGTGTGTAAATAACGCTTACTCGGTCTGATAACTACCACTGGATTGAGTAGAAAAACAAAGCAGCTTTAAACTGAGTTTAAAGCTGCTTTCTTATTGGGTTCTCTGATTAAAAATGAGGCAGGAGAGTTGCAAAGTAATCATTGATACATTTTGTCATGATTTCCTTCTTGTTTAGGAGCAAGAAGCCCGCAAGCCTCACGTTGCGCTGACATTCGCTGGTGGTCTATCGGTTTTAATACCTAAGTGCGTTAACCGACACAGCTGTATTTTTTCAAGATGAACTAAGTACAGAGTTAATAATAATCAGTCACTATAGATGAAGCCAACGGCTTAAACGCGGCAGGAATTTGGGATGCAATACACAGAAGAAGATCAACAAATATTACATGACACATGGATGAGCTATAAAGCAAAAATGCGAGTGACGCAGATTGAAATGGCAAAAAAACTGGGCATGAGTCAGTTGGTTTTTTCCGATATCTTACGAGGAAAGCTGCCTTTAGAGCATAAGTTCGTTAATCAGTTTTGTGATTTTATTGGTGTCGATCCTTTGCTAACGCTCCCTTCGTTACGTAAAAATATGGGTAGCGCAAACAGTGGCAGTGTACTACTTACCAACCGCTTTATTCTAGATGGCGAAATACGCAATGTACGCTATAGCGGTAATCAGCTGATTGTTGAGTATGAGCATGGCTCAAGTGAAACAACCGTCCAATAGATCATTCTCTCCGCTACTTTTTCATAACAGCCCTTATTCTCTTTATTCAGAGTAGGGGTTTATTTGTTCACAATGAGAATAGACGAAGCTATTGATTATTAACTCCTCACTCATTACTATAAATCGGATAATACAGGGCTAAATTCATTCTATCTTGTAGTAATTAGTTACATTTACACCGTCATGATTACATGCTGCTTTATCCGATATTCCCCTTCGCACGATAAACATCAATATTATTGTTTTATATTCATTCATCTAGTTGATATCGCTTTAAATGCATTGCTACTATTTAATCTAAGGGGTTATTTTAAGTAGTATGTATATATTCCGTATTTGTGCTCATTAAATTAATACTTGTTTTAAGTGCGCGAATATATGTGATGAATATGAATAAAGAAAATGGCTTTACCCTTATTGAATTAATTATTGTCATAGTGTTATTTAGTACATTAAGTGTAATTGCGTGGCCGAGGTTTATTTCTATTCAAGTGGATAGTCGTGTTGCAGCGATGAATGGGCTCAAAGCTTCCGTTCTGACGGCGAATGAACAGATTTTTGGTAAAGCTGCCATTGAAGGAGTAGAAAAGCTTCCAGAGCATAGGTTGTTAATAGATAGGAAGAATAACGTATCAGTCTGGGTTCGTTATGGGTACCCGGTCTGGCAGGGAATGAGTGTAGATCAGCTACTACATGTTAATTTGGATGAATGGTTTTATGGTATCAATTCAGGAGATGAAAAAGAGCAGACTCTTAGGTTTGGACTAAGTAATATATTTAATACGGCAAGAGATCTAATGAGTGATAATGCTAAAAGGTGCTTTGTTTTAGTTAAGAACACGCTGACAACGGTTAGCGTAGAGGTAATATCTGATGAATGCTAAATAATTACTCTGGGAAGCTTAATAAATGAGCAATAAGCGTTGCGGTATTTTACTTGTAGGGTTTTATTTTTACTTCTAATGACAAGCTAAACCGCTAGCTGACTTTGAAAATGAGAGAATGAGAGTAAAAAAAGTGCAATTTTGTACTAGTTCACCATTACAATTTGGTTTTTGATCTGTTACTTTAGTTTTGCACTTAGAGCTATTATTACATTTATCATTAGAAGTTGTTAAATAATGAAATTAAAACTATCAGCAGTATTGATCCCAACCCTTTTATTAGCGGGCCAAGCGTCTGCAATCACTGTTTATGAAGATGATCAGACTACATTTGATGTAGGTGGTGTATTTGTACTTGATGCATTTCAACCTAAATGGGGTGATGATGAAATTTTCTCTGCTGGCCGTAGTATTTTAAACTTTGGTTTTGAGCGTCAATTAACCGCAGATACCAGTATTGATGCAAAGCTAGAGTGGGACCAATTCCTTAATTCGCCATCATCAGGTAAGTCGAACTTCCGTAATCGCTTAGGTTATGTGACAGTCAAAAATGATGCTTTGGGCAGCCTACGTTTTGGTAAACAATGGTCTGCGTACCACGATGTAGCGCGCTACATGGATAACATGGTTATCATCGATCCAGATGCGACACCGATTTACTCTGAAGGTACGGATGGTGGATTTGCTGCGACAGGGCGTGGTGATAACTTGGCGGCATACCGCTACAGCAAAGATGGCTTGAACGTTTCTGCACACTACGGCTTTACCAGTACAGGTGAAGCGGATTCGGCTGCTACAACTACTGTAAAACGTGACCATAACATTGCAGCATCAACCAGCTATGATTTTGATTTCGGTTTAAGCCTTGGTGCGGCCTACCTTGAAAACAAGGTGAGCGTTGATAATACCGTTGGCGTCAATGGCCTGAAAGATGGCGATAAGCAAACAGCGACAACGGTTGGCGGTCAATATGTGCGTGGCGGTTTGAAAGTGGCGACAGCTTACACCAAGGGTGAAAAAATCCATAAAGCAGGTCTATTAGGTGGTGCTAGTACTGCTGAGTGGGCTGACGCAGATGCGTTCGATGTGTATGCGCATTACGTATTTGAATCAGGTTTCCGTCCATTTGCTTATGCGTCTAACGTGAACTTTAAAGAAGATGCTCGTGGTATTAGCGGTGACCGTCAAGTGTACGCGCTAGGCCTTGCTTACTCATTTACGCCAGAAACGATTCTGACGTTTGAAGCGAAGCAAAACAAACTGAATGAATTTAATGCTGATTCAAGCAAAACAGACAACGGCGGTGGTTTCAACTTCGTCTACTCGTTTTAATATTTGCTAAGCACTTTACCTTGAAGTGATGATTAAGCCCTCAACGTTGATGTGAGGGCTTTTTTGATTGAGTTTGATTCGGTTACGAAAGTAAACTACTCGCTCTTTAATACAAAGTGATAGCTGTTTACCATCAAACGAATGTGCCATTTTGGTAATCTTCAACGGCTTGATTTATCTCATCCATACTGTTCATCACAAACGGGCCGTAGTGAACAACAGGTTCATCTATCGGTGTACCTGCCAGTAATAAAACACCACAGTGTCCGTGAGAGGTAATAGCTAAGCTTTCCCCGTTAGATAGCAAGGCTAATTGACCTTGTTGAACAGAAAGGCCATCTACGGTTATTTCGCCTTGATAGACGTATAACATGGCTTGGAAATCTGGGTTTAGGCATGCTTGGATTTGCACATTATTGTCAGCTTGCCAGTCTGCGACGGTAAGAGGCACACCAGTTTGCTGTAATGGCCCAGCGAGCGTTTCCCCATGAATAGTGAGATCACCTGCGATGACGCGGATCAGACTATTGTCGCTGAGCTGTTTTTCAATAATCACATCAGATTGAAAATCGTGATATTGCGGTTCCTGCATTTTTTTAGACGCAGGCAAGTTAATCCAAATTTGAAAACCGTGTAGCTGTTCATTAGACATCATTGGCATTTCACTGTGTACAATGCCTTTACCTGCAGACATCCACTGCGCGCCGCCATCTCGTAACTCTCCCGTATTACCGAGGTGATCTTTATGCTGAAAATGACCGCTGAGCATATAGGTTAACGTTTCAATACCGCGGTGTGGGTGGGGAGGAAAGCCACCAATATAATCATCAGGTGAGAGTGACTTGAGCTCATCAATCATTAAGAAAGGGCTGAAATGTGGGTTTTCAAAACCATGCACACGCTGGATACGCACACCGTCTCCATCTGATGATGGGTGTGATTTAAGAATTTGATTAACTGTTCGGTAGGCCATATCTACTCCCTCGAGTCGCGATGTAATTCATATTGAGAGTGTAGGTGCAGCACAGGTTGGCGAAAAGAGGGCTAAGACGAACAGCTTGTTCTAAAAATTTGAATGATTGATCAAGTCGAAGATAATTGTAATCGCTGCCAAGCCTCGCAAATGGCACGAAACTGAGCCGCATCACCTGTTGGTCGATCTGGGTGCCAGCGTAGCGCGAGCTTACGCCATTGTTTACGTATTTGCTGCGGTGTGGCGTCGGCAGGTAACTCAAATAAAGCGAGATCTTCCGGGCGAGCACGTAATAAGGTGATTTCACTTTCTTGATGACCAATATGATCTTGATAGCGTCGCCAAAAAGAGGAAAGTAACGCTTGAATCGTATCACTATCAGCGTTGTAGTTTGCCCAATCTAAATAGTAACTACGGAGTGGGTCATCAGTATCAATCGCGTTATCTGCTGAATTCATATTGGGCATTAAGCAAATATCCATCGCATGAGCTTGTAGCCATTGCTTAGGGAGTAACATTTCTTGCAGTTGGTAAAGGGCGTTCATCAGCAGGAAGTTACGCTTGAACAGGTCTTTATCTGCGTCATCATCGAGTTGAGACCAAATACCACGCTGTTTTAATTCTTCTGATAGGGTATGGATCATCCAGCCTTTAGGTTGATGTTTCAAGATAGATATCATCGGCCAAATGAGTGGATTGTCATATTCGGAATGCTGTTCAATCTGCATAAACGCTCTTCTTATTAATTATTCTATGTTCTACTTTGCTGGTTAAAATCACTGATAGCGGCATTATAGATTTTGTAGGTAGAGCAACTCGCTAACTGCAATCTATGCTTGGTTCTAAGTGTTTTTCCTTCGCACTATTCTGCTTAGTTAATTAGCGGTATTGGTATTACTTTAGCAGAGTTGTGCTTTTCTCTGATAACGATTACTGAAATTTGGCTACAAAAAAGGCCATCAAATGATGGCCTTAGTATCGGTTGTCTTAAATCTTACTGTGCAAGAGAGTAGAAAATTGCAGAGATAGAAACTAGACCAATGATGGTTATAAAGACATTGCTCAGTGCGCCTGAGTATTTACGCATTGATGGTACTTTGTTGATAGCATACATCGGCATGATGAAAAGAATCATCGCGATGATAGGGCCACCAAGGCTTTCAATCATACCTAAAATACTTGGGTTGATAGTTGCAACAGCCCATGTAGTCAGTAGCATAAATAGTGCAGTGAAAGTGTTTAGCTTTTTAGGGCCAATTTCTTTATTACGGTCACGTGCTAGTTTAACCACTAGGCCATTAAGACCTTCACTTGCGCCTAGGTAGTGACCAAGGAACGATTTAGTAATCGCAATGATAGCAACAACAGGGGCTACGTAAGCAATAGTTGGTGCTTCAAAGTGGTTAGATAGGTACGTTAGGATTGAAACGTTCTGCGCTTTAGCTTCTGCAAGGTTTGCAGGCGAAAGGCTCAGCACACAGCTGAATACGAAGAACATAACTACCACAACCATCATAACGTGTGCACGAATCAGGATGCGTGAACATTGTTTTTCTGCTTGCTCACCGTACTCTTTTTGTTTCGCAACAGCGAAAGAAGAGATAACAGGAGAGTGGTTGAACGAGAATACCATTACAGGCAGGATTAACCACACAGCCATAAGGATAGTCGTGAAGCCACCTTCAGCAGGCATTACTTGTTCGAAAATAGCACCGTTCCAGTAAGGAACAAGGTAAAGTGCAAGCATTAGTAGAACAGCAACAAATGGGAATACCAGTATGCTCATCGCTTTGATGATCAGTTGCTCACCAAGACGAACAACAGCCATTAGGCCGATGATCAATACAAGCGCAAGAATCGCACGTGCTGGTGGAACCATACCAAGCTGGTTAACCATGAAGCTTTCAACAGTGTTAGTCAGTGCAACGCTGTATACCAATAGAATTGGGTAGATAGCGAAGAAGTAAAGCAAAGTGATTACTTTACCCATACCAGCACCAAAGTGTTCTTCAACCACTTCAGTAATATCGGCACCTGGGTTAGAGCTTGAAAGTACAAAGCGTGTCATGCCACGGTGCGCGAAGTAGGTCATTGGCAATGCAAGCAAAGTCATAACGATAAGCGGGATTAAACCACCCACACCTGCGTTAATTGGTAAGAAAAGCGTACCAGCACCTACAGCAGTACCAAATAGGCCAAGCACCCAAATAGTATCGCTTTTGCTCCAGCCAAGTTTCTCAGAGCTGTTTACAGATGAAGAGTCAACAGTATTGTTTTTCACAGTGCCCATTATGGACATCTCCTTTATAGGTATATTGATATAGCCTTCAAAGGGTTTTCGCTAGTGATACTCATAACTGCCCAATTGATGAGTTGGACTAGAAAAAGTAATGCATCCATGTTTCGTCGAGGACGAATGATAACAAGCAGTGAACATTGCCGTGCAGTACGTACTGTACAGACAAGAGAGAAGCAGATGGGTGATATTGCATAACGAGCGTGAATTAAGATAATTCACAAAGCTAAACAAGCGACGGTTCCTAGGTCTAACGAGCGTATCCATACGGCCAAAAAAACTGCTAATGCCAATGTGTGCGTGTATCTCTAATTAAAACCTTATAAATACTAATGAAACCCTGATGACGGGAAGGAGTATAGGGGATTAGCTGTGTTACAACTATTGATTTCTGACAAGTTCTGTATCGTTTGAATAAAAAATATCAATTGTATAACAAATGATATTTGCTCGTCTGGTTTATATTTGGTCGATAAGTTTGGAATTTATTCTTTTTGAGTGAGTTTATGACAATGAATAAAAAAATATGAAATGTGTTTTTTATTTAAAGTGCACTGAAATCGATATTGATACGCTTAGGTTACTCAGTTTTCACCGAGGTGTAACTTGGATCAATCTCGTTGAATTGACCAAAAAACAGGCAGGTTGCAAATGATAAATTGTGGTAATGAATAGGGGGATATGACAACTTTACTGCAGATTAAAATGGCTAATCGTTAAAATTATCCAGTGGCTGCTTATTCTTTTAGCAATGGAATGTATTTTTTGGAAGCTTGCTTTGCCGAATAAAAAAACGCGCAGGCTTTTAGGCCTGCGCATTTTTAACGTATGAATCTATTTCAGCTTTTAGTCGCGGAAATTATCAAACTGTAGTGGTTGGCCTAGCTCTTCAGCTCGAATGGCTGCCATTGCTGCCTGAAGATCATCGCGTTTTTTACCAGTAACACGTACTTTATCGCCTTGGATAGATGCTTGAACTTTTAGTTTGGCATCTTTGATCAACTTAACTACTTTCTTCGAGATAGTTTGATCAACACCTTGCTTGAATTCAACAACACAAGAGAACGATTTACCAGTACGCGTTGTTGCTTGCTGATCCATTGACTGTGCATCAACATAACGCTTGGCAAGGTTACTACGTAGAATGCTGACCAACTGGCTAAGTTGGAAGTCAGATTCAGTGGTGATTTTAACCGCCTCTTTTTCTAGTTTGATACTTGCGTCTACACCACGGAAATCAAAACGAGTTTCAACTTCGCGCGCTGAGTTATCGACAGCATTTCTTACTTCTACTAGATCAACTTCAGAAATAATATCAAAAGATGGCATGTGTATAATCCTAATCTTATTTAGTTAACTAAAAGGGACTCGCCCTTAATTTTAATACTTTTACTTATGTTTTACTGCGTCTGCAAGCATATCAAGCATTGTTGTTGTGTCTTCCCAACTGATGCATGGATCAGTAATCGACTGACCGTATGTGAGCTCATCTAGTTTGCAAGAGTTAACCGCTTGGTTACCTTCAACAATAAAACTTTCCGCCATAATACCAGCGATAGATGTGCTGCCATTACGAATTTGTGTACAAATGTCTTCGGCGACATTGAGTTGGAGGCGGTGTTGTTTCTGGCAATTGCCATGGCTGAAATCAACCACTAATCGTGGCGGTAACTCGAAGCTTTCAAGCGTTTGACATGATTGTGCGATATCAGAGGCTTTATAGTTCGGCTCGTTACCACCGCGTAGAATAATATGACCGTGTGGATTGCCTGATGTGCGGTAGATAGTCATTTGACCATCTTTTGCTGGCGAGCAGAAAATATGAGACTCACGTGTTGCGCGAATCGCATCAACCGCAATTTTGATGTTGCCATCAGTGCCGTTCTTAAAACCGACAGGGCAAGAAAGGGCAGATGCCATTTCACGATGGATTTGAGATTCTGTGGTTCGTGCACCAATGGCACCCCAAGAGATAAGATCTGCCAAATATTGGCCAGTGATCATATCAAGGAATTCTGTTGCCGTTGCAAGGCCAAGCTTATTGATATCAACAAGCAGTTTGCGGGCTTTATAGAGGCCAGTGACTAAATCAAGGCTGCCATCTAAATGGGGATCAGAGACTAAGCCTTTCCAACCTACAACAGTACGTGGTTTTTCAAAGTACGTACGCATCACAATACAAAGTTCATCTCTATATTGGTCTTGAAGATCTGCCAGGCGTTGAGCATAGTCCATTGCAGCCTCGGTATCATGCACCGAACATGGACCAACAATAACCAAAAGACGAGAATCTTTACCTGTGAGGATATCTTCAACTTGTCGACGACATTGAGCAACGTGCTCAGCAATATCATCCGTAATTGGGTAGGCCGCTTCAACTTCAGCAGGAGCGGGCATAGCTCCTAAGCTAACGGTGCGGAGTTCATCGGTTTTCATTGGCATAATACGTGCGCCTACCTTGGTATCTCTTAAATTAACGACGCGTTAAGATAGCCCAAAAGCCAACAGGAATAAACCAAACATGTGATATGTCATAGGTTTTTCCATAAAAATGCATCGGTTTGTTACGAATCGACAACGCATTGCTAACTAAACGTTATTGAGCTATCTCACTATAGAATAGATAAGGTAAATAAAACCTTTCAATATTTCTTGATAAAAGAAGCCTTATGCGGCATGTTGCCAATGTGTTTATTTTGTTTTCGTCATGGAAGATAGGAGTGAAATTAGAGCCTTATGACTAACCCTGCTCAGTCTGTTATTGCTACCTCGGTAGTGTTTACTCAAGCCAGTCAACTCGATCAATCTGATACCATAGGCTTGTTCTCACTGGATGATATTGTAAAGCAACATTACTCATTTCATCCGTATGCTTATGCTTTAACATCGTCTCTGACGCAAGAAGACCAAGCATCGATCGTTGCAGCGTGCGGTGATCTTCCTCCTGCGGAATATTACGTCACTGAGCTGACGAATATATTGTTACAAGCTGCTAAACATCAAAATGGTCAGCCATTACGGGTTGCACTTTCTGGTGTCGAATCATCATCACGCCTTAATCGTGTAGGTTGCGAATTAGAACCAGCAGAAACTAACCCTGCAATGGGCTTACGTGGTGTGTCTCGCTATGCAAATAATGCCCATAGAAAAAGTTTTGCACTGGATTGTGAGGCGATAAAGCGTGCTCGTTTAGGGAAAGAATGCCAGAACATAGAGTTGGTGATCCCGTTTGTACGCACGTTCAGCGAGGCGGCAACCATTATTGATTTACTGGCAGAGCAGGGCTTATGCCGTGGTGCCCAAGGGCTAAAAGTGCATATCCTGGCCGAGCTGCCTGCTAATGCTCTATTAGCCGAAACGTTTTTGCAGTATTTTGATGGCATGGTGGTGGATATTGATGTGTTGGCGCAATTCACCTTGGCATTAGATCCAGAACATGAAGCGTTAACGTATTTGTACGATGAGCAAAACGAAGCGGTACTGACGTTACTGCGTCAAGCTTTGAAAGCCGCTAAAAAAGCGGGTAAGCCATGTGAATTAATTAGTCGCCATCTTGATGATTCACCAAAGTTGGTTCGTTGGCTACACGAGCAAGACATAGCAACCGTCATCAAAGCAAAAGCGTAGCGTAAACGTTAATATTAAAACGACATTGAAGCGACCAAGGTAACCTTGGTCGCTTTTTTTCTTCTTGTTATTCGTCACAGTAAGCTATGTTGGATCAGCCTTGTTATGCCAATTCAGCTAAGGAACGGATTGTTATCTGCGCAAGAGCCTGAGCCCTGACTTACCCTAATTGGTATTAACGCAATAATAGATGACGTAAAGGTGTTCTCTCAATACCACGGGTAATAAGTAAAGATAGAAAGAACACAAGCGGCACAATCATAATATCTAACCAAATACTTTCAATGCTTAGCATAGTCGCAATGTTGAATACATAAATAATAATCAGTAAGTGGATAAGGTAAACGCCAAGTACATCTTTACTTGTATGCAAAATCGAATTTCTAATTACAGTCCTTTTTCCACCGAAATTGGGCTTTTTTAATAACATCATAAATAATCCCACCGCCCAAATAGGTGTGCCAATTAAAAAGTCATGGGTATTAAATGGCATATCATAATGTAATAAATAACGCGCTTCAGTGAAGTGCATAGCCATACCAAGTGCAGCCATCAGCATTGCAATATTAAACTCACAGCGCCAATTTACACGACGTATTTCAAAGCCGATTGCGACCAGTAAGCAGCTAAAGAATGGACCATTACGAGTGAATATTGGGGCTTCTAGTCCGAAGATTGGCTGGTAACTACCAGCAGCTAAACCATACATGTATAAGATGATAGCTATTGGTAATAACAGTGCTACTTTTTGATACTGATTTAAGACGGCAATTATTGCTGTTGCACAAATTAATGCTGGAACATACCAAAGGTGAACTAGTCCACCTTCAAAAAGGGTGTTCAAAGGCGTGCTCAATAAAAATTGCCAATAACCCTCACGCTCAGCAAGATAACCTTGTTCAAGCAGTAGTGTTAAGTTGTAAGGTGCAAGTAGGTAAATAATACTCCAAAAAAACCACACTTTTAAAAGAGGTAAGCTATAGCGTTTGAGTGTCTGCAGCGGGGCGCTGATGAGTTTAGGTGCAATGAAATAACCCGCTAATAAAAAGAAGAGGGGGACTGCAAAGCGGCCCGCTTGATTTAATACTAATGAGAGCCAAGGTTCGCCATTAAAAAGCGGGGTTGTTGAAAAGGGTTTTGCATGAATAGTAATAATCGCGATGAGCGCAATTATTCGCCCCCATTCTAAACTCATTATCTTGGTTGAAACAGTCGGTTGGCTTATCGTTTTCATGAAGTAATGCAATTAAAACTGAATTAAAGTAGGGCTGTCAGTATCCTGAATCCGCTTTAAATTACTAGTTTTATAAAACGCAAAATTGATTGAAATGACGAGATAACGAAGATGATGTGTCGAGTTGTGAGTGAAGTCGATTTTTCGCACAGCAGCATAATGTTAGTAAGGTCATATTATGCTGCGTTCAGTGGGGTCGATTAATTCGATTCGTCGATTAAGAGCTACAACTTATCGCTAAGGTTTTCCCCCATTCGGGTGGAAGCTGAGCCATTGCCTGATAGTTTTGGTGCTCATCAAAGGGGGATGACAGTACCTCCATGAGTGATTCAATACGAGAATAGTCGCCTTGTTCTGCTTCTTGAATCGCGAGCTGTGCTAAGTAGTTACGCAAGATAAACTTGGGGTTCGTCGCTAACATCTTGTTTAGTCGTTCTGCATCACTAACGCTTATGTCTGTTTGATCTAGCTCTTGGATTACCCGTTGCTGGTATTGAGTAAGCCAAGTGGCTAATTGAGCCTGATTTTCATTGCTATGATACTTGTTGGTCGAAGAGGCTGTTAATAGAGCGGTGGTGTTTGAGGCAATATCTGTCACCGATATTGCTGACAATGTTCTAAAGAAGAGCGTGTAATCTAGCTGCAGCGCGGTTAAGCAGTTAAATAAGTTTTTAAATAAATATCCATCTTGGTCGTTGTGCGTTACCAGCCCTAATTTAGCACGCATGTTCTTGCTATAGGCGGTTTGTAGCTGGGGTTCAAAGGTATCTAAAATAGCGTTGGCCGCATCAGATTCAATCAGTGGAGAAAGGGCATAACCAAGCGCCGCTAAATTCCATAAGGCAATACTTGGCTGCTGGTTAAAAGCGTAACGACCCGAATAATCTGAATGGTTACAAATATAGTTGGGGTTATAGTCATCTAAAAAACCATAAGGGCCATAGTCAAACGTTAGCCCGAGAATCGACATATTATCGGTGTTCATGACACCATGAGCGAAGCCAACACTTTGCCAGTCGGCAATCAATGTCGTGGTCAACTCAATGATATTTTGATACATCGCAGCATAAGGAGCTGGGTGTGTTTGTAAATCAGGGAAGTGGTGTTCAATGACATAATCAGCTAATAGCTTTAAATCACCGTGTTGTTGAGTATAAAAAAGATACTCAAAATGGCCAAAGCGGATGTGGCTTTCAGCAACCCTTATCAAGGTCGCACCTTGCTCTACTTTTTCACGGTAAACCGGCGTTGTACTACTCAATACCGCTAGAGCATGGGTGGTTTTAATGCCAAGCCCTGCCATTGCCGCGCTAGCAAGGTACTCTCTAATACTTGAACGTAATACTGCGCGTCCGTCGCCCTGACGCGAATAGGGAGTAAGCCCTGAACCTTTTAAATGTAAATCCCATTTAGCCCCACTAGAAGTAACAACTTCCCCCAGTAACACGCCACGTCCATCGCCTAAATCTGGATTGTATTGACCAAATTGATGCCCGGTATATTTCATCGCAAGGGGGGTAAAACTAGGGTGGGGCAGGTTTCCCGTAAATATCTGTGCAAAGCGATCTGTGGCGACATCTTTCGTATTTAATTCGAGTAATTGGCACACATGAGGATTAAAGCTGACTAAAAATGGATCGTTTAAAGGTTGAGGGGTAACCGCCGTATAAAAAGAGGCCGGAAGTTGGCTAAAGCTATTATTAAAAACCAATCGATCAAGTGTGCGAGCCATGGCAGCGAATCCTGTGCAGTCTGAAATAGGCTGGAACTCTCTAAAACAATTTACTTGCTGAATTATGTGCATGCAGGCGTTTTGTTGAAGAGAAGTACTAACAATAGCTATAAGGTAGCAATATTTCAGCGGCTAACAAGGGACAAAAAGTAGGGTTATCTTAGGTTCAATAACAATAACCCTTATTGTCTCAGCATTGTCTCAGCCTATTTTTTGGTGCTATACACTGAAAATAGCGGTGCTCTGCATCAGAAAATAGGTAATTGAGATTCTTTTTCACTGGCCGTTTTATCTTTAATCGTTGCGTCTGTCCTTTCAGCGGTGGATTTTTTCTTTGGTGCAAGATCAATTGCTTCAATATCAACCACTTTTGAACGATTCATAATGACTTTCCAGCGTTGAATGCGGACAGTATTATCTTCATCGGTTTCTTGGGTGATTAAATTGATCAAGTGGCGCTTTTCTACCGACTCTTTGGTGACTTGGCCGTCTTTGAGTTGGTAAATACGCTGAGATCCTTTTTCCATTAAACTCGCAACGACACGTAGATCAAGCATGATCGATTCGCGTGTTTGTTCATAACCACTCAGGAACTTGATCGGTGACATTCGTGTTGTACTTTTATAGTGCAGTACGGCTTCTTCGCGTTGAGACACTTTATGCTTACGCGCTTTACGTATTTCACTGTCGAGCTTACTGAACTGAGTGTATTCCAGCCATTCCAACTGACGGCCGATAAGATGCCCGCTATTGGCATCAAAAAATTGCTTACGCCACTTAGGTTTGTTTTTTCGGACTAAGCGCCATAGCACTTGTTTTAAATCGTCTTTAAAAACTTCACGTGCAGCATAAATGAAAGACAGAACAACGATGAAAGAGGCGGTAATATCGCCCAGTACACCACGTGCTTTTATTAGCATTATGGTGACAAAAATCATCACAAAGCCCGCGGCAAAACCGGTCACGATTTTTTTCGTGTTGTTACCCAACTCGATGGTTTTTTCACTCATCGTGACAGGGTATTCGATCAAACGGCGTAATAAGCGCATTTTGTTCGACATACGAGTAGGGTCTTGCAGTGCTTTATTGGAGTTATAATTGTGCTTAGTACGGTGCTCGGATTCTTTATTGCAGACATCAAGCAACATATCGCGGATTTCATTGTAATCATTACCGCGGGGTAAATGTGCCACTAATGCTAGACAGCGCTGCTCGGTAAACCAAGAGAGATAATTGTCGATGTTTTCGTAGTATTTCAGCAGCTTTTTATCGGTAGGAATACTTCGGCGTAAACGCTTTAGGATACGCACTGTCAGCTGTGCGACTTCCTCTACTTCTTCAATGGTGCGCTCTTGCTTGTCATCCAATAATTGCTCGGATGTTTTTTCTAACGCCAAGGCATATTGGTAAGCATAGAGGCTTAAGCTTAAGCGGTATTGTTCCGTGGATAATTTTCCACGGCTGGCTAAACGGCTATGAACCAGAGGAAGGTGGTTTACATCACTGTAGTAGGTACGTTTTCCATGAATTGCATTGTGGTAAAACTCGTCTTCACTCACGATTTTATCTGTGAGGCCAAGTTCACCAGGCACGAAAATATAGAAATCTAACTGTCGATTAGTTGTTTCTTGAATAACATGGGAAATCTTAAGTTTATGCCCATCTTTTTTTTCAACAGTGATCACGCTGACAATATACCTCTTGGAGTTTTTCTTATTCTAGTTGATTTAAGTGCCGTTTAGCAGTTGATTTTACAGATGTAAAACTCAATAGCATGAAATTTCATCAAAAATATTTCAGATTGGTCAGGCAGCAGTGTTTAACATCACGTATAATGCGCTCAGCAATACTATTGAAATTATTTACCCTGAGAGTGTCATAGAATGATTAGAATTGGACAATACAACACATTAGAAGTCGTCAAATTAGTAGATTTTGGCGTTTTTCTTGATGGTGGTGATGACTTTGGCAATATCCTACTGCCGAAATCCTCTGTCCCTGAGGGCACTCAATTAGGTGATAAGCTCGAAGTATTTATCTACTTTGACTCTAATGATGAGATTATCGCGACAACAACGCAGCCAAAAGCAAAAGTAGGCGACTTCGCACTATTACGTGTTGTAGGTACATGCGAAATTGGTGCATTTGTGGATTGGGGCCTGATGAAAGACTTGCTGGTTCCATTCAGCGAGCAACGCCGCCGTTTGGAAGTGGGCCAAGATGTGATGATCCGCATTTACACAGATAAAGCGTCTGGTCGTATCGTAGGTTCAACCAAGTTTAACCGTTTTCTTGATAAATCACCGGCAAACTACCAAGTTGGCCAAGAAGTGCGTGTAACAATTGCAGAAGTAACCGATCTTGGCTTTAAAGCGGTGATTGAAGGCGAGCACTGGGGTTTATTATTTAAGACCGAAGCATTTGGTAAACTGTTTATTGGCAAGAGCCTTAAAGTTTACATTAAAGAAATCCGCGAAGATGGCAAAATTAACCTGTCACTGCAAAAAGCAGGTAAAGCCGGCGTGGATGACTTAGCAGACAAAGTGATCGCGACACTGGGCAAAAAAGATGGCTTTATCCCATTGAGCGACAAATCATCACCAGATGAGATTTTCAAAGAATTCCGTACAAGCAAGGCATTGTTCAAAAAGACAATCGGTGGCTTGTACAAGAAAGGATTAATCGTGATTGAACGAGAAGGTATTCGTTTAATCAACAACGATTAATCATACCTTGATGTTAAAAAGCGCGCTTACTTGAGAAAGTAAGCGCGCTTTTTTGTGTCGCCAGTTTATGTGTTGAAACAGCCGCTATTCCTATCTCCATTTTCACGCAGAGCTATCCACTGCAAAGGTCGACCGCGAGTATGTGAGATGTCACTTAGATGCAAAAAGAAGTATGCATAACACTTGTTTGTGATCTAAAAACTAGTCAAGTGTGCTTTTTATGTTATACATGTATGGGTATTTAGGCTTGTTCACATGATTAATAGAAACAAGTGGTTATAACATGATGGATGAGTGTTGTACCTGTACGGGTAATTTAATTATTACGTAAACTTAAAAGGACTTAATATGAATGCGTTAAAAAGCTCTGTAGTGGCAATAGCAGTAGCGATGGCTTGTACTGCAAATGTTCAAGCTGCTGATGTACCTGCTGGCGTAAAGTTAGCGAAAGTACAAGAAATTGTACGTGGTAACGGTGATGAAGTACCGACACTGGATCCGACGTTTTCGTCTGACACTGCAAGTTCACGCGTTATTCAAGACATGTTTGAAGGGCTTGTTTCTGAAGGTCTAAATGGCGACGTAATCCCTGCATTGGCTAAAAGCTGGGAAGTAGATGAGACGGGGATGGTTTATACTTACCACCTACGTGAAGATGCACTGTGGTCAAACGGTCAGCCAATCACCGCAAATGATTTTGAGTACAGTTTAAAGCGAGCAATAAATCCAGCAACGGCTGCACCGTATGCGTGGTATTTAACCATGGCCCGCTTTAAGAATGCAGAAGCCATCAATAAAGGCGAGAAATCTATTGATGAGTTGGGTGTTGAAGCCGTCGATGCTCGCACACTGAAAATTACCTTAGATCAGCCTGTTCCATACTTTACCAAAATGATGGTTCACCCATCGACATACCCAGTTTACAAAGACGTCGTTGAAAAGTATGGCGATAGCTGGACTAAGCCTGAACATATTGTGACTAGCAGTGCCTATAAACTGTCTAAGTGGGTATTGAATGAGCGTATTATTCTAGAGCGAAATGAGCGCTACTGGAATAACGATAAAACGGTTATCAATCAAGTGACTTACTTACCAATTCAAGATTTGACCGCTGAATATAATCGCTTCCGTACAGGTGAAATTGATATCACTTCGTCATTTCCGCTTGAGCAATATAAAGCGATTAAACAAGAACGCCCGAATGAATTGCTAACCATGCCTTCGCTAGGTACGTACTACTACTTGTTCAATATGGATAAAGCCCCGTTTGATGATGCGCGTGTGCGTAAAGCGTTAGCATACTCAATTGATCGTAATGTTGTGACTAACATTATTCTTGGTCAAGGCCAGCTTCCTGCTTATGGCGTAACGCCACCATCAGTATCGGGCTTCGAAGCACCGAAACTCGCATGGGGTGAAATTAGCCAGAAAGAGCGTAATAAGAAAGCGAAAGAACTGCTAGCAGAGGCGGGCTATGGCCCAAGTAATCCACTTGAGTTTGAACTGGTTTACAACACCAGTGAGTCACATAAAAAACTGGCGTTAGTTGTTTCTTCAATGTGGAAGAAAAACCTAGGCGTTAATGTTGATCTAGCCAACCAAGAATGGAAAACTTTCCTAGAGAAACTGAGTGCGAAGGACTTTGAGTTGGCGCGTTATGCATGGGTAGGTGACTACAACGAAGCATCAACATTCTTGTCGTACTTTGAAAGCCACGGTATGAACTACTCTGGCTGGAGTAATATTGATTACGATAAAGCAATGGCAGGTGCGATTAAAGCCCCTAGCGATAACAAACGTAACCAGTTCTACCAGAAAGCTGAGCAGGTATTTGCAGAAGAGATGCCTGCAATTCCATTGTATTTCTATACACGTTCAGTGCTAAAACAAACAAAAGTCGGTGGTTATTCAATCGAGAATGCTGGCGATGCACGCTTTACCCGTGATATGTATATCACACAGTAAATACACAGGTTAAGGCTAAATAGGCATAGTTAACCAGTGCGATTAGGATGAAAGCCGAGCAGAAATGTTCGGCTTTTTCTATTTAGGATAAAGAGGAGGATTAATAGCATTGCATTCTTTAAATCATGCCAACATCTTAAACGTAGCGACACACTTCCAAAGGCATTTAAAACTGAAAAGCGCAACAAACGTATTGTTAGGCGAATATCAATATTTCGCTTTTTCATCATGAAAACAGAAACTAATATTGCGAGGTGAATCCATATTACTTTTTATCTTCACTGCTGCTTTAAGTCCGATTTGTTACTGTTTGTTCTTATTTCACAGTAGGAAAAAGAACAATGAAATGGATGAAGGTTGGTGCTCTGGCTATAGCATCTTTAGTTATGCTGGGATGCCAGTCGAATGGTGATGGTCAATCTCAGGCTCAAGAAACCTACAATGAATCAGCAGCTGATCGTTATATGAGTCAGCTATATACTAAAGCTGAACGCATTATTGAGCGAGAAGATGGTGTGATTAGTCGTAATGGCGATCAGATCACAATCTTACTCGATGGCGATCGAAGTTTTGATTACAACAGTGCGTACATTCGTAGCGATAGTCATAAAGTATTGAGTGCTTTATCTGCACTGATAGCAAAGAACGAAAAATCCAAAGTATTCATCGGTGGGCATACCGATAGCTTAGGTCGCGATGAGTACAACCGTTCATTATCCGATAAACGCGCGAAATCCGTTTCAAATTACCTCACATTACGCGGTGTTGATAAAGAACAAGTAAATACTTATGGTTTTGGTGAAGTGAGCCCAATTGCTGACAATGATACAGCCTCTGGTCGCCAGAAAAACCGCCGTATTGATATTCGAATTACACCGAACCTAGATGAATTTTAGTGAATGTAATGCGGCTATAACATGTAGCCGCTAACTTCATATCTACGTACTTTTAACTAGTCAAATCAATAACAATTTAATTGTTTTAGTCGTAATTATAGGGAAATAAAATGTCTGCAAATTCAGCAATGACTTGGGCGAGTTACTTTGTCAGTTTTGCTTTCTTTTTATCATTAGCATTGGGAATGATTGTGGCTCACGGATAGGTAAGTAGAGTCGAGGATACACCAGCCGATAGAGTGTTTGAGTAAGTCAGAGTAAATAACGTAATTGAGGCAGTGTGTGTGATTACGATTAAAAGAAGAAAACACGATATAAAAAAACACCGCGATGAAATGTCATTTCTCGCGGTGTTTTTATTGGTGGGGCTAAAATTAATAGATGCAATATGAACGGATTAGCTACAAACAGGGCAGCTTGGCTGCTTGCCTAATTTCATTTCTCGCCAATTCATCGACATCGCATCGAGCATCAAAATTTTACCGGTTAGTGGTGTTCCCATGTTTGCCACGACCTTAATGGCTTCCATCGCTTGAACAGCACCGACAATACCGACAACAGGTGACATGATTCCTGCTTCTACACAGGTTAATGCTTGTTGGCCAAATAAAGTACTTAGGCACTCATAACAAGGCTGATCGTCTTGGTAGGTATACACACTGATTTGACCTTCCATACGAATCGCCGCGCCAGAAATTAGCGGTGTTTTGGTTTGGAAGCATAAGCGATTAAGTTGATTACGCGTATCGACATTATCACTACAATCAAGCACTAAGCTATGTTGTTCAATCAGCGTTAACAAAGCAGCATCGTCGAGACGCTTCGCAATGGTTTCAACGTGTAAGTTGGGATTAATCGTTTCGAGGGCGCGTTTTGCTGAATCAACTTTTAGCTGACCCACAGTGCTATCGTTATGTAATACCTGACGCTGCAAGTTAGACACTTCAACTTTATCATCGTCAATAAGCGTGAGTTTGCCGACACCAGCTGCAGCAAGGTACTGCGTAGAGGCACAACCTAAACCACCAGCACCAAGAATAAGCATTGATGATGCTTTGAGCGCTTCCTGACCATCAAAATCAAACTGGCGCAGAATAATTTGACGGTTATAGCGAAGCATTTCTGCATCGGTTAATTCAACCACAGTAAATCCTATTAAACGTAACGTTTTAAATCATGGAATAAAGCGCATTGATGAAATACGCTCATTCAAAGTGAAGCGATATAACTACACTTAGTGCAAATGTATTGAGTACAAATGCATTTAGTACAAATTACCTAGTACAAAATATTTAGTACATAGTGTGATTGAATAGCTCAATCGTCACGTCTTCACCCGCTTGAACACGACCACGTTCAAGTTCTAGCACAACAAAACAGTTAGCATGGTGCATAGAATTAAATGCGCCAGAACCTTGATTGCCCGTTGTTGCGACTTCAACTTGGCCGTTAGCGTTAATGCTGTAAATACCACGTTGGAAATCAGTACGGCCAGGGCGTTTTTTGAATAACGTTGTCGCTTTTGCTGTTAGGCGCTGTGGCGGTTGGTATTGCGTGTGGCCTGCAAGTTTAGCTAGCATAGGCTGCACTAATTGATACAGGGTCAGCATGGCTGAAACAGGGTTACCCGGTAAGCCACAGAACCAAGCATTATTGATGGTTCCGAATGCAAAAGGTTTGCCCGGCTTCATGGCTATTTTCCAGAAACCAATTTCACCTTGTTCATCTAAAATATCTTTGGTGTAGTCAGCTTCACCGACACTAACGCCGCCAGATGTTACCACTACATCCGCTTCAGTTGATGCTTTATGGAAAGCTTCACGCAGTTGTTCTGGGCTATCAGGAATAATACCAAGATCTAAAACATCACAGCCGAACTTCTCAAGTAAGGCACGAATACCGTAGCGGTTGCTGTCGTAGATTTGGCCAGCGGCGAGGGTTTCCCCTAATGGACGAAGTTCATCACCTGTCGAGAAGAAAGCCACTTTAGGGCGAACAAGTACGGAAACTGTAGCTATACCCAAAGAGGCAAGCAGTGGCATTTCACGTGCAGTGACGCGAGAGCCTTTAGCAACTACCACATCATTTAAGCGCACGTCGTCACCGATAGGGCGGACGTTGTCATTGGCTGGTGGCTTTATCAAGAAACGAATATTGTCGCCATCGACTTCGGTTTCTTCTTGCATGATGACGGCGTCAGCACCTTCTGGCATTTGGGCGCCAGTCATGATGCGAATACATTGGCCTGCTTGCCACTCACCCTCGAAAGGGATACCTGCAAAAGATTTACCCGCAAGGGTTAGGGTATCGGCATTAGCCAGATCTGCGGTGCGAACAGCGTAACCATCCATTGCTGAGTTAGCAAAAGGTGGAACGTTAATTGGCGAGCGAATATCTTCAGCAATCACATGGCCCATTGCATCGGGTAGGGCAATGGTGTTTTTTGCTTCAAGTGCTGTTACTTGAGCAAGCATTTTTTCAAGAGCAGTTTCGATAGGCATTAGGCCCGGAGTATCGCAACATCCCATAATCAGTCGTGTCCGTCGTTAGTGATGTACCCACAGAACTAAATCGGTGGGACTAAATGATAAGTCTTGGCTTATTTCGTTATTAGGAAAAGAACATCAAATAGAACAATGATTTCTCTATTGATTCCTTCTGGGTTAATTATGACAAAAAATCTGACTATGCCCTATACCAAATATGGCTAAAATGTGGAATCTCTTGTTTTGTTAAGCTTATATATTGAGTCTCTTGAAGGGAAAACGTTTGCGAGTGTCTAAACACCTACTAATTACGAGGTGTAATTCTTCTCATTTGGCGGTATCCTTCGGGGCAGATTTAAGCACTGGCATTGTAAATTAGGCTATTTCGCATTTAGGCCTGAGCCAAGTGGAGGGAAAGAATGACAGCATTAAGTGAATCCGCACTGTTAGTGCGCGACGCCCTAGCGGCACGTGGCCTTGAAACTCCGATGACCGAGAAGAAGGTTAGTCGAGAAGAGAAAAAAGAGAAAATTGAATTCCATATGCGTGAGATCTTAGAGTTGCTCTCGCTAGATTTAAGCGATGATAGCTTGATGGAAACTCCGCATCGTATTGCGAAAATGTATGTCGATGAAGTTTTCTCTGGGCTAGATTATGCTAACTTCCCTAAAATTACCGTCATCGAAAATAAGATGAAGTGTGATGAAATGGTGCGGGTTAAAAACATTACCTTAACCAGTACTTGTGAGCACCACCTCGTGACTATCGATGGTAAAGCGACGGTGGCGTATATTCCGCGTGGTAAAATTATTGGTTTATCCAAGATTAACCGCATTGTGCGTTTCTTCGCACAGCGTCCACAAGTACAAGAGCGCTTAACGCAACAGATCTTAGTCGCTTTACAGACGTTACTGGAAAGTGATGATGTTGCAGTAACGATTGATGCGACGCACTACTGTGTGAAATCACGTGGTGTGATGGACGCAACCAGTGAAACGACCACCACAGCTCTTAGTGGTATCTTCAAAAAGAACCCTGCAACACGTGCTGAGTTTCTCCACGGTATTCGTTAATCGCTAGCTATAGCGGCAATTTATAGAGATAAAAATATCCAGATATAAAAAAACCGCGAATTTTCGCGGTTTTTTATTACCTGATTTTAACCTCAGCAGATTAACTGCTAGCAGATAGGCTTATGATTCATTATTAGCGTTAACATCTGCTTTTACGACAACAGCTTGATCGCGTGTTTTCCACAAAGATGCTGAAATAGCGATCGTAATAGTCAGTGCAATAACAGCTAAAGATACCGGTGTAGGAATCGCGTAAGCCGTTTCCATTAATAGCATCTTGATACCAATGAAGCTCAGAATAAACGCCAATGCCACGCGTAGGTAGCAGAAACGCGTCAACATGCCTTCCAGTACAAAGTACAGCGAACGTAAGCCCAATAGTGCAAATACATTTGCTGTTAGTACCAAGAAAGGTTCTTGAGTTACGGCAAAGATTGCAGGAATTGAATCTAGCGCAAACATCACATCGGTTAGTGCAATCACAGCGACGACGATGAGTAGCGGTGTAGCAATCCAGCCTGTTTTCCCTTTGAACAACATTTTGTTGCCGTGATATTCATCAGATACAGGTACACATTTCTTCACGAGACGAACAGGTAAGCTGTTTGAGAAATCTTCCTGTGCTTCATCTTCTTCACGCCACAATTTGTAGCCTGTGTAGAGTAAGAATGCGGCAAAGATGTATAGCACCCAATGGAACTCAGCCAATAGCTGCGCACCCACACTGATCATGACTGCACGCAATAACAATGCGCCGACTACACCTAACATGAGTACGCGAGGGCGTAAATGTTCAGGTACAGCAAACTGACCGAAAATCAATGCAAAAACAAACAAGTTGTCGACGCTAAGTGATTTTTCGAGCAAGTAACCAGTTAAAAATGCGGTTGCCGCTTCATTGCTTGTATAGCTACTGTCTGGTGCCATAACGGGCCAGTAGAAGTAGATAACAACATTAAAGATTAACGCGAGTGCAACCCAAAATAAGCTCCAAATAGCCGCTTTTTTAATGGTGATTTTACCACCACGGGTTTGATATAAATCGAGCGCTAACATTAACAACGTTAGAACGGCGAAGCCTTCGTAAGAAAAAAGGCTCATAGGGTTTACTCCTTCCAGATCACGCGGAAGGCAAGAGCACTAATATAGATGGCTGACTTTGACCTTCCGCGCATTACGTACAGGTACACCTAGGGCGTACATCATTAATGGCGTTGGTCTTGTCAAAGTTGATGATAGGTCATTAACTTACGGCTGCCGGGAGCAATGAGGCTCCGGGATGACGACAGGCGAACATTCACTTATGCGCTTAGCAAGCATCGCTAATTACAGTCAGTAGAGTGTGACTACTCCCCAAACAAGTGGATTCTATTCCTGAAAATGTATTCACGCCAGCGCTTTTTTCGATCTTAGCTATAAAGATAATTTCTATGACAGAAAAAAGACCAAAATGAATTTTCTGTGTCACTGATAGTGGATGTATTGAGCCTTAACCTCCATTTGGTAAAGTAGTAATCAGGGTGCTGGTCTATACCAGTGGGGTTGTCATTATGAGTCTGAATAGAAAGGGCGGTTCAGTTTATGCAAACGAATACAGAAACAAAGCAGGTATTGGAATCAGATAAGACCAGCACATTAAATGACAGTCGTTTCCAGCCATATTGGTTCGATCAGGCAATGAAGCAAGAACCGCTTTCATCACCGAATGTACTGACGCGAGATACACAAACAGATGTATGTATTGTCGGTGGTGGTTACACCGGGCTATGGACAGCTATTAATATTAAACAGCAGCAACCAGAGTTGGATGTGGTTGTAATAGACAAAGGCTTGTGTGGTAGTGGGGCATCTGGCCGTAATGGTGGATGCATGCTGACATGGTCCACTAAATATTTGTCGATGAAAAAGCTCTACGGTGAGCAAGAGGCGATTCGTTTAGTACAAGCATCAGAACAAGCCGTTTTTGAAATCGAACGCTTTTGCCAGCAGCATGACATTGATGCTGAGTTGCGTGTCGATGGCACTTTATATACCTCAACAAATGCAGCACAACAAGGCGGAATGGATCCTGTGTTAGCGGCGCTTGACCGACATGAAATCAATAGTTGGCAGCAATGGCAGATAGATCGTGTTCAGCAAGACGCTGGGTCTCGTTTACCTTGTGAAGGCTATTATTCGCCTGCGGCAGCAAGTGTTCAACCGGCTAAGCTAGTGCGCGGCCTTAAACGTGTCGCTGAAAAAATGGGTGTCGTTGTTTATGAAAATACACCAATGGAAGATATTAATACCGATGTGCCTATTACGATAACAACACCAGAAGCTGATATTTACGCAGGGAAGGTTGTACTCGCCTTGAACGCATGGATGATGGAGAAGTTCCCAGAGTTTAAACGCAGTGTGGTATTGGTCTCTTCGGATATGGCAATCACAGATCCTATTCCAGAAAAACTCAATGCGATAGGCCTTTCAGATGGTAAAACCGTCGTTGATTCGCGCATATTTGTTCATTATTACCGAACAACACGAGATGGACGATTAATGTTAGGGAAGGGAGGCAACTACTTCTCGTTTGCCAATAAGATAAGCAAAGTATTTGATCAACCTAGCCAGTACACCAATATATTACGCCAGTCATTTAATCGTTTATTCCCATCGCTGTCACAACAAGGTTTTGCAGCCACTTGGACAGGGGCGTCAGATCGCTCGACCACAGGGTTACCTTTCTTTGGTAAGTTGAAACAGAACGCGAATATTTATTATGGTCTTGGGTATTCCGGTAATGGTGTTGCTCAAACATGGATCGGCGGAAAAATTCTGTCTTCTCTAGTACTAGGACAAGAGAATAAATGGAGCCAATGTGGACTGACTACTGGGCCTAAAGGGTATTTCCCACCTGAACCGATCCGCTGGATAGGTGCAATGATGGTACGTAATGCTATTCGCAGAAAAGAAGCGGCAGAAGATGAAAATAAAAAACCGTTTTGGTTTGATAAGCAACTCGCAAAGTTTGCGAATGCAGCAGGTAAATCGGATAAAGGTTAATTCTTGGGTAGGTTATATTATTCATTGCTAAATATTAACAACATGTCTATACCTAGGTGATTGAATTAGCTGGAGCCCTTAAATGTATATCGTTCATGTTATTGATTTTTATTTTGTGAATAGTGTGAAGTTGCGAGTTAAGTAGCGTTATTTGAATAAATGTTAATGTATGATCAATATCAGAAGTGATTATAAGGAAAATATGCACAGATATTAATTGAATTTATCAGTCTGTTTTCTATATTACCACTCACACTGCTGTTTTTTAAATGCACCTCAATGCTTATCTGATGGGCGGGGGAAGTGATTTTAGAGTAATGATTCTACTCTAAGTGTTTGTAATTTAAGTATGTTAAAATTAATAAAAGTTAATTTGAGTATCTTTCCTTCACAAGACAAACTAGCCTGCCTTAAACGACAGGAAGAGAAAAATGAATAATAATAACGTTACTAATATCAAAGAAATGCTAGAGGTTATTCGAGGTGTTGGGATTAAGCTTGATGATAACAACGTTGAAGAAGCGTTGGAAACCCTTGAGATGAAATCTTACTTGAAAAGTGTTCTTGATGTTGCAAAGGCCTGTGAGTTAGATGTTAGTACAGATAAAGTTAAAGTCGCAATAACTATAGTTGCTATTAACTACAAAAAGTGTGAAGGTCAGATTGAATCAAACTTACATAGCGTCATAGAATCGCCAAGCCACTCATTATTTTTAACAACCATAAAAATGACTCCTCAATTTCACCAGTTACTTAATATTACTGGGGATTCTGTTTGTTATAGTAAATATCTTTGGTAATAATACTTCCTATTATATAAAACCCTAACCGTTTAATAAAATTATGATTGTTGATAAAATTAGAAAGTTAATTCACTTCGGTAAGATGATGGAAATTAATCTTGCTGATGATAATGTGAAATCGTGTATTGTGGCTGTTTCTATGAATGAAAATATTCATGATAATCAATTGGGCGCAGCATTAATGTCTGCTTACCGAACACAATCTTCGTTATTTATCAGTGCACTCAGTAGTACCTCTGAGTTTAATATGGTACTTGATATTCTCAACGGTGAAGTGGGTGATTTTATAAAAACTAGCAAGGCTGAATATTAAGATGTTAGCTTAGTGATGATTGTGTCATTAATTGATGTGGTGATAATAGTTTGGGTCAAAATATGCTTCAATGACACATAATTAGTGATATTGAGCAAAGTTACTGGATAACTTCGCGGTTAATTGATAAGTTCACACCTAATGGAAACAATGTTTTATTAATGGGTGAGTATCAATGATCCGTAATCGAGTAAAGTGGTTAATACAGTTTTGCCAAGAAATGAATGTAAATATTCACAATAACAAGGCTAAAGCAAGTATTGTTGCGATATCGATGAATGATAACCTTCAAGATAGTGAATTGGGTGATTGTTTTATTCACGCATACCAAGCACCATCAAGCATCTTTATGGGTGCTCTTCAAACAACAGATGAATTTAACGCTATCCTCAATATTCTTAATGAACAGTTGTTGGAAGGCTGAAGACCCTGTTGTTGGTGGGATAGGTTGCTTTTGTGTTCCGCAAATCTTTCCCATGGCCTTTAAGTGTTATATTAAACAGTTTTTGTAGATTCTCTTGAGTTTAATGGCGTTATTTTGCTATGGTTCGATGGAATTTAAACGATGTTTTATTTGTTTTTATAATAATAAAAATTAACCATCCTATTTAACCTTTAGGTTTTATTTAACTAGGATGTATGACAGGTTATACAATGATTCAAAATAGAATAAGAAGCTTAATACAGTTATGCCGTGTGGTAGAACTAAACGTTAATGATGAAAAAGTACAAGCGTGCATCGCTGCTGTTGCGATGGATGTTAGCTTGGATGTGAACACGCAGGGAGAGGCTTTAATGAATGCGTTTCGTTCACAAACATTGCCTTTTATTAATGCGTTAAAACGTACTGAAGAATTTAGGGAAACAATTGCTGTTCTTAGCGGAGAGCTCAGCGTTAACTAACCATAGATTATTATCGATTAAAGGCAAGAACGATGAGGGGATCTCGTTCTTGCTTTTTTAACCGACCACCTTGCCTGACTTTATTTCTTGTTTAGCCTTTTGACAGCGTTGCGACAGACTCAATACTTAATGCGTCGTGTCGCCAATATTCCAAATCACAATCAATCATGCGGTCATGCTGGTCGTAATTTAAACGCTCTATGAACATTGCAGGGCTGCCTGCCGTTGCTCGTAATGCTTGGGCTGTTTCCCCTAATAGAGATGTAGTGCTGACTCGATAACGCGTTTTCGCGTACAAGGTATTGTAGTGTTCACGGTATGTGTCGGTAAGTGATGTCGTCACATCGAGTTCAAGCAAATTAGGGAAGTATTCTGGCAGTATAAAATTGGTGACTACCATAACGGGTCGCTCATCAAGAAAACGTAAACGATCAATGCGATAGACTTCCGTGAACGGAGAAACACTCAACAAAGATGCAGCCCGGCGACTTGCTGGCACTAATTTGGCGTCCAGTAATTCAGAACGTGCCACACGGCCTTGATCTGTAGCCATAGATGAAAAGTTTGTTGTTAATGTCGGGTCATAGCGAAGTGGTTCGGGTGACACAAACCAACCACGGCGATCCTCACGGTATAGCTTTCCTTCTGATTCAAGTAACGCCAAAGATTCACGTAAAGTGATCCGCGTGGTATTAAATGATTCAGCTAGCTTTCTTTCAGCAGGAAGCTTGTTTCCCGCAGTGAGTAACCCTGCGTCAATTTGCTCGTTGATCGCTTCCATGATTTTTATGTATTGCACAATTTGCCTTCTGGTTAAATGCCAATTCGATTACTCATTCTGTGATAACAAAATGTGGAGACAAAACATCGCCATACTGGTTTTGTCAGAGGCATCAATCGGATAAGCATTATGATGCCAAAGAGTGAAGCTTAATGGAATGTAAAATATAGCGTACCTATCAGCACCGCTAGTATCACATTGCTGGAAAGCCGTAGGGTGGTTGAAGAAGTGGGGTAATGGATCTCGAATGCACATATATAGGCCGATTAGAAACACTGTAAGCCATTCACTCACAGTGTTTATCTATAAACTTGAAGAGTGTATTTAGCGTTTACGCCACGCTTGGGTATGGTGATCGAGTGTTTTATTTAAACCCACATGCACCAATTTTATCACTGCTGCAGTCAATAATATCATCACAGACATCGCCGCTGCGGGACCGGTTTGCCCTGCATCGTCCATGTTAAGAACGGAAACAGAAGCAGGCATAGTATCGGTCGCATATAAGAACACAATGGCAGAGGTTGTGGTCATCGCATTAACAAATAAGTACACCGCAATCTCTAAAATCGCAGGGGCGCATACCGGTACAGTCACTTTAAAGAAGGTCTTGTACTGTGGCATTTTGATAGAGGCCGAAATAGCTTCTACCTCGGCAGGGAGCTGTTTAAGGGCTGTTAGCGCCGTCATATGACCCACAGTGTAGTAGTGAATAATGGTATTGATAACCAAAATCGCCATGGTGCCATACAGCATAGAAAACGGGTTAGCTTGGTGATTAAAGAAGAATATATAGCCCAAGCCCAGCACCAAACCTGGTACAGCCATTGGAATAATAGCGAACATTTGCAGTAAGCTACGTAATGCACCAAAGCTACGACCTTTCTCGATACAGTACGCACCTAAGAAAATAACGATTGTTCCTATAACGGCAACTAAGCTACCCAGTTTTAATGAATTAAAGTACGGTTCCCAGCCATAAGTACTGAATTCCGCAAAGTTGTAGTTATTAAAACTTAGGGTTAAGTTCCATGGCCAAAAGGTAACGAGTGAGCCATAAACCGCCATGCCGATGATGGCCAAAATAGCGAAAGAAATAACAGCACAAAAAGTAAAGCAAACACTATCACGCAGCGCACTTGGTGTCGGTACATAGGCGACGGAGCGTGAATCAAACATGCCTTTTTGTTTTTTCTGTACCCAACGATCGCCAACAAAGGCCAACACAGCTGGCAGCAATAGCACCACACTGGCTACCGCGCCCATTGAAAAGTTTTGTTGCCCAACAACTTGCTTAAAAATGTCTGTGGCTAATACGTTGTAGTGCCCGCCAATGACTTTAGGTACACCAAAATCACACACGACTAAGGTGAAAACGACGATCAAGGTACTGATTAAGCCGTATTTCGCGGCAGGTAGTGTCACCACAAAAAAGGTTTTGAAGGGGGAAGTGTCCAGCGCTCTAGCGGCTTCATACAAACGCGCATCGGATGTTTTTAGTGACGTTGACAATATCATCAGTGCATGAGGGAAGGTCCAAAAGATTAAACCCATCGAAATACCTATTGGGCCATAAATGGATTGGCCAAATAACAGCTCTTTGGCGATGCCTTGATTACCAAATAAGTAAATTAAACTGATGGCGGGTAAAAGTGACGGCGCAAGAATAGGCGCAGAACCTAATATGGTAAACAGCCCTTTAAATGGCATGCAGCTACGGGTTAACGCATACGCATAACCAAACGCTAAGATGCCAACACTCATGGTCACGATAAGCCCAATAGTCACCGTGTTTTGAACTGACTGCCACAGTGCTGGAGAGGTTAAATACTCGGCAAAGTTAGCCATCCCCACGTAATGGCCTTGGGTGTCCTGCACACTTTTTTGCAGCATACTGGCGAGCGGACCAAGGACAAATACTCCCATCATTAAAGTCAGTAAGATAAGAATGATCACCAAGGTGACGTTGTCACTGCTTAATTTGTTTTTTAGCTGAAATACATAGTGGCGAGCCACTGAATGTGGGGGATTCATCGTCGTATCCATGATGTGTACAGACCTTATCTATTTAGCTGAAAAATGTGAGCGTGTTGTTTCGATATATTGATATGCATGAAATGACCACGCTCCAATCCCAAGCGGCGTGTTTCTCGAATAGGTACATCGACTTTAATGTTCTTAGCAAGGTGTTCGCCTTGCAACTTACACTCAGCGCGAACATAGGTGCCTTGGAACTCTAAGTCTTCAATTTTGACGAGGAAAGAGGAGTCCGACAGTTGTTTGTCGGCGGTAAAATGAAGATCTTCAGGCCGTAGTGCAAGTTCAAAACGATCGCCACGGCTCAGGGAGTCACAAGGCTTTTCTAGTAACGACTCCCCAATGCGAATTTCGTTATCGCTAACCACAGAGCTAGGAATGAAATTCATATTACCCACAAACTCAGCAACAAAGCGTGAAGCGGGTTGTTGGTAGATCTCTTGAGGTGTACCAACTTGCTCAATAACACCATGATTCATCACCACAATACGATCAGCCATCGCTAAAGCTTCTTCCTGATCGTGGGTCACCATGATGGTGGTAATTCCGAGTTGACGCTGTAAACGACGGATCTCTTCACGTAGATGAGTACGTACTTTTGCATCTAAAGCCGACAAAGGTTCATCAAGCAGTAACAAACCTGGTGATAATGATAAGGCACGGGCAAGTGCAATTCTTTGCTGTTGGCCCCCAGACAGTTGGTTGGGGAACTTAATGCCCGATTTGGGTAAACCAATTACGGATAACCAATGGTTAACGATGTCATCGGTTTCTTTAATGCTTTTACCTTGGTTGCGAAGACCCAATGCAATGTTGTCGAAAACATTTAAGTTAGGAAACAGCGCATAGGACTGAAAAACAATGCCAAAATCACGCTTTTCTGGGGATAAAAAAGTGGTGTCTTTACCACTTTGAAGGATCTTTCCGCTGCTGGCGAGATCTAGCCCTGCAATGGCACGTAATAGGGTTGTTTTACCGCAACCTGATGGACCAAGAAAGCAGATGAATTCGCCTTTATTGATCTCAAGAGAAATGTTGTTAAGGGCTGTGAATTGGCCAAATTGTTTACTAACACTTTCGATCTGTAGATAAGTTTCCATGTTTACACTCAATCATTTGGTATATACCAAATTTAGCGAGAGGGTGTTACAGCAAAATGACATTAGGTTGACGGAAAAAAGACAACTGCACAGTGGCGAACTTATGCAACTAAGTTAATACTTAATGTTGGCTGAATCACGGTTTATTTGTCGAACTAAAAAAAGTAATTGAATTGCTGGTCATTTTTTAGTCGACTCAATTTTGTTATTTTGAAACGAAATAACTGGATGAGGAATAATGATGGAAATGAAAATGCTTAAACGAAATATTTCTTATATGGAACGTGAGCTTTCAGAGATGAAAAAGGAGTTGGCGATGTTAGAAGAAAGTGACTTCCAAAGTAAGAAATTGGATACAGTTTTCAAACCTGAATCACTCATTGCCTCGGAGCTAAGTGTCGTTGACTAAGGATATAAATGGCACATTTTAACCATTTTAGTGGCTGTAGAGTGATAAAGGAAACGGTGCAAAGGCACCGTTTTTATTTAGATGAATGACCTTATTAATTGCTAACCACGAGGCTCTGATTTTGCATCGAATCGGTTAGACCACGCCTTCAAAACTTCACTGCGGTTTGCCGCCATTTTAGAAAAGTTCATCTTCACCATGGCTTCTTCGACATTCGGGTAGTTTTTCACGGGTGTACTGACATTACTGTGGCCAACAACAGGGTAGAACTCGTTGTAAAGCTTATTGGCTTGTTTAGAGATAGACCAATCCACTAAGCGTTTTGCCGCATCTGATTGAGTGTTCACAAGACCAACCGCTTCTGACTCCCAACCGACACCGCCTTTCGGCAGAATAATGTCTATCGGTGCACCTTGCGATTTCAATTTAGCCCCACGGATCGCCATAGAAATACCGATAGCAACTTCGCCCATCCCCGCTTGCACACAAGGCTTAGAACCTGAGTGGGTATAATGTGCAATATTGCTATCCAGTTTGCTCATGTAATCCCATGCTGCGTCTTCACCCATGAGTTCCATCCATGCTGACACTTGCATGTAACCCGTTCCCGACGAGGCAGGGTTTGGCATTGCAATCTGGCCCTTATATTCAGGCTTTAGGAGGTCTTCCCATGTTTCAGGCTTAGGGAGGTTTTGTGCTTTTGCCACCGCTTCGTTGAAACACACAGCATTGAAGAAAGCATCGTTACCAAACCAAGCTTTGTTATCTTCAGGATCAACCATAGTGGTACGGATTTGGTCTAACCCTTTTGGTGAATAAGGCTTGAGCACACCGTTATCTTTCAGCAGTGCCATCGATGATCCTGCTAACCCCCAGACCACATCGGCATGAGGATTGTTTTTCTCAGCGAGTAATTTAGCCGTCATGATCCCCGTTGAATCACGTACCCATTTAATCTTGATATCTGGGTTTGCTTGCTCAAAACCTGATTTGAATTTCGCTAGCATATCCGTTTCGAAAGCGGTGTAAACAGTCAGCTCTTCAGCAGCAAAAGCAGAAGTTGCAGTCAGTGCAGCGATGGCAGTTAAGGGTGCAATGATCCAACGGTTTTTCATTTTTGTTCTCCATGAACTTAAATTGGTATGTACCAGATTGATGCGGCAAGGATGATGCTAGAGCGGCAATATGACAGTTCAATGATTGGATGATGTCACTTTGTTAACAGTTTTATGAGGCAGAGATGACAGCGTAAAAACAGACTAAAGAGAGGAGGAAAACGGAATATGAAAGTTTTATTAACTCTGTCGCTAAGGCATTTACAGGCAATCGCCTGAGTCGTTATAGTTTTCCAATCTGGTGTAGTCCAAATGGAAAGAGCGCAATGGAAAACGTTGATAATCAATATTTACTGTTAACACCGGGCCCACTCACGACCTCACGTGGTGTGCGTGAAGCCATGCTAAAAGATTGGTGCACATGGGATGATGACTATAACAAAGACATTGTTCAGGTGATCCGACAGCAATTAGTCCAATTAGCGACGCAGCATCATGGCTACACAAGTGTATTAATGCAGGGGAGTGGAACGGCATCTGTAGAGGCAACTATTGGTAGTGTGATTCCTGCTGATGGTAAATTATTAGTGGTGAACAACGGTGCTTACGGTGAGCGTATTGGGCAAATCGCGCAATATCTTAATATTGCTCATCATGTCATTGAATTAGACGAAGTCACCCAGCCAAGTGTTGATCAGTTAATTGATGTATTAGAAACAGATCCTGCGATTACCCATGTTGCTATGGTGCACTGTGAAACTACCACAGGGATGCTGAACCCGATTGAAGCTGTGTGTGATGTGGTTAAATCGCACAACAAAATCATGATCCTCGATGCAATGTCGAGCTTTGGTGGTATCCCTATGGATATTGGCGAGCTTGGGATCGACTTTATGATCAGCTCTGCAAATAAATGTATTCAGGGTGTACCGGGCTTTGGTTTTGTCATTGCGAAACAAACCGTACTTGAACGTTGCAAAGGCTTAGCACGTTCGCTGTCGTTGGATCTTTATGATCAATGGCAATGCATGGAGCTCAACCAAGGGAAGTGGCGTTTTACCTCGCCAACGCACACGGTACGAGCATTTCATCAAGCACTGATTGAGCTGACCGAAGAAGGAGGCGTTGCTGCTCGCTTTAATCGCTATTCGACCAACCAAAAGATTCTGGTCGAAGGCATGGAAAAGCTCGGCATTCAATGCCTGTTACCTTCTAAATTGCACTCTCCAATCATCACGTCTTTCTACTCGCCAGAACATCCTGATTATGACTTTAAGCCGTTCTACAATTTGCTGAAAGAAAAAGGTTTCGTTATTTACCCTGGCAAAGTCTCTCATGCTGATTGCTTCCGCATCGGTAACATTGGCGATGTGCACAATCATGATATTGAAAACTTAATCACAGCAGTAAGTGAATCTATGTACTGGTTGGCAGGTAATCAATAATGGCTGAGTTACAGGGTCACGTCATTCCAGTTCAAGCTACGCAAGGGCAAGCGACAGGCGCTGAAGTAGAGACTCAGGTGCCGACTCAAATGCCGAGTCAGATCCCAAATCAAATAACGAGTCATATGGGGACGCGCGCGCTACGCAGTGAAGGGGATACTAATATCACGCCCGCACGTGAACGCTGGGTTGAATCTATTGCTGACCAACAAACGCAGACCATGTTAGCGCAAGACAGCCAATACTTTTTGCATCAAGCCATGTCGACACCCTGTTTAGATGCACTGGTTGGGGCGAATGGTATTTACCTAGAAGACGCTGCGGGTAAGCGCTACATGGATTTTCATGGCAACAATGTCCATCAATTGGGTTATGGCCATCCGCATGTATTAAGCCGAATTCAACAACAGCTGGCGAGTCTGCCGTTTTCACCGCGTCGTTTTACGCATCAAACGGCAATAGACTGCGCCAAGAAGCTCACTGAGATTGCAGGTGGTGATCTTAACCGTGTGTTGTTTGCGCCGGGTGGTACATCCGTGGTGGGGATGGCATTAAAGTTAGCGCGTTATATCACGGGCAATTATAAAGTGGTCTCCTTGTGGGATTCGTTCCATGGTGCGTCATTGGATGCGATTTCAGTGGGTGGTGAAGCCTGTTTTCGTGAAGGTATGGGGCCATTAATGGCGGGGGTAGAACGCATTCCGCCCGCGGTGAGCTATCGCGGCGCATTTCCTTCGCAAAGTGGCAGCGATGTTCACTATGCCGATTACCTTGAGTATGTGATTGAGAAAGAAGGTGGCATTGGCGCGTTCATTGCTGAAGGTGTGCGTAATACCGATGTGCAAGTGCCGAGTAAAGCCTACTGGCAACGCATACGAGAAATCTGTGACCGCCACAATGTGATGCTTATTATCGATGATATTCCTAATGGCATGGGTCGTACGGGTGAATGGTTCACCCACCAAGCTATGGGGATCGAGCCTGACATGCTTTGCATTGGTAAAGGGCTAGGTGGCGGTGTTGTTCCTATGGCGGCTTTGGTCACTAAGGATGAATGCAACACGGCAGCGCATGTGTCTTTAGGGCATTACACCCATGAAAAAAGCCCAATGGGTTGTGCTGCTGCGCTCGCAACAATGGAAGTGATTGAGCAGCAAAACCTGTTAGAGAAAGTGCGAGACGATGCTGCTTATGTCGCTGATCGTTTAGAAAGCATGAAACAACGTTTTCCTATTATTGGGGATGTTCGTGGCATTGGCTTGCTGTGGGGGATCGAACTCGTTACCGATAGGGTAACTAAAGAGCGTGCTTTTGATGCTGCCGAGCAGGTGCTATATCGCTGCCTTGAATTAGGCGTCAGTTTTAAAGTTTCGCAAGGTAACGTATTACAGCTGAGTCCGCCATTAATCATTGAACGGGAAGACTTAGCTAAAGCACTCGATATTGTCGAGCAAGCGATCTCAGAAGCCACCGATTCGACTGCATGAGTGTCTTTAAGCTTGTGCTTAGCACTAGCTGCTTAGAGTTGATTGAATAACAGCATTTTAGGATAAAAATGATGAAGCAAGTACAAGCGGTAATGTTTGATTGGGCTGGAACTGTCGTTGATTTTGGCTCGTTTGCGCCGACGTCTATCTTTGTTGAAGCATTTAAACGTGAATACGATTTCGATATCTCGCTAGCGGAAGCCAGAGTGCCGATGGGGCTTGGCAAGTGGGACCACATTAAATGTGTCGGTGAATTATCAGACGTTGATCAACGTTGGCAGGCTAAATTCGGTAAGCCGATGGACACCAATGACATCGATAAAATTTACCAAACTTTCATGCCACTTCAAATCGCCAAAGTAGCCCAACATGCTGATTTGATCCCAGGGACAAAACAGGTGGTTGCTGGACTACGAGATCAAGGTATTAAGATTGGATCATGTACGGGTTATCCGCGAGTGGTATTGAATGAACTCTTGCCAGCGGCAAAAGCAAATGGGTTTAGCCCTGATTGCGCTGTGGCAACCGATGATCTTGCGGCTGGTGGACGACCTGCGCCCTATATGCTGCTTAAGAACATGATTGAACTGGCGGTAGATGATGTAAAAACATGTGTGAAAGTCGATGACTCAGTACCGGGTATCACCGAAGGGCTCAATGCGGGCATGTGGACAGTGGCATTGCTGCTGTCAGGGAATGAAGCGGGTTTGACGCAGCAAGAATTTGAGGCAGCAGATGATGTGAAGTTAATGCAAGCCCGCAATAAAGCGAAAGATGCCTTTGCTATGTCGGGGGCGCATTATCACATCGATACCGTGGCGCAATTACCTGAGGTGATTACCGATATTAACCGTCGATTAACATTAGGTGAACGTCCATAGTTAAGCGTACCGCAATTTTGGTTTTGGTTTTAAGTTTTAGTTTTAGTTTTTTAATTTAGATGATGTAAATAAACGTAGCAGCCTCTAATACATAGAATAGAGGCTGCTTTGTTTTTACTTATTATTATTTGTTGTGTTTACTTATAGTACTGTCTGTATTTGAGCTTTCTGTTCTTTTAGAACCCTTGTGTTTTTATTAAGTGATTAGGCCGCGTGAGTCAGAATAGGGGGCAGTTCACACAAGGCATCTAAGATCTCTTTTGTTTGTCTAGAGCATATCAGGTTGTCTTTCGCACCCACCAACTGGATCATTTTCACTTTCCCCGATAAAACACTCTGGCGAAGTGTACGAAGAATCATTTTGTTATTTAGCCGGTTGTTATCATCAAAGCCTGCACTTGGCATTAATGCGGTTAAATCAATCGTAATAATAAGGTGATCACAGTGATTGGTATAACTCGCTAGCTGAGATTTAAGCGACGTACGATTACGAAAACTGTATTCATCCGTTGATAGCCAATTCACACCAAGATCGTCAGCATATTCATACAGCTGGCTTGTTTGGATCTCTTCATCAATGCCTAAGCAAAGTAGCCGAGTATTGTCATAACGGTTTAATGCAAAATGAAACGTTGAACCCAGCTGAACATCCAATGTTTGTTTTAGATCGAAGCGATGACCGATATTGACTAAACCTATCTCTTTATCTTTCAATGCGACAATTGGGAGAGCGTGCAGTAAAGTCTCATGGCAATTAGAGAGCACGACAGGGATAGAATGCAGCCCTAAATGTTTGCTTAAGCAGTGCTGAAAAGCGGTAGCATTATTGTCGTTTACCACAAAGTTTCCCGCATCAGAATAGCTAGGGGTCGACTGCTGTGGGTATAGCCAGTAAGAGGCGAGTTCAAGGCTCTGTTGAGCAAATTCAAACGCAGCCTGAGTCATTGGCTTAACACGCTCACAAACCGTCATAAGTGTAAAAGGGTGAACAGGTTGGTTGTGGTTGTGACGCATACGATAGCGTTTGAATATGCTTAACATTGTGAATTACCTTTCAGGTGGCAACACGCGAGCTGCCTGTAATACATGTAAGATGATCCGCTCTTTATTGGCTTCAACACGGTGCGCAGGAGCCATAACAGAAATAGCGCCGATCAACTTACTCCTTTTCATAACGGGGGCACTAATGCCAGATACGCCGGGGTCAATCTCCGAGGTACTGACAGCAAAGCCATTGCGTCGTATCTTTTCTAACTCTGCTTGCCATGCATCCATCCGATCTTCTTCACCAAAATAACGCAAGATTTTTTCACAGCGTTGAGGTGGTAAATACGCCAACATGACTTTTGATGAAGCCCCCCAAAGTAGTGGCTGGCTTTGCCCTTGTACAAAGCTACAGCGAAGTGCTTGCATGCTTTCTTTTTGGCTTACACACAGTGCTCGATATCCAACAGGCACCATGTATGCGGTCATTTCTCCTGTCTGTTTTTGTAGCCGACTTAACACCGCATCGACAGCATCTAAGTTGTGTTGACTTGTCTGATAGCTGCGCATCAATAACAGAGCCGCAGAACCGATAATGAGCGTTCTATCGTAGGGACTTTCCTCTATCAAGTTCCATTCTTTCAGCACTTTTAAATGGCGGTATAAGCTGCTGATAGGGACTTGGAGTTGCTCACTTAATGCCTTAGCCGATATTGGCGCCTCGTTTACGGCAACTTGCATCAGAAGCTGCAACGCCTTTTCGTTAACTTGGTTTGCTGTGTTTTTTTTCTCTTTCATGCTTATTTTTATCTCGATTTATCACGCACCTCAACTGTAATTCTTACTCAGTGCGAATTTTAAATAAACTGAGGGGGTATTTTCTCATCAAATGAGAAAAAGGTGGAGGGTTATATGCGGTTGACCGGTAAGAGCATTGAATGCAATGCCTGATTAGGCGTGTCTGATTGTAGATGGGGTTGATTGGGGATGTGCCGGATTGAGTGCGCAGGCTCTAAGGTTATTGTTCTGTTTTATCACTTGCTTGAATAGAGAGGGTGATAGCGTTTGATAGTTATTAGATGAATTAACGGTTAAGAGCTTATCACTGCAGTGATTAGTACCGAGATCGCGTGTTCTAGTGTCGCGATGAAATAAATGCTACCACTAGTGAACTGTAGCGAATTTAGAATAATATGCTGATATTTATTATTTATGGTCATGGTATTAGTTGCTGATATTTCTATATATAGACAAGTCTGTTTATATCTATGAATAAATGGATATTTTATTTCGATTGTTTTTTTTGTAGGAACAAAGGCGTAATTTACTTATGAAGGATGAAAATTGATCTTTGTTTAATCTATTGTTTTCAAAGGGTTTTGTGTTTTTGTGAAATGCTGAATCGGAGAGGAAATAGTTAATTCAATAATGTTAAGCTAATTATTGCTATTAGCGTTGTGGAAGCATTAATCATTTATTAATGCTAAATATTTTTACTACTTTCCTTATATATAATAAATTTATATACATATCGCCTTAGTAAACTATTTTAATCTTAAATTATCACGATGAGGTAATGTTGTTTATATCTCGTGCCTCACTTGTTAATCAGTTGTTCTAAATATATTTAATTAATGATTTAAATAATCTAAAAGCAAGATCGAACGCAAATTTTCATGATTTTGAAATACCCAAGCGGCAACTTAAACGTATATTAAATATTAAAGGCAAAAGATTTCATTGGGCATACACTCTGTTTCGTGAAGGAGCGTAACGCACCATGTTTCGTATTAAGGATAGATATGAAAGCATATAGCGAAATCGTCGATAGCGAAAAGGTGGTATTCGACTACACATCTTTTCTTTCAGCGTCTTGCCAGCAACACCATTTAACGTTCATGGATGCACTCAAATCGATGATCCCAGCTTTTGAAGTATCTTGGAAATCATCAGCCCCAAGCGGATTATCAGATTCTGAGAAGTTGCAGTTACAAGCGTTGAAAGTGTTGTCTACAAGCGTTAGCGATGCAAATAACGTAATACGGCTACTAAGGCTTGCCCGCACAGAAGGAATCATGTGCTTGCAAATAACCATGCCGTACGCTCTTGATTATGATCAACTCGAAATGATCACAGATAAAACAGACTGTGATATTACGTTTGAAGATGATAACGGAGAAGTGCTGGGTATTTGCATTCATTAGCTTTGTAACGCATTAAACCGTTGATAGAACGATACAAAAAAGCCAGCAATTCGCTGGCTTTTTTATGTGGTGTTTTATCAGTCTACACCTCACTGTGTAACACTGACGACGCTATAGCATTCCGTGCCATAGCATGCCTACAGCTAAGGTTGCCGCTACCGTTAACAGACCCGCAGCCGCTTTCTCTTTTCCTAAAAAGGCGGATACACCTTGCTCTCGCTTCGCCTTGACATAAAAGTACAGTCCCGGAAGGTAAAGCAATGCAGACAGCAATAAGTAATTAAGACCCGATGCATAGAGTAGCCATAAACCGTAAAGCGTCGCGCAAATACCGACAATAAGAAGTTTGCCTCGGTTTTTCTGCTCGATAGCTACGCGCAGAGTATAAGCACCCACAAGGAAGTAAGGCACTAGGATCATTTCAGAAGCAATCGCTAGTAAAGTGTCATAAGTACCACCTGCAAATACCACAAAGAAAAGTGAAAGCTGCACACAAATATTGGTGAGTTTCAGAGATTTCACTGGGCTACCAGCGGCATTTTGTTCTGTATAAGCACGCGGAAACATATTTGATTTAGCGGCTAGGTATGGTGCTTCAGACGCTAATACCGTCCAACTTAAGAATGCACCACATACTGAAACCAATAAACCAACCCCAATAAGCACACCGCCCCAAGGGCCAAGAACATGCGTTAACACTTTCGCCATTGAAGGGTTCTGTAATTGCGCAAGGGCTTCTGTACTGATCACACCCATTGAAAGTAATGTCACGAATACATAGATGGAAAGGGCAGTAAGTAGACCAAGAATAGTCGCACGGCCAATATCTTTACGGTGGCGAGCACGGCTTGAAACCACCACAGCCCCTTCAATCCCGATAAATACCCACACAGTAATTAGCATGGTGCCTTTTACTTGTGACAGCAAATCATGCTGTTCACCGAAATGTAAACCCGTAAAGTCGAATACAAATGTATCCCATTTAAAGGCAATAAAGGTGGCAATAATAAAGATAAACAGAGGCACCAGTTTAGCCACTGTCGTGATCAGGTTGATGATGGCCGCTGTTTGAACGCCACGTAATACAAGGTGATGTACAGACCAAAGTAAAACGGAGGAACCCGCAATAGCAAGCCAAGTATTCCCTTCGCCGAAGAGCACCAGTTCTGGTGTGTCGAAAAACATACCTAGCGTACTAAAAACGATCACTAAATAAGAGACGTTTGCCAGCATGGCACTTAGCCAGTAACCCCATGCAGAACAAAATCCGATGAAATCACCAAATCCAGCTTGGGCATAACCGAAGACGCCGCTTTCGATGTGTGGCTTCATTTGAGAAAGGTATTGGAAAGAGAGGGCAAGGAAAATCATCCCGATGCCGGTGATCATCCAACCTATGATTACTGCGGCAGGGCTGGCAACAGCTGCCATATTCTGTGGAAGGCTAAAGACTCCAGCGCCGATCATTGAGCCGATCACTAGCGCTGTCATAGAGCCTAACCCGAGTTTGTTATCCAAAATTGCACCCACTATAAATTCTTCGTGAGGGAGATAATAAAGGATCTTATTTTGCTTATTCGTGTGTTTGCACTAATTTTGTGACCTAGGGTGTTCATATCTAAGTAAATAAGACGGTTCATTGCCTTGGATCAATTATCAACTAAGTCATCAGTTAAATTGATGATGCCGTCGATATGACATATTTGTGCTTAATGAAACGTAATGCACTGTTTAGCTTGCTCCTTATTAATCACAAAGGCTAAAGATTTACCATTCTGTGCCGCTTGACGAATCGCTGCTGTTTGAAATGCCTCAATATTACCTGTCGTGATCACCGCGCTACAATTACTACTCTTTAATGCTCTTTCCATCAAGCTTGATAATGATTTTCCTTTGGTTTTATGAAGCACTAGTACTTTGTTTAAATCAATTCCCGCGCTGGTTAGTAGCTTTTTATCGAGCAAAGCGTCGTGGCCTATGAACATGATCCAGCGGTTTTCTTGATTGGCTTGCTTAAGTAAGCGTAGGAAGTAAGCAAGCTGAGTTTGGTGTTCGTCTGTGAAGCTAACTTCAATCGGGCAGCTAACAGACTGTGCAATAGAAACAGATGAACCTTGTAAAGATGAGTACGTTGATTTGTACGCTTGTGAAGCAGAAACAGAGTGTTGTGATTCAAATAGTTCAGCCATTGTCATCATCCTTACTAGTGGTTATCTATACATGCTGTATGTATATACAGTATTGTGAAATTAGACATTTGGCAACTGATAATTTTGAATATGGAAGAGTATTCAAAGAGATTAGGTGTGTGTTTAATGATGCTTTTTGTTTTTAAGCTTCTGTTTATAAAGAATTATTTTCTGGTGGCGTTCAGGTTGTAATTAAAAGAAAGCAAAAAAGAGTGTGGTGTTTTTCTGACATATCTCACACTGTATACAGTAGTTCATACAGTAGTTCATACAGTAGTTCATACAGTAGTTCATACAGTAGTTCATACAGTAGTTCATACAGTAGTTCATACAGTTGTCAGTTCCAGCCTCATTTGGGATTCTGTATAGCTAAATGAGATTCTGATTTTCTTCTTATCCTACTGTTTTTAATAGTTTTATTACTTAATGAGCATTTTGATGCAAATCAGCTTGTCTAATTTAGGTAGTGGAAACCTGAAAAGTGAGAGTCTAGTAGCTTGAATTACATCACGCCTGCAAAGAGAACTGTATAGAGTGAATATTGGCCGGTATTACGTGAGGGTTTGTCACTGCTGGTGGTTAGAACCTAATCAAATTAGATCCTGCGATGCAGAACATGAGTTAAGAGCGTGATTTTCCTTCCTGTTGAGCCTTACATTCCCCCATAGATTTCAATGTAGCTAACATTCGCGCCCCAAAGAACGCTCAAAAATCGTGCTTATAGCATATATACGCTGATAATAAAGTCAGATGTGTATGATAAATTGGACATTTATCAAATTTTATATCAAATCAGTTGGTATTATACAGCCTACATTTTGTTAGCACGGATACGGGGGCCGTCACCTGAGAGCGGTAGCATGTCTATTCGCTTTGCATTACTAAAGTAGTTGTGTGTAGCCTGGATGGCTTCTGAAATGGGGTATACCATTTCAGATTGTGAATAAATTTGTAATTGCACGTGAAGGCACAGTGCTCATGGATATCTAAGTCCAGTTAACTTTGAACGACAATATGTCGCTTGGCCGAGTGTCCAAGCTAGCTGGTGCAGATTAGTGCAAAGCCACTACCTAGATTATGACTATTTGGATGGGTAGAGAGAAGCTTATAGTTTTGGGTCTCAAGCTTTACGTTAAAGGATAGCGAAAATAATGACTGATGGTTTTTCAAATAATGCGACGCCTAAATACCTTGGATATGTTTATCAAGTACTAATTGCTATTGAAAAATGCTTTGAAGCTCAACCGAATGAAACTATTTGGATAGAGTGCTTTGGAGATGTTTATAATGGGCACACATTTACTGAAGTAAAGCACCATTTTGGGCATCATAATCTAACTAGTAATTCAAAAGATTTCTGGAATACATTAAAGAACTTGGTGGTAGAGGACTCTTTGCAATTTGAAAAAGTGGTATTGCATACAACTTCAACAATACCAGAGAACTCAATTTTTCATAATTGGAATGAATTATGCGTTGAAGAGCGATTTGAAAAAATAAATTCTTATGAGCCTTGTGATACAACGAAGAGCAATTATGATAAAATTTTCAAAGAAGCATCAAGCGAAGAGATAAAAAGTATTCTATCTAAATTTACTATTGAATGCTCAAGGTTGCCAATAGATCAGCAATGGGAATGTCTGATTGGTAATAGAAAGCTACGTTGTTTATTAGAGCAATATCGAGAGGATGTACTTCACTGGATCTATTCTTACGTAAATAAACGTGCTATAGATAATAGGAAATGTTGGAAAATTAATATTAATGATTTTGATGATGCATTTCAATATCAAGTAAATAGGTATGGTGGAAATAAAATCCCTTTTCCAAAGCATGATATTCAACACAAGCCTGATAACTCGGATACATTCAGGTTTTTAGATGAATATAAGGATATTGGCATTCGGGGACAAGATCGAGGAATGGCTCTCAATGAATATTTTCAAACTAAGAATAGTGAAGAGAAGCTTGTTGATTTTAAACCGGATATTATGCCCGAGGTGATTGAACAATATTTGGATGATGTTATAACAAAAGCGGAAGGGTATAAGAGCCAACTGTCTTATGAAATTGAATCGGAAGATATTGGAACAAGCGTTTCTAGTAAGGCTTCTAGAGAGGCATACTTTAAATTTCACAATAGTGATGTTTTGGGTATTCCTGATGTGTCAGATACCAAAGCGTATTTTATGAGAGGGAAATCTCATGAGGCTATTAATAAATCAAAGTATACGTGGAAGTATAAAGTTGAGGATTTCGATTGATGAATCCTGAAGATATTCGTAATATTAAGTATTCACCAATGTTAGTTTCAGAAATTTTATATCATTTCTGTATGGGTTCGAAAAGAGTTGAAGAACGTGGAGTTAAACTAGAATTAATATATTTGGTGCTTCCCTTTATAATGGAAGAGGAGTTTAGAGCTAAACTTAAATCCTCAAATGTTAACAGTACATTTAAGACTGCTTTTCTAGATAAAAAATTAAATTTAAAAGAGAAGTTATTTTATATAAATGACAGGGTAAAATACTCAAAAAAAGTTACAAATGACGGCTTGATATATTTGAATTCGATTTGTCATATATCAGTTGATGATTATTTTAATATACATTGTGAGATTGAAGATATAAGCTCAAGCAATGATATTAAATCTGAATACCTAAAGGCGGCTTACAATTTAGGTTCTATATTTGCGAAGGAGGGATATGTGAATGTATTTCTTAAAGCTAAGGTGAAAAATATATGAAATCTTTTCTTAAAAATATAATTTTGATAGCGAGTAATAAAGAAAAAAGATCATTGAGATTCTCTCAAGGCCTAAATGTTATTACTGGTGACTCTAAAACGGGCAAAAGTGCCCTTATTGAAATTGTAGACTACTGCCTATTTTCGAAGCGGTCGACGGTTCCTGTGGGCAAGGTTACAGATTTTACAGAAATATTCTGTTCTGTTTTTAAATATGACGAGAAAACTATAATACTAGGAAGATCAAAAAGTAAGCCAACAAAGTGTTATTTTTCTGTGGAATACGATAGTGATTTTGATGCAATGGCTTCAGTTGATTTTGATTATTTTTCAGCGATAAAACCAAGAACACGGCAGGAGGTTCAACAAGACTTTGAAGAGCATTTAGGACTTTCTGTTGATGATACTTCTTTACCTGAAGATGATGAACATGGAAGGAATAAAGGAAAGGTTTCTATAAGAAATGCGACATCATTATTCTTTCAGCACCAGAATTTAGTGGCCAATAAGCATAGTCTTTTCTATAGATTTGATGACTTTTTGAAAGGAAAATCAGTAATTGATCAGTTTCCAATTTTTATGGGATGGGTAGACAATAAATACTATCGTTTAAAGAAAAGAGCTGACAAATTAGATAAAAACATAAAAAAAATAGAGAAAGAAGAAAGAAAGTTAAAGTTAACGGTTCAAGAACAAAAAAATAAACTCCTGACACCTATTCAACAATATTATAATGTGTTGAACTTACGCTTCACTGAAAGTGATGCTTCGCTAACTAGGTTGAAAGAAATTGCTAATAATTTGCCTGCAGTGCCAGTTAATGCAGAGCAAAATGTGGATTTTAAAACCCAATTGATGGTACTTGAGAGAAAGAAGAATACAGAGTTACGCTTACTGTATGAATACAACCAGTTAATAGACCTTATAGAAGCTAATGATCAAGAATCATCCGATTATGCTCATTCAATGAATCAGTTAATTGAGCTTTCAAAAAATGAAAGGGATGTAGCGGCTTCTGTAAGTTGTCCTGTATGTAGTTCTGTAGTTGAGCGTGTAGGCTCAAGGGTAGAGGCTGCCCATCACTCAAGGGAATCACTACTGCAAGAGCTTTCTAAAGTAGGGGTTTATAAGAAAGACAGCTCAAAATCTTTAAACTCACAGTTACTTAAGCGTGACCAGCAAAAGCTCAAGGTTGCAGGAATTGAGAAAGAAATTAGACAGCTCAATAAATTATATAATGTTAAGAATGATCTTGCCGTTAGAGATGTGTTAAATCAGATTAAAGGACGAGTAGAAACAACTTTAGAATTCGTAGTCGATGTTCAAAAGCAAGAACAAAAATCTACAAATCTAGAGGATATGAAGGCCGAGTTAGAATTTAATTTAGCTGCACTGAGAGGGTATGGTTTAGAGCATAAGTTTATAGAGGCCAATGCTTTGATGAATGAAACCATGAATGAGCTTAAAAATAAGCTAGATTTTGAAGAAGATTTACGTGATGGTGAAATGAAGTTTAAAACTGAAGATTTTTCATTTTATTATTACTGCAACAAACAGGAAATCAGGCTCTCTGAAATGGGAAGTGGCGCAAACTGGCTAGCTTGTCATTTAGCTGTGTTTTTATCACTACTTAAATTAATTGCCAAATCAGAAGCTGTAATTCCAGCAATGTTGTTTTTAGATCAGCCTAGCCAGGTATACTTTCCAAAAGTTACACATCGATTCTCTTCAAATAATAAGCAAGAGCTTATGGGTGAGGAGCGTTTGGATGAGAATATTAAACAAGTGATTAATATTTTTCAGGTTATTAAAGAGTTTTTAGATGAATTGGAAAGAGATCCTAAAGTTAGATTTAGACCACAAGTGATTGTACTCGAGCATGCTGATGAACCACAATTTGATGATTTTATACGTTACCGTTGGGCAACCGAAGGCGATAAGTTAATTTAACTATATTCTGTACCCCAGAGCGAATTCTGGGGTGCTTTTTATCCTGTTCTCGTATAATTTCAAACTTGGCTTCTGAAACTCATTAAGTGCTTCAATTAAATTTGGGTGCATATCTGCATCAATATCTGAGTGTGTATTGAGTTAATCAATATAGCTCTAAGCTAAACACCTGAGAGCTAGCACCAATAACCTCACGAAGGAAGAGCTGATTTACCAAAAGCATTCGTTGAAACTCAATGGATAGTTCTACCTGATTTTTGATTTTGGTAATAAAGTCCTTTGTGTATGATCCTACATCAAAGAGCCAGCCCTTGTGACTGACTCTTCATGATGGTTAATCTGTCACTTGCTCTGTTGTTGTCAGCCTTTCTTCTTGGTGCTGCTCTCTTGTATCTTTAAGGGCTTCATTTAAAACTGCCATCAATTCAGGTCTCCACTCTGGGCGTTCAATAGAGTTTGAAGTTTTCAGATACCATTTGTGCATTTTGAGCTGAGATTTAATAGCAGTTTTCCACTCATTATCAGACTTGTCACTTTCTAATACTTGTTCGAAAGTAAATAACATTTGCGAAACAAACCAAGGGTATTTAGGGTTGGTCTTACCATTTTTCTTTATAGTACTTTGGTCACCATAGGCGAAGTCAGGATTCTCAAAGCACAGTTTCAGATATTCTTGATAAGCTGAATAGGCCGTAGCTCGTCGAGATTCTCTACGACCAGAACGTAATTGAGCAACAGTAAATGCCAAAGCTATACCTGCTATGGTCATCATGAAGATATCGGCTCGTTTATCCCAAAAGTCGAAGGTTAGTAGTTGAGCGATGTTGGTATCTAAACAAATCATTTACTATTTCCTGCTGGTGGGGTTTTAACTGGTTTATTGGACTTCATTGATGACCCACTGCTTCTAAAATCAAACATATTCATCTCGAAGCTCGAAATTGATACTTGATGAGAACCATGAGCATGAGTAATGAGTTTATGGAATCTCTCTTTGTATGGGGCCTTCGCTACTGAACCGCCAAACTCACCACTGTTAACCAATACGACGTGTTGATACATATGGTAAAATAGTGCATCAACCATGCTGTCAAAGGTTGCGATATCTTTATTCATAGCTGAAATGATATAGGCGTTTGATTTCTCTTTTAGATCTGCGCTGAGTTCAATATCTGTAGCGTCATAGCAAATTGACCCAGTGAGTTTGAATCCTTCTTGATTTGTGTATGCAGGATGCAAAAGTTCAACGATGAGCTGGTAAGGACGCCAAGGGGTTATGTAACCTTTTTCGCCTGCAGTCATATTCCATTTACCTTGTAAGCGTTTTATAAATCGTCGGCCAGAGTTTTTCTGATTGGGAATTATCCATATAGCAGAGTTATTAAGTTCGTGACTACTGTTAATATGGCTAAATCCTATGCCTGCAAAGACAATAGCTCCCGTTTTATCAGACAACCTCTCAAGAATATCCAGATCGTCGGGCGATACAGATAGCTCAGGCCATATGATTAAGTCTACTTTGCCCTTTAGCATTGGTTTTTCATTTACGCTATCTACACTAGCGATATTGTGCAGTATTAGCTCTGATACTGAAGCAACATGACGCCTATGCTTTGCACGATATTTAGGTGTATCAAGTTTCAGTCCATATTGACCAAAATCGTCTACCAATGGTAAGAGTGGTTGCACCATGATTACATTAAGGTGTTGCTTATCTTTAGACCAATTTAGGCTGACCTTTTCGACGTACGTAGGTATATTCGACAGATGGCAAAAGCCCTTTGATTGGGCTTCTAACCGACTCTTTATGCATTTTTCTAACTCTAGCAAGTTCCATTCGTTTGGCCAGTCATAATTATTACTTGAACTATCAACACCAGGCCATTGCAACAGCTTAAATAAAAGAGATGATAACCAGTCACTCATTGGAGATTTGCTTTCACCAAATGCTTCGGGGGAGTGCATCATTCCGATTTGACGCTTTAACATATTGGATCTAATCCCTCGGTAAGCAGGACGATCTTGATTTTGGATTGAACTGCCACTCCAATCTACCGAGCCTAGGAGACAGCTTCGAATGAACATGCCTATGTAATAGAGTGGCTTGTGCTCATCGGTTAGCCATTTTGGTGGCGCATGAAAGAGTTTGTTTGGTTCAGTAAAGTACTTAGGCTCTATATTTAGTTCGCATGAAGACTCAAGGCGCAACAGAGCTTTCCAATCTGAACATTCGACAGTGGAATTAGCTATATCGATGGGCTCTGAAAATTTTAGCTTATCTAGTTTGCGTAGTGTTGCAAGAAGAAGTTTAAGAATGCCATTTTCATGCTTGAATGGATTGTGATTTGATCTCAAAACTGACAATAACGAGATTTTTTTATCATTGTAATTTGATAACTCTCCACGTACTTTGGCATGATCAGTAAGCCCCAGGTAACTAGCCAGCTCACTAGCTTTTTTAGTCCAACTAAGCCCTTGTTTTTTTGATGTTGAATACAGAGCCTCAAAAAACTTAGGTTCACCTAACATAATAGTTTTCCCTATATTAGCTAGGTTTTGCTGATTGAGTTTTTGGGCTCTGATTCTTGTTACTCGACGTCTACTTTGTCTTGGAGGGGCTGTGTTGTAGATTGCTTCTAAAGCACTTACTACGGAGCGGATCACTTTAGGTTTATCTAGTGAAATTTGATGAGCTAATAAAACTGCTGTGGAGAACTCATTTTCTGGAAGAACGATGTCAATGTTTCGGAAGCCATTTAGTAATTGTGTAATGACGTTAAATGTCTTGTCGTTTAATTCTTCTTTTAGTGCAGAGTCGTTTCGTATCAAGCAGAAAAAAAGGATTTGTTCTGTAAGTGCTTCGTTTAGATTGTCGAGCTCAAATAGCTTAGAGGAAGCATAGTTTTCTAGATACTCAAAATAACCTTTAGGGTCTGAGTGAGCAGGAAAAGCCCATCTATCTTTTGTATGGATAGCTGTTGCAGAATGACGCAGTATCTCACTCAAACAGTACTCGGCAAATAGAACCAACTCTTTATCATCACGCTGACGCACTTCTTCCAAATTCGAAAGTATTGGACGTAATAGCTGAACGTGTGGAAACAGCTCTAAGCCTTTTTTCATAAGGAGCAAAAGGGATGGATCTTTTGTCCATCTAGATACTAGTTTGCGCGCCATTCTCTCCTGTAAGTAATCCCAGCTCCCAGGGATAGCTTTTCCTTCATCATTAACTTCCTGCGCGATCATGTTGCGCTTTTGACCTAACAAGTTATGTATTTTGTTAGCAGTGAAACGCAGGAGCGTGTCTTTTCGAACATCGTTAAATGTTTTATCAATAAAGGCTAATTCACTAGTAAAATCGAAATCTATTTTCTCTTCGTCGAGGCTTTCTGTGCTTAGGTTATCAGAAAGTTCAATTAAGCCTTCAAGGTGCCCCAATTGCTCATCTAGTTCATGTAAAGGCATTGGGCCGCTTATTTTACCTTGGATATCTGCTAGCTTGGCAGATACGGCACCTTCTTTTGAGCTGAAAATCTTGACCTTGGTTTTAGATTCCTGAAGAGTAAGATTTAACTTTTTAGTATAAGGCTCAAATGTCGAGGTGATTAGTTTTGCGAGTTCTTTCTCTGAACGAACGTGTTTCTTGGCTTTTACAATCAATCTAAGATCATCTACGTAACGGCATGCGTCTACTAGCATAACGTCACAATCCTCTGTTAGAGGTTTACCAATCAGTTGAGAAACATGTTTATCAAAATCAAGCATGTAGATGTTTGCTAAGAAACCGCCAGCAACCAAACCTTGAGGAATGCCTTTTTTGTTTTTTAGGATTGGTATATCTTCATTACGACAGACGTCTTTGTACAACTGCTTTGATTTAATTGTCCATCTCCAATTTTGGAACTTGTCTAAGACATGTTTAATACAGTCGTCAGGTTCAGCACCAGTCATATCTTTAACAAGCTTAGAAATTGTCTCAATGAGCAGCGGTCTTTCAACCGAATCATAAAACTTTGCAAAGTCTAGATGAACTTCGTATATCTGCTCCTCACTTGTTTTTACTCGTTTAGCCTCTCTACCAAAGTGTATTGGTCTAGCCAAAAACTGCTGATAGTCTTTAAAAAACTTGCTGTAAGTATTGCTGTTGCCCCACGAGTAAGCTGCTTCGCCATCATGGTATGTGCAATGTAGTCTATTGCCGTAGTTGATTACTTTTTTCTCATGAACCTCATCGAAGTCAGTTGATGGGTCGCCTTGCATGCTCTCAACTCTATTGGCGAGCAGCATCATAAATGCCGTAAATAGTGTTTGGTCATCGATAGATACATGCGCTAATGGGCGCATTGGTTGACATAAAGCCTCAAAGCTTTCGTCTTTTTTTTTCTTTGGTTTTGGTAACCAATGTAATGATGTGCCACCAAAGTCAAAATCGCTGTCTGAGGTTAACTCTACGAACTCCCAAGCATTAGATTTTGGTGCAGGTATAAGTTTAAGAGGTGAAAGCTTCAATTTTTGGGATTTCAAAGCTGAGGAGATAGCACTGATTCTTAAATCTAGTTCTATAGCTGATTTGTCTAAATCAAGGAAATCAACATACCAATTGATCCCTCTGATGTGTTGATGGGATTTTTTCCAAGCATTTAACAATATAACCTCATCTAGGAGGTATTTTTCGGTCGGTAAAAGTTTGTTGTATTTTTTATCAAGCAACATTGGCGAGAGTCGGCTAGGTAGTTAGTGATCCTTTGGTGTGTATTTTACTGTACTTGCATGCCCAGTATAAATGACATTCATCATCATAAGTTAATCTGAATCGCTAAAACCATCTGATATGGGGTGACGAACGGTGGAGAGCCTTTAGTTCCCTTACATTTGCTAGTTTCTTCTTTGTGGTTGACCGATTTACAGGAGGTACCTAGCTAGCAATCACACACTTCAGGGGGACATTTATGTTAGCTTTGTCTGTGGTGTTGGATCTGTTCAATTTGAAGGTGAGGAGGTTTTCAGTGATCGGCCTTACATGCTAGAGCATGTAGAATCGGTTTTACATGCGATCGCATGTAAGCATAGGTAGATATCTTTCCTGCACACTGGAGTAATTACTACACACATTTATGGGGGAATAAGTGCGGAAACAGGGACTTTTGCCTGCATATCACTAGACTAATCAGTCATTTTCTACATAACAGTGGATTAAGGATTTTCTTATGTAAGAGCCTGCCTGGCTCACTCTGCTTCTTGATGTGCATATAATCGGATTGCATTGAGCTCAATAAATGACTCTGCTTTCTGTTTAATCTTAGCGCTCAGATCACACAGAGAGTGCATCGCAACTTCTTCTACATCCTAGTCATCAATGGGCAACGATAGATTCATCGCTGAGCACGAGTTCAAGCGTGCTGATACAGTTTGAGCCCACAAATAAGAAATGAGTTAGCTGAGCTGACTGCTTATGCGATGAATTTGTCTGCTTTTCCTATACTTTGCACCTCTGCGCTTTTATCTAATTCAAGAGCGTTCTCCTTATCATCATCGCCACATCTTTGTTTCGCTTATTCTACTTTTATCAACAGGTCTTTAATGAGACATCGCCCCCCAGGTTAAAGGACAAAAGTGACGTTATGGGACAGCTTTAAGGACAAAAAACAGAGTTAAAGGAGAATTCCATTGAAATTTGTCCTCTGGTTTGTTTGGGAGGAGTTGTATCGTTTTACCCTTTTGGAGTGGCAACCTGATATCCCATGGTTTTGTAGCTTTTGGCTCTTTTATCAAACATTCTTTGTAGCATTGGTAACTTGATATCCACGTAATCATAGATAACCGTGTCGTGTTTACCATCTGATTGCCGATGAATACGGCCTGCATATTGGGCAAGTGATCCTCGCCAGGAAATTGGCATAGTGAGAAATAATGTATCGAGGCGAGGAAGGTCGAAGCCTTCACCTATGTATTTACCTGTTGCGACGATTACTTGAGCATCTTGTAATTTCTTATTTGCGTCTTCTCGCTCTTTGGCTTTCATCGCTCCTCGAAGCACTACAGCGCTTAATTTTTGGGCCTCTAATAGTTTTAAGAGTAATTTGGCATGCTCCCTTCGTTCTGTCAGAAGTAGTGGGTTGCGACCAGATTTAATTGCTGCAGTCACATCATTTATGATCTGTTGGTTTCTCTCATGATTCTCCATAATCCAGTGATAGACGGAAGCGATGTGAGGTCGTTTTTCTATTTCACTGAGCTCAAGCGGTGGTTGGTTGTGTACATGTTTTATGTGGACGGTTTGAGTAAAGGAATTGCTATGGCTTGAAATGACCTTATGCCTTACTGGGCCAGCTAGCATAAACATGATCTTTTGATGTCCATCTTGCCTATCTGGTGTAGCTGTTAGTCCATGTACGTATTTAGCATTTACTTCATTGATAACCATCTCATAGTTTGGTGCTGAAATGTGATGACACTCATCGATGATCACTTGGCCATATTGGTGGGTTAGTTCTGATATGGTGTTATCGAGTTTGTTAATTAGACTTTGATAGGTAGCAATATCGATCTGTCCTGTTGGCTTTTTCTTACCTCCGCCATACACGCCGACATCAATACCTGATGTAAATGAGAGGATACGATCTTTCCATTGGTCTAACAGTTGTCTGCTGTGGGTTAAAATGAGTGTATTTACTTTTCGTTTTGCGATTAAACCAATTGCGGCAACAGTTTTTCCGAAAGCCGTTGGAGCGTGCAAAATTCCAGTATCATGAGATGCCATGGTATCAACGGCAGTTTGCTGATCTTCTCTGAGTGAGCCTAGGAATTTGATGTGGCCTAGTAGCTGTCCGGCGGTTCTTTTTTCATTGAAGATGATATTGATCTTTTGGCTATCTAGTAGGGTTCGAACTTCATCAAAGCACCCTCTAGGAAGGGACAAATAGCCTTTTTCAATATGAGCACAACTGATATAGCGAGGTATACCATGTGTAGAAAATCGCATTGCTTGTGTTTTAAAGAATGTTGGATTTGAAAAACTCGCGACTCGCTTTAGGTTGGTGATTACTGGAGAAGGTAGTGGTTCGGTTGGTATATAAATATGATTTGCTAATGTCACTTCTATGGAGTCAGGGCAGTTAGGAATTACGCTATGGGTAATAGGCTTATTTGTGTCCCATGGTTCAGTTAGTTCAAATGTTTCCTTAGTGGTTGATTGGTATGACTCCACGAGTTTGAGTACTTGCTGTTGTGAAAAACGTCTGATTTTTGATAAGAAGTCCCACTGATCGAGTTGGGGGTTCAAATTTTCATCCACAAACACGCTGAAGCCATGGTTTCTGGGTTTTAGTTGTAGAGGGAGTGCTATCAGGTTACCAAACCCTCCTTCAGGCATCACATCTTGGTTTGGAAACAATCTGTCGTAAGAATCAAAAGAAAGCGATGGTTGAATTTCCATGGCTTTATCGAGTATCAAGAAGCCAAGTTGGCGGATCGTTTTTGCCGATATGGGTTCAGAGAAAAATACCCACAAATGTGCGCCATTTCCTGAGCGGGAAATCTCAATGGCATGAGGAATATCATAAGCTAAACATGCTTTAGATGTTGCTTGAATGGACTCTTGCCAATCGGATTTATCAAAATCGATAGCAAGGAGATGAGAGCGACTGTCTTTACAAAGAGGGTAAAGTCCTACGACTATTTTTCCGGAGAGATGATCGTAAAGTGTTTGATTGGTGATGGGCTTAAATTGCTGGTTTGGACATTCTCCACACTTCACCTTGGGTTTTGCACATACTCCGTTTTTCCATTCGTTATCACATGCTAATGAGTAGCCATTTCGACCCGTGCCGTTTTCCCATCGTATCGCATAAATATCAGCTCTTCCTTTAAACAGGCCGGCAAAAATTGCGATCTTTTGTTCAGGAGTCATTGAAGGGGTTGGTGGCGGTAGATTTTGTTGTTTTAACAACTCTTGTTTATGAGCTAATAGTTTTTGCTTTTCAGCATCAAGTTGCCGCAGACGAATGTTGATCGCCTCAAGTTCTGATGACAGATGGTCTTGATTAGTAATATCAGGCAATTGAGGCACCTCAAATTTTTAACTTGGTTACCATGTTTAACTGCTTTTCTTGCGAAATGCCAATTCCGCTTTGAATATTTCAATCCTCCAGCGAGGCTGATTTTTTTGTGTCTGAATAATGGCCTCAATATGATCGGTATCAAGATTTTTTAGAGGCTTGAATTCGACAGGTTGATTACCGTCTTTACCTCGTGTTCCCCAAAAGAAACCTTGCCTAACTTCATAATGAGGCGCATCAGAGTAGATGGATAGCTCCTCAAATGGCTCAGTATTAACGTTGCGTCGTAGCTCATCCGTCCCCCCGTCCACCATATAGGTCTCTCCATTCTTATCAACGTAAGTGACATAATCGTGACGATGTCGGCTAGTCAAGATTGTCTCGTCAGGGGTTTTAATTCGGTTTAGCACTATATGTTTCATGTGAGAGCCACGCTTAATTATGGCGGTCGTATTGGGTTAGATTATCTAGAGTTACCTTAGATTGGTGCTGTTAACCACCTTCCCGAACGCAGGTATTTCTACTCATACCTTTCGGCCTCGATTCTTCATCACCAAATGTAAGATAAAGATGGTTTGGTTTTGAAAAGTTGCCGATGGTGCAGATGCCCCAAGACCAGCAGTCGCTGTAGTCTTTATCTTGCTCTTGCATCATCTCGAGTTCGGCTTCTAACAGTTCGTGAATCGCCTCAATATATTTTGGTGTTAATTTGATTTGGTGGTTGTGATATCTAGCCATTTGACTCCAACCTCAGAAATTAGATCTATACTGTGTTTATATACAGTATTGCTCCGATTTGAAAAATAGCAAATTGATGGAGGGCTAGTATGGATATACCCAATATTTTAAATCTTGAGCATGAACTAAGAGTACCTACTGGTTTCGATTTAACGCTGGTGATGCATGAGTACGGGCTTTATGTCAGCCAAAGTCAGCTCATTACACATTGGTATTGGCTCTATCCGTCGCTTTTTATCGAGATGAAGAGGCTAGAAGGGTTATATATTCGCTCCCCAAGCAATCGGACTTGTTTAGCCTCCAATGTGCATTTCAATTGTGTGTACACCAAACCTGCAGTGATGGATTTAAACCGTCGAAGGTTCAGTTCTCGTATTCATTCGTTAATGACGATGATGCACGTGAAACGATTGATGACTTTTGGCTACAGCTGTTGAAGCAGGTGAAGTGCTTAGAAGGGTTGCGACGAGCTGAGGGGTGAAAGCGTCCACTGTTTTGTATGTTCGAGCTAAATGTGAAGTGAGGCAAAGATGAAAATTAAAGAAGCGTTGATTGCATTTGGTATGACGAGCCTACTCGTTATGAGCATCAATATCGTTCTTAATTCAATCATCCTCGTTGTTGTATGGAATGGCTTGGTGTCCAGTATTCATCCCACCTTACCTGATTTGAGCTTCTTTAATGGTGTTGGAGTGATAGTCGTTACTTATATTGTGCGGGGTAAATTCTCGATTAAGGTGAGTCTTTCTAGTTAATTTGCAGCTGCTCCGTTGTTGGTTAGAATTCTAACTCGTAGGTATCGTGCATATATAGATTCGAAGCCCTTGTACCAAATTTATGAGGTGGAATACATAAAGGTATCACAATGGGTGTGGATATGAAGTACTCTGGAACGTTAGTTGAATATTCATACCGCCCAGCATTTTCAAATGACAAGGCGGCAATAGAACTTTGAACTCAATATCAGTTCGCTTTGACCCCGTTGATAAACTGCTTCCCAAGTGATTGCTTGAACGTAGTTGTATAGTTACCTGACTCTTCCTCGTTCCATAGTCTGTCCAATACGTTTTGGTTGATTTCAAATAGTTGAACTAGCTTTGGCGTGATAGTGATATTGAAGTCAACTTTAAGGGACTTCTCAAATGCCTTTCCTGACTCTCGATTAGTTAATCCTTTATAGTTTGCAGGCATTATTTCAAGTTGCCCATTTGTACTTGAGTTATTAACGAAGATATTGATGTTCTCGAATTTGATCCCATTACCTATTATGGATTTTAATGCTGCCTCAATTGTTTCCTCTGTAGGATTGTTTTCAATCAAATCGATGAGGCTGCTAAGATCTTGAGTTTTAACTCCGTTAATCTCACCACTTAAACCAAGTTTGTTCGATAGCTGGGTGATGTTTGAAGATTGAAGGTCTAGTGAGTTAACTTTCCAATCAAGCTTCAGGTTCGTATTGTCGTCAATCGTAATTGCTGAATCAAACTTCGCGTCTTTGAAGCTAACTCCACCAGAACGATCGTTGTAGCCTCCATCATTGGCTATGATTTCAGTATGATAAGTATTGTTGGTGGTATTTGTTTTAAGCTCGATGCCGTTTAGATAGACCTGTTCTCTTCGTTTAGAGATTCTAATGCCGTCAATTTTTGTGGATGTAGTGAAGGCATCTTTGTTGCCGTTAAGTAGAATCTCGACATCACCAAGTTTGAAGCTACTTGAACGGCCTGCGTTGATTTCTCCGAATGAGAAGTTGCTTTGTAAGTCTAAAGACTGATTGTTGGTATCGAATTTGTATTTTATGTTTTCATTTAAGCTCGCAACCTCTTTGATTAACGTTGAGGTTAGTCCTTTATCCTTCGGGAGGCTAAAGTTACCTTCAACGCTAAGCCCAAATGGCGCAACCGTTGCTGTGTGCTTGAGGTAGATTGGTTCAGGAAGTCTTTTTGAACCATTGTTTATGTAGATAGCGAAATCCTGCTTGACGTTGTTATTGTTGATTTCGACATCGATGAGTTGGACATCAATGAACTTGTTTTTTAGTCCAATTAGTGAGCTTTCAACTTCACTAGTCACAGTTTCTGCTGCATTCTTAATTAACATGTTATTGGCAACGAACGCACCACCACCGATAATGGCTGTACAGCCGATTGCGATTATAATTTTTTTCATCTTAGCCTCTGACAAATATATGAATCGGTTTGTTATGCTACTTTATATGAGTTTAGTTTCAACTCTGTCGGTGGGATTTTATAAGGTATTGAATAATAGTCAATTTCTATTTTTTACGAGTGCTAATTGAACGGGTTAATCAAACAAGATGGCGAAGTGATTTAGTTGACCGTAGAATTGATTCAAGCATTGTGTATGAAGCCTTAGTATTAAATGACAAGTCCCATAAAGAACAAATTTCCCTTATTTTGAGGTTAAGACCTATATTGTTTCTTGGTAATAACTTTGAAGTTCGTCAAGAGTTACTTAATTGCATTCTGACTTTTATAGTTGCCACTCTCAGGCTACACATACGGGGAAGTTAGATACAAAGATTAAAGTTTCTTATCGTGCTCGTTTAGAAGCTGCTTGCTATGATAATCACTCTTTAATCGTGAATCTCAGTAAAAACTGTCATTTATAACTACGGTCAATTGGGAGATCTAAGGTGCTTTTTCCCAACATCAAGTCATGTCGGCCTGTTTTAGCTCATCTTTGCCCCACTATCATTTAGAGTTGAAACTCATTAGCAGACTGTTAATGCGAGCTTGTGATACATTTTCTAATCGCTTTACGAAGTATCAGACATCAAAAAAAACTGCCAGTGAAAGACCTTCAGTTATGGGGCATCGAGCGAATACTATGCTTAATTTTATGGACGCTTTTGAAGTACTAAACGTAAGCTTTTGTCCCATTAGACTTCATGCCCCATGACTTACCGCTATACTCAAAAATAAAGTACATTTTTTGAAGAAAGCTTGCTGTGTTATAAAAGATTTGTTAATTATAAAATATGAAACGAATTTATGTAAACGCAATTAACACGACCACTACCACCACGATAAATTTCGGGGGGTAGCTTTTTGCGTCTTTAAAAAAACCCTCTGAGCGAAATCGCCAGAGGGTTTTTTTATACCTGAAATTTTAATTTAATTAGTGAAAATTTAAATTTTCTGAGTTGATCAAAATAGGCAAGCTTTACTTGGAGCAGATATGAAATTAGCAAAAAATGAAAAGATAGATAACTCGGCTCCGCAGGTGCTTGGTGAAGCAAAGGCTCCTACTGGGGCGGCTGAAACAACGCCAGTCATCATTTACGGCAAGCGTCGTATCAAGGATGACATGTTAGAAGAGTTTAAGATCCAGTATCAAGCGTTTTCCAAGTCTGTCTACGAGGGCAATCCAGACGTTAAGGCTATCTTTGCATTTCCTGATAAAGAAGAACCATTGGTTTACTGGCATGTTATCTGGGTTAAGAGTGCAAATGCTTTCGCTAACGATTGGGGCCGACCAACTGAGAGTGAACCGTTATGGGCTACTTATAAAAGTACAGCAGAAGATCCTGATACACTGATTGTGTATGGTGGTTGGGACAAGGATACACTTGCTGAGACTCAGAATATTCCATGTGTGCGTTACGATTTTAAGAAAAGTATGGCTGGTTTTATTAAAGCAGATGGCGGAGGAGAAGAGGGCCCTGCATTATTCGGATTTACAATGCGCTATGTTAAACCGGGCCAGATGAAAGAGTTGGGGACTTCTTTTCAGAGCGTATGTAATTTATGGTATGAAAAAATCCCAGGGATCTTGATGGCCGCTGCATTTCCTGATGAAAAGAACCCGAATTTAGTCCATGACTTAAGACTCTTTGCAAACCATAGCGCATTTTTGGCGCATGTAGATAAATCAGATAAAGAGTTAATGGAAGCGATGGGGAGGTGGTTTGAAAACTACGACACAAGCATCCCATTCTCAGGTCAGCTTTACGCCGCCAGCACGAAAGATGATGCTTTGCATACAAGCTCGATCAAGTCCAGCTCAACGCCGCGAGCCCAGCTTGAGACGTTCCATTTTGGGAAGTCTGGCATGTTAGGCCAGATGCCAAATATGACGAGAAACGACTCGTGAACAATCGACTCTAATAATTAGCAACATCAGGCCAATGTTACGGCGCTTCATGCCTCTGCATTGGCAGGTGCGCAATGCATTAACCATAGTATTTCCTAATCTAAACTTGTCGCTCTAGAGTGATTAGTCTAAGTTGTTTTTGTCCAGAACTTTTATGGATTGAGCTTTTACACTTGGCATTTTTTGCTTCGAAAGCCCCCTAAGTCTGTTTCGGCTCAGGCTTTAAGTTTCTAATACTATGGTTTACATCCACCGAAATATACAAGTGCTAGCTCTATCGGACAAGAAGCGATAGGTGGTTTATGTCAACGTGTTAAAGTGAACATTGTCATTCCCCTAATTTTAAACAAATACCCCATCACCAAGGTGGTATGGGGCATCATAATTATTCGGTTGTTCTTATGAACGAGGTTATGCTCTAGGTTTAAAATGCAAAGAGTCAATGTCGATATTGACTCTTTGTCAGTTAGTAGAGCATATACAGAATATTGCAAAATTTCATTCTTCATGCCTAAATGTATTTATGAATTACTCCCTCCAGAAAGAACGCAATCAATCCGATCTTTCATTAGCTGGTAATTTTCTTCCACGGACATATTACACTTTTCTGATGTGTCAATTTCTACAATGGGAATATCAAACCACTGAAAGATCTTTTTGTAGGCTGTTTCTACACAATTATTTTGCGTTACTGCATCACCGTACCACTGAACAGTGCCATTTCTGGCCGCTATCCTGCTGTTTATAGTTTCAGCATCGGCCTTAACAAAAACTATTACATCTGGAAGAAGAATTTTTTTTGCAATGTTAAGTGCATCAAAGATCTTCTTGACCGTATCTTCTTCAAGCATAATTGTCTGGTATGCCAAGGTTGAAAAGATATATCTGTCTAGTATGACATCTCCAGACTCTAATTCCCCCGAAATCTCATGACTCTTCAAGAAGTTGTTTAGCAAAAAAAAGAGTAAAGCGCTCTCCTTTGACTGGTAGGAGTCAATGATATTTCTAAGTTCCTGTGCTTCTACCACTACCGCAGAATGAACAACGGCTTTTTTCTCTTTCGCGAAGAGTGAACTTAGCGTTGTTTTTCCGCAGGCATCTAGCCCTTCAAAAGCAATAAATTTATTCATTTGTTCCTCATTTCTTTTTATTTAAAAAGTGTCTTGGTTATTCTGAGTTGAATTAGACGACTAGGCTGATGTGTAACAATGTCATACCTTTAATTTTTAACAATTGTTATCCACATGGTATAAATCGATGGGCTTTAAAAAAGGACTTATAGCATTTACTACGTGTAGCTTCCTCTATAAGGACAATTACTAAGCTCTTCGATAATTGTATAGTTTGTGAAGTCAGCAGTTATCAGTTCAAAATGAAATGCAGTTCTTTTTATATCTTCTTTAGCCAGTGATTATAGTCAGCATGGCTCAAGCAAAGATAAGGGCCATGATGTCGCTGATTACTTTTCACTACCACTCGATAGTTCTTATTAATTGAATAGCTGATGTAGTTACGGTTGCGTGTTAACCGTTTTCCCTTTAGCTGGTTTAATGAAAATGTGTTGGATGCAATCTTACCGCATAGCTGTATGGCCTTTTGTGTAATGTAAGGGGGCAGTTGCCCCCCTAGGTGAACAAGTTTGCGATGAGATAACAATATAGTTTGCTTCTCCATCGATTACTCCGGTTATTTATTACCTTTTTGATTTGGGTTCATTTGCTTACCACGGTTACCTTGTGCCTGATCATATTGACGGTTAGTACCTGGAGTTCCTTTATTTGGGTTTTGTTGGTTACCTGAATTGTTTGCTGGAGTGATTTTTTTAGACATATCTGATTCCTCTATAAATGTTGATTTATGTGCTTCTTCATAAAGCAAAACCATTGTTAATTTGTGCAGTGCACAAAAAAGTTTTATTTGTATCGCGCAGAAAACTTCTTAGGATTAAAGCCACTTTCTTTTAAAGCTATACCTAAAGGTGTAGTTAGCAGAGATCGGCTCTTGAGGTACCCGCTGTGAGTATTTTCGTTCTGAAAAAAGCAACCGCTTGGATCTATCATCAGATATGAACCTCTCATCGAGGCATTATCTTCAATCGACATAACTGAGTTGAGTGACTGATGACGAGTGACGAAATTGGTAAAATCACTATCTGATATTTCAGGTATTTCATCGTAGATCCCCAGTACTTGGAGTAGTTTCCATTTATCTGGCTTAACTTCTGAGATTAGGGAAGATAGGTCTTCATTGATATTGAACTGGTTAACAACAGTATTAATTTTTAGCTCCGTCTTAGGTGCATGCTTTCTTATTAGATGACTGATGTTGCTCAGTTGTCTCGGTGTGATCACCGAGCCACTTCTTGTATTGCGTCCGATCTGTTGTTGGCATGCCTGGTTTGCCGAATCATAGCTAATACCAATCATGCTCATACGATGAGCCTGCTCCTTTATGAAGCTTTCTGTAAGCAGGTGGCCGTTGGTAATGATTGATATGTCAAAGCCTAAAGATATTGCACAATCAATCGCATCGATAAACTTGTTTTTAAGCAGTAACGGTTCGCCACCGGCAAAGTTAAGTCGAACGCTATCGTAGCCAAGCTCTGACTGGACAGGGTTGGGGTTTAAAAAGTAATTACTGAGGTTTGTCAGTAACTGATTTACAGTGCCTTCTTGTTTGTGAATTTCATTTGGTTTTTCCCATTTTGCATAACAATAGTGACAGTTATAGTTACAACGCTCTGTCATGTGAAAGTTGATTACTAGTTGTTTAGTAGACATAACACTAATCCTGTAATTGATAACAGGAGTAGTGTTACGTTGTGCACTGCACAAAAAAGTGTTTTTTTAGTCGGGAAGACGAGAAAGGAAGTGGGTAAAGCTAACGGCCTCTTTATATTGTTGTTGAATAAAACTTACAAGCATTTGCAGGGTAGTGTCTTTAGCCAGAAGGTCTGAGTCCAAAGTTTGTGCTATTTGATATGCAGCTTCTAGTTCATTATTTAGAAAATCAAGAAGTAGCTGCTCAGTCGCGGTGAGAGCAAGGCGGTTTTTCAGCAATAGTTCTCGTAATAGACTGGCATTAGTTAGCTTGAAGTTCAGTTGTGGCAGTTGTTCATCTTTGAACGGGGTGTCCAGTTTTTGTTCAGTTAAGCTGAATTTAGGATCTTTCAGTTGAGTAATAAAGCTGGAAGCTGCCGATGAAAGCTGATGCTTATTTTCGGTGATATCAAGGTTATGTAATATCTCTTCGATTAATCGTGCATAACTGTTCCTTTTGGTTGGCTCATGCATAGCTGATCTAACGGTTTTTGGATCACCAAGAAAAGCATCTAACAGGAATGCATTAAACAGAGGTACTAGTGCCTTAGGTTGTAAATGAACTTTACCTCTTTTACCCATACTGGCGTCAGCAAACCCCTCATTTATTACTAAAGTTTTGGGAATAGTTTCGTTTCTTACAAATGTGTTAGCTTTGCTGCGTAAGCATGAAGCGTTGATACCAAAAAGCTCTTTGACGGCTTGGTTTGTGTTTAAATAACTTACTGGCATACAGCGTCCTGGATAAATCTGTCTTCACTATGGTTATAGGATATATCTAGTTTCGCGATTTTTTGTGCTGCTCTGTATGTTGAACCGTAATGACAACGTCGGGCCGATTCAAAGTGACTAATTGCTCCGAGGCAATAGCCTGCTCGAAAGCTTTCTTCTTTTGATGTGGTCAAAAAAGCGGCAAACATTTCATCACCTTTCTTATTGTATAGCTCAATGTATTCTTGACATGCAGATTGAAGAAAAGCAGGAGAGCCTGGATGATTGACTCTATCTGTTTTCGCAACTGAACAGAAAGATATGCTGATAAGAGTGAGGAAAAGTAATGGTTTCATTGTAAGCTGTCCTGAGATTTATCTGATTTAACTTTTTTAGGTGCTGGCAGGGCTAATTTACTTTCTTGGATAATAAAGATGCTAATTCCAATGCCCGCTAATATTAGAAGGAAGCAAGCTATTTTGAGTACAGGTTCATCTAAATAGGAGGTGATCATTAATATGTTGTGTCTGATGATGAAGTTTCCGACCAGAAACAAAAAACCCTGTGGTAAAAAGTAACTTTCAATACTTTTAAATATGCCTGCTTTCGATAATTTAACTGTACGGCAGTAATTGAGAGTTAATCGGGTGAAAGCAATTATAAAAATTAATTCTGAAAAATCTAATTCACTGAATGATATTGAATACTCAAATATCTGTTTGTATAGCAAATTGGCAAGGGAATAAATACCAAAAAGAGAAATGACTATTTCCCAGAAGTATTTGAAAAGGAGTTTTATTGCTTTACCTATTCGAGATAGCATTGATTGATGATGTTGTTCCATGTCTTTGTTTTGTTCTATTCGCTTAAGATATGAAACAGTATACTTATTTTGGCGTATTGTTGATACCTAACAGTCTAATATTTAGAGGAAAATTGAGTTTTTGGTGATTGTGAGCCTTTGAAATGAACGTGTTCCCATCAGTCGTTGCTAGTTGAGTTAGTGGATGAGTTGATAGTACTAACAAGTATGAACTCAATACCCGAGTACCTAGTCAGAGCCTAACCTAGTATGTAACTGGGGCACCACAAGTACGACATATCGCATTTAAATCTTCGGATGTCCGCGAATCTATAAAACGACTATCACTATCCATACAGAATCTGAGTCCAATTCTGTGAGAGCTAAAAAGCATTCAACTTCACCAAAACAAATGTATACCAAAAGGGTTGATTATATGCAATAGACTTCTCATGTGTGGATTTGTAGCCAAAAGTTTGAACCTAGCTGTAAATAGATGAGGCTATCTTGAAAAACAACATAATAGGTTGGTTATTATATGTTTGCTCATCACCGGACACAGGACGTTCATATGAGATTAAAGGCGTGCAAGTGCATCTTGATGCCCTCAGAAGTTTAGTCATTAGCACTAACCTGTAAGTCCTGAAGTTTCTCATAATTAGGTTAATGAGATAGGAATTTATTACTTTACAAGAGCCATTGCTGAAGAGGAGGGGTGACTTGTTAATGATATTTTTGGATACTAGAAAGCGGGTTCACAAAGGAAGTGTTATGAGCTTTGTTGACTAATTTTGATGGTCGAGTTGATGTCTAGATACTTGAAATTGATCAAATTTTATTGGTTAAGTGAATTTTTTAAGTTCATGTTTTAGTAAGGTTTTGATGTTAGTTATGCCAATATTAATGCGATATCTCTTTGATTCACTTTAAAATATTGAGTGAAAAAAAGCTTGATTTTGGATTATGTTAGTACTAACATAATTGTAAGTGCTAAAAATGCGCTTGTTATATGTTGATTTTGCGGCTAATCTTCTCTGTGTCTATAAACAGAGAGGATTTTTCATGCTTGAAAAAAATCACCTAAAAGATAGTTATCTAAACGAGAATCACTTCATTGATAACTACCTTATTCATCGAATTTATCGCTATGACAAAGTCAAAGCGATCACATCATTCCCAAGTATCAAACATCCTAAAGCCCAGCTTTGTGAAAGCACACTTGAAGCAGAGGTTTGCCTCGTCAAAGATTTCGATCCGCGAGTTGTAAAACGTTTGACGCAACCTTTCACTATCGATTTTGGTGATTTTCGTTATACACCTGATGCCATCACTCGTGAGAGTGATGGAAAAGAATACATAGAAGAAGTGAAACCAGCCTCTGAGCTGGATAAACCTCAGGTGATCAAACGATTACGTGAAGTCGAGTGCCGTTTATTTCGCAAAGGTATCAACTTTCGTGTTGTTACAGATGAACTCACATCAAACAGACTCTATATAGCAAACCTTTGGCAACTATATCGCCATCGTAGTTACCCTCACGATCTAACGTGGCTTTCAGAGGCGCGTGCCGTATTTGGTTCTAATTGTCTGTTCGGTGAGCTTTTTCGTTGGATAGGCGAGCAACGTATAAATATCGCATCTCTCTACTATGCTATTGCCCATCGCGAGGTTTTGTGTGATTTGCAGACTCCATTCAATGACCATATGGAGTTGATTCTAAATGCGTGATAGCTACGGCAATTTTCAAAAAAACCAACGAATAGAAATTTTAGGCAAGAAAGGGTTTATTAAACATATTTGCCATGAAGACACACTCATAAAATTTGAAAAGACAAAAATTAGCAAGGTATTTGAAACGAGCTATATTCAGCAGATGTTCTGTAATGGCAGCCTTAAAATCTTAAACACTGAGACGCTGATCCCAACAAAGGAGATGCTGACAGAGCGTGAATATGCAGAACTAGAACGCAAGCGATCGTATGTTGATTACATGCTGGCTCATTGCTCAGGAAAGCCTACATCGCAAGACGCATATGACGATATGTTGACCGTGATCCCATCCCAAATCGGCGATTTAAGTCCACCGTCTAAATCGACAGTTTCCCGCTGGATTAAGGACTATAAAACAGCAGGGTCACACATAATGGCGTTTGCTCCTCGAAAAACGGGGCCGAATCGTAAAAGCCGTGTGCCATTAAGCCGCTTAGATGATATCTATGACGCCTTGCACCAAGATTATTTGAAACGAAATAACAAGTTCCTTAGTACTATTTATAAGGAGCTCGAGTCTGGATGGAAGCATAATAATATTAGCAACTTTCCGTGTCGTTCAACTTTCTACAAGGAGGTTTACGCTTACTTAGATGAGGGGGAGGTTATTGCTTCAACAAAAGGTCAATCAGCAGCGAACAAACACGATCGTTTAGCCATTGATCAATACCTTGTTACCTCCATTTTAGAGCGGGTAGAAATTGATTCTGCTTATATCAATATTGGTTTGTATGATGACGATGGTAATTATCTTGGCCCCGCTATTTTAACTGTTGCTATTGATGTATACAGCCGCGCGATCTTAGGTATATCCCTAGAAGTTGGTCGAAAAGGTGAAAGTACCGAGCATATCGTTGATTGCTTGCGAAGCGCTATATTGCCTAAAACCGATAATGAGGCCATTCCTGAGCAATTTCGCAAAGGGTGGCCTATGTGTGGGAAACCAGCACAAATTATCTCTGATGCAGGTGCAGGATATGTATCAAAAGCATTTACTTTATTACTGTCCTTTCTAGATGTGTCGCGCCAAACCACGCAAGTCAGGCGACCATGGAAGAAGCCGTTTATCGAACGCTTCTTTCGAACATTACGTACCCGCTTTTTACATACGACGCCTGGCTATATGTCTTCAGGGCGAAAGTCTGAAGAATTAGAGCCCGATCAGACACTAAAAAGAACGGCAACGTTAACGGTCAATGAGTTTAAAAATTGCTTGTATCACTTTATCGTAAATGATTACCACCATACACCACATAAAAGCCTCAATGGGGCGACACCATTTGACACATGGGAGAAAAAGGCAGCGTACAGCGGAATTAGTTTTCCTGAACAGGCTCAGGTTATTCGTATGCTATACCCGCGTTTGAAGGTAGCGACATTGGATCCTTTTAAAGGTGTTCAGTACGAAAATCTTCGGTTCAATTGTAAAGAGCTTCGAGAGCTTTATTCAAAAATTAAGAAACGTTCGGATAAGAATAACCCAAAGGTAGAACTACTAGCGACGCATGCAGATATGTCTCATGTTGCGGTTGTTGATCCTATTACTCAAGACTTGATTCACGTCAAATGTGTCCACCCAAGGGTAGTTGCTGGTATGACATTGGCTGAGACAAAAAGCTTTAACGGAACAATTCCCGCTGGTGTTACTGGGCCTGTGATTAATTATGCGGAAATGACAGCGGATAGTGTTGCGCGCAAAAAAGCCAAAGATGCTAAGGCGAAACGTGAACGACAAAAGGCGAAGGCTGCTAAGAATACGAATAAGCCAGCCAAACTTGATGAGCTGCACGATCTTATGGAACTGCAGTTAAATGATGAGTCATCGTATAAAGCTTATTTGGGTGCTGACGTTGATGATGACAATTTTACTGGTTTTAGTAAGGGGCTGTGGGATGATGAAGAGTAGTGTTTTAGCAAAATATCGTAATGATGTTCAGTTAGGTTTTAAAGCGACAAAAGTTGAGCATCCGCACTATAAATTAGCCAAAGAGTGTCTGGTTAAGGCCATTGGCTTTTCAGGCACTGATGACTTTGAGTCTGTGGCGATTAGCGGCCCCACCGGTGTTGGTAAGAGTACGCTATGTCGGGCTTTTCGTGACGAGGTTAACAGCCAGGTTCCGCCCAATTCTGATGAATTGCCCGTTGTCGTTATTACGGCCAAAAATGTCACGACACCTAAGTCATTTTTCAGCGCGCTGCTATATGAACTTGGTGATATTGAACCGACCAAGGGTACCTCGGAAGATATGAGAATACGGCTTCGTATCCTTATGCAAGGACGAGGCGTGTTGATGATTATTATTGATGAATTTCAAGACTTGTTTGAGGGATATACGGGCGAGAAAGCATTTAAAACGGCAATGTTTTATAAGGGGTTTATGAAAGAAACACTCATCCCGATAGTTATTGCTGGTACAGAGTCAGTCGAGCATGTGTTGCAAGTTGATGGGCAGTTTCACCGTCTTTATAACTTATATCGGATTCCAAGCTTTTCTATCGATACCCAGCAGGATACGGAATATTACAAGTATTTTGTTGATAAGCTGATGAAGCGCTCACCATTACCATCATCTGTCGTCTTTGAAGGCAAGATGTTGGAGCGGCTATTTCTCGCTACAGGCGGTAGTATGGCATTGCTTAAAAAGCTTATAACAGAAGCTATTCATGTGGCTCAAAAGCGTGATTGTACGGAGCTAAGCAAAGAGATCTTTGCCGATGCTTTTTCGAGTTATTTCAAGCTGAGGGAAACGCAGCTAGGGTTTAATCCTTTCCTGGCAACTAGTCAGCAGTTGAATAAGAAACTGATGAGGGGCGTGATCTGATGGAGTTTGGTGTACGTGATGAGCACTCTCTGGCAGTTCGCCGTCCGCCAATGCTTGGAGAAAGCCTCAAAAGCTTCCTGTTACGCCTGGCTAACGTTAATGCCTGCAAATACAAGACATTAGTTAAGCACTTGGGGTTTGGGCCGAGCACGTGGTTTACGCCTGGTTCGGCGTCAGAGTCAATGATGTATACGGCGTTAAGCAAAGTGCTTAACGTCAGCGAACAAGCGCTGTTGGAAATCCTAAGAACACCATCCATGAAAGATCTATGGATACCCAGTGTGATAGGGACGAGTGAAATGAAGGTACGTACAGTTCGGGCTTGCCTTAGTTGCTTGTCTGAGGCTCCGTATCACCGTCAGGCATGGCAGCATGCGATGTATTGTGTATGTACGAAACATAATGAGCAGATGATTGATTGCTGTCCACATTGTGGAAATGGCCTTGAACTGGACTTTTGTTTGAATGGACGTTGCCATGACTGTGGCTCTCATATGTCAGATGGGCCTGTACAGGTAATGACTGTGCCTGTATGGCAGAAGGAAGTATTTCAAGGAGCTCAGTCTAGAGAGTTACTTCAATCGTTATTGGGGATGAGCATGGTTGCTGTTCGGCCGTTGGATTTATTCACCTCGGATATCCGAGTGAGGGACATGCGTGTCGTAGAAGTGATGGCGTTGATGCAAAAGGCCTGGAATTTGCTTAATAGTTATACTGCTAGGCAGACACTAAAAGAGGCTCTGAATCGCCGTTGGCATGAGGTGAACCAGGTAATGGGTGAAGAACTACCTCTGACGCTGTACCGTGAGGCTACAGCATTAGCCTTGGCTAATGATAATGCTAGTGATGGCGAATTGGATGCACCGGTATTTGAAAGTGACTCGCGCGAATTTGACATCATCAAAAGTACGAAGCGTTTTGCATTCTTGTGTGAAGGAGCCTCTACAAGAGGTCTTGTAAAGGCCACCCAACTAATGAATTTTCTTGGGATAAAACCGAAAGATTTTGAACAGTTAAGACAGGCTGGGGTCTTTATCCAGATCAATCCTAAGGCAGCCAAGAAAGATGCGCTTTATTGTTTAGAGGCAGTTGCACGCCAGTTTTCAAAACTGATTCGGGTTGATAATGTTGAAGAAGGATATGTGGCATATGATGAGTTTGTACCGGTAGCGTGTAAGTTCATCTCTGGGCTGCATGAGGGGAGAGTGTTAGTGGATATATTTAACTGTGATTTCCCTACACAGTTGCTGTCAAATCAAAAAGGAACAGTTATTGGACGATTGTATGTACACAAAGAAGCTTTTTGTGAAAAGTACACAGAATGTGACATTTATGAATATCAAACGGTTCCAGTAACGTTTCTGCCAGGTTTCTTCGGGACTCAGATGCCCAATGTCAGGGCCGCGTTAAAAAGTGTTTTTGTTCAAAAGGTTATGGGTTTTGATGTCTTAAGGGCAAAAGAAGATATTCCAACATCTGCTTTAAAAGAACTTCATGATAACTACCTGATTTTAAATAAGTGGGCATACTCACATAGCAAGAGTAAGACTAAGTGTCTGTGTGCATTGAAGCGGGCTAAGGTCGACCCCCTAGTGAGGGTCAATGAAGAGCATTGCAACTCTTTTGAGATATATCCTAAGAGTGCAGAACAAGTACTACTTGATAGATATGATGAGTTGGCCCAGAACTATAAGGGTAGGAAGCGAAGGCTAAAAAGTGAGTTTTAAAAGTTAAGGGCACCTGATTTATCAGGTGCTTTTTTTTGTCTGAAATTTTGAGACTTTGCGATTTCAAACAGGGTTTATTTTTATATTAATATCATCATAGAATCTGCTATATTAATTACTAATATGGCTTTCCAGACAGTGCCATCACTCTTCTTTACCCTCTAGGATATCCGGCAGAAATCCCACGAATTACTGGATTTCTTCTGATAATCTCGCAAATTGTCGGATTTTGTACAATTTAAAGTTGGACAAATCTTCCTAACTTATTGATTTTCAAATACCCCAAATCTCATTAAATATTGGACATGACACAGTTGTCAGTTCCAGCCTCATTTGGGATTCTGTATAGCTAAATGAGATTCTGATTTTCTTCTTATCCTCCTGTTTTTAATCGTTTTATTACTTAATGAGCATTTTTATGAAAATCAGCTTGTCTAATTTAGGTAGTGGAAACCTGAAAAGTGAGTGTCTAGGAGCTTGAATTACACACGCCAGCAAAGAGAACTGTATAGAGTGAATAGTGGCCGGTATTACGTGAGGGTTTGTCACTGCTGGTGGTTAGAACCTAATCAAATTAGATCCCGCGATGCAGAACATGAGTTAAGAGCGTGATTTTCCTTCCTCTTTGCCTTACATAGTCGATAGATTTCAATGTGGTGAACACCTGTCTGCCAGGTAGCGCTTAAAAATTGCGCATTTAGCTCTTGTTGACTTACAAGTCGATAGTAAATGCCTAGTTAATTAGACTTTCGTCAAGTTACATATCCAATCAGTTGGTATTATACCGCCTGCATTTTATTACTATGCATGCGGGGACGTACCCGAGGGCGGTAGCGTACTTAATGCTCTTCATTATTGAAGTTGTTGTATGCGGCTTGGGTGATCTTTGGAGAGATATATACGAACACAGATCGTAAATCTCGTGCGTATATCTGCGGATTTGGTGGGGATATACGAATTCAATTCGTAGAAGAAAATGTTACCCGACTTGGTTGAGTTCTTTTTGCTTACCTAACTCCGCTGTTGTTGTACGTTGGTCAATTCCAGATAAATTCGTATGCAGTAAGAGTTGTTCGTCGTTCATAGCGGCTTCTTATTTTTAAACTTCTCAATGGTTTGTGTGAATGTTCGCTGGTAACCGCGCCAACTTCTGTAGTTGGTATTAACCATGGTTCGGCCGTGGCGGTTGATGCTCCGCGTACTCCCAGTTCTTAAATTTCTCAGCTATTGCCGCACCATCATCGAGGATAGCCGCTTTCAATATTGTGGTCGGTGCGTGGGCAGGGAAGTGGTTATATTTTGGTGGTTGTAGTGACAATGTAACTTTGTTGGTGTTGTTCGCGGCTTGAGTTTGGGCTGCCTTTTTATCAGTATTGGCGAGTGTTTCTGGTTCATCTTTTCTAGGTAAACCATAGTGCTAACTTCATCGTAGCCGCTATTTTGTAGGTAAACGCGCAGTAATTACCGTGGTTATATTTTTGAATTTGTCAGCCTTGAGTTGAGTGTTTGTCGCGCTTAATAAGCGCCGTTTTTAATTGCATTTCATCATGGCAGGCAAGCTGCTTTAGCCAAGTCGAACGGCCGGGTAACAATGGCATTAATGTGACGCCTGACACTCGGCGGTTTTGGTTTGAAGTGACTTTGGTTTTGTAAGTAATGCGTTGGCGCACCTTATGCCAAGGCGTTACCCGACTTGGTTGAGTTCTTTTTGCTTACCGAACTCCGTTGTCGCTGTGAGTTGGTCAATTCCAGATAAATTCGTATGAAGTAAGAATCGTTCGTCGTTTGTAGCGGCTTCTTATTTTTAAACGTCTCAACGACTTGCGTGAATGTTCGCTGGTAACCGCGCCAACTCCTGTATTTGGTTTTAACCATGGTTCGGCCGTGGCGGTTGATGCTCCGCGTACTTACCTGTTCTTAAATTTCTCATCTATTGCCGCACCATTTTCGAGGATGGCCGCTTTCAATATTGTGGTCGGTGCGTTGGTAGGGAAGTGGTTACATTTTGGTGGTTGTCGAAAGAAATAGCATTGTGGGTGTTGTTCGCGGCTTTAGTTTGGGCTGCCTTTTAATCAATATTGGCGAACGTTTTTGGCTCATCTTTTCTAGGTAAACCATAGTGCTAACAACATCGCAGCCGCTATTTTGTGGGTAAATGCGCAGTGGTTTTTGTGGTTATAGTTTTGAATTTGTCTGCCTTGAGTTGGGTGTTTGTCGCGCTTAATAAGCGCCGTTTTTAACTGCATTTCATTATGGCAGGCAAGCTGCTTTAGCCAAGTCGAACGGCCGGGTAACAATGGCATTAATGTGACGCCTGACACTCGGCGGTTTTGGTTTGAAGTGTATTTGGTTTTGTAAGTTCAGCGTTGGCGCACCTTATGCCAAGGCGTTACCCGACTTGGTTCAGTTCTTTTTGTGTACCTAACTCCGCAGTCGCTGTGAATTGGTCAATTCCAGATAAATTCGTATGCGGTTAGAATTATACGTCGTTCATAGCGGCTTCTTATTTTTAAACGTCTCAACGACTTGCGTGACTGTTCGCTGGTAACCGCGCCAACTTCTGTAGTTGGTTTAACCATGGTTCGGCCGTGGCGGTTGGTGCTCCGCGTACTCACCAGTTCTTGAATTTCTCATCAATTGCCGCACCATTTTCGAGGATGACCGCTTTCAACATTGTGGTCGGTGCGTTGGTAGGGAAGTGGTTACATTTTGGTGTTTGTAGTGACAATGTAACTTTGCTGGTGTTGTTCGCGGCTTTAGTTGGGCTGCCTTTTTATCCGTATTCGTGCACGTTTCTGGTTCATCTTCTCTAGGTAAACCATAGTGCTAACTGCATCGTTACCGCTATTTTGTTGGTAAACACGCAGTCATTTCCGTGGTTATAGTTTTGAATTTGTCAGCTTTGAGTTGGCTGTTTGTCGCGCTTAATCCGCGCCGTTTTAAATTTCACTTCATCATGGCAGGCAAGCTGCTTTAGCTAAGTCGAACGGCCGGGTAACAATGGCATTAATGTGACGCCTGACACTCGGCGGTTTTGGTTTGAAGTGTATTTGTTTTTGTAAGTTCAGCGTTGGCGCACCTTATGCCAAGGCGTTAGGGCTAAAAAGGAAGCAGTGATATGTTTGATACAAATAAAGCAAATCCGATCTTAACCGAGTTTGGTTTTGAACTTAAAAATACGAGTGGTTTTGGTGATGATTATCGATATGAGTTAGGCAATGGATGGGAAGTAACTGCCTATTGTTCGTTTGTCGGGAATCCATTTGCTAACAACGTGGATCATACAAAGTATGAAGAAGTAAATATCCACCTGTTTGACTGTATCGGGACAGAATACATCTGCAAATCAGTCGACTCTTTGAAAGAAAAGTTAGCAAAAGTGGTCGAAACTCTCAAAAGTAATTCAGATGACGATGATATTTTAAAGTGTCCTGAATGTAATCGATACGTAGGTGTTAAACGACCAACTAGAGGGCAAAAATGGAAACCCTTTTTATCATGTAAGGGCATGATTGTGCAGGGTAGGGGCAAAAACAAAGATGTTTTGTGTCGTGGTGTGTCCAAGAAGCTGCGAGCAGAGGTGATATTTTAGCCCTAACAATCTGTTTAAGAGTGATTCGCAACGCTTGGCATTTTTGTCATGCGTTGGGTTTAGTGTTTAAGGTGGTATGCGGAAGCTTCGGTATTGCGTTGCTCACACCTTAACAGGGCGTTGAGGCTGTAGAATTTCTCGCTTTTTAGCCGATTTTCCATGTTTGATCGCCATTTATTCTACAGACAATGCCCTAAATGCTGCGCGATGATAGTGGCCTTTATCATGGTAAGGAAAGATATAGCGGCAAGATGAGAGTTTAGCGGCGTTTTTCGTTGATTTGAGAGGTTTTACCCTCTATATAATGCAATTTCGTAGCTTTTCTATGTTGTGGAGCATGCTGAACATCGCCCATTGGGCGTTTACTTTCTCTTTTCCTCTCAGCGTAAACCGGTTCATCTGTTTGTTGACGGTGATGTTGCCAAAAACAGGTTCAACGCACCCAAGCCGCTTACTGTATTGCCGCCTTCCTTCTGGGCTATCAATCTTGTCTTTCATAGCTTGCATGTGGTCAAAGCCTTTGGTGTTTTTGTAGATGAAGAACACTTGTCGGCCGACTTGCTTGCCAGGTGGTTTTCTCATGCACTGTGACTGGTGAACACATTGTCGGCAATCATTGAGATAACCACAAAACTGAGCGCCCCGTTCACCACGGATGACAGCATTTTTACTGCTTAGCCGCATTATTTTTCCGGCAGGGCAGCGACAAGTCATTTCGTCTTGGTTGAATTCAAACATGGAAATGGGGTAACAGGTTTTGCCTGTTTTCGAGCGTTTCTTTCGTTTTTTCGCTTGCTCAGTTTGATAGGTTTCACTGCTTTGAAACAGTGGGTTGCGGCTGCGAAAACCGGTATCGGCGACGTAACAGTCGTATGGCGTTTCTGCTAAGAACTTGAGGTTGGTTTTACTGTGAAAGCCACTATCAGCGGTGAACTTGGTGGTGTACTGTGCCATATTCGGTAGCTTATCCAGTTGGGCTTTTAATGCGAGTACAGCAGGCTTCAGTGTTTGCTGCTCACCAACGCTTCCCCATACTTGGCTGTGCAGAATGATTTGGTGTTTGTCATCGGTGATGGCGATGCCGTTATAACCTTGAATAGTACCTTTAGACGTAGTCATTTTGGCGCTGTCGTTGTCGGTAATATTGCTTTTTATAGGTTTGTTGCTGCTGCCAAGTTTATCTTGAGTATTAGCGAGAAACGCCCCAATTTTATCGGCGCCCTTATCAAGCTTTTGCTTTTGTCGTAAGTCTTGTTCGATAACGTCATTTGGGAGTGCATCTTGGCTTTGATGACGCTCGATAATACGTTGGCTGGCGCGTTGAAGTTTCTCTTTCTTGCGTCGTAACTCGTCGTGTGTGCCACTCCATTCTTTACTGGCATTGGATGAAATTTTACAGCCATCAATAGCAAACATGTTACGCCCGATAAGGCCTTGTTCATCACATATCATTAGAACTTGAGTAAACAGTGGCTCAATGGTGTCCTTCATCTGTGCGATGAAAGACGCAATAGTGGTGAAATGTGGTCTTGCATCCCCAGATAAACACATAAAGGTGACATTGTTGATGCAGGCTCTTTCTATGCGTCGGCTAGATAACATGCCGAGGGAATAGGCGTAAAAGACAACCTTAAGCATGATAGAAGGAGGGTAAGCCGCAGCCCCATTTTTGTCGTTGTGGTAGTGCGCATTAAAGGGCGAGAGGTCGAGGTGATTATCAACAATGTGGGAAATCGCATACTCGATAGTGCCGGGGATGAGTTGTTCATCGATGATGACAGGAACGAACATGTTTTGGTTCGAGTAATCGGTTTTGAAGTTGGGCATAACCGTGTCTCGTTGTGAATAATTTAGATTAGATCACAAGGAGTTAGTGCGTTCAAGTTCATGTCGTGATGAAATGGCGGTAGGATCAGAATTGAGACGGGCGAGAAGAAATTCTACAGCCTCGTTACCCGACTTGGTTGAGTTCTTTTTGCTTACTTTACTCCGCTGTTGCTGTGAGCTGGTCAATTCCAGATAAATTCGTATGCAGTAAGAATCGTTTGTTGTTTGTCGCGGCTTCTTATTTTTAAATATCTCAACGGCTTGCGTGAATGTTCGCTGGTAACCGCGCCAACTTCTTTATTTGTTTTAACCATGGTTCGGCCGTGGCGGTTGATGCTCCGCGTACTCCCAATTCTTAAATTTCTTGGCTATTGCCTCGCCATTTTCGAGGAATGCCGCTTTTAATTTTGTGGTCGGTTCGTTGGCAGGGAAGTGGTTACATTTTGGTGGCTGTAGTGACGGTGTAACTTTGTTGGTGTTGTTCGCGGCTTTAGTTTGGGCTGCCTTTAAATCAATATTCGCACAAGATTTTGGTTCATCTTTTCTAGGTAAACCATAGTGCTAACTTCGTCGTAGCCGCTATTTTGTGGGTAAACGCGCAGTAATTTTCGTGGTTATAGTTTTGAATTTATCTGCTTTAAGTTTGGTGTTTGTCGCGCTTAATCTGAGTAGTTTTTAATTGCATTTCATCATGGCAGGCAAGCTGCTTTAGCCGAGTCGAACGGCCGGGTAACAAAGGCATTAATGTGACGCTTAACACTCGGCGGTTTTGGTTTGAAATGTATTTGGTTTAGTAAGCTCAGCGTTGGCGCACCTTATGCCAAGGCGTTATGTTTAGGAGGTGGTATGAATCCAGTATTATCTGGTTTATTAGGTGTTTTAGTTGGAGCATTATTGGGACACTGGTTTGCATTAGGTCGAGACAAGCGTAAAGAGTATAATGATCGAGTTGAAATAATTAGGAAAATGCTACTTATCGAAAAGAATAACTTAAAAAATGGGGATGTAGGATCTAATGTGGTTAAAGATGATGACGTACTCAATCTTCAAGTATTACTTAGTGAACGGTCTGCAAGTAAATTAAGTAAAGTTCACTCAGATTATATATCTGCATACGAAAATGCTGGTGATTATAATGATGATGGGATGTACGAATTCAATCCTGGAGCTAAACGTAATTTGGAAAGAGTCATCGATTTATACCTTAAACATGCCAAGATAAAATAAACATAACAAAACCATTAGCTTGATGTTGTTTTATTACGTATTTTGGGTCTGAAGTTTGGCGGGTTTTGTCAGTGTGCCGTGGAACAAATTATGGAAGCGTTATGTTTTTAGTTAGGTAGTACAGAATAATGTTTACAAAGAAAGACAATATAGAAGAAGTAAACCTTCACCTTGACTTGTTAAAAGATAGGTTTAAGTATGAAGTAAAGTATTTACGGGAATATATAAACTTCACATCGCAATCTGTCGATGAAAGAACTCAAAAATTAGGTGATAAAATATATCAGGATACTTTAGATAATCCTGAGCATGAGTCCCTATTACAAGATATGTTTATAAAAGAACAAAAAGCAATAAGTAGCTATCTATATCATTCAGCAATTGTTTTAGTTTATACCGTATTGGAGAGTACATTGTCTCAAATATGTACTGAAGTTAAATTTAAGGTTCGTGCAGACTTTTCATATGATGGGCTATCAGGTGGGAATATTATACAAAAGGCAGTTGAATACTTAAAAATAACAACAAGCTTGCCATTTTCTTCCATTGAACATATTTGGCCTAGAATTGGACAATATCAAAATCTTAGAAATTCAATAGTGCATCAAAATGGCAAGTTTTCTGGTAAAGATGAAGGTACTATCAGTAAAAACAGAAATAAAATGTTGAATATGTTTAACTCACTAGAGCTTAGTGAAGATGAAAAGCAGTTTTACATAATGAGTGATGGACTAATTCGAGAATTTATTGATAAAACTGAGTCATTAATTGAAGTGATAGTTCAAGATATTGAGTCAAAAACATACCTGGTTGTAAACAAAACATAACAAAGCCATCAATACGACCACCAACGCTCGGCACTACGAGTTTGAATTAGCAGTGATGTTTTCGGTGGTCTATCAACATTACTGTAATGCGTTGTGGCGTATTATGGCAGGCGTTACCCGACTTGGTTGAGTTCTTTTTGCTTACTTTACTCCGCTGTCGCTGTGAGTGGGTCAATTCCAGATAAATCCGTATGCAGTTAGAATCGTTCGTCGGTCATAGCGGTTTCTTATTTTTAAACGTCTCAACGACTTGCGTGAATGTTCGCTGATAACCGCGCCAACTTCTGTATTTGGTTTTAACCATGGTTCGGTCGTGGCGGTTGATGCTCCGCGTACTCACTTGTTCTTAAATTTCTCAGCTATTGCCGCACCATTGTCGAGGATAGCCGCTTTCAATATTGTGGTCGGTGCGTTGGCAGGGAAGTGGTTACATTTTGGTTGTTGCCGTAAACAGTAGAATTATGGGTGATGTTCGCGGCTTTAGTTTGGGCTGCCTTTTTATCAGTATTGGCGAGTGTTTCTGGTTCATCTTTTCTAGGTAAACCATAGTGCTAACTTTATCGTTGCCGCTATTTTGTGGGTAAACGCGCAGTAATTTCCGTGGTTATAGTTTTGAATTTGTCAGCCTTGAGTTGGCTGTTTGTCGCGCTTAATCCGCGCCGTTTTTAGTTTCACTTCATCATGGCAGGCAAGCTGCTTAACCCAAGTCGAACGGCCGGGTAACAAAGGCATTAATGTGACGCCAGACACTCGGCGATTTTGGTTTGAAGTGTATTTGGTTTTGTAAGTTCAGCGTTGGCGCACCTTATGCCAAGGCGTTACCCGACTTGGTTGAGTTCTTTTTGCTTACCTAACTCCGTTGTCGCTGTGAGTTGGTCAATTCCAGATAAATTCGTATGCAGTAAGAGTCGTTCCTCGGTCATAGCGGATTCTTGTTTTTAAACGTCTCAACGACTTGCGTGAATGTTCGCTGATAACCGCGCCAACTTCTGTATTGGGCTTTTACCATGGTTCGGCCGTGGCGGTTGATACTCAGCGTACTCACTTGTTCTTAAATTTCTCATCCATTGCCTCGCCATTTTCGAGGATGTCCGCTTTCAATAGTGTGGTCGGTACGTTGGTAGGGAAGTGGTTACATTTTGGTGGTTGCCGTAAACAGTAGAATTGTGGGTGTTGTTCGCGGCTTTAGTTTGGGCTGCGTTGTTATCAATTTCATCGTAAATGTAAGGTGCGGCTTCACTAGGTAAACCGTAGTGCTAACTTTATCGTAGCCGCTATTTTGTGGGTAAACGCGCAGTAATTTTCGTGGTTATAGTTTTGAATTTGTCTGCCTTGAGTTGGGTGTTTGTCGCGCTTAATAAGCGCCGTTTTTAATTGCATTTCATCATGGCAGGCAAGCTGCTTCACCCAAGTCGAACGGCCGGGTAACAATGGCATTAAGGTGACGCCTGACACTCGGCGTTTTTGGTTTGAAGTGTATTTGGTTTAGTTAGTTCAGCGTTGGCGCACCTTATGCCAAGGCGTTAAATTGTTCACAAGTGCAGTTATTGTAGGCAGCTAATTTTGAGTTGGATCTTTATTGATGATATATCGAAAAAAAAGTTTGAATGAGCACCATGTTGAGTCTGCTGGTGCAATAGCATATGTATCAGTTATTGATGAAAGCACAGAAGAACATGGGATTGGCACTGCATTTCATGTTGGAAATGGCCTATTCATTACAGCAAAGCATGTTGTAGAAGGGAAAAGCATTGTTGAGGTTGCAACAACGAAACGTGCAATTGAAAAATACGAGAATCGTGCATACCGCAATGAAACAGCAAACTTCACAAACCCGAAACGGCTTAAAGTGATAGATGGCCCGAAGTTTTCTGAAAGTTATGATTCTGTTGATGTGGCCGTGTTTCGAGTTGAATTAAATGGTATTAACCTTCCACGGTTAACATTTGACTCAGCTACTAGTCACTATATTGATGATACCTCGTACCTGTTAGATAACGTGTTAGTAATAGGATATCCACCAATTCCTTTTTCGAAGATGCCGATCCAAGTTGCATCATTAGGCCAAGTTAATGCAGTTATTGATGTTAGGCATTCAGCGTACCCTCACTTCATTGTCTCAAGTTTAGCTCGTGGAGGCTACAGTGGTGGGCCTGTGCTCTCGGAAAACGGCAAAGTTATTGGAATTGTGACCGAAAGTTTGGTTCACAATAACAATTTAACCGAATCGGGGTTTATGAGCATTTTATGCGCTGAAGCGGTTATATTAGAAATACAAAAACACTATAGCTTCGATACGGAAGAACATGATGTTTATTGGAAATTTGAACAGATTGTAGAAGTAAAATTACGCGACCCTAGCAAAGACGTCGGAGACCTCAATGCGCGCATACCAGACTCAGTAATACATGTATGTGACATTGATCCTGAAGCTTGTGGACATATTGAATGTGGAGATGCCAGCTTGCTTGCTGGTGCCGTACAACTTGTTGAAAAATTGTGTTCAATTGAAAAATTAGAACAGTACTCCAGTAATACCATCTTTTCATTTTATTCTCATAGTTACGGAGACACGTTGAGGAACGCCGCATTTGAACTCAAGAACTTTTTCATAGAAAACGGGTATGTTGAGATCTCTGAGACAGATAGTTTCGATTCAGGCGAATAACAATTTAACACATATGAGCCTTCGGGCGTCAAGCGGCAAAGTGGATCCTATCGACCGCGTAAGCGGTCGACTAAAAGTCGATTAACAAGCGCGTCCTCTTCGTTAGTCAGAATGGCCTTCAAGTCACGCTTGCGGCAAACACATATTGAGGATCTCTTATGCAGTCTCAACTGCTGCCTGTTTAGTTGCATTCCATTGCGGTGAAACAGGGTCGCTAGACATTTATCGGTTAACCCACATCTGGCACTATTCAAAGGGTGATGGTTACGATATTCGTACCAGTTAGTTTCAGGCTCAGTGCGGGTGCAAACGTTCTTGTTAATCGTATTAAGGCACGTCAGTGAAAGGGCTAATCAAAGCATCGTGCTCTGGTTTATTGGTACACGCGTCAGTTGTAAGGTCATGGCCTTATCTCATGGTTTAATGACAGCGATTCGTACTCGACCATATTGGCACAGTTAGACGATGAGCCTCTTTCACTGCGTGGCTAACGCTTCATAAATTGATCTTCATTGAATAGTGTTTTGTTCCTTAACATGAAGTAAACACATCGCCCCAACTTGTGAGCGAGTACAGATAGGGCTTTCGACTTTGGCATTCTGCGTTGAAGCTTGGCTAAATAGCGTTGGGCATCATCATTACCTCGAAGATAAAGTACGCAAGCTTCAGAGAACGCCCATTTAAGATGAGCATTTCCAATTTTGGCACCTGAAGTACCATAGATTTTACCTGCTGATTCAGCTTTGCATTTGACTAGGCGAGAGTAAGAAGCAAACTTCTGTACTGAATCAAAGCGTTGGATGTCACCGATTTCATAGAGAATGGTGAGGGCGAGTATTTTACCGACCCCTTTGATAGATTTGAGTAAATGGTATTCACGATAGAAGTGTTTAATGGCATGGTTTTCCACCTGTTTTTCTATCTGTCGAAGTTCTTTATCGTAATGTTCAACGAGGTTTAAATCGAGATTGATATTAGCTTGAACGTATTTATCGTCAAAGGTCTCGCGTAGTGCATCTCGTGCCTGGCTATAGCGAAGATTGGTTCCATGGGCGGGTAAGTTATATTGACTCAAAGTGTTACTGACGTGTGCTTTGAGCATTGCGCCATGACGGATAATTTTCATTCGGCGACGTAATAAGTCACGTGTAGCACGCATTGATTTAGGGTAATGATAGGCGATGGGGAATGTGCCACCACGAAGTAGTTTGGCAATTTTAAATGAATCAATTTTGTCGGTTTTAGCTTTACCGCCGTGAATCGCTTTCATGTACAAAGCATGTCCGAGAATAAAGTCGACCGCATTGTCTTCACACCAGTCGGCTACCCAATACCAACAATGCATACATTCAACGCCGACAATAATATTTCCGATATAGGGTTCAAGAATTCTCATTAAATGTTCGGGTGAGGCTTTAATTTCTTGATGGATACATATTTCACCATCATGGTTGATGATACAGACATATAAAGAACGGGCATGGAGATCTATCCCGCAGTAATAAGGGTGGTTCTTCGTATAAAATTGCATATGAGTCTTCTCCGTTTTTTGGTTTAGTCGCCTTCCAGCATACTCCTTTGGGGTATGTTGTCGGAGAAGGCTCAATAAGTATCAAAGGCATCAAGGTAACGCGTTACACTCGGCGGTTTTGGTATGAAGTTCAGTGGGCTTTGTAGGTTAGTCGTGGCGCACCTTATGCCCTGCGTTATATATTCAGAGTAGAGTTAGTAGATCCTATGCAGGTAATTATTGATTTCAATGAAATAGAAAGTTGGAAATCATTTCATTCTGTTTTCAGTGAAATAATGGGTTTCCCCGATTCTTATGGTGAAAATATGGATGCATGGATTGATTGTATGTCCAGCATTGATGATCCTGAAACTGGCATGTCAACCATAGTTGTTAAGTCAAATGAAAACCTTGATATGATTGTCCTTGGTATGAGTAATGCTCTCAAAAATACTCCTGAAATATTTCAGTGTTTTTTTGAATGTACAGTGGCAGTCAATCAACGCTTTATAGAAACGGACTCAGAGACTCGGCTAAAGATAGTTGGTATTTAACAAGGTAATATCAAGTGATGTAAAGTTCGGGAAGGTTATTAAAATAGAGTAAGCATTATAGGATAGTTATGAGGAAGTTTTTATTTACTTGTTTTTTTCTTGTTTCTTGTCAATCAATAAATCATGATGAAGTACCTTCGAATAGTGTATCTAACAATGTCATGCCGAGAACAATTCATGATGAAACAAAATATCCACCGCCATATCACCGAGTAAACCCAAGGTACCCTAATGACGCAATAAGTAATAAGATTGAAGGGTTCGTTGTTCTTGGTTTTGATGTTGATATTTATGGGGGAGTGAAAAACATTACAGTTAAAGAGTCCGTACCAAATTCTATTTTTGATGATGCTGCAATAGTTGCTTTTCAACAATGGAAGTTTGCTAGGTTAATAGTAGATGGAGAACCTAAAGTGCAGAGAAACTTGCAAGTAAGGTTGGAATTTAAGCTATGAACATAACACATATGAGCTTTCGGGCGTCAAGCGGCAAAGTGGCTCCTATCGACCGCGTAAGCGGTCGACTAAATGTCGATTAACAAGCGCGTCCTCTTCGTTAGTCAGAATGGCCTTCAAGTCACGCTTGCGGCAAACACATATTGAGGATCTCTTACGCAGTCTCAACTGCTGCCTGTTTAGTTGCATTCCACTGCGGTGAAACAGGGTCGCTAGACATTTATCGGTTAACCCACATCTGGCACTATTCAAAGGGTGATGGTTACGTCATTCGTACCAGTTAGTTTCAGGCTCAGTGCGGGTGCAAACGTTCTTGTTAATCGTATTAAGGCACGTCAGTGAAAGGGCTAATCAAAGCATCGTGCTCTGTTTTATTGGTACACGCGTCAGTTGTAAGGTCATGGCCTTATCTCATGGTTTAATGACAGCGATTCGTACTCGACCATATTGGCACAGTTAGACGATGAGCCTCTTTCACTGCGTGGCTAACGCTTCATAAATTGCTCTTCATTGAATAGTGTTTTGTTCCTTAACATGAAGTAAACACATCGCCCTAATTTGTGAGCGAGTACAGATAGGGCTTTCGACTTTGGCATTCTGCGTTGAAGCTTGGCTAAATAGCGTTGGGCATCATCATTACCTCGAAGATAAAGTACGCAAGCTTCAGAGAACGCCCATTTAAGATGAGCATTTCCAATTTTGGCACCTGAAGTACCATAGATTTTACCTGCTGATTCAGCTTTGCATTTGACTAGGCGAGAGTAAGAAGCAAACTTCTGTACTGAATCAAAGCGTTGGATGTCACCGATTTCATAGAGAATGGTGAGGGCGAGTATTTTACCGACCCCTTTGATAGATTTGAGTAAATGGTATTCACGATAGAAGTGTTTAATGGCATGGTTTTCCAACTGTTTTTCTATCTGTCGGAGTTCTTTATCGTAATGTTCAACGAGGTTTAAATCGAGATTGATATTAACTTGAACGTATTTATCGTCAAAGGTCTCGCGTAGCACGCATTGATTTAGGGTAATGATAGGCGACAGGGAATGTACCCCCACGAAGTAGTTTGGCAATTTTAAAGGAATCAATTTTGTCGGTTTTAGCTTTACCGCCGTGAATCGCTTTCATGTACAAAGCATGTCCGAGAATAAAGTCGACCGCATTGTCTTCGCACCAGTCGGCTACCCAATACCAACAATGCATACATTCAACGCCGACAATAATATTCCCGATATAGGGTTCAAGAATTCTCATTAAATGTTCAGGTGAGGCTTTAATCTCTTGATGGATACATATTTCACCATCATGGTTGATGATGCAGACATATAAAGAACGGGCATGGAGATCTATCCCGCAGTAATAAGGGTGGTTCTTCGTATAAAATTGCATATGAGTCTTCTCCGTTTTTTGGTTTAGTAGCCTTCCAGCATACTCCTTTGGGGTATGTTGTCGGAGAAGGCTCAATAAGTATCAAAGGCATTAATGTGACGCCTGACACTCGGCGGTTTTGGTTTGAAGTGTATTTATTTTAGTAAGTTCAGCGTTGGCGCACCTTATGCCAAGGCGTTATTCGTATAAACTTTGCAATAGTGATAGCTTTGTAATTTACAGCTAGGTGTGTGGTAAATCGAAAATATTTAAACCCTTATACTTTTAAATTTCTTACATAATATTAAGAAGTTATGCTGGCAAAATTCAATTCAATTGTAAATTTTTTGGAGTACATTTTGTCATTTGAAATAACAAGCTTTGTTGGTTTAAAGAAGAAAAACAATATTAATGATGTCAAGCTGTTACAAGCATTATTGAATGTATATTCACGTCGAAACAACAGTGAGTCGTTAACAATTACAGGTAAATGTGATAACGAACTGATTGATAAATTGGTTGAATACCAGAATAAGCATCTTAAGATCTCCAAGCCGAAAGAATATGCAGAGCCTAATGGGAAAATCGTAAAATCCTTAAATGAACTGGTTCGTTCTGTTTTTAAACCGATGTCCACTACACCTCCAAAAGTTGGTTTACTAACTTGGAATGCAGAAGGGAATGAAGGTGGGCATATCACAGCCGAAAATTACATGTCCCAAGTGAAAGTTCTGGTGTTACCGTGGGTAGAGGCTATGATTTGAGAAGGAAAAAATCAGCTCTGATTCGTAAAGATCTTGCAGCCGCAGGCTTAAAACCGGATGTTATATCTAAGCTAGCGAGTGCTGTTGGTTTAAAAGGAAAGCAAGCAAAACAGTTTATCATTGATAATGATTTGGTTGATTATCAAGTTACAGTTGATGCTCAAAGAAAGTTATTTAAAATAAGCTATGATTTTGAGGCGTCAGAAGTAAAAAGAATTTGCACTAAAGCTGATGTTGTTAAGAAATATGGTAATACAGATTGGGGCAAGTTGGACATTACTATTAAAGAAATAACAATAGACTTAAAATTTCGTGGTGATTATACGCCAGCAGCTAGAGAGTACTTGCAAGAAACTATAGCTAATAATGATCTTGAAAGTTTTAAGCGAGTAATTACTAATAGATCTCTCTGGGCAAGTGTTCCTGGTGACCGGTTTAATAAGAGGGTTAAATATGTTCAGTAATTTATATCCTTACGGTGCAAAATTTATGATGTCTAAGGTGATATCATGTTGTTGTATGTTGCTATTTTCTTTTTCTGCAAGTTCGAGTGTTTTACCTGCATCGATAGATAAAGTCCAAACATATAGAGTTAATGACTTTCTTGTTAGAGTCGTGAAGCATAACATGGAAGTAAACCCTATACTCGAAATTGATAAAATAAGCACTCCAGAATTTAGAGTCATTGATAGTCTTAAAATAAAATCAGTAATTGTTGGCAATGAAGAGTTAATCTTTAACGGGTCCTCAGGTGTTTTTGTTGAATCATTTTCATCAAAGAATAGCGATATCTTTTTTTCTTTAGAATATTTCTATTTAGAAGGGGGAAGCAATTATATTGATTGCGTTGTCTCATTTAATGAGGGTTTAATTAGTGCGCCAAAATGTGGCTATAAAGATTAGCGGCAAAAGATGCATAACACATATGAGCCTTCGGGCGTCAAGCGGCAAAGTGGATCCTATCGACCGCGTTAGCGGTCGACTAAAAGTCGATTAACAAGTGCGTCCTCTTCGTTAGTCAGAATGGCCTTCAAGTCACGCTTGCGGCAAACACATATTGAGGATCTCTTACGCAGTCTCAACTGCTGCCTGTTTAGTTGCATTCCATTGCGGTGAAACAGGGTCGCTCGACATTTATCGGTTAACCCACATCTGGCACTATTCAAAGAGTGATGGCTACGACATTCGTACCAGTTAGTTTCAGGCTCAGTGCGGGTGCAAACGTTCTTGTTAATCGTATTAATGCACATCAGTAAAAGGGCTAATCAAAGCATCGTGCTCTGGTTTATTGGTACACGCGTCAGTTGTAAGGTCATGGCCATATCTCATGGGTTAATGACAGCGATTCGTACTCGACCATATTGGCACAGTTAGACGATGAGCCTCTTTCACTGCGTGGCTAACGCTTCATAAATTGATCTTCATTGAATAGTGTTCTATTCCTTATGTTCGGCGTTATAATTTTTCTTAGTATTGCTGAATATTTATACTTGCACTATAATCGGTACAAAATTAAGTACAACTAAGGTGTTATTATGACTCGACTAAGATTAGATCAAGATATTCAACCACTTTCAGAGTTTAGAGCTGGCGTAGCTTCGTTTATTCGTCAAATTAACGAAACTCGTAGACCTTTAGTAATTACTCAGCGTGGCAAAGGTGTCGCTGTTGTTTTAGATGTTGCTGAATATGAAGCAATGCAAGAAAAAATAGAGTTACTGGAAGAATTGCAGCAAGCTGAAGCTCAAATCGCTAGTGGCTTCGGTTTATCAAATGAAGATGCTCGTTCTAAAATCTTGGGACGTTTACGTTCATGAATGTTGTTTGGTCGCCGCTTGCTTTAGACAAAATAGGGCAGACAGCAGAATACATTGCATTAGATAATCCATCTGCGGCAGAAAAATGGGTTAATGAAGTATTCGACAAAGCAGAGAATTTAGGTTCATTTCCAGAGTTAGGTCGCCTTGTTCCTGAGCTAAACAGAGCTAATTATCGTGAAATTATTTTTGGTAATTACCGCATTATTTATAGCGTAACGTTAAGAATAAATATTTTAACGGTTCGTAACTGTAGTCAATTGCTGACTATGGCTGATATATAAAATTCTAACAAATGCATCAACACGATTTGCTACACTCGGCGGTTTTGGTTTGAAGGGTAATTGGTTTAGTCAGTAATACGTTGGCGCAACTTATGCCAGACGGTATACCCACGTAAGCAAAACTCCACTTGAATTGTTTTCCGGTGAGTGGTAGGTTAAAACAATGCAAGTAAATCATACGTTTAATCTAATCTCAGTTTCATGGTGGCGTTCTATCTTATAGAGCGGCGCTGAATCACATTTGTTCAAAGCCGTCGGAAGACTGCTTATGAATAACGCAATTTATGTCTCCGATGGTACAATTTAGGAGTCACATTTTGCATAATCGAATACATACTGTTAAAAAAGAAAAAGTGTTAACTGGTGATAGAGCTACAGGGCAGTTGCATCTCGGACACTTTGTCGGTTCACTTCAGCAAAGGGTCGCATTACAAAACGACTATGAACAAACCATTTTGGTTGCCGATTTACAAGGTTTAACTGATAACGGTCACAATCCCCATAAAGTATCTTCCAATATTTTGAATGTTGTTGCTGATTATTTAGCCGTTGGCATTGACCCACAGAAAACGACAATTTGCTTGCAGTCTGCGATCCCAGCATTATCTGAATTGACAATGTATTACTCAAATTTAGTGTCTGTCGCTAGATTACAGAGAAATCCAACAGTTAAAAATGAAATTGCAGGTAAGTCATTTGGAGGCTCAATTCCTGCGGGTTTCTTAACATATCCGATTAGCCAAGCTGCCGATATTACTGCATTTAGAGCAACGCTCATCCCTGTTGGTGATGACCAGTTACCAATGATTGAGCAAACGAATGAAATAGTGAGAAAACTAAATCATATAGCCCAAGATGATATTTTAGTTGAGTGTCGACCGTTATTAAGCAAAGCCCCTCGTTTACCAAGCACGGATGGTAAAAGTAAAATGTCTAAATCAATGGGTAATTGCATCCTCTTAAGCTCTGGAGAAAAGGATATATCAAAGGCGGTAAAATCAATGTATACCGATCCTAATCACTTAGCAGTTGAAGACCCAGGTAAAATTGAAGGTAATGTTGTTTTCACATATCTAGACGCATTCCATCCAGATTTAGCTTATGTTGATGATTTAAAGGTTAGGTACCAAAAAGGTGGTCTAGGAGATGGGGCCACAAAAAAATTCTTGAAGAATGCTTGCAGGAAACTCTAAAGCCAATTAGAGAACGTAGAGATACATTCATATCAGATAAAGCTCAATTAATTGAAATTCTTAGTATTGGTAGCGAAAAGTCACAAGATGAATCAAATCAAGTGTTAGGTAGCATTAAACGAGCATTTGGTCTTAATTTGTTTCGGTAGTCGATATCAAAGCGTGGGGATCAAATGCAACCAAGGTGATGCTGGACACTCGTCGATTTAATAGGCTTTGTTGAGTAAACAATAATCCACTTTATTAAGGAAGATATTCAAGAAAGCCAGCCTGTATTAGCATCAAGATGGTCACGAGTTGGTGCTTCAATTATTGATGTAGTTATTCTCAGTGTTGTAATACTTCCTGTAGCTTACTTCACGGGTGGGTTTGATGGACTTAGTCAGGAGGCACCAGTTGAGAGTCCCTTTATATACCAGATCATAATAGCTGTTCTTGGTTTTGGTTTATATTGCATTGTGAATGTTAGGGCATTGATTTTCCTGCGTCTCGTGTGGAATTGGAATATCACGCATCTAGCTTTCAATCTTTTGTATTTATGGTGAATTCATTAGATCAGAAGGTAAGTTGCGGTCGTTATAAGTTTCTAGGAATATACACAACTCACAATAGGTAATAATATGTTTTTAGAGGGTTTTCATCATGTGGCGATCATATGTTCCGATTACAGTGTCTCAAAGTATTTCTACTCTGAAATTTTAGGATTAGAGATAATTGCGGAAACGTATCGAGAAACACGTTCTAGTTATAAGCTAGACTTAATGCTGCCAGATGGTGGACAAATTGAACTGTTTTCATTTCCCGATTCACCTGAAAGGGTATCAAATCCGGAAGCTCAAGGTTTAAGGCACTTAGCCTTCTCAGTTGCTTCAATACCTCAAGCGGTAGAATATTTACGCTCTCGTGGTGTTGGAAGTGAACCAATTAGAGTAGATGAATTAACAGGCAAAAAGTTTGTTTTTTTCAGAGACCCAGACGGTTTACCTTTGGAGCTATACGAAAAATAAACAGAGCGAATGCATCAACACGATTTGCTACATTCGGTATTCTAGATTCCTTTGGGTTTACCGTATTAACTAGCAGATTTAAGCTTCATCTGCATGGTAGTAAACGTGGTGTACAGGTGCTATACGAATTGGTGTGATTGATAAATATGTATGTAATCAATGTTGAGAGTTAGCTATGCAAAGTGGAACGTTAAGAGATTACAGTGAAGACATGTATAAGGTTTATTTTGAGATAGGAGAATACCAAGAAGTAGGTTTGGGTGTTTTTACTGCATTTGTCGGTGAGCGGCACTCAAAACATATTCTACATTTAGAATTTGGGTACGAAGTAACAATGCCTATTCAATGTGTACCAGAAGTTGTAAGACTTTTAAATCAAAAAAATATAGCAATTTACCAAATAATACGTGGGGAAAAAACAAAAGAAACATGGCGTTAGCCGACAGAGTCCTCCCACGTTTAGAGACTCTTTACTAAGTCAGATCTAGGGGCTAATTGTGAGGTGCCCATCACATCACTACAGATGTTGTCGAAACGAGCCGAAGTAATAACAAGATGATTTTATTCGTATTTAAAATGCGACAGAGTAACGAATTTGCGACGCACTATATAAAAATATAACAATCGCATGCTGGGCTTGGTTTTAATTTTATTTGCATTAAAGGTGTAAGCTGTTGATGTTAAATGATTAATTTTTTTGGCATGTATCTTGATTAACCTAATTTACTTTAGATACAAATAATCTGGTAATTAAGGTGATCATATGAAAAAAGTAATATCAGCCATACTCTTTATGACAGCGCTTTTTAGTTTTAATGCATCCGCATCATTAATTGGGGATGACATTTTCATTGCATGTTCGCAATCTTCAGGATCGCCAGATCCTGCATGTGAGGGGCTAGGCCTTGTTCCTGCAACTGTGACTAATAATGTTGAATATCCTGACTTTTTTAACTTTCAAAATTCTATCAGCATTGATGTATTAGCTAACTCAATTGAGGTGGCCTTTGAAAATGGTCCGTATTGTGGGTGGTTCACATGTGACGGACAAGGCTTTTTGCAATTTGATTTAACGGATCTTGATTGGATTTCGATGCCAACAAGTTTTATTTCAAGTCTGGACGTAGTGACTAACATGACGGGTGTTTTGACGAGCTTTGGCCCTGATAGTGTCTCTTTTTCATTACCAGAGACACAGGTAACGAACGATATGTTTTTGACTATTAATCTGATTACAGCAGCCATTCCTGAGCCTTCTGTTTTTCTTGTGCTTTTAATGCTAATTATCGGCTCGACGGCATATCGAATGAAAAAACAGTGGTAGTGAAATACAGCAAGACTCAAACATTATAGAATTAAGCACGTATTATTCCCCCTTTAAAAGAGGGGGAATACTGTTATTTCTTCCTATCTTCAATCTTCCTATATATCATTTCCCTTCCGAGAGACTCCCTGTATAGCGGCATATGTCTTGAATGTAGAGTTCAGCCGTATAATTAAAGCAATAAAGCGTGGCCAACTTTAGCTGACCACTAAAAGGGCTATCCGCTTTCACCCTTCATTACGACAGCACAAAAAGCACTAAGCTAACGTTTTTACTCTATGATTTTTGTATTCAATACAGAGCTTGCTATTGTAGATACAGTGTAATGGCAGCAAAAGAGGCGCTTATCAAGCATCTTAAATGTGTGGATTTAACACAGTCAAAACAATGGTTACAGCCAGAGCAGAGGCAAGCGTTGGCAGAGATCATCATTGCGAGCTTCTCTAATGTTGATCCTGAAGCCTATTTGTTTAAGTACTTTGATAGTAGCGAACCTTATCAGAGGAAATTGCGCCTGTACTTCGATCAGGAACGGATTGTCGGCTACTGTTTACTGACTTTCACCAATATTTCCAACAAGGTTGTCATCAAGGCATCCGCTGCATTTTTGCCTGATTATCGAAAGGGCAGCAATACTTTTATTTTTTCACTTCAGGAAAGCTTAAAAAGTTGGCTGAGTAAACCTTGGCGTAAGCACTATTATGCAGACACTATGCTTAGCCCGGCCATGTACCGTGCTATCGCGAAGAATACTGGGGTCATTTGGCCGCATTTTTCACATCGTGCGCCAGAAGCGCTATTTGACCATTTTAACCCAGACGGAGATTCTAGCGCAGAGAATGCACTTCGGTGTTTGGTTTCGGTCGATAGGGTGAGTAATTACAACCAAGCAGAATTGGACATGTTACTGACCAGTGATAAACCAGAAATTCAGTATTATTGTAAGTTGAACCCGCACTTTAATAGCGGTGTTGCACTCTTTGTTATTATTCCTGTAAATCTGAAGCAATTCTTACTGACATTACTTAAAAACAAGTAAAAACAAGTAAAAACAACATGTAAATTAACTCATTAGGCTTAATAGTCTACGAAGAAGGACTTTTAGGTTTATAAATGAATCCGTATTATATTTAGTTTGCTTAAAATGAGATTAAGAGCCACCTCAAATAAGATGACCCCTTAGTTAGTGTCTGTATTAGAGTTCTAATTAATATTAACTACGAGCTTTACGGCGTACTAAACATAAGCTCAAAAGACCCATTCCAAAAAGAGCAGCGGGTTCAGGTACACGGATTGTTAAACCTTCGACATCTGTACCGTTTCTTGTAATAACAGTTGCTAAACCTGTTAATGGATCAATTTTGAAGTAATCGCCGTCATCATCTGCTGCAAATAAGTTAATACCATCTGTTGCAAGAGCAGCCTCTGCGCTAAGACCTGAAAGAGTACTCCCAGCACCCACTAAGGAAGCAACGCCTGTCATGGTATCTATGGTGTAGAGGCTATCTTCGCCAGCATCGACGCCAAATAAGATGTCGCCCAGAAAAGTTAGCCCCTCAAGATCAAACCCCACTGAGCTGTTAAGAGAAGTTGCCGCACCTGTCATAAGATCAATGGTCCAAAGATCGTTAGAATCACCCGCGATAGCTAAACCACTAGTAGAAATAGCAAACCCCGGATTCCTAATATTAGTACCAAGTGCACCAACAGATGTACCGACACCTGTTGTTGTATCGATTGTGATGAGGGAATTGCTTGAATCATCGATACCGTAGAGCGTTGAGCCAAAAAATGAAATGCCTTCAACGTCACTAAAACCAACTGCGCCAACACTACCGATAACAGTACCCATCCCAGTCGCAAAATCAATGGTATAGAGTGTTGAGCTTGTTGTGTCACCATCAACACCAAATCCAATCGGGGCTGATTGGGCTGTACTTGCAAAGATTGAAGCTGCGAATAATCCAGCCGCTTTGATTAAGTTGCTTCTACAATTAGTCATCTATATTCCTTATTCCTTTATGGATAGTTATAACGCTATATCTAAGAGAGAGCACAAAATATGCCATATTATAATATTTTTATATTTCAGATGGTTATGATGGGTATTGTTTATATTGAGAGTAAATATGTAAATATTTCTGACAGTAATTCTTAATAATAATATTAAATCGTTTTACTTGGAGACGAGTGTGAAATGGGTTGGGATTGATCTTGTTTAGCAAGGGGAGAGTGGCAGATAAAAAGAAGGTAGTTATATGGTGATATCAAGCGAGGGTATATATGAGCATCTTAAATAAAATGTATCCAACTGCGATGAAAGGCCTAAAAAGGTTGTAGGCCTTTATGATTAGTGGCATTAGTTGAATCGGTAATTAATACCAGCACTTAAGCTATCTTCTTGAATATTATCTTGACTGGCTCTCATTCCGAATGAGTGATTGTAATTACTCACAATCTGGAAATGATCATTAATGTTGTAACCTAATGATGCGCCGAGCATTAGCCCGAGATCTGATACTTTCATATGATCATCTTTATAGCGGGCATAGGTTACCCCACCTTCAGGAGAAACAAAGAAGTTGCTCTGTTGAATGCTAAATGGCTTTTCAATAGCCAGGGTGTAATTGTCGTAGTCTGCACCATCGCCTTTTAATGATGAAGCCGATCCTTTTAGGTTTCCCCACGCCAGTTCGCTGCCAGCTTGGAATTTGAATCCATTCATATTGGCGTGCTGGCTTCCAACTTTGACATTACCGTACTCGTAATTAGCACCAAAGTATGAATTTACACCCTGAGCTTGAGATAGAGCAGGTAGCAGGATACCCATAGTAATGATAAGTACTTTAATTTTTCTCATTGTTATTCTCCTCTATGGCTGAACAATTCCATAATATTTAAAACGCCGTTCATTTAAAGTGTTATATTAGCTAAATTAGATTGTGTTTATGGTGGAAGCACATTAAAGCTAGGTAGGCTACCGTGATGCTTCATGCATGCAGTGACGAGGAAGGAGAGTAAAAATGAATTGTGAAGTAATAACACCTGATAATGAACATGAATATGTGGGGTTTTGGGCCCGAGTAGGGGCTTCTTTAATTGATTGTGTACTCATAATATTAATAATAATGCCACTAATGTACATTGTTTATGGTGAGAGTTATTTATATTCTGAAGATATGCTACTTGGGGGAACAGATGCTTTACTTAATTACGTTTTCCCGTTATGTGCAACAATCGCCTTTTGGACATATAAATCAGCAACACCAGGAAAAATGGCGATCAAGGCAACAGTTGTCGATGCTAAAACGGGCAACCCTTTAACGTTAAAACAGTCTTTTCTCCGTTACTTTGGTTATTTTGTTTCGACCATACCATTAGGGCTTGGTTTGTTTTGGGTGGGATGGGATAAAAAGAAACAAGGTTGGCATGATAAAATGGCTGGTTCAGTTGTTATCCGTATTCGCAGTAAAGGAACTGATAAAGTAACCTTTAGCCAATAATCGTTTAAAGCTGGTTTGAGGTCTTCTGCATTATTATACCACGTCAAATCAGCCATTTAAGTGGGATGGAAACCTGAATTTAACCTTTAAATGTCAGACATAATCAAGCTAGGAGTAGAAATTAGGTGTAAAATCAGGTTTCAGAATACACTGGTATTTCAACGGGTATTGTTGGCACATCAGCAGTAAACAGTGTGAACAAGCATAAACCTTCGATATCTCCTCGATTAACGTTCTAACAAGAAGAAAAACATGATCAAACGGCCACTTATCATTCCGCGAAATTTACTACCGCTTAATGTTGACACCTATCCACCCAAGTTTGCGAATAACACTAACGTTTATTTCTATGATTGCCACCAAGCCCAGCCTGCTTGGTTACAGCAGTTATTCACTGTTTGGGGGATTGTACGTGATGTGGCTTTTGATGATGATATGAAAGAAGTGGTTTATCAGCTTTACTTACCAAAAGAGCGACGCTCTATCTATGTGTATGAAAAAGAACTAGTGTCTGACTGTCGTGATAATCAAAGTGAGTGCCCATGGGGAGAGGTAGAGTCGACAGTACAAGATGGGATCATGGTGAAAGTAGCTGATCGGTTAGCACCTGACGTTTTACTGGATGATGTTGTAAAAGCTCTAGAGTTAGATGCCATTAGCTATATGCGTCATAAACGTAGGATTCACGTGTTACTCAGAACCGCTAAATCAGTTGTACGTGTTAGTTACGATCGTCAGCCAGAATATCGAGTTTTTGCAAAACGAGCGAGTTTATCGGAAGCTAAGCAAGCCCTAATGATGTAATCGGATCCTGTTAGGGGATACACCGAGTCAGAACGGAAACTTTACTATCAAATTCAAATAATAAGAACTACTCTGACATTGAATATCCACCTCTGGTGCTACATATTATACAAGTATAATAGTGCATGTTGAGAGTGCCCAGTTCGGGCGCATAGTTCGAGAGTTGTGCTTAATATGGAGAGAGCACAGGTTTGAGTTTGAGTTTAATGGAGGCGGAATGAAAATAAAAATCTTGATAATACTTCTTGTGAGTCACTTATCTGTGGGTGCCATTGGCTTTGCGCTAGGGATATATGCATTACCCATTCTTATTGCTCCGACGTCACCAACAGCCACTGAAGTATCTACAATGTCTTCACAAGCTCAATATTCTGCAGAGTTTCGAAAAGATCTAAAAGACAGTGATTCATTTCACTGGGGGCAAGGTCAGGTTTCCGTTGGGCCTGAATTTATCACCCTGATGGGAGAACTTGCACCGGGACCCGACTATAACCTTTATCTATCGCCTGAGTTTGTTGAAACAGAAGCCGATTTTAACCGCATCAAAGCGAGCATGGTCCAAGTTGGTGAGGTAAAAACCTTTGAAAACTTTGTCGTGCAAGTACCACAAGGCGTTGACCCTTCTCGTTATAACGCCGTGATCATTTGGTGTGAAACTTTTGGTGAGTTTATTACTGCCGCTAAGTATCAATAATAACCACAGCTAGCAGACGCTTTGGTATGGAAGATTACCCTTACGGAGATATTATGAAATTTGTAACAACAGAAAATATTATTGGCGAAGAGATTGAAGCAGCACTTGGTGTTGTGACAGGCAATGTTGTGCAATCTAAGCATGTTGGCCGCGATATTATGGCAAACTTAAAAGGTATTGTCGGTGGTGAACTAAAGGGATACACCGAGATGCTGGCGGAAGCACGCGGCATAGCGATTGAACGCTTGCTTGAAGATGCGCAAAGCCAAGGTGCAGATGCCGTAGTTGGTGTCAGGTTTACAACCAGCGCCATAACCCAAGGTGCATCAGAAATTATGGCTTATGGTACAGCTGTAAAATTAAAAAGATAAATAAGAAACGGATGTTTGTACTATAGATTTTGCACACATCAGAAATGCTATATTTCAAGTTTCAGTTTCAATTTAAAGGTGTGCAGGTGACATTTATACCTAATAAGGTCATCTGCAACTTATTATATACTCCATATAATTAATGTGATACTTCACATGTAAGTTTTAATAATTTATTTATTGTGTGTTTAATTACTGTTTTTTTATAAAAGTCATTTTATTTAACAATATAAATTACATTATCTTATTCTCTATGATTTATTTATATATATTCCTAGTGTGAAATTTAATTGGGAGCAATATGTCATTTATGCATGCAGATTATTGCTAAGTGTTTCTATCAGCGCATTATATGCCTAGTCATATTGCTAGTGGGTATTTAATTGTTCGCTAAAGGTTTCTCTGTTGTTAATGGCGAATAACATACTCACTTTCTTTATTGACTAAGATTCTTGTTCATATCTTAACTTTTAAGGTACAGGCTGCTTGCCTTTATCTGTATATCTATAGCTAGATGAATTTAGGTACGACTATGAACAAGAGGCGTCGCTTGTTCCCTCCGATAATTACCTATGATGGGGTGAATAAAGCGATGGTCTAAAAAAGAAATGTTTGGGCATTTCAAGGGACAATATAGCTAGGAAATAAATCATGATAAGAAAAAATATTATAACGCTTGCTATACTAGGGCTAGTGGCAACCACAACAGTTAGTGCAACAGAAATGACTGAACCTGTAGGCTCGGCCGTTAATATGTTAAGTGAACTACAAGATGTTAGTGATGTTAACTATATTAATGCAGGGTATTTAGTCGAGGAAAATGCGGTTCCTCCGTCATTGTCCGAGATCAAAACACAGGTTTTAGACCTTGGGAAACGTTACTTTATCGACTTCAGTAATATCGCGACTGAAGACGCTAAGAATAAAGCAAAAGATAAATTACGCAAAAGTATCGGGGTCTTTTTATCTGGTGATATGATCATCATCAGCCCGTATAAAGGTGAGTTGATGTTCTCGTTGCTGGATGGCATTGATGATCCCAATATCACTCTGTTAGAAGCTCAGCCAAAACGCGCCTCACGTTCGAAGCGAAGTGCGCCATTACTCTCTAGTTCTGACAATACTATTCCTAATATGGCTTTTTACTTAAATGCTTACCGCCGAATTTCAGATGACGAATGTAACCTGACGTTCAATACTTATCAGGGGCCAATAAAAAGCCGTCAGATGTGTAATAACGGTCATATCTCTCTGATCTACAAAGTGAACCTTCAGCGTTCATTGCGGTATGGTACACAAGGATCTGCAACACCAGATGCGAAAATCGTCCGCATTGGTATCGATGATTCCACCCAAGGGACGGGTATTCACCTAAATGATGCGGTTGAAAAAAGACTGTTGGCGATGCGTGGTATTGAATGGCCACTAGGCGGTGATGAAGCAGAACTTGTCACGACAGCGATAGCCCGCAGTTACGACTTTAACTTTGATGCGTCGAATAATAAAGCCAGCATTCTTCGTACAGTGCCTGCGTCTAACCTGAATGCCAATTATAACCATAAAGAAGTGTCGACGTTTAATTTTGGGATAAGTGGTGGGGTTGAAGTAAATAAAGATGGCCCTAAAGGTAAGTTAGATGTGAACGCGAGCTGGAGTGAGTCTAAATGGCTGACGTTTGATACTCGTGATTATCGCGTAGAGCGAAGTACTCATGGTGCAAAACATGTTGAATTCAAATGGGCAAGACAGCAATATCCTAATGCTGAATCAATTAAGAAAACAACAATTCATGGTTATACTGCAGGCTTAGTATTACCCGCTGATACGAGTAAAGTTAATTCAATTGGGTATGAGAGTTTTACGCCTAAAATGGAGGTGATCTATAAAGCTGCTCCAACGGAAACGGGGACAACAACGCTATCGGTAGATTCAGCGGTAGATATTACAGGGTTTAGATATTACACCAATGTCACAGGTTTCTTTGGTGTTCGTACTTATTACTCGAAAGACAGTGATAATCAAGTTAAACACATTAATAACAAAGTAAGCTTTGTGGTGGATTGGGATCACCCTGTATTTACTGGTGGTCGACCTGTTAACTTGCAATTGGCTAGTTTTAATAACAAGTGTATTGCAGGTGATTACCTAAATAAGTTAAGTGCTAAGACATGTAATGAGGATAACTTCCAACAAGCCTTTATTTATAACAAGGTAGGGCAGTTTGTCAGCGCCCAAAATACCAAGTTATGTTTAGATGGTGAAAACCTAAATCAGCTTGGAACATGTGGTGCTAATCTTTCACAACGCTGGACATGGAAAGAAGGTACCAACCAACTGCAAAATGTGTTTACCCAAGAATACTTAGGTCACAATAAAACGACAGGTGATCTAATTATGGCTGCTGGGCCGACGAGTACTATCAGTACTGATTGGTATTCTGCTTATGTAAATGTATTTAAACAGTCATCGGTACACAGAAACTAGTGTCGGTTAATCGACGTTAATTATTATCACTTTAAAAAGGGGAGCCTAAGTTAGGCTCCCCAATTTTTTATTGAACGATCATAGTGTGTGTCGAGGAAGATGACTTCCCTTTATCATCAGTCACTGTCAGTTGGAAGGTTAACTTAGCATTCACATTTGGTGTTAGTGCATAAGCATAACGGCTGGTTGGGTAAGCTATTTGTACTGTTGGACCTGAAACTTGGCGCCACTGGTATTGGCTGATCGAACCATCAGGATCAGTTGATTTAGTTCCATTTAGCGCAGCCCATTGAGAGAAAGAGGCGATTTGCTTCTCAGGGACGATAGCAATAGGCGCTTTATTATTATCCGGATTTTCAGACTTAACGACGATAGTTTGAATAGCCGAATCTGTGTTGCCATTCTCATCAGTCATGGTGAGTTTAAACTTCAACGTTGTGCTGTAATCTGGCGTAACTGCGTAGGCATAATTTTTGTCTGCGTAATCAATGCGTACTTTAGGCCCTTCAATCTGTGTCCATTGAAAATGTACTTTGGTGCCTTCAGTGAAAGTTGATTGAGTACCATCTAATACCACCCATTGGCGGGCTGGTGATTCTTGGCTAGCAGACACTTTTGCTGTAAGACTGGTATTGCCTCCAACAGCGATCTCACCTTCATAAGCGGGGGCGTTGTGTTCGGTGACAGTGAGTGTCATTGATTCCGTCGGTGTGATATCGAAGTGTGCGACACCATTTTCATCTGTTGTGACAACATGCGACTGACCTGACCTGACTTGACCTGACTTGCCCTGTCTTGATTTGGCAACAAGGGCAACACGTGCATCTTTAAGTCGAGTACCATTGCTTTGTACAACCACATCAAATGCAGATTGAGCGCCACTCGCGATGTTTTCAGGGTAGGTTACTGTTAATGCTTGTGGGCGTTGAGTGCGTAACTCTAGTTCCGGATCACCAAACCAGCTAAAGAAGCGGGCAGTGGAAAGCGCAGTACCTTGGGTGCCGTAATGGCTAAATAGACGGTGTTTAGCACGGTTTACTGCCATTGCTGGACGCCAAGATACAGGGTAGATATTACTTGACCAGTTACCGTCGTAATCGTCCCAGAAGCTATCCATGATTGCGGCATGCATTAGGTCGTTGTAACCGGAGTAACTCACTCGCACAGCACCAGTAAAGCCAACTGCACCACCATTAGGGTTACGCATCCAAGACTCTGCAAAAGAATCTTTGCCGTCGAACCAACCCGTTGCACAGTTTAAACTGAAAACAACAGGTGACATGTTACCGTTAGCGAGTGCGTTGACATCGGTTGCCGTATAGTGAGGATCAGCCCAGCCAGAACCATCACCGTAACCATGATCTCGGTGCATGACTAAGCTAACACCTTGATTGATCGCGTCTGAGATTTGCACATGGTTGCCGTTGCCTTGGTCTTTCCAAGCTTGGGGTACAGGGCTTGGTGGTGTTACACGAGCACTACCGTAATCCCAACCACCGTATTTTAGTTCTTTGGATAAATCGGCATCCCACTGAAGTGCCGTGTGGATTTGAAAACCCTTATTAAATAAATCACCAGGACCGCCAAAGAAGTCATAGTCAGGGCCTAAGAAGTCAGCGACACGATGGAGATCTTCCATAAACATACGATCAGCTTTTCTATTGCCATCGTTATCTTGGTATTGTCCAGCAAGTAATACATTGTTGTAGCGTTCTGAATCAACAGGTGTTTTTTCGTAATTTAAAGTACGAGTAACCATGCTGGTGATCTGCGCTTCGGTATCACCTGGAAGGCGACCTAGTACCAAGTCTGGGTACTTATCAGTGCCATCGACTAAGGTGTATTCGAAATCTGTATGCCACTTGTGGTTCTTACCGTGATAGCCGTGACCTGTGATTTCCCATGCAGGAATATCTTCATGATCACCAACAAGTAGTACGTACGAGGTCATTGTCCCGTTGCTGTAAGAGTCTGTAATATATTTCTTGATGTCTTCTTGTGTATTACCTGTTTCTGTCACAGTGGCAACATGGACCTTGTAGCCTTTTTGGCGCTTCCAAGCTGCTAATGGTGCAATGGCATCTTTGAATCGATCTGCGGTGATGATCAAGTAATCTGCATTTTGTGCAGGTGTTAGCGCAGCATTGTTTTGAACATTAGGTTGAGCTTGTTCAGCTTTAGAACGGATATCAATAACAGAATCTGTTGGTGCATCAAACCCTAACTGATCAGTGCGTTTTGAGTGCGCCCCTTTGTTTTTAGGCAAAGTGTAGTCAACGTGAAAGCGCACTTTTTTGGCGAAACGGACTGTTTTTTCAATCGCACTAAAATCCATTGGACGATACGAAATAACCGCGTAACTTTTGCCACGAACACGCACTGTTTCAACGACAGCAACGGGTGGCATCTTGGCATCTGTCACTAAGCTATAAGCGTCTTCATCTTTTACAAATGGCATATTTTGGTCTGGGCGGGAGCCATCCATTTCAACCACATCAGGGAAGGGGAGTTGAACAGGATCAACTAATGTGTCTTTGAACGTTTCAGACCATTCGACCTCATCAATAATAATATTCAGTTGCGCGCCATCTGGAATGCGAATTAGCTGTTGGTAGCCAGTTAGGTTTGGCTTTCCTGGTTCAACCGGGCCGCTGCCATCTGGTAATATAATACGGTCATAAATATTACCATCAGCCATTTTTACTTTAGCCATCGTGAGGGTGGTTAGTTTAGCCTCAAATATAGCTTTACTGTTATTAATACTTAACAGAGAAAAATAAGGATTAGCTTTTTCGTCTTCTGCAGCAGAAGCAATATCCGCTGCCAAATCAAAATTGATAATACGCTCATTAAAAATAGAGGCGTCAACATGCTCGACAGCAAATGTGGATTGTGAAAATAGTGCGAGCGTTAAAAGTAATCTCGTTTTATTGAGTTTCATTGTTGTCTCCGGTATGTGTTGTGTTGTTTGAATTTTGAGTTTTTTATATTTTATAAAATGACCGGTCTGATATTTCAGCCAGTTATTGTTGTATTGAGTGTTTTCTTATTATTTAATTTATACAGTTGTATTTGAATTATTCCTGAAAATGGGCTGTCGCTTTAAGTTGTTGTTTATGCTCTGTTTTGTGTCTTTGCTTCACGTCATCTCTATGAGTTTTTATCTTTTTAATATCGAGTTGATAAAGAATGTATATCATAAATAGATAAGTGCATCGCAGAAAAGTGCATGTATATTTTGGTTTTGTAATACAAATGTGATGTTGCTCTAATAAAATATTCTCCTGACTGTTTGTTTTTGTCCTAATGCTGACCCTTATTAGGGGGGCTGTTTATTTTTTTATAAATTAAAATGTAATGAATTTTAATTTTGTAGAGGGGGATGCTTCGATTGTTAAGATAAAATAGATTAGGTCGCTTTATTGTTTTTAATGTGGAGGTGTTAAAGTTTCAAGGTGAATGAAAGTTCTAATAAACCGTCAAGGTATACGCTATCTAGCATTAAGTGTCATAACGGTTTAAATGATTTTTACTTGGCTACTTGGCTACTTGGCTACTTGGCTACTTGGCTACTTGGCTACTTGGCTACTTGGCTACTTGGCTACTTGGCTACTTGGCTACTGAGTACTCACTTATCTTTTAGTTGATCTTTTCGTGGTGGGGACAAAATAGTGCTTGTTGCTTATGGCAAAGCTGATGAAGTAAACAGAGTAATTATTGTGTTTTTCCCTTTCATTCCGTCGCTCAGTTCCATAAGATCACATCTTCTATACACATCAAATAATTACGGATTTATGCCAGCTCAATTTATGAATTTTATTCCCATTGGTGTCAGATATATGTTGGTATCTGCACTGGCTTTTGCACTTATGTCTAGCTGCGTAAAACTGGTTAGCACACATGGTATTCCTGTTTTTGAAATAGTGGCAGCGAGAGCGATTGTTTCCCTGATCATCAGTTATGTGGATGTGAAGCGAAAGGGCATTTCAATTTGGGGTAACAACAAAAAATTACTGGTGGCACGTGGTGTTGCAGGTTCACTTGCGCTGGTTTGTGTGTATTACGCTGTGGCGACATTGCCCTTAGCCGAAGCGACAATTCTTCAATACATGCACCCTGTTTTTACGGCTATTTTAGCCTTGGTATTTCTGCGTGAAAGAGTACAAGCCTCGACTGCTATATGTATCGCCTGCTGTATTTTAGGCTTAGGGTTAATCGTAAGCCCTAACTTGTCTGCTGAAAGTGCTGCTGAGCTACCTATGTTTAGTGTGATTGTCGCGTTACTGGGTGCGCTGGGTAGCGCCGTTGCCTATGTGATCGTAAAGCGATTGAGTAAAAGTGAAGACAGTTCCGTGATCATTTTCTATTTCCCACTTATTGCTTTGCCATTTTCACTCTTTTTGTTGGGCGATGATTTTGTGATGCCGAATACAGAAGCTTTATTCTTGCTGTTATTTGTGGGTATTTTTACTCAGATAGGGCAAGTAGGGCTAACCAAATCAATGCAAACTGTCGCTGCTGGTAAAGCAACAGCATACTCGTATGTACAAGTGGTCTTTTCGATCATACTGGGTGTGTTCTTGTTTAATGAAATACCATCAGGGTGGACATTGGCTGGTGGGGCATTAATCATTATTGGTGCTTTAATTAATGTCTTTGGTAGCATGAGACCTAAGCCGATGAAAGCAAAAGAAGTAAATTGATAGGTTGTTAATGAGTGATGAAAAGACCTACTAGGGTAGGTCTTAACCTAGGGTTAGAGATTAAAAAGTGTCTCTAACAAAGCGTCTTCTGAGTTAAACCACAGTGTTGATAACTCATTATCTCTGTTGACTTTAATAAATGATGAAAACACTTTTGATTCTTGGTTTTTATCTAGAAAAGTCAGAGCATTCGCGACTGAACTAAATGATTCGCCATTTTCATAATTGATCATAATATTACATGCTACAAATTCCATATGTTTTCACTCCAAGCTTATCTTCCATTGACGTATAAATAGTAACTAATGATTATTAATTTATTCTATAGTTATTACTCTCACATTAATTTGAAATTTGTTAAATATCTTTCGTTATTCCGTTAATTAATTCTTACATTTTTTATTGTTAATGATGTTCGTTTTTAGTGCGAGTTTTTTTGATACGATTAATTATCATTAATCGACTTGTTCATAATGATAAGATATTGCTGTTATACATAGTTAGACGCACGCTTAATATGTGCTTTAACTTATCTGGGAAATAAATTGAATAAGTGAGAGACAAAATTATAAAAAATGAGGGAGTGTGAAAATATAATGGAATACGAAAGGTACACAATTAGAAAACTATATAAAAAGCTACTGAGAATAACTGACACTACAGTAGCTTTTTAAAAGTGTTGTAGAGGGCGTTAATCTAAAGCATCATCACCTGTGCAACCAGTAATAGCGAACCAAAGCCCAGCAAGAAGATAACGATGGGCAGCACGAACTTGATCCATTTGTTAAATGGAATGTCGAGCATTTGTAAAGTCACCAGCACTAAACCTGTTGGTGCTAAGAATAGCATTGCGTATTGCCCCCAGTTGTAAGCTGATACCACAATGTCGCGAGGGATCATAACTGTGTCAGCCAGCGGTGCCATAATAGGCATGGCCAATACAGCTAAACCCGATGAAGACGGCACAACTAAGCCTAACAAGAAGAAAATAAACATTTGCGAGACAGCAAACACACTGCCGTGCATGCCAGTTACTAACTGTGATGCCCACGCCAAGATAGTGTCAGACACCATACCTTGTTCAAGGATGATATTAACACCACGGGCCATCCCAATAATCAGTGATACTGCCACCAATTCAGACGCACCTTGAGTGAAGGCTTCAACCGCTTCTTTTTCTTTCAGACCAGAGATAAAGATAATAATAATGGCAATGGTTAAGAACGAAGCTGCCATTTGTCCAAACCACCAACCTTGAGTCGATACGCCCCAAATCATCATTGGGAACGCGATGGCGAACAAACCTAGAATAACTTTACGGCGTAAGGTGAAAGGGATTTTTTCATTCAGATCTTTGCCTTTCAAGAAACGTTCGCTGAAAGCTTCTCGGTCTTCATAGGTGTAAGAGAATGAAGGATCGGCTTTGATCTTCTTGCAGTACCAGTACAGATAGCTGATCACTGTGGTAATACCGACAACCAAACCAAATGTACGCACGCCAATCCCTTCGGTAAATGAAATCCCCGCGGCATTAGAGGCGATAACGACACTGAATGGGTTAATGGTCGAGAAAGCCGTACCAATGGAAGCGGCCAAGAAAATTGCGCCGACACAAACGATAGAGTCAAAGCCAAGCGTTAAGAAAATAGGCACAAGGATAGGGTAGAAAGCGACGGCTTCTTCTTCTAATCCGCAAGAGGTGCCACCCAGTGCCATCACGATACAAACAATGGCAACAAACAGGAACTCTCGCCCTTTTGTTTTCTCTGACAGCCTAACTAGCCCAGCATTAAAAGCGCCGGTCTTGTTAATCACGCCAATCATGCCACCTAAAATTAAGATGAAGACAATAATGTCAGCGCCTTCAACCGTACCTTCTACCATCGCAATGGCAATATCGCTGAAACCTTTGGGTGACTGAACCAGTTGCTCATAGGTGTCGGGAATCGCAATTGGTTTGCGAATGGTGCCGTTAACAAATTGGTCGATACCTATGTTGATGTTGAGTTTTTCTAGCTCAACTTGTGTTGCTGGCACCGTAGTAACTTCACCCATCGGGCTAGAGACATGAAGTGCATTTTGACTGGCGTCGTAAGAGAGTTTTGAATAAGAGCCTGCAGGAACAAGCCAAGTTAAACCGATCGCAAATAAAGTAATGATAAATAAAATAGTGAAGGCGGTTGGGAACTGAAACGTTTTGCCTTTTTGTTTGGTAAGCAGCATAAGAATTTCCTCTAAGCCGTATTATTAGACAGGAGAGATAGTCAATCCATGCATATACGGTAATATGTTACCAAATGTAATAACGTCGATTTGATCACGAAGTTAAGACTGTCTTTTATGAATAAAACTGATCTTAGAAGTGCGTGAATAACCAAAGTTAATATATTGTAAACCCATAGCGTTAAAACAAGATTTGTTTTCAAATCATCAAATGGTATGATGTTCTGTATGTTGGGTGGGGAATATTAATAAAGTAGGTAGCGAGTGAATTTTCAAGATTTAGTCAGCAAACTTGAACAATATGGGTTTCGTAACGACGGCATCAATAAGGACTTTGAATATCGTTATGAGAACAATAACGAGATAGGTAAGGTATTTTATCAAGGGCTAAAACCGTTATTTGAATGGTTAAGCGAACGTAATGATATTTCCTTTTCTACAGGGAGTTATGGAGATAAATATAATCTGAAATTTTACTTAGATAGAGCAAGCGAAGATGCTGGTTCGGGTACGTTTATATTTAGTCTAAATCTTCAAGTAAACAGTGGATACCTTTCATTTTCTCAGACAGAAAATCTATTACTTGCTTTCTCATTCCAAGCGGTTCTCAGTGATGGATATCACCCGATTGTTACCCCAAGGAATAATATCCGTCGTCGAGTTGATTTTTTAGAGCAAAAAAAAGCGTCAGGCTTAGCAATTATCCCTACTCAAGACATTTCACAATACTGGCAAGCATGTTTGGTTGAGCTTGGTATTTCCTTTAGTGATACAAGCCCTCAATTTTGGCAACGTTGCGATCAAATCTCTCAACCAGCAGAGCAAGCTTTTTTATTTGGTATTGCACGTCAGCTTTCGCAAATCCTTCGATACTATAATGCGCAAGCATATTCCAATAATGACAATCAGTTTCTTTATCAAACGAGTAATAACACACTAGGTGGAATGAAGCTTGGGGCTGCTGGTTTGAGTTTTGAATTTAATTTGTCGCAAGCGAATAGTAAGCAAATAAGCTTTTATCAAAATATTAAGAGCGTTCTGAGTGAACTTAACTTGCCTTTTACGCAAGAAGATAATTGGTTAAAAATCGCGATTAATAACAATACCTTTTACAAAGCTCTTACTTTGATGAAGCGGTGGTCTAAAACCATTGAACCTGTATTATCCGACCAACAAGAGGATGGCGAAATGACGGCTGAAAATCACAACGGTACGACTATAACTTATTCACCACTTAACCAAATTCTATTTGGCCCTCCAGGTACAGGTAAAACCTTTGAAACAACAGAAGCTGCAGTAAAAGCGGCTGATCCTGCGTTTTATTGTCAGCTTAATATTGATCCCGCAGCGGGAGCGACCACAGAACAGCGTCAAGCGTTAACAACAAAATATAAAGCCTTGTCGGAAGCTGGACGTATTCGCTTTGTGACCTTTCATCAAAGCTATGGCTATGAAGAGTTTGTCGAAGGCCTAAGAGCGGAAACCACAGAAGATAATCAGATTAGCTATAAAGTGAGTGACGGTATTTTTAAGTCGATATCTAATGCGGCTTCTGTCTCAGAATTACACTTGGATGCTGATATTAATCATAATGGCCGAGTGTGGAAGCTTTCAATTGAAGGCGCTCATAGCAATGCCGCAAAAAGTCACTGTTTAGAGGCGAATATCGGCGCTATTGGCTGGGGGAAAACCGGCGATCTGAGCCAAGAACCGCGCAATGAATACTTTTTATCGCAAGGTACTAACAATCAAAACTCGCTCAATTACTTCTCGCAAGAAATGGAAGAAGGCGATCTTGTTCTTTGTATCGATAGTAAAACATCGGTAGAAGCGATAGGGGTTGTGTCGGGGCCGTATCGTTATGTTGAAGACGGTGTACCGTCTCGCCATGATTATTGTCACCAGTTGCCAATAAAGTGGCTGGCAAAAGACTTCTCTGTCGACTTTAAAGAGCTGAATAATAACACGCAATTTAGCTTGCCCACCTGTTATCCGTTATCGCGCTTGAGTGTTGCCGAAGTGCTGAATCACCTGCATAGTCACGGGATTGAATTAAGTGACAGTGCCCCTTCACCTGCACAAAGCCACGTTGAACAGCATAATCATGTACTGGTTATTGACGAGATAAACCGTGGCAATATCTCTAAAATCTTTGGTGAGCTTATTACGCTAATCGAAGAGTCTAAACGTGCCGGCAATAATGAAGAGATCACGTTAACCTTACCGTATTCCGGCAAAACGTTTGCAGTTCCGAATAACCTTTACATCATAGGCACGATGAATACGGCTGATCGCTCACTTGTTACGATGGATACCGCACTGCGTCGCCGTTTCGATTTCAAAGAGATGATGCCAAAGCCCGAATTATTCAATAACAGAACAGTGAAGGGTATCGATCTAACGCGTTTACTAGCAACATTGAATAAACGCATTGACGTTTTATATGACCGAGAACATACGCTGGGCCATGCTTTTCTTTTCCCTGTGTTCAATGAGGCGAACGAAGACAATGCCTTTATTAAGCTGAAGGATGCATTCAAGAACAAAATTATTCCATTACTAGAGGAATACTTCTACGAGGATTGGAATAAAATCCGCTTGGTACTTGGCGATAACCAAAAAGAATTGGCTGACGGTCGCGATTACGCTTTTATCCACACTCATACTGACTCTTACGATGCACTGTTTGGTAATAACCACGGTTTAGAAACGTATGAAGATAGCAAGGTCACCTACAAGCTGAAAGCCTTTGACGATGCGGTATGGGATCAGCCTGAAGCTTACATTACGATTTACTCTAAGAGTGAGTAAGCCATGGTGAAGCCAAAGAAAGAAATCACCGTATTTGAGTTTGATTTTGTAGCTAAGGCGATAAAAGCCGAATGTGGTACCAGCCATCCTAACGTTCATACCGTGACAGCCAAGAGTTACGATTACTTGAAGTTGATGTGCTTAGGCGAGAAGAGTGATCGTAAGTTATTTAAGCTGCGCAGTATTGATGGGATGGAAGTCTTGCAAGTGCAAAACTATGCCGGGGTCATATTCACGCCAGACAAGACGCAAATTGAAGTGCTGCCTAAAATTGGACGGCATTTAGATGCTGGTGAACAGGGTATTCAGCAGGCGCGTCTATCCTTAATCACTATGCTTAGAGCATTAAAGGGGTTTGAGCATGTACAAACCGCGAGTGCGAATATTGCAGCGGAAAAGATGCCTTTACTTGAGGTGTTCATTACGCAATTTTTGCAATCAGTGAATTACCTCGTTAAGCGAGGGTTACGAAGTGATTATGCACGCCGAGAAGACAATTTATCCTTCTTGAAAGGTAAGCTGAATATAGGCAAGCAGCTACGCCATAATGTGGTTAATAAGCATAAGTTGTATTGTGAGTACGATGAGTTCTTACTGGATCGCCCTGCAAATCGGCTACTGCACTCTGCATTACAAAAAGTGAAAGCGCTCACGCGAAGTGTTTCTAATCAGAAGTTACTGCAAGAGCTTGCGTTTGTTTTTCATGACATACCGAAAAGTCAGGATCACCAAACGGATTTTACCAAGTTGAAGCTGGATAGGAGTATGGATCACTACCAAGTTCCGATGCAGTGGTGCCAGCTGATATTAAACGGTTACTCACCACAGAGCATGAAAGGGGCAACCCATGCTGCGTCTTTATTGTTCCCGATGGAGAGAGTGTTTGAAGACTATGTGGCGAAAACACTGAAAGATCAGCTCGCTAATAAAAGGTCAGACTTACAGCTAGACACGCAGGCAAGCGGTAAGCATTTAGCGGTTTACCAAGGGAAAGGTAAGTTTAGTCTTCGCCCTGATTTGCTTATTAAGCGGGGGATGTACAACAAGGTCGTACTTGATACTAAGTGGAAACTGCTCGATAGCGATGTCTATAACGCCAATATCTCTCAGTCTGATATTTACCAGATGTTTGCTTATGCGAAAAAGTACTTAAACCAAGGCGGCGATCTTGAACAGAGTAGAGAGCTTCAACAAGGCAGAGAGCTTCAGCAAGGTCGAGATGTCGTGTTGATTTATCCCATGCAGCCTCATTTCAAGCAAGCACTGCCAGCTCCTTTCGATTTGGATGATGGTCATCGACTCTGGGTTGTTCCATTCGACATTGCGCCTAAGAAAAGCCAATGCCATTGGGCTGAAGCCTTACTAAGCAGTGATGAGAGCCAGTACTTTGATCATTTAGTCGCTAGCGCCTAAGTAAAATCGAAAGCGAGGGGCATGGCTTCTCGCTTTCGTATTTCAAAACCAGATCGGGGTTTAAACGTCGACACGTCGCCCTGTCGGTAAGTGCTCAAGCTTATCGCCAAGTACTTCTTTGAGTAGCGCGAATGCTTTCATACCAGTGCAATGACCAGTGTAAAGCTTGTCTATAGGGTAGGAGAGTAGCTGTTTACCAATTTCACGGATGTCTTCTTTACTTCCACCAATGCTATTGAATACGGGTAAACCCACTAAATGAAAACCACCGACAACTGCTTTTATACGGGTATCAGGAAATAGCGTGACCGCCGTATCAACCATGTTAAGTACGCCGTTGTGCGCACACCCCGTAAAGACAATCAGTCCATCTTCTTCTTTCACTACCATCATGAGTTCATGATCAAAACTATCGTGCTGGCAGCCGTGCTCTGATTCGGTGTACAGGTATTGATTCCCCTTTGGCTGAGGGTATTTTTGATTGATGTTAATGATCAAAAATACATTCGGCAGTATCTCAGTGGTGTCTTGTATCAAGTTAAGCTGGGAATTGTTTTTTCCGGGTAAGCCTTTATCGAATACGCCTTTATCGAATAAGAGTTCGTCGAGTAAGCCTTTGTCGATCCCGACGTTACTGGTAAACCCAAAGGCTTTGAACCGATAATCTTGGCTTTCACAATCTCTAAAATAAACGGATGCGGATGTATTACGCTCGATAAAATGTCTCACACCATTACAGTGATCGTGATGACGGTGAGAGATAGCCACAGCATCTACGTCTTGAATACGAATACCCAGTCGCGCCGCGTTATCGCAGAAAGTCTGACCGCTTCCTGCATCAAATAAGAGTTGCTTACCCATGGTGCTAATATGGAGCGATAACCCTCGTTCAACACCTAAATCTGGTCTGTTTTCTAAGCGGGAATTATCAACGAGTGCGGTAACTATCATAACGTCCTTGAGTCTAAATTTGTCCCCAGTTGTCAGCGGGGAGAAGATCGGTTTGCCATTCAGGATTTAGCCGCTGGAGCCTTATCATACTCTCGTTTGTTGCTGCCATTGTTAACCCACCAAAGGATGGGTGTCAGCATGATTAAAACCGTAGCGACAGTGATAACCTGAGTAAAATCAGGGGCTGAATCTGATCGTAAGGTTATCAGAGTACTACTTATGGTACTACCAAGCCCAACAGCAAAGTGTTGAATGGCACTCTGGAGACTGATTATTTTTGTCCGCGTATTGGCTCCCAATGAACTGATAAGCTCAGTGGTAATGATCAAGGTTCTAACGGAGCTGGCAATAACAAAAATAGTGAAGGTTATCGCAGCGAACATGGCATCTAAAGTGTTAAAGCCAAGGTGAATCGCAACAATCATCGCAATAGATAGCAAAGCAATCAGGCGACTGATGGAACTGCTTTTCACCGACATTCTGGCATAGGTTTGGACTGCCAAAAAAGAACCGAGCCCGCTAATGGTATAACACAAACTAAGCTGTGAGCTTGGAATATCAAGCGTGGTAATTAACATCACGGGATACTGTGTCGAAATAACGAAGGTACTGACCACAGCGCTAGTGATAATAAGCAGAGCCAACTGCAATACGCGGTTTGTGGCTGGTGGTTCGGGAGTCGTGCTCTCGGGTGTGAAAGGGGGAGTTGGCGGCGTTACTGTTGAACCTTGGCAATGCTTAGAAAGTGTAAATAGGATTGAAATACAGATAAATCCGCTACCAAGTAGCTGAAAGCCAAGCTGCCACTGCGTTGCTGATGTTGAAAATAGAAGCAAAGGCACACCGAGTGCGAGCGCCAACGGGAAGGCACTGAGTAAAATCGCCATGTTTTTCTTTCTATTGTTGTCGCTTGAAACCAAAAGCAGGTAATTCAAATTAACAACAGCCAAGGCCCCGCCAAAGATCCCTGTTAGTAGTCGTGTAAACAGTATGAGATAAAAGTCATTTAGAACGGATGCAAGTAGGGTTGTTACTGTGACTCCTGTAAGTAAAAGGAGGATCCGCTTTCGCTCATGGTTTGCATTTTTACTGCCCTTTATCACCAAGCAGATCACGGCGGCAGATAATGCATAAGCCGCAGTGAGGTAACCCGCTTGAGCCCCCGTGACGCCTGTATCTAATGCGATTGATGCACTAAACGGAACAATGATTAGCATATCGAGCGCAATCAAGAAGTGTAGCGAAAAACAGCAAAGAATGAGGCTTATGTCACTAACTTTCAGTTGGTTAAGTTGTATTTTCATAGTTATTTCTTATCAATAGAAAGCAACTATTGTAGGTGTTAGTGTCGCAGGATAAAGTGGCCTAAATGGATTTGATAATCCTAAAAAATGGGATAGTTATGATTGACCAAATCGATCAGCAGTGGCTGAGAAGTTTTCACTGCGTGTATGAAAACAACAGCTTTAAACAAGCGGCAGAATACCTTGGCATGCCGACATCAAATGTTAGCCGTCATGTTGCCTTACTTGAAGAGCAGCTAAACGTACGCTTGTTGAATCGAACAACACGTCGTGTCACACCAACAGAGTTTGGTGAACAACTGTATGGCTCAACCATCAACTTAGTTGGTGCCTTGAATGATGCATTTAAGGAAATTAGCTATCACTCTCAAGCGGTATCAGGACAGCTGAAAGTGTTAATGCCGGATATCCCGATGCTTGCAGATGCTGCCGTCTCATTTTGTCTTCAATATCCAGAAATCTCTTTCTTGTGCGAAACCAGCTTGAGCCCCAAAGAAGACTTGCTCGATGGCTATGATTTGGTTGTGACGTTCAACCGAGGAAAGCTGGCTGATAGCGGCTGGGTGGCGAAAGAGATCATGCGCTACCCAAGTGTGGTTGTCGCAGCCCCGAGTGTTATTGAACGTTACGGGCGTCCCCATAAGCTTGCAGAGCTAAGTCAGTTACCTTGTATAACAAGCCTGACAGCATTAAATGGCGTGCCTTGGGTATTTAAAGACAGCGCAGGCCAACATGTTCATCAGCACGTAAAGTCATCATTTAAAGTAAACAGCGGCACCATGGCGAGATCGGCAGCCTTAGCTGGGATTGGCTTTTCAATTCTCCCTCAGTGGTCATGCGTAGCTGAAATTAACGCGGGTTTACTTAAAAAAGTAGAACTAGAAGCACAGCCAGAGGATTTGGTGTTATATGCTTTTCATGCAGGAAGAAAGCATTTAGCCACCAAGATATCTTTGTTCGTTGAATGTCTGCAAAAGGCGCTCAACAACAGCTAAAAACGAAAGTGGCTATAGCAGAAAAACTTACAGCAGGAGAGCTTCAGAAAAAAGCTCAATATGATGGGGTAATCATATTGAGCAGAAAAAGTAGTGATGAAAGTTACTTATATTATTGTTGTTATCACCGTTCAAAATAGTGGAGCGGCATCAGATCGGTCTGCAGCCATTAAAAGGTGCCGGTGAGTAAATCAATGAGTTCACTTTCAGTTGTTGGCATTGTATCTAGTTCAATAAGTGCTGAGGCACCGCCTTTCAACATGTAAGCGGTTGCTGTGCCGTGATCATGGTGAAACCATTTACCGTTAACACACACGTCCGTGTAGCATCGTGAATCTTGTTTTAATTTCATTTGTCACCTCTTGTTGACTGTTAACGCATTATTAACATGCCTGAAAGTTCGCCAAGGTGAATATGATTTAGATCAATATTGTAAATGTTTACCACTATAGTGTTATCCATTTGAGTGGGTTTTGTGGTGTTGGTGTTGCTTTTGAAATGGGCAGGCATTCAATTTTTGGAACGAAGATAACGAATTTATAGTAAGAAGGACGCCTGAATAAGTATTCAGGCGTTTTTTTTAGTCTGTAGATTATTGCACATACTTTACGGTATGGTGTTTTGTTTGTTTTTTAAATATGTATAATGTGCGTCACATTATGTCGTATCCATAATGATAATAATCATAACAACCAATGATGTAGCGTAATTTTGCGTTGTGGTAAAAGGCCTGATTGATCAATATGGCAAAAAGATCCAGTACACAAGAATCGGTAGCGTTAGCATTTGAACTGTTAAAACGTATTCCTCGTCACAGAAAAGTGACGGCCAGTGAGTTGCGTAATCAGCTTGAAAGTATCGGCATTACGCGAGATATAAGAACGATACAACGTAACTTAGAAACCTTATGTGAACATTTTAATATCACCCGCGATGAACGCAGTAAACCGTATGGTTACTCGTGGAATAAGTGTGGCGAAGGGCTGGCAATGCCGAACTTAAGCTCTCATGAGGCGTTGTTATTGAGTATGGCTGAGGACTACTTAGCCAACCTATTGCCTTCAAATGTGATGGCATCGCTAGATGGGTTCTTCTCGGAAGCGAGATACAAGCTCAATCCACACTGTGATAACAGCAAAGATAGAAACTGGCTCAAAAAGGTCAGGGTAGTAAGTGAAACCCAGCCATTGCTGCCACCTAAGCTAGATAGCGAAGTGTTGAAAGCGGTAAGCGGGGCTTTATATAACGACAGACTACTGAATGTGGAATATCACAATGCACGCCAACAAACACGCACTGCACTTGTGATGCCGCTTGGACTTGCGCAGCAAGGCTGCCGTATGTACTTAGTTTGTCGGTTCGATGGTTATGACAACGAGCGCGCTTTAGCCTTGCACAGAATAACGAAGGCAGTCGTCTCTTCATTTAGTTTTGAGCGGCCTAAAGACTTTCGATTGAGCCAATATGATGCTGATGGGCGATTTGGTTTTGGCGAAGGCGATAAATGTAAAATCGTATTTTGTATTACGAAGCCAGCAGGGTATCACTTGCTTGAAACACCACTGGCAGAAAACCAAACTGTCGAAGAGTTTGATGAACACTATAGTATTTCAGCAACCGTTATTGATTCACTAAGACTAAAAATGTGGGTACGAGGTTTTGGTGATGATATTTGGAATGTAAGTTACGGTAAATAAAACGAGCGTGACTTCTTTTACAACAACATGAATAAAAATCAACTTGGTGAATGTTTTTATTCATCATGGTGACTCATCATATCTGAAATAAACGTATGACTTTTACTCTTTCATATAAAGAGTCATTTAACAAAAATATTAATAATATATAAGTAAGGACGCAGTATGGCATTACCATTTATTTTAGCGGGTGCGGCAGTTGCAGCTGCAAGTTTTGGGGCAAAGAAAGGGTATGATGGTTATCAAGATAAATCATTAGCGAATGATATTTTGGAATCAGCGAAAAGCGATTACGAAAATGATAAAAAATTATTCGACAAAGCAAATGAACGCACAACGAAAAGCCTTACTCAGTTGGGCGAGCTACAGCTGAAAGTGGGTGAAGATTTTAAAGAGTTTCGTACTATTGCAGACAAGTTGCTTGAAAAAATTAATCAAGCGGGCTCGAAAGATATCAACATCGATTTTCCCCAGCACAAGCTGGATAAAATTGATGGTTTAGCGTTATCAACCACAGCCTATTTGGGTAAAGTTGCAGGCGCAGGTATTGGTGGTGCGGCGGCGGCATACGCGGTATACGGTGGTGTAATGGCACTGGCAGCAGCATCAACGGGTACGCCCATTGCGGCACTTTCAGGCGCCGCGGCCTATAACGCAACGATGGCGGCAATTGGTGGTGGTTCGCTGGCTGCGGGCGGCTTTGGTATGGCTGGTGGCGCAATGGTATTAGGTGGTGTTGTTGCTGCACCTATTATGGCAATTGCAGGTTGGGCATTTGCAGCACATGCAGAAGAAGCATTAAGTGATGCACGCAAAACACGCGATGAAGTTGATGATGCCATTTCAAAAATGACCAAAGGTCGTAGCCAGTTAAATAAGACACGTGGTTATGTTGTTCAAATTAAAACCGAAACACAGCGTCTCTATGAAGTATTCCAAACATACTTTGATAGCTTGAAAGCGATGGATCATTTGATAAAAACAGGTGCAAATATCGATGCATTTAGTGATGATCTTATTCAAATCATTCAAAACGGCTACCAAGTAGCAGCAATCTTGACTGATATTATTACTACGCCATTGTTTAAACCTAAATTTGATGAAAACGGTAAAGTCATTATTAAAGATAACATAGTGCAAATTGAAACAGACAAAGAAGGCATGCAGGTAATTAACGGTGCCGCTATTGATGCAACGCTAGCGAAAGCGCAGTTTGATTCAAAACAATTCAATTAATAACTAATGAAAGGTGGCAATAAATGTCACCTTTCACGTTATGGAGTATGTAATTCATGTCTGCAACATCAGCCTCTGTACGCGCCGATTTTCATTTAACTGAAGAACTAAACAAAACCGTAGTACAAAGTTTAGTGAGCTCATTTGGCCTCGATTTTTTACTGTTTGAAGATAAAAAAGGCGGCGAAGTTGCCACTGTTCATAACGTACGTAAACACCATAATGGTGAGTCTGATATCTACGTTGCTGAGCAAGTAAAACAAGAATATGAAAACAGAGGTGCTTATAAGCCTGCAAAACTTGATGCGGACGGTAATCAAGTGTTCAACAGTAAAGGTAAAGCGGTAAAAGTTGATCGCTACCATGCTGACAGTGGATATAAAAGCCGAGGAGCCGTTGATAAGACATTGCAGCAAGAAGGCCAATTATACGATGCATATCGTGGTCAAAATATGGCACAAAACGACAATCGCCAGCTTGATCATATTATTTCATCGAATGAAGTGCACAACGATGCTGGCCGTGTACTTGCAGGGCTAGATGGTGTCGAATTAGCGAATCGAGGTTCAAATTTTCAATCTACTCATTCATATATTAATAACCTTAAATCAGCGCACTCAATGGATGCATTTTTAGGGGATGTACTGCCTCGCACCCTAGAATCTAAAAAAGCACGGATAAAAACAAATCAAGATAAACTGGTAGCAATGCCAGAAAGTACGCCACAACAGCGCCATGAAAAACGTAAGCTTGAAGGCAGCATTGCGAAAGACAAAGGCCACGTTGAAGTATTAGAAAGCATCGACGCAGACAAAATGCGTGAAGCGGATAAGCAAGCGCGTCAGCAGTACGATGGTCAGATCAATGCCAAGTACTATACCAGCAGTAAGTTCCTTAAAAGCACCGGGTATGAATCTGCAAAATCAGGGCTAAAAATGGGCATGCGCCAAGCCTTAGGTATGATTTTGGCCGAAGTGTGGTTTGAACTAAAAGAACACATTCCGTCGCTTTATAAAGACTCGCAAGGTAACTTCACTTTAGAGCGTTTTCTTGATCGTTTAAAAACGATGGCCGTTGATATTTGGACCCGCATTAAAGCGAGATTTAAAGACATTCTTACCGAATTCAAAGACGGCGCTATCGGCGGTGTACTTTCTAGCTTGACCACCACTGTCATGAATATCTTTTTCACCACTCAAAAGTTGATTGGTAAGTTGATCCGAGAGATGTGGACCAGCTTAGTGTCAGCAGCAAAAATGGTGTTTTTTAATCCCAGTAAACTGTCGGCTGGCGACTTAGCGCGTGAAGTCACCCGTATTTTGTCCACGGGTGTCGCAGTCGCTATGGGGGTTATATTGAATCAGCACCTAGCAACGGTAATGACATTTCCTTTAGGTTCAGAACTTGCTGCATTTCTTAGTGCCATTGCCACAGGCCTGATGACATTAGGTATCACATACTTTTTAGATCACAGCGAGGTGATGCAAAAGGTGTGGAACTTCCTTAATCAATTTAAAAGCGAAGCGCGTCGCACATTAGAATACTTCCAAAAAGTGAATGTTGAACTAGACCGTTATTTGGTTGAGCTGGCCGCCCTAGAATTTAATTTAGCCCCACAAGAAATGGCGCAATTTACCGATAGTTTAGTCGCCGTTAATAGTGAATATGAGAAAGGCTTGATTCTTACGCAGGAAATCAAAAAGCGCGATATTGAATTACCATTTGAAGCGGGTAACTTAGATAGCACGCGGAGTTGGTTGAAGAGCTTATGTTAACCGAAAACCTCAAACCATTTCCGTGTAACGGCTGTGGGAAATGCTGCGCGAACGTTCACCTGTCAGAAATAACGCTGCCACTAAGTCGAGGTGATGGCATCTGCCGTCACCTTGATACCGCGACAAGGCGTTGCAAAATTTATGATAACAGGCCAAAGATTTGCCAAGTAGAACTGCAATATCGAGAGCATTATTCAGAACAGTTTTCATGGGATGATTTTATCGCGATTAACCTAGAAATTTGTGAGAGTCTGCCTGATAGAATTACCAACAATCCTGATGATCTTGAGAGTGATAGAAGTAGAACATCAGCGAAAGACGAAGGAATAAAATGCTAGGTAAAATTGAATCGGCACTGGAGAAATTTAATGCCTCAGCAGTAGAGGCTAAAGCCGTTGTCGATAGTACACAGAATCTCGCACTAGAGGCGAAAGAGTTAGCGCCAATGCTCGACTTGGTTGATGAACGTATTCAAAAAGCCGCCGTAAATCTAAAAAAAGAAGTGCTAGAAACGATCGACCAAGCACATGCTAAACACAAGCAGGAAATGGAAGCACAATTTACAATAGAGCGAAGCCATCAAAAAAAGATGTTATTGCTTAACGTGGGTATCGCGACCATGGCTGTTATTACATTCGTCTTTCAGCGTATTCTTAGTTAGCTTTATCTTACAAAGGAATCCAAATAACAGTGCTCAGTAAACTCAAAGCCATTAAAGCGGCATTACCTCGCGTAAACCGTAATCAATCAATGTCCGATCCAAGCTCTGCCGTTGAATTGCATGTCATTCGTGAAGGTAAGCAAAAGCCCGAGACCAAAACCGAGACCAAGACCAAAACCAAGGCAAATGCAGCAACCATACTCGTGATTAACGGTTTTATGTCGGGCAAAGGTTGTGATGTTTCTGACTGGCTCGAAATTGTCGATACCTTATACCCTGATCACAAAGTGATCCATGTGAAATGGAAGGCGGGTAACTTGAGCGACTTGCTGTTGGACGATGGCTTAATTCAGTTAATGCCGAGTGTGACCACACAAGATTCGTTAATCAAAAAGTTAGGTGTAGCAGGATTTTCTGCGATCAATAAAGTCTCTGGGCATTGGCGAAAAGCGTTTGCTGAAACCGAAGTTGTGGGTGTCGCACTGGCCGATTTAATTGAGAAAGATCCTGAATTAAATGGTTGTGTGTTGATGGGGCATTCACTCGGTGCTCGCATTATTCGTCACACCATGGAAAGGCTGACAACCAACAAAGTTAGCCAATGTTATTTGTTAGCGGGGGCAGTGTCATCGCATTCTAAATTGTGGAATACGGTTTTTGATAAACACGCGACCACCGCTTTTATCAACTGCATGAGTAAGACAGATTCAGTACTAAAATACGCTTATAAAGCGGGGACATTATTTCGGGAATCACCGATAGGTTTACATGCGTTAGAGCACAAAAATCATACCGCGATTACTAACCTTGATGTTACTGACGTTGCTAGTAAGCACACCAAGTTTAAGCATAAAGCCTTGGGTGAGTTGTTGAAGAAAGCATTTTCTGACATGAAATCCTGAGTAGAAGTATCGCGAGATCCTAAAATAAAGAGACAAGGACGTTTAAATGAATATTAGCCAATTTTCAGCGCTGACTGGATTGTCGCCTCATACCTTAAGGTATTACGAAAAGATTGGTTTGTTAGCATCTGTTTCTAGAAACCAAAGTGGTCATCGTAATTATTCAAAGAAAGACCAAGAGTGGGTCGCTTTCATTACTCGTCTTAAAGAAACGGGTATGCCGTTGAATCAGATCATGGAGTATGCAAAATTGCGTGAACAAGGGATTGAAACCGCGGATCAAAGGAAAGACCTGCTTGAACAGCATTCAGACAACCTTCAAAAAAGAATAGCAAGTGAACTTGACCACTTAGAAGCGTTGAAGAAGAAAATTGACTATTACAATCAGCTAATTTAACCATTGACTTAGAGTTAACTCTAACAAGTATCGTCGCTTTAGTGTTTATTAACTGGAGTGTAGAAATGGACAATCAACGATATGTAAATGGGTTAAACAAGCTTAATGAGATTGATGGTGAAGCAGGGCAAAATGTCTTAAAGAGTTTGAATGATATTTGCCCCGATCTTGCTAAATACATCATTGAGTATCCCTTTGGAGATATTTATCAACGTGATGGCCTTGATTTAAGAACAAGAGAATTAGTCACGGTTGCGGCATTAACGGCTTTAGGTCACTGTCAGCCGCAATTAAATGTGCATATTAATGGTGCATTAAATGTTGGCTGTACACCCAAGGCGATCACCGAAGTGATCCTACAAATGTCTGTTTATGCGGGCTTTCCCGCATCATTAAATGGGATGTTCGTTGCTAAAGAAGTTTTTAAATTACGTGAAGAATAAGTCGTGTAAAGCAATTTACATATGCGTTAATTCTATTAGTAAGCGATTAATAAACGATAAAGCAGCTATTTCTAGCTGCTTTATCGTTTATAGGTGTAAGCAGACCGATTAACCTTGCCATCGATAGTCCTCATTTTATGTGTCTGAACATTGATGATGGCACTGCTATGGTTAGAGCTATGCATATAGGCCTCCCTAATATCAATATGATAGTCAGCTAACCTAATAAAGACTCCCATTTAATGAAGGTTTTTCATTTTGGTTTAAATGTACGTTTGTTTATTATTTGGTCAATCAAGTCAATATGGAAGGTGAAAGCAATATTTAACTCACATTTTAAATGGTTTCCTATTATAATCACCCATATTCAACTGGTTGATATGGCTTTGGTTTTACTTGGTTGGGTTGGATTATAGCAGGTATTAACATACTGAATACTATCTATGCATTTTATTGTTTTTTATTTAAAAGAGGGTTAATCGTGCCATATGTGTTTTTGATACTAGCTGTTATCTTACTTGGAGGTTGTGCTTCTAAGACTGAATCTAAATGGATATACCAAACGAGAAAAGCCACACAAGAAGAGGTTAGCAAAGCAAAAATAGAATGTGACTGGGATTTAAAGCTTGATCTTGCTTATCGACAGATATTATCGTCCCCATCAGCTAAGATTACACCTGAAATTAATTCTATTTATAAATCAATGAGGCGTTGTATGGCGATACAAGGTTTTATCTCTGAATCAATAATTGAGAAAAACACAAATACAATGTTAGCTGAAGTCACAAAAAGAAATAATGAATCATGTCCTATTATCATTGATGAATATACTAAGCTCGACCGTATATATAGTACTGACAAGCAGTACATTGCATTGTATACACTTACGGGATTGAACTTTGACTATATCGATAAATATGAGTTTTTTACAAAAATAAAAAAGGCACTTATTGAAAATGTTTGCTCAAACTATATCAATATAGCATTTATGAATAATGGTGTTGATTTTAATTATATTTATAAAGATGATAATCAAAATGAAGTTATTTCTATAATAATCGAAAAGTCTGATTGTGTAGACGAAAGTGTTTTATAAAATTAAAGATTTAATGTTAAATTGATTGTGGTTTTTGCTTAAGGAGTGAGTGTGGGTACGTTTTGGAAACCAAATATCTTGGTCGTAATCGTCTTAGGGTTAATAGTTCAGCCATTTGTTTTTCTTTATGTTAATAAACCAAGGTACTTTGTTTTATACTTTCTATTACTGATAGGTGTAATGATATTTTCGCCTGATTTTATCGGTGCTTTAATTCTAATATGTCCTATTCATGGCTATATCATTGCTCGAAGATATAAAGGTCAAGGTGTCAGACCTTGGTTTGCTCGATGGTGGGTCACTATACTTTGTTTTTTAGTCATGCTTTCTCTACTGATTACAATTCGAGTGTTTTTCTTCGATTTATTTAGAGTACCTGCTAACTCTATGAGTCCTTTTTTGAATCCAGGCGACAAATTGGTGGTGGATAAGCGAGGGTTTGGTAATTATAGATATTTTGGAATGCAGTTTTCGAAAATACCTGCATCAGTTAATTTAGAAAGAGGGGATGTGATTGTTTTTCAATATCCAAAGAACACTAGTATTGATTTTGTGAAAAGAATTGTAGCTTTACCGGGGGATAAAATTACATATATAAACAAAAAAATTCAGATTGAAAAATATTGTCGTAAAACTAGTTGTAGCGGGGATGGTAATAGCGATTATTTAAATATTGTGAGAAATGATAAAGGTAAATTACTTGATAAAGGCCTTTGGCTATATGAAGAATATGCTGGTAATAATAAATACGACATTTTGATAGATAAAACAAAAAAAGATAGAACTAGTAAGTACTTTACTCAAGAAAATTCTAAAGTTGGTGAGTGGATCGTTCCTTTAGGGCACTATTTTGTCTTAGGTGATTATAGAGATAAAAGCCTTGATAGTCGTTATTGGGGCTTTGTTCCGCAAGGAAATATAATTGGAACTGTAGCAATAGCTTGGTAATTTGTAAAAGGTAACTGCTACAGTAATCAAATGTGCATATTAATGGTGCATTAAATGTTGGCTGTACACCCAAAGCGATCACCGAAGTGATCCTACAAATGTCTGTATATGCGGGCTTTCCCGCATCATTAAATGGGATGTTCGTTGCTAAAGAAGTCTTTGAATCACGCAATGAATTGACATAGTAGAGTCACCAAGTGATAGCTGGTAGATTTCGCCTTACCTGACAGTGAACAGTGTTAATTAAAGTGATGGGAGAGCGTTGAGTGTTCCCATCATTTACTTGTTATCACGTGTTTGGTTGATGAAAATGGGGCGCAGATACTTAATTCTTATTAGCAATATAGCTGCTTAATTGTCTCTTTCAACCACTGAATCTTAGGGTTATGGCCATTTCTTTTATGCCAGATCATAGTGAACGGAATACTGAGCTTGGCGTGTGCTTCTGCTTCTAAAGGAATAGGTAAGCAGACGAGATCTGGGTGTAACTGCTGGGTATATTGCTGGCAATATTGAGGTGCAGTGGTGATCATGTCGTGCCCTGATTGTGCCGCCATAAACAGTGATTGTTCAAAACTTGCCATGGTTAGTGCGACATTACGGGTTAAACCGATTTCAGCGAGTACTTCGTCTAGCGCCCAAGATTCGCTCTTTTCCCACACAATATTGATGTGCGGATACTGCAAGAATGCCTCTAGATCCCAATCTTGTTGTAATGCTGGGTGGTCTTTGTGTAAGAAGACCACTGGTGAATCATGAAACAAGACTTCAAAGTCGATGAAATACGGCAGTAAATCGAGGGATTCTTTCGAGCGTGGGTGCGATTCTCGCCCTGTAAAACCAATATCCGTTTCGCCCTGAATGATTGATTCGAGTGAATCGTAATCCCAGTTTTTAACTTTGATTTTTGCGGCTGGATAAGTGCGGTAAATTTCTTGTGATAGCGCATTAAACATAAGCAGCAAGAGTGGCGATTCTATGGTGAGATTGAATTGCACACCTTCAGGCTTATCATCGTTTCGCATCGCTAAAAGCTGGCTGCCAATTTGCAGCCAGTCTGAAAGATCTTGTGACATACTCTGTGCGAGAGTCGTCGGCCGTAGCCCTTGTGGCGTTTTGACAAATAAAGGGTCGTCGAACCAATCGCGAAGCTTCGTCAGTGATTTACTCACCGTTGATGGCGTTACATTCAACTTCTTCGCTGTCTTAGAGACACTTTGCTCCTGTAATAGAAGCTGCAAAGTGAACAGTAAGTTAAGATCAAGCCGTGCTAACGATTTCTTCATTGGTCGAATAATTTAAGGATGGCGATGGCACCAATAATATTAGAGCGACGCAGATAATGCCACCAAACGCTAATACTATCGCCAACATATTCAATGCACTAACGCCAATAACGCCCATAAACCAAATGAATAATGCCGAGCTACAAACCTGCATGATCCCCAGTAACGAACTTGCCATGCCAGCCCTTAGCGAAAATGGACTGAGCGCCTGACTCATAGATACACCAAACCCAAGTGAGAAACCCGCACAAATAAGCGCAAAGCTAAACAGGTTTATTGTCGGGTTTAGTTCAGCTAAGCCGGTCACTGTGAGGATGAGTCCAGCCGCAAGTAACAGTATTTGAGAAACGAGCATTAAGGTACGTTGTTTAAACATAGCCAGCGAAAAAGGTGCGGAAAACGAGGTGATCATACTCACCAAAGCCGTTAATGCCATGACCGATGAATAGTCACCGCGGCTATAGCCCATGTTGCCCATGATCAGCATAGGTGAGGTATTCACATAGGTAAGAATGGTCGTGACACCAATAGAGGTAATAATCAAACGGCTGACGAAAAAGCGCTCCCAGAACGGTTCTTGTTCTGCGGTATTACTCTCGGGTTGATCAGATTTGTCTGCAGTAATGCGTGATTTTTTGTGTTGATTGGTTTCTCGTAATACAAACACTGCGATTAAGCACACCAAGACGCCCATAGCTGCCATGGTGGTAAATAATGTCGGCCATGGAAATTTCAACATGATTAAGTGCCCAAGCACAGGCGCTAATACTGGCACAATACAAGTGATCCCATTGATCATCGATAGCACTTTGGCACGACGTTGATCGTCTAAGGTGTCGCGCAATATTGCAAAAGCGACTACGTAACAAGAGCCTGCACCGATACCTTGAGCAAATCTAGCCATCAAAAAGGTACTACTGCTTTCAGCTAAGCCGCCTAGCTGAGAGGCTAATGCAAAGGTAATAGCCCCAAAAATAGCAACGGGCTTACGGCCAATCGAATCTGAAAATTTACCTGCAAACAGCATGGTTGTTGCCATACCTGCCAGATAAATCGAAAAAGCGATATGAAGCTGAGATTCACTTGCTCCAAGATCTTTCGCGATATGTGGTAAACCGACTAAGTACAAATCAATCGCGGTGGGGTAAAGCAAAACAAGTGCAAAACTACAAAGAAGATATCGAACCATGAAAACCTCACTAAAATGTTGTGAGGATATTAGTCGTCAAACCTATTTAACGCGAGTTACAAATCTGACAACAGGTATTTCCATTTAGGACAAACCCTTAGATTGGTAAGCGCCTCCATTTTTGGTTGTTAATTTTTTGGCTAATAGTGCGAGTATGGCGATTGAACCAGGTTAGGCGTATGCATTGGTCAGATTTAGTGCATTTGAACGATAATAAATCGGTTAAACCAGTGCTGGTGGCGATTTACTTTATAATGATGAGGAAAATAGATAAGCACAACTAGACAAGAAAAGTAGGTAGCATATGCAGCAAAATATTGTTCACATTGCACTGGTAGTAAAAGACTACGATGAAGCAATAGATTTTTATGTAAACAAACTAAAATTTGAACTTATCGAAGATACCTATCAACCAGAGCAAGATAAAAGGTGGGTTGTTATCGCACCACCAAATTCTCGTGGCGTCAGTATATTATTAGCAAGGGCATCAAAACCTGAGCAGCATGATTTTATTGGCAATCAAACGGGGGGACGCGTCTTTCTTTTCTTAAGCACGGATGATTTTTGGCGTGACTATGAGCGTATGAAGTCGATTGGTATTAACTTTGTCCGTGAACCTCAAGAGCAGGACTACGGCACAGTTGCTGTGTTTGAAGATTTGTATGGGAACCTTTGGGATTTACTTCAGTTAAGCCCTGAGCATCCAATGGCAAAAAGGTAATTCTTTCGCGTCGAAAGGGCATGAGCTCTTAGAATGAGAGCTCATGGAAGACGAGAGCTAGTGTTGAATCACGATACTTTCTTTATCTGTCGTGAATAAGTTCGCTCTATTTTGGTCGATAAGTTGAGCGGCGTAAGATGGTGTTACCGCTTGCACTTCACCTTTTGCTTTTAGGGTTAGTGATTCCCACGCATGATCTTTGTACTTACCTGTTTGCGTGTACTGAATGAGTATTTTCACTGACTTGTCTCGCTTATTATTGCTATTAACGTGCTACTAACATTAATCGCTTTACTGCAGTTACACACCCGTTAAATGTGGAACATAAGATTAACCAAACCGACAAGTAAAGTTAACGAACCTTATGGCCCTTTATATGTCACTCGTGTGCTTTCCTGCTTTAGATATTGCGACTTCATTCAGCCAGCCCATTTTGTATATCCGCTATGCTTACCCTAATATCTTTAATACCTTTTGAAATTATATAGATAAAACCAATCTCAGGTTGGTGATGTGTTAATTACAGTTAGATAACTTCAATAAAATGGAATATAACCATGCTAATCAAAAGCTTAAACACCTTTAGCGCAGCGGCGGTCTTTACTTTATTAACCAGTTTTTCTCAAAATGTGCATGCAGACACTCAGGTAACACTAAATGATTTCTATCGTCCTTTTGAGTTATCCGAAATTACACCTCAAAATATGCAAACTTGGCCGTATTATCGATATACGTCAATGAATTGGGATGACTATGGCTTGTTTGGCACTGTCACGATTCTAGCGGCGAGAGAACCGGCTAAATTGGTAAGTGCGCAGAAAGGTTTCGATATAGAGCAAGATCTTGGTGATGGGCGTAAGTTGGTTGAATCATTAACGGCCACTCAAACCAAAGGTTTTCTGATCCTTAAAAACAACGAGGTTCTTGCTGAATTTTACGATAATGGATTTACTCAGAAGCAAACACAGCTGCTGCAATCATCGTCTAAGACCTACGCGGGCATCGTGGTTTCAACATTGATCGATGAAGGCAAAATAGATCCTGCTGCAACCATTGATTCTTACTTGCCCGATTTTAAAGATTCAAAACTCGGTAAGGCAACAGTACAGCAAGTGCTTGATATGCAGTCTGGCCTGCTACCCGCAACGGATTATCATGTTCCGGGTGGCGAAGCATTCATGTTTGAAGCAGAACAAGGCTTAAAACTGGGAGAGACGGTAGGCCACCGCAACGCGATAATTACTACCAAAGCACAGAATGCGCCGGGCGAAGTGTATACCTATAACGATAAGAATACGGATCTTCTTGCCATATTGGCAGAGGCCGTTTCGGGTCAACACTTTAATAAGCTGCTGTCGAGTATGTTTAATGATTTTGGTGCAACCAGTAATGGGTCGATTGCACTCACTGTCGATGGAACCGCCAGCCCGTCATACGGCATAAGTTCATCGCTGCGAGATTACGGTTTATTCCACCAGTGGATAGCCCAAGGCAAAGCCCCTAAAAGTTTTTACGATTCGGTTCACGACACAAAGAAAGATTTACTCGCTAAATCCGAGAAAGGCAAGGGCATGGCGGCAGGCTTAGGAACGCTAGTCACCTATGGTTCACAAGGGTGGTACTTACCCGAGCATAAAATCATCGTATCCATCGGTTCTTATGGTCAGGTGGGTTTCAGTGATATGAAAAGCGGGGTGTCAGTGGTGTTTATGCAAGACTGGGAAGACAACGGTGTGGCAGAAAAATTAGCGCAGAATCTAACTAATGCGTTATTCGTTATAGAAAAACTCAGCCAAAATTGAGGCCTCTAACAGGTCTTGATGTCTATAACAGGTAAAACAAGTGAGGCTGTCAAATTGATAGCCTCTTGTTCAATCTTAGTGTATTACATCTGCTTTATTCTAAACCTAAAAAAATAACCATGAAGTCATTAAATTTCGGTATCAGTGCGGTTTATCTTGTGTTTGTAACTTGCACTGTACTTTTTTCTCACGCGCCCGTTGAATTTTTAGCGAGCTATATTGTTCTTAGTCTTTTTACTTTTGCTGTTTACGCGAAAGATAAAAGGGCAGCGGTTAAAGGCGAGTGGCGAACGAGAGAAAGTACACTTCACTTGCTTGCATTATTAGGTGGCTGGCCAGGAGCTTTGATCGCACAAAGTAAATTGCGACATAAGACTAAGAAACAATCATTTAAGTTGGTATTATGGATAATAGTTGCTTTAAATTGTGCGGCTTTTGTTTGGACTCAAACGCCGACAGGAAGTGCTCTTAGCTATACCGTGTTAGCGCAACTACATCAGTTGTTAGCAACGGTACTAAGTTAGCTGGCGTTTATAAATGAAGGTCTATGTCTAGTTTGGCTTTTAGAGTGAACTTCAGTCCAGCAAAAAGCTAAAGAGTATAAAGTGTGTTGTTATTTTAATGAGTAAGCATTGATGGATGTATTATTAATTAGCGTTATTGTGCTTTTGATGTTTTTTGTCTTTCCTTATGTGAGTTCTCGATTCAACGATGCAGTCAATGACAGTCACCGCATTATTGAAGTAACAGGCGATCATATTTGTGTTCGTCAGTTTGCAGCCCAAAGGATACTGAAGTTACGTGGTAAATCACTTTCAGTATCGGACATTATTCGTATTCAGTACGCAACACAATTGCCCCAAGGTATTTGTGTTTCACTCTTCAACAAAAGCGATGCAGCTGTTGATTTTTGGGTGTCTGAACTTCAGCTTAAAGCCATTCAGTCGACATTGCGCAAAGCTTGTCCTTTGGCAATAGTTGAACGCACCTGATGCGCCGTAATGTAAAGGCACTGTGTTGTATAAGGGCTTATTGAGTAAGAGCCATTATTGAGTAAGAGGCGTTATTGAAAATGACAGCGCTAGATGCATTTGTGTTGCCATTTAACAAACACCAGCCTAATTAGGTAGGGTTGTATGTAACTGATGCTTTTGTAGTTTCAAAAGCAATAAAGATTACTCGTATATAAAGTATTGAAATAGGACAGAGTAGGTTGCTAATCATATAATTTCGATGAATTTATATGGAGTTAAAAATGAATAATGTTATCAAGCTTTCTTTATTATCATTTGCAATGTCTGGTTTTAATACTTACGCAGGAAGCTTTTCTCTGGAGTCTTACTCTGACAATCAATACATTCTAAAAGGTAACGGTAATAGTGCGTTTGTTGATACTCAGGGAGCAAATGCGTTAATGCTTGTTGATGAGTTCAGCGTCACTTGTGAAAAGCGTCATTACCTTGTGCCGTTGGTTAAAGGCCGCATTGATAACGGTGAATCTAACGCAGAGTCTTTTGAATATTTTGTGTTTAATAAGAACAAAGATACCTACTCGCCACTAAAAACAGTGAGTTCATATAGCGCAATCGATCGTAAATCTGGTGAGGTAATAACCAGTCACCTATTGAACCCAGCGAGCGAAAATTTCACCAAGACACTCTGTATTTTTATTACCAATGAAACAGATTTCGAATATCCCATTCAAGTGATTGATAACCAATTATAGCCGCGTGCTTATTCTTAATGGCAGGCTCGCCTTAGAGATTGATTGTATTGTGTTGTGTTGCCTCTTTGTTTCAGAGCGATGGCATCAATACAATTGTTTGGTAAAACTGAATAGTTAATTCAAATAAAGCTCAATTATCAAACTATTTCGAATAGATACAATGTACGGCTATGTTCGTACATTCTAATCATCGCTTTCCCCTTATAATTTATTCAGGTAGGCGACTTAATAGTAAAATTGGCGCTTATCATGAGAATATTCCTAGCTATGCTTGCCCCATTATTGTGGGGTACCACCTATGTGGTTGTGTCTAACTACTTCACTCACTGGTCTCCCTTTGCATTAGCGGTTTGGCGTGCACTGCCTGCGGGCCTACTACTCCTTGCCTTAAAACCGACATTCCCCAAAATGCACGAACTGCTGGGGATCTTAATTGTGGGTTTCCTTAACATCACATTATTTTTCGGTATGCTCTTTAACAGTGCATTGCACATGCCTAGTGCTTTGGTGGGGGTGGGTATGATGGCATTACCTGTAATAGGCGTGCTGGTGGTTGGTGTTATTCATCATCAAAAACCATCTTGGCTACAAATAACCTCGGCATTACTTTTGGTAGCCTGTGCTGGGTATCTATTCATAATGAATAACCCGCATATTAGCGTGTCTGCAATCTTGTTTTTACTGGGTGCGATGACAACCTTGATCACTGGTAGCATTGTCACTAAACATATTATGAAGTCGATCCACTGGTGGAAATTACTGACTTGGAAATTGATTTTTGGTGGTTTGATGCTAGCTCCACTTGCATGGTGGGATATTCATAGTCACACAAATTATGTATCACCAATACCCAGTACACTCATGCAGTGGGGCGCGATGTTCTGGCTGGTGGTTGCGCTAACATCGCTGGCTTATAGTGTCTATGTCTATACTATTCCGCTTATTACTACGACAGAGCTAAGTTTCTTTGGTACGTTTAATCCAATACTCGCTATGGTACTTGGCGCGACTTTAGTGAGTGACGCCTTTAGTGAAAAGCAGATCATTATTATGGCGGTAATGGTCATGATTAATCTCGCTACACAGTACTATGAAAGCCGTAAATCTAAGGCTTCTCCAGATGCCGTCATCGAGTATTAAATTGGCTATAACCGTTTCGTTGCTAACAAGGAAGATATGAAACTAAGAACGTTTGACCAACAGGACTATCATCAGCTTATTCAATGGATAGTGTCAGCTGAAATCAACTATATGTGGGGTGGTCCTGCTTTTACTTATCCGCTTGATACCGAGCAAATTCACATCCATTGCCAACAAAGCCAGATTTTTCCTTTTCTGTTTACTTGCTCGGACAGCAAGCTTGGTTACGTGGAGTTGTATCAAGAATCTTGCGATCATTTTCGTATTTGTCGTGTCTTTATTGCAGGTGATCACCGCGGACAGGGCTTAGCCAAACAAATGCTGCTTCAGCTTATCGACAAAGCCGTGAATACTTTTAATGCTAAGCAAGTGAGCTTGGCAGTTTTCGATCATAATCATGCTGCCAAAGCGTGTTATTTATCGCTAGGGTTCGAGGTTAGTTCAACGGAAAAAGGGCTTCGTTCTTTTAACGGTGAACCGTGGGATTTAGTAATAATGTCAAAGGCGGTGCGGTCCAAGGTGTAACATATTATTAGTCCTGATTTTCATCCTCATCTATAAAAGAAGACAAAATAACCATGAATAAGTTGAGTGACAGTTTATTCGGTATTTTTGTTTTATTATTCGAGCTGGCGCTTAATACGATCATTATTTACTAATAAACGATGTTTTGAATATTTATAAGATTGCAAAAAAACACTTTGTATTAAATGGAATTTATATACAATACCATTTCAATTAGCTGCAATTCATGTGGTTGCATTTCGTTTTATAAATTAAGTGGGAATAATGAAATATAAAGGAATTATAAATGTATGGGTTGTATTTATAACTTTACTTATCTCGGGGTGCGTAACACGTGGACCTATGGAATCTTTCTATGGTCCAATCGAAACACCTAATTATACTGAATTACTTAAAGGTTCAGTTATAAATAATGATGAGAAAATTATATCTGTGTCAGAAGGTACATCTGCAGTTGGAATGAGAGCAATTGGTGGGGCTGTATTAGTTTCTGATAAGCGAGTCTTTTTTGCTCAATGGAGCACTGATTTATTAAAATATTATACTGTTTACTCGGTAAACTATGACGATATCAAATCGTATGGCATGTGCAGCCCACTAGCTTCAACAGTATCTTTAATTGGCAAAGTTTTCTGTGTTAACGATGGTACAGAGGAAATTCTATTTGCAACTGAGCAGGTAGATAGCATCCTGTATGAAATCAAGCGTCATAATTCAGTCGCAAAAAGAGAAGATGACTAATAATGGAGGTTATGGACGGCAATTCGCCAGCTATAACAAAGCTGCAAATGCCAAGCACTAACACCAATGCTTAGTATTTTTAATACAACGTTGTGTCGTGTTTTACGGCGCAATGATTTGTATTTTGTGGCATTATATAAATGCAACGGATATAGTGATGAGATTAAATATGAATAAAATTCTTAAATGTATATTAGTTTCATTCTGCTTGTTTTCATTATCGGCTTGGGCTGACAGTGGAGTGCTGAAACAAGCTTATGAAGCGCATCAAAGTGATATTCAGGTGCAAGGTTTTGGCACGGTAATTCGAATACTTCCTGATGACACTAAAGGGTCTCGGCACCAAAAATTTATTCTGCGGTTAGATAATCACCAAACGATTTTGATTGCCCATAATATTGATTTAGCCCCACGCGTTACAAACCTGAAAGTTGGGGATACTGTTCGTTTTAACGGTGAGTATGAGTGGAACAGCAAAGGTGGTGTCATTCACTGGACGCACCGCGATCCTCACCACCACCACGCTCATGGCTGGCTGAAACATAATGGACGAGTGTTTAGCTAAGATATTGAAAAAGCTGTGTACCTCATGATTTCACTATTGCGTGAAAGGCACAGCTTGAGGCATGGGGCTCTTCCCTTGTTTCATGCCATAACTTGAAAGAATATATACGGTAAACGTCTATATTTTCTTTCTTGTTATGTGTTTTTGTCCAATTAACCATACCAATTGTTAGGTTTAATAATAAACGCATTGTTAAAATACTGATTTCACATCTTGTGTTAAGCTCGCATCAAAAATGCTTAAGTTAAGTGAAAGTTTTACGTATGATCTTCATTTACATCATGTGTTGAGAATGCCCGTTGTACTAGATATATGCAGCAGTGGCGTAGATGTGAATGTTAGTATTCAGGAGGAGTTCATGTGACAGTGATTAAACCTAATCCAATTATCCAGCTGTTGTTTATCTTAGGCTCTTTAACTGGTTTTATTATAATGTTCGCTCTACTAGTTGAGTTATTTATAGCTGGGGATTTTCAGAGTGTGTATTTCATTCTAGTCGCTATTTGTATTTTGTTAGGCTTGGCAACAAGCTTTTTTTAAAAAGCTGTATTAGGCTCAAAAATTACCGCAAGCAAACAGGGTGTTGGTCTAGGTAATCAGCAGTATTTTTCGTGGTCAGAGGTATCAAAGGTTGAGGCTACTACGTGGACAGGCCGCTATGCTGGAATTTAGAGATACCTAAGAAAAAACATTTACAATGACGTACCCTTCTGGAAAAGACCAATGGGCTGCAAAGAGCTATATTATGTTGAATTCAATACGGGTATGCTGTTTACGGCTTCATCACAAGATATCGTTGATGTACTCATCGAAGCACAGCGAAAAGAATTCATACAATCTGTTTAAGAGTGATTCGCAATGCGTGGCATTTTCACCATGCGTTGGTTTTGGTGTTTAAGGTAGTATGCGGGAGCTTAGGTATTGCGTTGCTTACACCGTAACAGGGCTAGTTTTCGGGAGTTTTTATGAAGCCTTCAAAACCAATAGGCAAATATATTTCTGGTCTCAAAACAGCACTGAGGTCTTACGGTGCTACTCAGCGGGATCAGTATTCATGGGTTGCAAAAACAGACGAGTTCTTTGTATTTACAGCTGAGAGTGATCACCTAGATAAGGTAAACAACGTATATTCACATGGTGGTGGGTCATTTGCTAAAAAGGTGCGGCCGCTATCGACAGCCTCTGGTGATGCATCATTGACTGTAAGTCATGCAAAGGAGCTATTTGATGCGATTAGTGTTACGTATACTAACAATGAATATTGCAAATTGCTGATCGTAAAAGGTACCAAATATGGCACCGACAAAGGTGGAGTGAAGGCGGTAATGGATCCAGACCTATGGCAGGCTACTTCGTTCTCAGGTTCTGTGGAGGGCGGCTTTGAGTTTCAACTTGATCGCACTAAAGAAAACTAACGAATTGCTTAAGAGTGACGGCTACCTCTGGCATTTTGGATTAGGTTGAGTTCAGTGATTACGGTGGCTTTGCTTGAGTTTCGTGGTAGTTAGCCGCACCTTAGCAAGGCGTTGAGGCTGTAGAATTTCTCGCTTTTTAGCCGATTTTCCATGTTTGATCGCCATTTATTCTACAGACAATGCCCTAAATGCTGCGCGATGATAGTGGCCTTTATCATGGTAAGGAAAGATATAGCGGCAAGATGAGAGTTTAGCGGCGTTTTTCGTTGATTTGAGAGGTTTTACCCTCTATATAATGCAATTTCGTAGCTTTTCTATGTTGTGGAGCATGCTGAACATCGCCCATTGGGCGTTTACTTTCTCTTTTCCTCTCAGCGTAAACCGGTTCATCTGTTTGTTGACGGTGATGTTGCCAAAAACAGGTTCAACGCACCCAAGCCGCTTACTGTATTGCCGCCTTCCTTCTGGGCTATCAATCTTGTCTTTCATAGCTTGCATGTGGTCAAAGCCTTTGGTGTTTTTGTAGATGAAGAACACTTGTCGGCCGACTTGCTTGCCAGGTGGTTTTCTCATGCACTGTGACTGGTGAACACATTGTCGGCAATCATTGAGATAACCACAAAACTGAGCGCCCCGTTCACCACGGATGACAGCATTTTTACTGCTTAGCCGCATTATTTTTCCGGCAGGGCAGCGACAAGTCATTTCGTCTTGGTTGAATTCAAACATGGAAATGGGGTAACAGGTTTTGCCTGTTTTCGAGCGTTTCTTTCGTTTTTTCGCTTGCTCAGTTTGATAGGTTTCACTGCTTTGAAACAGTGGGTTGCGGCTGCGAAAACCGGTATCGGCGACGTAACAGTCGTATGGCGTTTCTGCTAAGAACTTGAGGTTGGTTTTACTGTGAAAGCCACTATCAGCGGTGAACTTGGTGGTGTACTGTGCCATATTCGGTAGCTTATCCAGTTGGGCTTTTAATGCGAGTACAGCAGGCTTCAGTGTTTGCTGCTCACCAACGCTTCCCCATACTTGGCTGTGCAGAATGATTTGGTGTTTGTCATCGGTGATGGCGATGCCGTTATAACCTTGAATAGTACCTTTAGACGTAGTCATTTTGGCGCTGTCGTTGTCGGTAATATTGCTTTTTATAGGTTTGTTGCTGCTGCCAAGTTTATCTTGAGTATTAGCGAGAAACGCCCCAATTTTATCGGCGCCCTTATCAAGCTTTTGCTTTTGTCGTAAGTCTTGTTCGATAACGTCATTTGGGAGTGCATCTTGGCTTTGATGACGCTCGATAATACGTTGGCTGGCGCGTTGAAGTTTCTCTTTCTTGCGTCGTAACTCGTCGTGTGTGCCACTCCATTCTTTACTGGCATTGGATGAAATTTTACAGCCATCAATAGCAAACATGTTACGCCCGATAAGGCCTTGTTCATCACATATCATTAGAACTTGAGTAAACAGTGGCTCAATGGTGTCCTTCATCTGTGCGATGAAAGACGCAATAGTGGTGAAATGTGGTCTTGCATCCCCAGATAAACACATAAAGGTGACATTGTTGATGCAGGCTCTTTCTATGCGTCGGCTAGATAACATGCCGAGGGAATAGGCGTAAAAGACAACCTTAAGCATGATAGAAGGAGGGTAAGCCGCAGCCCCATTTTTGTCGTTGTGGTAGTGCGCATTAAAGGGCGAGAGGTCGAGGTGATTATCAACAATGTGGGAAATCGCATACTCGATAGTGCCGGGGATGAGTTGTTCATCGATGATGACAGGAACGAACATGTTTTGGTTCGAGTAATCGGTTTTGAAGTTGGGCATAACCGTGTCTCGTTGTGAATAATTTAGATTAGATCACAAGGAGTTAGTGCGTTCAAGTTCATGTCGTGATGAAATGGCGGTAGGATCAGAATTGAGACGGGCGAGAAGAAATTCTACAGCCTCGTTAGCCCTCAGAGTCCTCCACGTTTTGTAGACACTTTACTAAGTTAGAACTACATCGATTTAAACCAACACGAATTCACCTTAATTAAATTCTAATAAATAGAAAAAATGCAGGTATAAGCAGGGAGCTGTTATGCCTGCAAAATTATTGTATTTAACCTTCTATATGCTGCGTTTTTTAGAACAGGCAATCTAAGCCTATTTTTCCATTCAAATGTAATTTTTTCTTGTGATACCTTTCTCTAACCTCTGAATATTCTGGGTTATAATGAAATGAGCTTATACAATTTAATATATCAGTGCTTTTAAGCTGTGACTGTTAATTGCTAAGGAGGTGAGTATGACATTAGCTCAAAAAATAGCGTTAGGCTTAGGCTCGGGGTTATTGGCAGGCTCGGTGGCAGAGGTTTTAACTGAGTGGCAATTTAGCTGCTTTGCGCTAGGCCTTTTGTTGCTCAATTGCACGTTTGTCTCTATGAGCCTAAAGTGATCGCTGTTTGATGACTCTCATCGCGTTTCTAACCTGATTTTATTAACAAGAAAGATATGAAGTTAAGTCCCTTTGAGCAACAGGACTATCACCAGCTTATTAAATGGATAATATCAGCTGAAACTAACTATTTATGGGGTGGCCCTGTTTTTTCTTACCCGCTTGATACGGAACAAATTCGCATTCACTGCAAGCAACACCAAGTCTTTCCTTTTCTGTTTACTTGCTCGGACAGCAAGCTTGGTTACGTGGAGTTGTATCAAGAATCTTGCGATCATTTTCGTATTTGTCGTGTCTTTATTGCAGGTGAACACCGCGGACAGGGCTTAGCCAAACAAATGCTGCTTCAGCTTATCGACAAAGCCGTGAATACTTTTAATGCTAAGCAAGTGAGCTTGGCGGTTTTCGATCATAATCATGCTGCCAAAGCGTGTTATTTATCGCTAGGGTTCGAGGTTAGTTCAACGGAAAAAGGGCTTCGTTCTTTTAACGGTGAACCGTGGGATTTAATATTGATGGAAAAACACTTATAAATCATATCTTTAGATTTATTTTCGAGCGCCGGTTTAAGCTAAGTGCGCGTGTTGATACAAAGACCACTCATAGTCCAAGCCTCACTCTACACTCTGTCGATAGGTCGCATTTATTACTAAACATTGTTTAGTAAAGCGCGTGATTGCTTCATACATTCTGCTAACAAAATATTCCTTACACTGCTCATAACTTAATCATAACGGCTGACAGGTGGTTATAAGTCATGAGTACGAATGCAAAAGCTTGGGTTGAACAGGTTGTTCTTCCTACTTACCCAACGGGCAAGGTTGATCCCAATCCGCTGTTTTTAGAGAACCGTGTTTATCAAGGCTCATCGGGTTCTGTTTATCCTTACGGTGTCATTGATAGCATTACGGATCAAAAAGTCGATCAAAGCTATCAAGCGGTATATATCGAAAATGATTACATTAAAGTCATGCTACTTCCTGAGCTTGGTGGACGCATTCACCGCGCGTATGACAAGGTAAAAGGGCGTGACTTTGTGTACTACAACGAAGTGGTTAAACCCGCACTGGTTGGCTTATTAGGCCCGTGGATTTCTGGTGGTATCGAATTTAACTGGCCGCAACATCACCGCCCGACGACTTTTATGTCGACTGATTTCACCATAGAGCATCATGATGATGGCGCCGTGACCGTGTGGATGGGCGAAGTCGAGCACATGTACGGTTTGCAAATCATGGCGGGCTTTAAGGTTTACCCAAACAAAGCGCTGATTGAGATCACGGGTAAAGTCTATAACGGTAACGAAACGCCCCGTCAATTCTTGTGGTGGTCGAACCCAGCCGTTAAAGGTGGTGATGATCATCAAAGTATCTTCCCGCCTGATGTGACCGCGGTATACGATCACGGCAAGCGCGATGTTTCTAATTTTCCAATCGCAACGGGCGAATATTACAAGGTGGATTACTCGCCAGGTACTGATATCTCGCGCTATAAAAACCTGCCTGTACCAACGTCTTATATGGCGGATAAATCGGCTTACGACTTTGTCGGTGCATACAGCCACGACGAGCAGGGCGGTTTGCTTCATGTTGCCAATCACCATGTCTCACCGGGTAAAAAACAATGGACCTGGGGTAACTGCGATTTCGGTATTGCATGGGATCGTCAACTCACTGATACCAACGGCCCCTACATTGAATTAATGACAGGTGTCTTTACCGACAACCAACCCGATTTTACATGGATCGATAGCCATGAAGAGAAGGTGTTTGTTCAGCACTTCTTGCCATACAGCAACCTTGGCAATGTGCATAACGCCAATACCGATGTGGCGATAAAACTTGAACGCTCAAATGGCAAACTAGCGTGGGCAGTGTACGCCATTGCAGAAATTACTGATTACACCATGGTGATTTCAGACGGTAAGCATACCCTGTGTGAAACGTCATTAACCATGATGCCGGGTGAAACTCGCCAAGGGGAGTGCTTGCTTGATGGCCAATGTCTTGATCAATGTTTTGGTCAATGTGTCGACCATGTCGATCAGAGCGAACTCACAACAGCTAACCGCTTAACCATGATAGTCACTGCTGCAGATGGTTTCAGCTCGTTATCTTATAGCGAACATATCGCCGCAACGGACGAACCAACGCCAGAACCTGCCACGCCGCCCGCATTACCTGCTGACGTCGACAGTGTTGAAGCCTTGTATTTCATCGGTCAGCACCTTCAGCAATACCATCATGCAACGCGAAGCCCAGTTGATTACTACCAAGAAGCGTTAACGCGTGACCCGAACCATTACCAAACCAATGTGGCCATGGCATCGCTGGCGTACGAGGGGGCTGATTACCCCGCAACACTTTCCTACGCCAATGCCGCACTGGCACGAGCTCATCAATTTAATAAGAACCCGCTGTGCGGCAAAGCGAGTTACTTGCGAGGTTGTGCCAATGAGAAGTTAGGCCACTTGGACCATGCCTTTAGCGATGTCTTTAAGGCAACGTGGAGTGCTAACTGCCGTGATACTGGGTTTTATGCCGCAGCTCGTATTGCGACTAAGCAATCTCGTTGGGGGGAAGCGCTGGATTATGCGAGCCGTGCTTTACAGCTTAACGGCATGCATTACCAAGCAGCGACTCTGAAAGCGCACTTGCTGATCACGCTGAACCGCGCCACCGAAGCGGCTGCCTTTATTAAAACGCAAAAAACGATTCAGCCGCTGGGCTATGGCTTGGCTTTCGAGCAATACCAGCTCAGTCAAACAACCGCAGATTTAGCCTTATTCAAACACCTAATGAACGGGCGCGAAGCCAATGCGATCCATCTGGTGAATTTCTATTTGTCGATTGGGGCTACGGAAAGTGCAAAAACCGTATTAGCTCAGTGTGATAGCCAAGGCGCGATGACTTGTATCTACCAAGCTTATTTATCTGATGTGAAAGCTGACGTTAAGACGTGGCTAGACACGGCGGCAGAGACCTTCGCAGATAACGTGTTGTTCCCCAATACATTGACGGAAATTGGGGTGCTGGATGCTTTCCCTGATCACTATTTTACTCAGTACTTATTGGGTTGCTTCTTCTACGCCAAACGTAATTATTCTCGCGCAGTACGCCACTGGGAACAGGTCTTACACCTAAATCCTGACTATGCGCCGGTATTACGTAACTTGTCGGTTCACGCATACAACAAATGCCAAGATCCACAGAAAGCCATTGAGTTGATGTCGCGTGCGTTTGCACTTTCGCCTGACGATGCCCGTATTTTGTACGAGTTAGATTTCCTTCATCAAGCTGTAACGACCGAGCCTGCAACGCGATTAGCACTGTTACAATCGCACTTAGAGGTGGTTGAAAAACGGGATGATTTAACCGCAGAGCTGCTCAACTTGTGCAATATCACAGGGCAGTTAGAGCAGGCTGCTGAGTGTTTAGCAACAAGACAATTCCATCCATGGGAAGGAGGCGAAGGACGCATCACAGGCCAGTTTGTGGTGAACAAATTACGCGCAGCTCTGGGCTTAATAAACCAGCATGCCTATACCGATGCAATTGCATGTTTACAAGCTGCGCTACATTACCCGCATAACTTGGGTGAAGGGCGTTTAGTTGGGCAAACCGATAACGATCTGTATTACTACCTAGGTTATTGCTACCAACAGCTAGATCAACATCAACAGGCTGCTCAATATTTCAAATGTGCTACACAGGGTAAACAAGAAATAGGGCAAAGCCGTTATTATAACGATCAACCTGCGGATTACTTGTTCTATCAAGCCGCGGCACTGCATCAATTAGGCGAGACTGAAAAAGCGGTTTCACTGAATGAAAATATGGTGGCGTGGGCTGACGTAGAAGCTGATACACCCGTTGAGACGGACTTCTTCGCGGTATCGCTGCCTGCCTTGATTGTGTTTGATGGTGATTTACAAGCCGAGCATCAACAGCATTGCTTGTTCGTGAAAGCCATGGGGCTGCTGGGGTTGGCGTTGATAACCGAACAGGGTAATCATATTGCGTACAGCACAGAAGATGCCGAGACAGATCAGCAACTAACGTTTGAACACACTTTGCAGGCATTGTTAACCCAATCGCCAGCACATACTAAAGCGAACTTATTTAAAGAAGTCGCGCAACATCGCTACGCCTTTGGCCGTTACGGTCAAATGTAATGGATAGGTCACCTCGGGTGATCTATCGCCTGAGGTGACCATAAAACAATAACTTGAATAGACGTGTACCTCTACAAGGATTGATTATGAGTAAGACAAGCGATCAACTCAACATGAGAAATATCTGGCTCATCAGCCTGGTTGCTGCCTGCGGTGGGTTGTTATTTGGTTATGACTGGGTGGTTATTGGTGGGGCAAAGCCCTTTTATGAAGCCTACTTTAATATTACTAGTGCGTCGTTGTCGGGTTGGGCAATGAGTTCGGCGTTACTGGGTTGCATGGCAGGGGCGTTCATCGCAGGTACTGTCTCTGACAAATACGGACGTAAACGTCCTTTGATCTTAGCGGCACTCTTGTTTGTGATTTCAGCATGGGGCACCGCAGCGGCAGACAGTTTTAATGCCTTTATTGTCTTTCGTATTATTGGCGGGGTAGGGATAGGTTTAGCCTCTGCGTTATCACCTATGTATATCGCCGAAATAGCACCTGCAGAAAAACGCGGTAAGTTTGTAGCGATTAACCAGCTAACCATAGTGATTGGGGTATTAGCGGCACAAATCATTAACTTGATGATTGCAGAGCCTGTGGCAACTGGCGCGGCACAAGCCGACATTTTACAATCATGGAACGGCCAAATGGGTTGGCGCTACATGTTTGGTGCCGAATTGGTGCCAGCACTCGCGTTTTTACTTTTGATGTTTGTGGTGCCTGAATCGCCACGTTGGTTAGTGAAAATGGGAATGGCAGAAAAAGCCAAAGGCACATTACGTCGCATTGGTAGTGAAAGCTATGCTAGCCGCACCGTGGCAGAAATTGAAAGTACACTGTCAGCCGAAACCCGTTCGCTACCTTTTAGTGCGCTGTTAAAGCCAGATGTAAAACCCATTTTGATCATTGGTGTGGTGTTGGCAGCGTTCCAGCAGTGGTGTGGGATCAACGTGATCTTCAATTACGCCCAAGAGATTTTTGCTTCCGCTGGGTTTGACATTAACGACACCTTGAAATCGATTGTTGCCACGGGCTTAATCAACCTGGTCTTTACGATTTTGGCGATTCCGTTTGTTGATAAAATCGGCCGTCGTAAATTAATGATTGTTGGCTCATTTGGCCTAACCATTATTTACGGCTTAATGTCTGCGGCTTATGCATTCGGCATGTTAGGACTGCCTGTGCTGTTATTGGTGCTGGTGGCTATTTCTATCTACGCACTGACATTGGCACCTGTGACTTGGGTCTTGCTGTCTGAAATCTTCCCGAACAAAGTGCGTGGTACCGCCATGTCGGTTAGTACGCTTGCACTCTGGGTGGCGTGTTTCGCACTTACATATACCTTCCCATTACTTAACGCTGGGTTAGGCGCATCGGGTTCTTTCTTACTGTACGGTGTTATTTGTGCTTGTGGCTTTGTTTTCATCTATCGCCACGTGCCAGAAACCAAAGGTCGTTCATTAGAAGAGTTAGAGAAAGAGCTGGTGGCACAATCGGCTAATCTAGGCAAAAAAGTAAACGCATAAGCGTAAAAAGCGATACCAGTAGCAACGGCGATAACCACTGCTACAACAGTAGAAACAAGCATAACGGAAAAAGATCACCCCAGCGGTGATCTTTTTTATGCGAGAAACAAACTATCCAGTTCCTGTTCAACCCATAAATAGCTCATGCCCATCACACGTTCTATTTGGCTTAGCTGACCAAACGACACCAGTGTTTGATCTTGGCGGCGGGCATTCTTATCTTCAAACGGATTCGTGAGTGTTTGATCTGTGATCGTATTTAACCAAGGTTGACCCAAGGCACAAGTGTTACCGTACAGAATGATTTTATTGATGTTCAGAGTGATCAGAAAATTATACAAAGCTTGACCAAGTACTGTTGCAGCGCGTTGCGCGACATCTAACGCGATAGGATCGTGTTGTTGATAGCGCAGAACAAAATCATCAAATGCGAGAGTTTGTCCTTTTTCTATCTTTATCTCTCGTGTTTGCGGAAAGTGCGCACTCTCATCCTTACGAGTTGTCTTGTTATGACGGTGTAACGCAGAGTGTTGAGCATAGCGCTCGCACAAGGCTTTTGAACTGGCTTCGGTCTCTAAACATCCTTCGCGGCCACAACCGCAAATAATGTCGTTATTTGCCACTTTAGTGTGACCGATTTGCCCACTGCCAAACATTTTGCCGCGGTAGATATTATTGTTGATCAGGAACGAAGAGCCGATCCCGTAATCGATATTCAGTACGCAGAAATCCTGCCCACTGTGGCCGCCTAACCACTTTTCTGCCAGTGCCATCATCACACAATCATTATCGACCAACACATCAACATGTAAGCGTTGTTCGAGAATGTATTTAAGCTCTATGGCTTGTGTCCACGGGGCTTGTGGCATCCGCATTGACGATCCAACATGAGTATCCACTTGTCCATGTACCGCAATCGATAGTCGATACGGTGTGGTGCGGTTCACTTGGCGACAGGCAACAATTACAGCAACAATATCGTCGATGAGTGCCTCTGGCGTAGCAGGTGCAATGGCTTGATTGATGAACGCAGAGCAGGGGGTAATTTCATTATCGACCATGATGGCCTGAATGCGGGTTGGAGACACGTTAAGGCAAATGGTATCGGGGCGATGGCGCGATACATTGTACAAGCCTTTAAAGTTGCCCTTGCTAACGTGTGGCGACACGGTATTTTCAACGCGGCCTTGCTCGATTAATGCATCAATGATCTTGGTGATCGCTGGAATGCTTAATTGTGTTGCCTGCGCCAGTTGTGATTTGGTCATCCCTTTGTTTTTATACAGCAACGCCATGATGATACGGCAGTTATATTGTCGCACCTGTTGGTTGTTAAGGCCCTTATGGCCATTGAACCCTAAGGTATTGGTCATCATTGTTTGTCACCACCTAATCAAAGTCGCTTTACTGGCTGCGTCATTAACCCTATTACTAACCACTCTTTAGGAATCCGTGTTTGTTCATAAGCCTTTAGTAATAAGTGTTTAGTAATCCCTGTGACCTCGCTATCACTCAACGAACCATCATCCTCTTACAGTAGCTTTTATTAAGCAGATTTCGGGCTAATTACTTATTGAGTTAATTAACAAGTAGCACGGTATCACAACGGTAGAAGGGTTAATTTATGGCAACTCACACACTCGAAAATGACACATTGAAACTGGTAATTAATGAGCGGGGTGGGGTTATTGATGCCTTCCAATACACGTATAACAATGGATGCGAATATGTCTGCAATCAAGGCGAAGAACATGCTTTCAATATTCTGCGGCCACGAACAAAACTGAGTGAGCACAGCGCGGGGGAAGCCAGCATGTTCCCTATGGTGCCCATGGTGAACCGCATTCGAGGTAACAACTTTGAATGGCAGGGACGCCAAGTAACATTGCCGATTAATTCACAAGTGGATCCCGATTTCTTTTTACACGGTGATGGCTGGTTAACCCATTGGCAACTGTGTCGGCAGAACCCGCAAGAGTTATGGCTTGAATTAGTGATGACGTCAGACATTAAAGGTGTGTGTCACTACCAAGCCAAGCAGCGTTTTCAGCTAGAACAAGACAGCCTGATTGTCACCATGACAGTGACCAACCTTAGCGAGGAAGCCTTTCCGTTCGGGGCGGGTTTTCATCCCTTCTTTCATTGCTTACCCGATACACAGGTGCAGTTCTCTGCGCTTGGCGTATGGCGGGAAGATGCGACTTATCTGCCAAGCGACTATACAACGGCTATTCCCACAGTATTCGATTTTGAACAAGCCAAACCTATCCCCAACGCATGGATAAACAATGGTTATCGGATGGATAAATCGGGGGTAACAGCCACCTTGAACCACAATAATGGGTTACTCGTCACGCTCACCAGCCCGTGCCATTACTTGCAAGTGTATAAACCTGAAGGGCAAGCGGGTTTTCTGTGTTTAGAACCACAAAGCCAAGCGGTAAATGCCCACGCAGAATTAGCGTCGTTGGCTATAACACCATTAGATACGGCTAGTCACCGTGAAAGCCTAACAATATTGGCACCAAAGCAGAGCATGCAGATCACCATGACGATTAAGGTTCAGGCCACGGTGTAATACGCTCGAAACCTCGAAACCTCGAAACCTCGAAACCTTGAAGCTCAACCTCCCGAACTTATTCCCTGCCTAAATCCTAAAAAGAAAAGCTATCACTCCAGTGCCTAGCTTTTCTTTTTTACTGTTGATTTGTCCAAATAACCATACAAAAACCGAGTTTGATAATAAACATGTTGATATAATACCGCTCTCATATAATGAGTGCTTAGTTAGAACAATCATAGATAGGCTGAGTGAGGGGGTTACGTATGCGAATCGTTTATGCCATGCGGAGGTGATACTCGCTGCGGTAGATTGGTGCAGTGGTGGCGTGGATGTGGTTAGGCTAATCTACATATTCGGAGAATGTATGCAGAAAAATAAGAAACCAACAGGGGTAAGCAGGAGAGTGTTGCAATCTATCAAGCATTTGCAAACTGATGATTTTGAGGGGGCTCTCGTTAATTTATTTCCGGCAATAGATCAAACGGCAAAACGACGAAGACCAAAAGATGGTGTAGGTAAAAGAATCAAAGCATTCCTAGAAGATGAAGAAAAACTAATCTCAACCATTGCCACAGGTAACTGTTTATCCAATATTGTATGTGATGGTATTAGCATTACAGATGCACTTTATAAGTTTGGTAGAACTTCAATTGCACATGAAGGTGAGCTCGACCCGAGGCTAGAGTTTAACTTGAATGGTTCGATACAGATCGGTTCAGATAAATGGAATCTCCCAATAGGTTATATCACAGGCATGTGCGCAGCAGTGATTGTAGCCGAAGAGAATGTGGCAGAAAGTTTTGACGATCAATTGGTCATTTCCGTTTTTGGTAAGCAGTTTCCTGTCGAGTCACTATGGGGCAATTCTCAACAGATTAAGACACACATTTGCAACGAATTTAGAAATAGTGAACTCTTTGACTAAACTAGCCTAACACATATGCCATTAATACGACCAACGCTGGGTATTTTTGGTTGCAAATTGTAGCGTGGTGTTTAAGGTGGTTTTATTGAGTTTGGTGGTACGTTGCTCACCACTTAACGCGGCTACCAAAAGGGGGAATCCCCCCCTTAAATTGCTATTGATCCGATGCGATGAAATCTCGAATACCATCAGAATACCCAAGAGCGAATGCTTGGTGAACACTCTTATGTCGCCCATCGGCTCTTGCTTGGCTATCGCCCAATTCGTCGATATTTAAGTGGATCGAGTTTCTTAACTGTCGCCCTTGCTCATAACCGGAGTTGTATGCACATTGGCAACATTTATGGCGTCCATTGTCGTGCATTTGGTGGTTACTAAGGTTCGTGAGAACAGATTCATCTAAACGGCGGATATGTGTTTGATTACAAGGCATAGCAAACTCCTATCATATAAAGTGTATAGCAAGTTATAATCGTATTTGCACATTAAGAACAATGCGTTAGATCAAAGGTCTATTGCGCGTGGACGGAATTGGTATATACAAACTGTTTAAGAGTAATTCGCAACGCGTGGCATTTTTTCTATGCGTTGAGTTTAGTGTTTAAGGTGTTATGCGGCGGCATCGGTATTGCTTTACTCACACCTTAACAAGTCGTTAAATGGCAAAAAATTCGATCTGTGTCGGAAGAATATTGACCATAACATGATGATATATCAAGACTAACTATAATCAGACATAGTGGATGGTTATAAAGTTAGAGGATATATGGTTACTGCAACTGAAAAGGCAGCACTAAAGGCAAAACTGGAAAATTATGAGGGCAAGGTTAATCATATGTACCTTGATTCGAAAGGTTATGTAACAGTAGGTGTTGGACATTTAATTAAAGATCTTGCTAGTGCACAAAAAATCAATTTCAAAAAAACAAATGGATTATCAGCGACTGAAGACGAGATAAAAAGTGATTTTGAATCTGTAAAAAAACAGTTAAAAAATAGAGTTTCTAGCTACTATAAGAGGTTTGTTAGCTTAAAACTTCTAAATACGGAAATTGATACTTTAACTAACAAGCATATAGATAGTTTTGAGAATGAGCTGAAAATTATTTTTCCTAGTTTTGCAACATATCCAACTGAAGTTAGGTTAGCTCTTTTTGATATCATTTTTAATGTTGGCATGACTGATTTGAATTCTAAGTGGCCTAACTTTAAAAAAGCAATAAAATCACAGGATTGGGAAACAGCGGCTAATGAATCCAATAGAAAACCGCCTGTTTCAGCTGAAAGAAATAAATATGTAAAAAATTTAATTTTGAAGGCGGCAGCAGACAAGAAAAAAAGAGAAGAAGCTAAAAAAAAGAAGGTGAAAAATGAGCAATAAATCATGTTGTTTTTTTATTTTGCCAATATCGTTCATAGCCATGCTTTCAATTAGTGCGTGTAATGCAATTGAAAAAATACCTGTATCATTGGCTGATGGCCTAACTTTACCTGAGCTTTTATCTTCCAATGTGGAGTTAATTAATGTAGATGAATTATCGACGTTAATAAAAGAACCTTGGTATTCTGAAATAGTAGTTAGGACAAATGGCGGGCATGAGTTAAGTTTATCTTCTTGTGATGAATATTTTATAGGCTCATCTCCTGAAGCACTAACAGTAAAACCATATGAGATGAATGCTTATCTTGAGCTAAAGGTTATGTGTGAAGCATCAAGGTTAATGTTAAGTGCAAAACCATCGAAGTTAAGCTATTTACCTATTCCTATATTAAAAGAAAGTTCGCCTGACTTTTGGCCGAAGCCATTATCTTTTATAACTTCATCAGCAGAGTCGAAACGAAGTAATCAAAACCCAGAGTTAAAGTATTGGTCTGATGTTACACCTATTACGAGTTTCAAAAAAAACTCTGAGTCAAGCTTTACGTATTATCACATTGGCGGATTTCAAGAGGTTGGTATTATTGGTAGAGGAGACCTCAATAATGATGAAATTGAGGATTTGATTGTTGTAATTCGTGATCATGTATCAAATGGTAGTTACTTTAATATGCGCTTACTGGTTTTAAGCGTTGATAATCAGCAACGTTGGTCACTGATCTCAGAACATTAAGCATTCAATACATATGAGCCTTCGGGCCTCAAGCGGCAAAGTGGATCCTATCGACCGTGTTAGCGGTTGACAGTCGACTAACAAGCGCGTCCTCTTCGCTAGTCAGAATGGCCTTCAAGTGCACTGAGGCCATGAGTGATTAGAGTCTCTTTTTGTGAATGCTAGAGCATTGATTTTCTTGCGGCTCGTGTAGAATTTGGATATCACGCATCTTGCTTTCAATCTTTTGTGTTTATGGTGAATTCATTAGATCAGAAGGTAAGGTGCGTGTCTACTTATTGAACTACAAAGGTATTTTTTGGGGATTCGTAAGTGGCAGACGTTAGGTGCTATCAGTATATTGAGGAACAGTAATGGAGCAGTTTTCAAAAAAACTTTCGGTAGAAGACTTCTTAGAGGTTACGGGTTATCCCATTTTTGACCGAATTAAGCAGCTAGTAGATTGTTTAGAGGTAAAGTATATACGCTGTTGGTCAACTGATGCTGTTACCACTGCAGAAATTCACATCACTCACCCAGTAGCCAAGCACATTACTATCGGTACAGGAAAACACTATAGTGGTAGAACTCGAGTCGCAATAAGCCTAAAAGAAACGAGTTTATTTGAGAAGCTTTATGGAAAATTACCTCGAGAAAGCTCTTCAACTTACGTTAAATATAACGATGAAGGGTTTGAAATGCTCCAGCATATCGCTGGGAATTGGGAAAAAGTGCTCTCTCAGGGTGATGAAGATCTAATTAATACTATAAGCGTGGTTGCTGGTAGCAAGGATTATACAGAGTATGAGAAAAGTGCGCTGACTAAACAAAGAATTGGACACAGTACATATGCTAAGAAAGTAAAGGCTTCTGCTGGTAACAGGTGCCTTATTAATTCCAACATTAGTCGAAATTTAATAGCGTCTCATATCAAGCCTTGGGCAGATTCTGAAAACTATGAAAAAGTGGATATTGCAAACGGTCTATGTCTATCTCCTAACTATGATGGCTTATTTGAGGATGGAATAATAAGCTTTAATGATGATGGTAATATAATTATTAATGGCTTATCCAAATGTGAAATGAAGGCTTATGGGCTCACTGGCAAAGAAATAATTACAGTTAATAAACCACAAATTAAGTATCTTTCCTGGCATCGAAAACATAGGCTTAAGAGTTAATATCATAAGAACGCACATGACACATATGAGCCCTCGGGCGTCAAGCGGCAAAGTGGATCCTATCGACCGCGTTAGCGGTCGACTAAAAGTAGACTAACAAGCGCGTCCTCTTCGTTAGTCAGAATGGCCTTCAAGTTACGCTTGCGGCAAACACATATTGAGGATCTCTTACGCAGTTTCAACTGCTGCCTGTTTAGTTGCCTTCCATTGCGGTGAAACAGGGGCGCTAGACATTTATCGGTTAACCCACATCTGGCACTATTCAAAGAGTGATGGTTACGACATTCGTTCCAGTTGATTTCAGGCTCAGTGCGGGTGCAAACGTTCGCTTTGAGCATTGCATCATGACGCCGAATTTTCATTCGGCGACGTAATAAGTCACGTGTAGCACGCATTGATTTAGGGTAATGATAGGCGACAGGGAATGTACCCCCACGAAGTAGTTTAGCTATTTTAAAGGAATCAATTTAGTCGGTTTTAGCTTTACCGCCGTGAATTACTTTCATGTACAAAGCATGTCCGAGAATAAAGTCGACCGCATTGTCTTCGCACCAGTCGGCTACCAATACCAGCAATGCATACATTCAACGCCGACAATAATATTCCCGATATAGGGTTCAAGAATTCTCATTAAATGTTCGTGAGGCTTTAATCTCTTGATGGATACATATTTCACCATCATGGTTGATGATACAGATATATAAATAACAGATCATGGAGATCTATCCCGCAGTAATAAGGGGGGGCTTCGTATAAAATTAGATATGAGTCTTCTCCGTTTGTTTGGTTTAGTCGCCTTTCAGCATACTCCTTTGGGGCATGTTGTCGGAGAAGGCTCAATAAGTATCAAAGCAATTAAGGTGATGCTCGGCGGTTTTGGTATGGAGTTTAGTGTGCTTTGTTAGTTCTGTGAGGCACACCTTATTGCATGTGTTAAATGAGGTACATATGACACAGTTTGAGTTTGGTTTAATGTTTATTGTTCCACTTTCAATATTAAGTGGGTTACTTTGTGTTTCATGGGCGTCAGGGAAAAATTTAAATTTAAAAATATGGGCTATAAATGGAGTTATTTTGGGGCCTTTTGCTCTATTTGTATTGGCATTTAAGAAAAGAAAAACTATTGATCCTCTAAGTCAAAGTAACCATAATTCAACATTTATGAGTAAATTACGTATTGTTGATGTTGCAGTTATTCTAATAATGGATGTTATTGCGATAAGTGTAGTCGCATATTTAGTTCTGTCTCAGCAATTAGAGATTAATGAGTTTGAACAGAAAAATATGATTCAATTCGTGTTTTCTTTCTGTATGGTTTTTTTAAGTTTTGTTGTGATTTTTTCTAAGGATAAGTTTACTAACTTGTTCTTTTACATGATTTTAACTCTGTATCTTTTGAATTATTCGAGTTATGTTCTTCTATGGGAACCCACTAATAGTTCTTCCGACTCAGTTAAGGCGTTAGTGGATCTGATTTTATCCCGATTGTTAATTATTAGAACAGTTCTCTGGCCAGTATATACTTTTGTGAAAGTAAAATTAGATCAGCGTCAGTAAGCACTCAATAGTGCTCAGGCTAGAAAAAAGTGGAACCAGTATTTAGTGACTTGAGTATCTAAATTAAAAATAACCATTTGGTCACATTCGGCCCCATTTAACAAAAAAATCAAGGTGATGCATACACTCGGAAATTTTGGTTTTGAGTTCGGCGTGCTTGGTTGGTTCAACGTGGTACACCTAGTTGTAGGCGTTAGGAAAATATTCATTCAATGTGGGTCTTATGAATGTAATCAAAGAAACAAAGAAGATTATTAGGGTCATTTATTGGTATCAATACACTGGAGGTTTACACAGACCGCTTAATGGTTCCCATTTTCTTGGTGCAATCTACCTGATCTCTATGGGGGGAGTTTTTATTTTTGGGATATTTAACTACTTAACAGCATTTCAGGTCAATCTTGTCATTAAGTATTATTATGTTTTTATTGGTGTTGGTTTTTTGCTTGGATTTTTCATTTGGCGATACGTGTGCTTGAAAAACAATGGGTATAAAGAAGGTGAAGGATATTTTGATTTAATACCCGAAAAGTCTAGAAAGAAAACGGGTTGGTGGATGAATCTAGTTTTTTCAGGTTTTTGTTTTTTTCCATATATATCATCTTTGCTACTTGGTATCGTAGTAAAAGTAATTAAATGAGGTCTGCACTGCAACGTGTCTAACAAGGCCATCAAGTGTGGTGTGGACTTCGGTAGTTTTGGTTTGAAGTTCAGTTGGCTTGGTGAGTTCGGCGGGGGGCTCCTATGGCTGGCTTTAGGTAAAGGTAAGGATATGTCATCAAACAACCAAATAGCGAGGCTTCACAGGTGGATCATTAGAACTCTGCTTGTTCTAACTGCTTTTAGTGCTTTAGGAATGATAACGAAATTTGTACCCAGTAACTCTTATGCTTTCTGTGCTCAGATAGTAGTAGGCGTAGCAGTTGTGATATTTTCACTTTTTATCTATTACCAGTTACACAGAGCTAACGTTAATAATAAAAAACGTAACTCTAAAGAATATAAAAGCCTGAACCTTCCGGAAATTGTATCTCCTCCTTTAGTTGCATTTTTCTTGTTTTACTTCAGCTTAATCTACGGTTTTCCATCTTTAATTCACATCGTAATAGCTAATGATAAGGGAAGGGCTGAATTTATAGCTTATAAACCAACGGTTAGTTACTCTAGTACATCCGGTCGGTGCAAAGGTGCAATAAAAGTTGATACCCCGCTATTGTTTACCCAACGTATATGTAACGTGAATCAGAAAGCGTATGAGTCACTGAATGATGGCGACACTTTAGTTGTGTATGGTCGGCAGTCAATTTTTGGCATAGGGCTGTAAAAGGCCATCAAGTGTGAGGTATTACACTCGGTATTTTTGGTTTGAAGTTCAGAGGGGCGAACCTTATGGCAAGGCGCTATGTGCTTAGAGGTAATATGGAAATTACGAAAGCAGATATTGGGCATGCAGAGCTGTTCAAAAACTATGCAGAAGACTGTGTACAAGAAGGTTTAGAGCTCTATGATGAGGCAAAGCTCGATAGTTATGCTTATTTAAAAAAGCGAATAGCTTATTCTGAGGGCAAAGAATTACCTGCTGGTTGGGCTCCTATATCGACTTATTTCTATATTGAGTCAGGTATTATATGTGGTTCAATTAGATTCCGTCATGGCACAAACGAGTATATTGAAAATGTTATTGGTCATATAGGTCATGACACTTTAGCGCGAGCTAGGGGCTGCGGCGTTGCGACAAAGATGCTTAGGTGGATAGTAAATAATATCATTGAGCATCGAGTTATTATTACTTGTGACGAAGACAATACCGCATCGAGTAGAGTGATAGAAAAATGTGGTGGTGAGTACCTAAGCACTTTCTATTGCGAAGATGAGCAACGTAATGTCCTTCGTTATCAATTAGAGCGTACATAAAAAATTGCTCAATCAGACAGCTAACGTGTGGCATTTTTGGTTTGCAGTTACGTATGCTTGCTTAAGGTAGTCGTAAGCACCGTTTAGTAAGGCGATAAGTTTACAGGGAGGCTTAGTGAAAAAATTAATTGCTTGTCTACTTTTAATTATTTCTTTTTCTGCGTATGCCAATATGGTTTGGCCTGCAGTATATTTGGAAGCTCGATTATTCTCATGGTGGGCAATATCTGCTGGGTTAGTTATTGAATCTATTTTTGTGCTGAAATTATTTAATTTGCCTGCGATAAAGGCTTTCATTGCCACATTTTGTGCTAATTTTGTATCTGCTGTGGCAGGCATTATTTTAATCCCTCTATCGGGTATTGCTTGGGAAATATTTCCAGGTTCTATCTTCAATGAATTATTTAATATGGGGACATTTAATCCAATTACATGGAGCGCTACATTCATAATCGCGTGCATGATAAATGCTGCTATTGAAGGAGGAGTTTATCAAAAGTTATTTAAATTACCTTTCAAGTATAAAAGTAAAACATTTTTTTGGTTTCTAATAGCCAATGCATTTAGTGTTGGTGTCGCTTTAATAAGTGTTTTTATTAACCCATTGAAATTGTGAACTTGCAGTGCCATCAAGGTGATACATTACACTCGGCGGTTTTGGTTTTAACTTATGTGGTTTCGCTGGTCTTTTTGAGTGCGGTGCAGTTGGCCGCAAAAAATTGATAGTAGTGAGTATTTGGAACGACTTCATAATAAGGGACTATGATGGAAGAACTTCAAGGTGGGCGTGAAGGGCTCATTTTTCGCTCGGAAGATAAAGTGTATCGACCAAGTGGTTTTTGGTCTGTTTCAATCCATAAATTGCTGTCTCATCTCGAAAGTGAGGGCCTTAATGGTGTGCCAAAATCATTTGGTTTCGATGATAATGGGAATGAGGTTTTATCTTATGTGTGGGGTGATGTTTACAATTACCCTCTAGTTGGTGCTATCTCGACGACTGAAGCATTGTGTTCTGCTGCCGTACTTTTAAGTCAGTATCATGATGCAACAGTATCCTTTGTTCAAAGTGAACAATGTAAAGATTTAAGGTGGCGTTTACCTACAAGAGAGCCGCAAGAAGTCATCTGTCATGGTGATTATGCTCCATACAACGTGGCATTAAAGGAAGATACAGTTGTTGGTGTTTTTGACTTCGATACGGCTCATCCTGCACCAAGGATTTGGGACGTGGCTTATGCTATTTATTGTTGGGCGCCTTTTAAAACGAATCCATATGATTCGTTAGGTGATGTAACAGAGCAATCCATTCGTGCAAAGCAATTCTGTGATTCTTATGGCCTATCATATAAAGATCGTATTCAATTAGTAGACACCATGGTGTCGAGGGTACAAGCCTTAGTTGATTTTATGCATAACGAAGCGGCCAAAGGTAATAAAGCATTTATAGCGAATATCAGAGATGGACATCATTTGGCTTATATCGCTGATATTGAATATTTAAAGCGAAATAAAGAACAAGTAACTAACTATTTATTGTAAAAATATGACATCAAGCAAGGTGACGTTACATTTTGCTATTTTGTTGATAGTTGGGGTGCTTGGTTGGTTTAGACTTAGCGTACATTAAGAAGGATGTTCCAAGGGCGCCTTTCTTGTTTTTTCTGAGGATGATTTAATCCAAGGCGTACCGAGTGGTAGTTATACCTGGTCGAATTTTAAGAAACAGTATGCTTTAGAGACTCTGAATTTATTAAACAAAAACCCAAATAGTCAAAATGATCTAAAAAAATTCTGGGTACAGTCATATAGCTCGATATCTAAAATTCATAATAGTCAGATGGACGTTTGGTGTTTTCCTAGAGTGTGGTTGAATAAAGAGGGCAAGCTACAAGTTGTCTTGGCACATTCAACTGCTTTCGTGTTAAACAAATTTATCTGTATTTAGTTATAACAGTTTTAGCGAACCTGATACCCACTTTTATCGTCGACAGCTGATAATGCATCTGGGTTGGGTACTGTCGTTGTATCTGGTAGTGTAACTAAGTTGGGTGAAAAATAATTTAAATAATAAATTCAGTTTCTTAATGTACATTAATTGCAAAGGAGGAAGTCGTGCAAGAAGAATACAGGGATTACTACGCAAAATTTGACGAAGATAAGCGTCTTCTATCTCAAAATATAACGCGTATTGAGTTTGATACAACACTAAGTGTATTGGGGCCTTATATTACGTCAGTAAGTCACTTAACTGAGCTTGGTGCCGCGACTGGTCGTTATTCACTGCACTATGCTCAGCAAGGTATGAATGTGACGGCAGTAGAGTTAGTTCCTGAATTAGTAGATCAACTCAATGGCAACGCTAAGAGTCAACATTTAGACTTGGCTGTTTACGAAGCAAATGCAACTAACGTAAGCTTTATTGAAAGCGGCACTCAAGATGTCGTTTTAATTTTAGGACCGCTTTATCACATACAATCGCAATCAGACAGAGAAGCGGTATTAAAAGAAGCAAGTCGCATATTAAAACCCAATGGTGTGGTTGCCATTGCGTATATCAGCCGTTTCTTTGTTGCGGGTTTGCTAGCAAAAATGTCCTGTAGTTTAGTTTCTCCTGAAGTGCTAAGTGAATTAAATGAAAGTGGCTTAGTCAGATCATCTAATGTAGATCCATTTTTTAGAACGGGTTACTTTGCTAAGCCTTCAGAAATTGAAGAGTTAGCAATTCAGTCAGGCTTTAGTGTCGAAAGTCATATCGCAACCGATGGGTATGTTCGTTTTATTGGTCAGGAAGTCAATCAACTCGATGAGCAGCAGTATCAAGCATGGTTCAAGTATCATCTTTCAACGTGCTCAGAACCATCATTGCTGGGTAGCAGTAACCATGGTTTAGTTATTGCGAAAAAGAGCAGTTAACAAACGACTAAAAGTGATACTAACGCGTGGGGTTTTCAGTTTGAATCAGCTTTAGTGTTTACGGTGTAAAGGTTTGGGCTAGGTGGTAACGTTACTTATTACTTAACCTGACGTTATGTGCAAAGAGTAAATATGAAATGAAAATACATTGTCGAAAGTTGTACGATATTGATTATTCAAATATGAGGTCCCTCCTGCTAAGAGATGGGGCGAACGACTGGAACTACATTACCGAAGACAGCATATCAACTCAATTCGCCTTGATTGATGAAGGGAGGGCATCGGTTGTTTTAGCTGAAGTGGAAGAGGGGGAGATCATAGGGTTTGCCGTTGTCATTCATAGTGACGCATTCCCAGCCAAACTTGCAAAATACACAGATTTTTCTGATATCGCTTACATTAAGGAAGTTGTTGTTAGTAAAAATCATAGCGGAAAAGGCTTGGGTTGTAAGTTGCTTCAAGAGTGTGTCCTTATCGCCTGTAGTCGGAATGCGAGTACCGTTTTCGTTGAAAGGCATGAGGAAAATGCGGCTTCTGCAGGGATGATGCGCAAGGCCGGATTTGAAATTATTGACACATTTTATGACCCAAACAAGAGGTCAACAGGATCAAGAAATACGTCAGTATTAGCAAAATGCCATACAAAAGTATCAAGGTGACATTTATATATTTTCTCAGGGTTTCCAGCCTTAGGTAAATCAACATTAGCAAAGTTACTTGCTAAAGTTGATTAATGCCATGTACGTTCTCAACAAGAAGCTAGGTTGAGAAAAGTACGATACTACCGAGGTGAGTATTATGACTCAGTCAAATACGGCGTGTTACGCTCGGAGTGGTTAGAACACAAATAATGAAGTATTTGGTCGGATAACTGCCCAGCCAGTATTTTATGTTTTGGAGGAGTAGTCTGTTATATGGAAAGTAAGCGATTAAAACTCACTCCGCCATCATTAGAATATGCAGATTCGATGTGGGCTATTATTCAAGAAAGCGAAGCAGAATTAGCTGAGTTTCTTCCTTGGGTATCTGAATCTCTGACGCTGAATAAACTGAAAGATAATATTGAATTTGCCGCCAAAAATTACGACAACTTTTCTGATGACTTCTGGTTTAATGTTTTTGAAAAAAGATCAGGGGCTTTAATTGGTGCTGTGGGCTTTATTGTTCGAGACCCTGATGTGCCATATTTTGAAATTGGCTACTGGCTTAGTACCGCAATGGTCGGTAAAGGCTATATAAGTGAAGCGGTGAAGATTGTTGAACGCTTTGCTTTTATCGATAACAAGGCGCAAAGGGTTGAAATTAAAATGGCGGGCTCTAACGTTAAGAGTCGAGCGGTTGCTGAGCGTTGTGGCTATCAACTTGAAGCTAAATTAGATAATGGACGTCGTTTAGTTTCTGGCGAGTTGGACAGCACGGTTATTTACGTGAAAACTGCGTTATAACAAGCAGAAAAAGCTGATAGTGGACTTCACCCGTTTAGTGGACACGTAAGGTTAGGCGATGGCCTAGAATGCCACTAATGTGCAGTGATGCCAGATGAAGAAAAAGGAACTTTCAATGTTTAAACTGGTAACCAAGCGCCTGATTATTCGAGATATGACGCTAAATGATGAGCGTGCTTTTGTCGCGATGTCTCAAGACCCTAAGTATCAGCGCTTTTACGATGAAGGTGATTGTGAGCCGAGTAAATACCGAGAGCTAACGCATCTGTTTGTGGCCCAGGCCAATGAGCGGCCTCGTCAGTCGTATCAGTTGGCGGTTGAAGACAAAGATTCAGGCGCGTTTATTGGCACGGTTTGTCTACGTTTAGAGGCCAATAACCAAGCATCGATGGGGTGTGCGTTCGCCAGAGGCGCTCAGGGCTGCGGCATTAGCTTGGAAGCGGCTCAATCTCTGGCAAACTTTGGCTTTTCTGAGTTGGGTATCCATCGTATTTACGCCGAAACAATTAGCAAAAACCTTGCGGCAATTAAGTTGTGCAAATCACTTGGGATGAGGCAAGAAGCTCATTTTAGAGAGCATCGTTTCTTTAAGGGAAAGTGGTGGGATACTATCGTTTTAGCGGCTTTACGTTCTGAATGGACACTGGCTTAATAGGAACTAAGCATGATACACAGCATTGAAGCATGGATAGATGAAACGAACGCGATGTTTGCCGATAAGCGGCAAAGCTGCTCTCAATTTTCTCAGCCTTTTGCTGGGTTCTACTCTAAAGAATTCCTGGCTAACGCATATTTTGTCGTCGTTGAGAGCCTTCCAAAGCCAGATCTCCCAGAGTTGCGCGAGGCTGGTTTAGGCGATTTCCTCGATATGGACGTTCAGGGGATCACATATAAAATACCTATTACATAGTGCCGAGTGTTGCGCTTGATTTAAGGTTGCACTTCCATGAATTAGTGCATGTATCTCAGTGGAATGCCCTTGGGGCTATTGGCTTTTTGCAGCGCTATATTTCTGAAGTGCAGACTCTTGGTTATGCCGAAGCGCCGTTAGAGAAAATCGCGTATACATTTGATTATCACTTTGCACAAGGTGGACAAAAAATCGATGTCCCAAGCTACATTGAAAATAATATATAAATCAAGCATTAAAGATAGCGCCTTAAGCTTGGGGTTTTAGTTCCAATTGGGTAATGTGTTTACGGTGTCATGGATTAGGTTAGTTAGTTCACTATTTTAACGCGGTCTTTAAAAACGGTAGGTATCAACATTATGCGAAAGTTAAAGCAGCTTATAATTCTATCTGTTTGTTTGATCTTCATAGCTGCTGGAGCAGTAAATCAAGGTGTTAGTGGCTTTCTTTGGTCTTTGCCTTTTGTTGTCGCTTTTATCTATGTTTTACGGTCATTTTCGGTAAAAGCAAAAATAGCTTTAATGACTTTTGCCGCGACTCTTATTGTTCCATTAGCCTGGAAGCATGAAGAAAATAAAATCATATATCCTTGGATTGATAGTGCATTTACAGCGACTTGTACTTGGGAGGCTATAAAATACGAACGAGGTTTTACAGGCTATGATTACGCAACGTTAGTGCCAAAAGGTGCTGAAGTTGAAGAGCAATATGTAATTAGTAGACATGTTATTCCCTGTGATGTTGATTGGAAATTAACTCGTGTATTTGTACGGCATCCAAATTTAGGTACATTGTATTATCCTGTCTTTTCTATAGCGGGTTATGAAGCCACAATGTCGGGGTATGAATTAGATGATGCTATTAAATCGCAAACGTTGAATCATAGCCAAATACATTCTTCTTATGAGCTTCAATCTGAATGGACGAACAGTTTGAGTTTGTTAATGATGTGGGCAGCAATACCGATAAAGCTACTCACTGGTGTTATGTCATTTTTTGCCCATACAAGTGCCTAGAACACATTCCCAGCGCTTGGCATTCTCAGTTCTAGAGTGGTTTACGGCGCTGTGTTTTAGGAAGGCGTAGCAGCGTTGTTCACCCCTTAACAGGGCGATGAACGTACACGGAGGTACTATGTATAAACCAAGGGAAATAGAAGGCTTAGTCGATTGGCTAGATCCTGATGGTGTAAAAATATATACGATTTCAGCCGATGAAAGCACTATCGATATGGATGCCTTTAATCTGCGACTTTCCCAAGTGAAAACGATGCAGCCAATTGATTGGGCTGACACCGCTGCTTTTGTTATTTTCCACAATGGCGCAAGTGCTAAGTATCTGGTTTTGGTGTGGTGGGGTAATGATAATGAGCTATTTACTTCTGTGTCGGTTGAGGTAAATGGTGATTGGGTTATTGACCCTGCTAAGTATTCCTTTTGCCTTTATGACATGGAAGTGATGTGGAAAGAGCGCAATATCTATATTGAAACAATGGACTCTGGCAGGCCGTCGCTAATGAGGTATCGTACTTGCCGCTAGCCGTATGCTTAACAAGGGATCTGCGTGCCGTTTCACTTACCTAGGTTTCGTGTTATTGCAGTGCAGGTTGCGTCGCTCATCGCTTTGCAGGGCATTAGGCTTCAACAGTTAAATAGTTAGTAAAGGAATACTATGCACTACAAGGAATTATTAGGGACGGATTTACCTATTATTCAGGCGCCGATGGCTGGCGTCCAAGACAGTACTTTGGCGATTGCCGTCAGTGAAGCTGGCGGATTAGGCTCTTTACCCTGTGGCATGTTAAGTACGGAAAAAATCATCAGTGAAATTGAACTGATCAAAGCGTCAACGCGCAATCCATATAATCTTAATTTTTTCTGTCATGAGCCTCGCTCTTATGATGAAAACCGCCAAGCAATTTGGCGAAATATACTCAAGCCATATTTTACTGAGCTAGGCGCTAAAACAGACCTTTCCGCTGGTAGTAATAGAGTGCCTTTTAGCCATGATATTGCTGATGCTATTGAACCTTTTTCACCTGAGTTCATTAGTTTTCATTTTGGGCTACCAGACAAAGATTTATTACAACGTGTAAAAAGCTGGGGAACAAAGGTTGTATCGTCTGCGACGACTGTTGAAGAAGTCATTTGGTTAGAGTCGCGAGGTGTACACGGAATCATCGCCCAAGGACTAGAAGCAGGCGGGCACAGAGGAATGTTCCTCTCTAATAAAATCTCAACTCAAATCGGGTTAGTATCGCTTGTTTCTCAGGTTGTTAATCGCGTTAATGTTCCCGTTATAGCCGCAGGGGGGATCAGTGATAGCAAAGGCGTGAATGCTTGCTTGCAATTGGGAGCAAGCGCAGTGCAAATTGGAACGTCATATTTATTGTGCACCGAAGCTAAAACATCAGAGATACATAAGCAGGCATTAACGAGTGACAAATCATCGCACACGGCTGTAACGAATATATTTTCTGGTAAGCCTGCTCGGGGTATCGTGAATCGTGTCATGGATGAACTTGGCTATATGAGTGCATTTGTTCCTGAATTTCCGTTTGCTTCAATTGAAATGTCGCAACTACGTCATAGGGCCGAAAAGCTAGGGATGGATGGTTTTTCTCCGTTATGGTGTGGTCAAAATACTCAAGGGTGTAAAGAGATTTCCGCAAAAGCACTCACAGTTCAGCTTGCCGGAAAGCGTGAGTAAACGACTATAGCGTTAATTGTACAAATGACGACATAGGCGTTGTAATGATTGTATACGGCGATTTACAATCAGGCGGTTATGAAGCACGTCAAATAATGGAACTGCGGTTTTTCTCGTCAACTGCTCAGGTGGATGCCTGTGAAGTGATGTGCGGTTGGAAAGTTAGTCGCCAGCACTATTAGCATGGTATTCGCAGGTGTTTATTTTTGTGGGGATGCCCACCAATCTCAAAATATAACATTAAGAGGTAACAATGATCCCAGTAAATACATCCATCGTTTCGGGTGTCGCGCTATCGGAAATTAACGGTGAAACAAAAATGCTGTTAATGAAACGAGTGAAAGGTGGCTTCTGGTGCCATGTTGCAGGCTCGATAGAAGACGGTGAGACTGGTATTAATGCTATTGTTCGAGAGTTTCAAGAGGAAACTCAAATAGAAGTAGAAAATTTGTACAACGCTCAATTCCTAGAGCAGTTCTATGAACCTAGCGCGAATGTTATAGAGCTCATTCCTGTTTTTGTGGTTATGTGCCCACCGGAACAGGCGGTTATTTTAAATGAAGAACACACTGACTATAAATGGTGCACTTTAGAAGAAGCATTAGAACTCGCGCCGTTTCCAAATCAGCATGCTGTGTTTAAACATGTATGGTCATACTTTGTAGATAAAAAAGTGAATACGCTTTATCGAGTAAAGATCGGATAGCAAAGCTTAGATAGAAAAGGCCAGGTAGAAAAGGCGATTTTCAGGAGGAAATTATAACAGTGAAGTATTGTTCAAATGAGTTTGATGAAGCATTAGACAGCCTTGGTCATTATCAGATCTATCCCGATCTAAAACCTTGGGTTGGTTGTGAATATGCCGCATCGAGAGTAAAGATTTTAGTGATTGGTGAAAGCCACTATTTAGATGTTGGAAGCACTTATCACCATAACCCAGAAGAATGGTACGCGGGTGTCACCGTATCAGATAAAGAAGATAATGGCTGGATTAAGACGCGAAATATTATTTCCAACGGTATAAAGAGCAAATGGAAATCTAAGTCCAAAGCGATATACAGAAACATAGAGAAAGCGCTCTTTGAAAGTGAGGCTGATTTTCATCCGAGTTCAACCGCATTTAGTCGTATCGCATTTCTGAACTACTTCCAGCGCCCAGCGGAACAAACGGGTAAATCAATTAAGGTATCTCAGCTTGATGCTGATGTAAGCAAAAGTGTTGTGGGCCAAGTAGCTAAAGCTATTGCACCTGAAATCATCATATTCACAAGTTCACTGGCATATCGCCATGCTAAACGAAGTGGTTTGTTAACCGAATTTGATGCGCAATCCATAAAATATACCCGAACGCCTCATCCTGGAATGCCATGGTGGAACCGAGTTTCTAAAGCTTATGGAAACCGCACGGGTAAGCAGCACTTTGTTGATTTTGTAAATTCAGCCGTAAAAATTGAGGCTTAGCAAAGCGATTAAAGCGAGGCTGGTATGTTTGCAGTGGTAGCCGTGGATAAGGCGTTGCTAAGGTTCTACTGCAATACATCTCTAAATGGAGTATGAAATGTATAAAGGATCTTGCCTTTGTGGCGCTATCAAATTTGAAGTTTCTGGAGTACTTGAAGCAACAGATGCTTGCCACTGTAATCAGTGTCGGAAATGGACAGGACACTTTCTTGCCAGTGCTGAAGTCTCGCGGGACTCATTACTCATCGAGGGGGAAGCAAACCTCTCTTGGTATCACTCATCTGAAAAAGTTAGGCGGGGCTTTTGCTCACAGTGCGGATCATCTTTGTTCTTCGATCCTATCGATAAAGAAAAGCACCATTGGATAGGAATTGCATTAGGGTCATTTGATAAGCCGACAGGGACAAACCTTGGGCAACATATTTATGTCGCAGAGAAGGGGGATTACTATGACATTAACGATGATTTGCCGCAAAATGAACATTAAATAAAGGCTCTCTACATCAAAAGTCGATGCTGCCGTTACCTCCAATAACTTGAAAGCATTCAGCACTAACTTAACATCTAGTTTTGTTTTATTGCTATGTTATTTTGTCCAAATAACCATACAAAATGTTAGGTTTAATAATAAACGTATTGATATCACACTGCTTTCATACTGCGCGCTTGGCCCACTCTTTTTTTGGGGCTTAAATGTTATGTGTATAAAGCACTAAGCTAGATTTGAGTTCATGAATTATCTTATTTCGCATAAATTTAGGAGAGAGGATTTTAACAATGCTTGCATTATTTATTAGCCACCACTCAAAGGTATGTCTTGATTCTTCCAGAGACCATTGCTTTGTTGATGCCTCGAACCACTGATAATTTTCATGCGTAAAACCTGCATCTTCAAGTTGATTGGGTGTAGTGCTAACGAGTGGGCTGCGGTTTTACCTGAACTTAAGTAATAAGTAGCCATATAATGCGATCTTGTTTGTATGTTTATTAAAGTGATTCACCGCAAATGTTGGAATCTTTATTGACGTTATTCATTGTTTGCCGTTATTAACGTGCTGATTGTTAGCGAACTGTTTGTTAACGCATTAAAAATGTTAATAACTGACTACCCCTCCTTGCCTTCATGTGTTAGATCTAAGTTGCTTAGGAAAAGAGAGAACAGATTCGAATTGTCGAGTTTGTTATCTCTAGGCGAAGTATCTAACCCATCATACTCAGAACACTTGTAGAGAGCATTCTTGTGGCGGCGCAAAGAATAGTCCCCAGTTTCATATCCAATACAATCCATTATAAGCCACTCTATATTTATGTTGTCCAGCGGAGGGTGAAAGCAATGCTCTGGGAATAACCCTTCCAATAATGATAGTTGTTTCTCTAGAAAGGCTTGAGCGGGGGAATCAGGCACCTCTGAATACCAACATTGCAGGTCTTGGTATATGGCTGTTAGATATTGCTCTTTATGAAAAGTGCCGTTAAAACTAATTTCTTGAAAGCGGCGTCTATCTTTGGGTACTTGCGTACTCTGTTCTATTGTGCGGTAGAAGTCTTGCAAAAATAACATGGACTTACTTAGGTACAAGTTTGCAGGGTGATGTGCACCTTTTGCAAGGCGGTGCCGCCTTGATAGCTCACTCTTGTTTTTTCTAATCAATTTGCGTTTCATGCTTTGTAACCTAATAGTCTGGATTGAGTGACAGCTTTACATCGTTTCCGAGAGTGTCTTGTATATGACTCATTATGTCTTCGATGGAAGCATTATGGAGTCTGACAATAATTAAACTCGCGGCGTGATCCCAGTACATGATCACGCCATCGAGCTTATTTCCAACATGAGGGTTAAGCAAACCTTCTAATTCACCAACCTCATAACTATTATGAATATAAATTTCCTGCATAACGTCACTTTAATTTTGTGAGCTTTTGTTGGATTGATATGCGTAGATAATGGCAGATAAATCATCAAGTAGATCACTGACCGTTTCCCACTTCATATCAAAGTTATTTAGGGTAAATTGATAGCCATCGATCGGGGATGACGAACCGTCAATACCCAAAGTTTCCGGTAGATCTTGGGTGAGAACAAAGTAGTTAACGAATCCTTGGTCGGACATACCGCCGTCTCCTTCTGAATTACAGAATATGTGCATATAAGTCACGTCATCGACCTCAACACTATCCACATGAGCGAGATAGATTTTTTCAAGATCACAGAATGAACTGCTCTCTGTTATTTGGAGGTCAGGCATCCCAAATGTGTAGCGTATATACGCACAAATATGCTGTAACAATGACTCTCTTGTTTGGTTAATTCGACAATCCAGTATTGGGCACTGGTGAATACGTTTTTGCTGTTCAACCTCGGAATACTCCAAATCATCTAATGCTGATATAAGTTCAGGCTGTTTTAACTTGAAGTAAGTTGTACTGGGCTCAGTTATTTGAGTGTTTGAAGTAAACGCTAGCACTGTTGCGGTTTCAGCTATTTTTTCACGCCAATACAGCTTGTCTAACCATTCATTTGGGATCGCTTCGGCGCCGTAATAGGCTCCAGCAATTTGGCCATAGACAGCACCGGTAGTGTCAGCATCATCACCTAGATTAGCAGCAAGTAGCGCGCCTTCTTTGAAAGTATTAGACTGAACAAAGCACCAAATGGCCGCTTGAAGTGAGTCAACAACATAACCGCGACCAAAAATATCTTGGCGTGTTGTTGTTGACTGAGTCGCAACCGCAATCGCATGGCGCAACTCATTCACTTCCTTGGTTTGTGTGTTACACACAGGAAAGCTTTCGAGTAATTGGTTTAGAAACTCTTGTTTAGATCCTTCTCCAACAAACAGTTGAGACAATAATTGAGCAAGCATACGACAAGCTTCGACAGCTCGCTGCTCTCCATGAGTGGGTAGAGAGCTCAGCGCTGCATAGTTGATGGTTTCTTGCAGTGAATAACCCTTAATGTGTGAATAAAAGATCACGATGGGTGCGAGGCGCATAATACTGCCATTCCCAGCAGAGCGTGGCGCAGTGGAGCCTGCATTCGGCTTGCCGTTTACCTCAAAATTCGTCAATGCATGAGAAACAGTGAGTCCAATATCAAAACACTCTCCGGTGCACGAGTTGTAGCCAAAATCGCGCCAACGAATATAGCGCTCAAGTTGATCTTGTGGATCGTGTTCTCCGCATTCTAATAGGGAGTCGGCTAAGCATAGTGCCATTGAAGTATCATCTGTCCACTGGCCAGCTTCCAATACAAATGGGCCGCCACCCACCATATCTGTGATGGGGTCAAAACTCCCCTTAGCTTTAAACTCTAGGGTTGTACCAAGCGCATCTCCAATGGCAAGCCCGAGTAAACAGCCTTGTGCTCGTGAAAAAAATGCATTCCGTTTTGACAAGATAAGTTACTCCATTTAGACCATGCGTTAGACGATGTCTATGGTAGAGTAGAATGATAAGATACGATATGTGGTAAAAGTGTACATATCTTAATGGTATTGAGGTTTTTATGAAGTGGGATCAGCACCAAAGGTTTAGATTAATAGAGCTCATCGCCTATTGGGAAGGCCGTTTAACAACCAATCATTTGTGTGAAAGCTTTGGTATTGGTCGACAGCAAGCATCAAAGGATATTAACTTCTATATTCAACATATTTCTAGCACCAACCTTATTTATGATCGCAGCCTGAAAGGGTATGTGCCAAGTGAAGAATTTGAACCTAAATTCATAACGGGTAATGCCCAAGAGTTCTTGAATCTACTGGCTAGTCAGGAAGCCAGTGCGAATATCTTTGCGCCTATGGAGTTTACTGGTGGATCGGCCTGCTCATTACCTATTCCCATGCGGGAAGTGAACGCTGAGCATGTGCGAAAAATTCTATTGGCTTCGAAAGGTCATTTAAGATTAGAAATTGCCTACCGTTCAATGAATAAACCCGTCGCTGAAAAGCGTGTAATTACACCTCATTCTATCGTTTGTACCCCTTTGCGTTGGCATGTTCGAGCTTATTGCGAAAAGAACAGTGAGTATCGAGACTTCATTTTAAGCCGATTTGAAGGGCCACTAACGGTTCTTAATGAGTCGGGTCATACAAAGCAAGATGATAGGAAGTGGCAGGAAAGCGTTGATATTATATTTGCTCCAGACCCACGTTTGTCTCAGGATCAGCAATCTATCATTCGCCATGAATATGGTATGGAGGATGGGAAGATTATAGTGAACTGTCGGCTCGCACTGGTCCGCTACACTCTGCACGCATTGAATGTCTATTTAGAATATGAAGATAAAATTGTTGGTAGACAACAATTGATAGTGGTAAATAAAGAGGAAATATTGAGCCACCTTTAGCCTTCTTTCTAGAGTATTTTAGTTGGCGACTAAGCAAAGTGATGGCGAGCTAATCTCACTTTAGGCTCAGCATTTGAGGTGTGTCACTTAGAGCGACATATCAGAAATGAGTTTATTTATAGTACGATGGCCCATTATTTAAAGGGGGATTTTGTGCACAATTTAATTTTTATTGGTGATGTACATGGGCGCAGCGACAAATTGCTTTCCTTCATTCAACGATATGGCTGTGACGATACCCAGTTCGTATTCGTCGGTGATTTAATTGATAACGCGTTAAACGAAGAGACAGACCATTTAACTACCTTGAATACGATTCACCAGCTATGCGAACAAAGCCGGGCGGTTTGTATCATGGGCAACCATGAACTGAATGCCATCGGTTGGAGTTTACAGAAGAGTGATGGCAGTTATTGCCGGCCAAGAAATAAATTAGGTAACCTCAAACAGCATCAGTGTTTTTTAGCGGCCGTTGGTTCAGATAGTGCTGAGCACCAACGTTGGGTTGAATGGTTCAAGTGCTTACCGATATTTGTTGAATACGACCATGCCCGAGCCATTCATGCTTGTTGGAATCAGCAGGCTATTGATCAGATAAGACCATACTTAAACTCAGATAACTCTCTAAAAGATCAATTCTGGTATCAAGCTTTTGATGAACAGCATGAACTTTACCATTTGTTAGAGACGTTATTAAAAGGGCCAGAGCTTGCGTTGCCAAAAGGTTATAGCTTTTTAGATCAAACCGGTATTGAGCGCACACAGGTTCGTGTCGCTTGGTGGAAAGGTGAGGCTGAAAGTTTAAGTTATGCGGATATCGCACTGTTACCCGAAGAGGCGCGTAGTCAATTACCTCAACAAATGATTCCAGTCACAGTGCAAAGAATGTGTGCCAAGCCAGAGAAACTGACGGTAATTGGTCATTATACTCTTCCCGTGACAAGAGCTCCTCAGACTATTGGTCAGAATGTTGTTTGCGTTGATTTCAATGCGGCGAAAGGGAGCAACCCGTTAGTAGGTTATAAGCTTGATGTGAGTAATCAATTAGGTATTTTCGTGCACAACTATATCGATGATTTAATGTTAAATACTTAGAGTCGACAAAATGTTTCTTAAAAAATTTTTCACCGAGTTTGACGATACACTGACTCAATCCTTAAATATTGATGCATTAGGGATGACGATGATTTGGTCTCGGTTAGGTCAAGACATCTTTCACAACCGTGTTAGCTCTATCTCCAATGATGTACGCAATTATACCCTGAATCTCCTTCACCACTACGTAATTAAACAAGTAGTAGAGTCGCAAGTACGATTAAGCAGTGGTTTACACTCGGTGTACGGTCACACCGACACGTTGGCGTTTAAACAAGCGTGCTTAATCTATTTAGAGAATTTATTCGTGTTCTCTATGCTTCAAGCAGAAGCGAATCAACAGTGGAAGGTACAAACACAAGGGATCCTAGGAACTTCAAAGGCGCGTTTACTTCTCAGTGCGGGTACGCTAACCCAACCGCTGCTGTTTACTAAAGAGCAGTCAGGTCAATTGTTAATAAGGCAGCTGACCTTAGGGGTTAGCGGTCGTTACAAAACGCCTTTTACTGAAATGATGTTTTTTGATAAAGAGTATCGCTACCATCACCCCCAAAGCGCCTTACTATGGGAGAAAACGTCAAAGTTCATTGAAATGAATGAAGGGTTGAGAGACTTAGCAACTACCTTGGTGGCGCATTTTCACAATGTGGTCAAATTGGATGCAAAAGTTCCTGAAATTTCATGGCAAGAAGTGTCAGAACAGATCAAACAAGCGTATGCACAGCAGTTTTCGACTCCTGCTATTGTAGGTGAACAAAGTAAAGCGTTTTGGCTTAATGTCACTGAACTTGATAAAAATGCAGCAGGTTCACTTTATGGGATAATCGATGCCAACCAATCTGACATTGATTCCAAACAATCTAACTTAAAGACAGTCCAGCCTTTTTTTGAACAAGCGATTAAAAATGAACAAGATGAGGCTGAAAGACAGAAACTAATTCATATCTGCCGTGTAGAGCCGCTACTTGCTGAGTGTGAGCTGCTGTTTACGGTGCTAATGAATCAACGAGTTCAAACAGAGGAAGATATCTATAAACGCTATCTCGGATTAGGTCGTAACGTCAGCTCAATTATCCATCTTGCACGTGAACTGCAAAACGAGATAAGTATTAAGTCCAAGTTTTCAGGTGTCGCTCAAAAACGCTATGAACAGCTATTGGCTTTGGGGACGTTGGAGGAAGCGAATTCACTAGATAACATGATCACACTTGTCGAAGAGTTATTGAAATACCACCTTACAATCATGAATCAACGTGGTCAAAGTCCGTGGGTTGAGCGTGATAGTCAAGGTGATTATCGTTGCCATATAAAACTGCGAACCTTGCCAACAGCTGAAACAAGGCCCTATAAATCATGGTTCAATCGCTATTATCTTGATCAGTTTAGCCAGCTTATTCGTGGCTTAGAGGGCAAAGTGAATGACTAAACCATTTAAAATGGCTGAAGAATTGACGAGACAGCTTCAGTCATTAGGGCAAATCAAACATGCGTGGTTCACGACATTCAACCTCAATATGGATTTTTTTGAGCTGCATGTGTTGTCAACGTTATTGCAAATGGATAAACCGCGCAGTCGAATTGATTTTGAGTTAATGCAGCAAAAGTTAAACGGTCGCGTCAAAGACACACGAAAAGGTGCTGTTACCGCGAGTATTGATGTAAAAGTGTTTGCGGATCAACGCATGTATGATGCTAGCGATCTAAAACGCACTGCGATTGAAGTGTATGGCGTTAACCCTGCTTTACTTGATGGCGGCCGAAAGAGAGTGTTGAATAACAGTACTCTTTTTCATCCTAAAGTTATCTATCTTCAAGACGAAGAGGGACGGGTGATACTAGGAGCGGGAAGTGCGAACTTGACACTCAGTGGTTGGTCGACCAATCAAGAGGTCTTCACCTTTCAGCGCGTAGAGTGTAAACATCAGGTAGAAGCGATTCGAGCATTTTTTAGGCCACTGTTTGAAGCCAATAGAGTTGAAACTAAAGTCCTTCCTCAAACAAAGATGCGTTCTGACATTCAACCGTCAGATTGGCATTTTGTCCATACGTTCATCAAAAATAGCAGTGATGGAAGACATAAGACATTATTGAATCATCTGTTGAATCATTCAGTGGATGAATCACGTGATTTAGTTGTTTGGTCACCCTATTTTCCTTCAGATCTTACGGGGTTCATACAGCGTCTAAAAGCTGTGGCATCACCAAGCCTACTGAAACTACATATTGTGCCTGACTTGGTTGAAAATCAACGTATGCGAACCCAGTGGTCAGAAGATTTATTCCCCTTGCTTGACGAGTCAGTGTGCTTTTATCGTAGCCCTGTAGGGAAAGATGATAGAAGCGAGTTGTGCCATGCCAAAGTGTGGATGACAGAAGAAAAACTGGCGATAGGATCTTGGAATTTTACCTCGCCAGGCTCAAATATTGATTTAGACCGTAAAGATACAGGGCAGGTTAACATCGAAGCGGGAATCATTGTGGTTAATCAACAACAGTTAGCACCTGTATTGACGAAACCATTGAGTATTAACAAAGATCATTTCATGCAAGATACTGAACTTAGCCAGCATTCGCTTGAAGTCACGGATCTTATGCCGATTGAAATTCGTGTGGTCTTTGATTGGAAAATACTCGCATATGAAGTTGAACTGAATAAGATTAATAACGCTCTAGAGTGGAAAAGTGTCGAGCTACGCTTACCTGACGTTGAAACCCCTCTAAAGTTTGAAATTCAAGAAAACGAAGCGATTTACACCACTAAGATCACGCTGGTTCAAGAACCACAAGCTTTACTAGTAAACCATGCCTATGAGCTAATTTTAGCTGGTGGTACCCGCTATCGAGGTTTTATTGTCGAATGCAATAGTCTTATGCGACGAGTGGAAGAGTTTGAGTCTCTTGATGACATTTTCAATAGTCTTATTGACGGGCGCTCTTTACAAAGCAACCCTAGTGCATCGCTTCGCAGTGTGTTACTTGGCAATGACCAAGATTGGTTAGAAGAGCAAGGAGCTGGTTCATCAACTGAGCCACAGTTATCGTCAGCAGTGAGCTACTTTAGAATGTTTCAAGCGATGGACAGCTTTGAACAGCGTATTAGCAGTTTAAAAACTGACTCGATGCGAGAACAATACGCTTTTGTTATACCGGGCTGTCTGGTTGAAATGCGGTCAAAAATAGGTGATGAAATGGCAAAAAGTGCCAATGTATTTAATTGGTATATGAAACAAGAGTTTAATTTGCTCGTAGATCTTGTAAAGAACGAAGCTGAAGGTGATGCTCTTAAACTACGTTTGAAAGAGTTGCGAATTGAAAGCAACGATAGCGAGGCTCGATCGACAGGCCTTCAACAATGCATTGGAAGTCGTGAGTATCGAAAACTCATAAAAGGTAAGTGTGGTTATGTCTCTGTCTGATTGGGCGAATTTGACGCCAGAAACTGTTTCACAGCAAATGAGCTTCGTAGAAAATGATAAAACTTGGCGCTATCAAGCGAGTAATAACACCTCTATGCCAGCTAAACAGGCCGAGGGTGTCGCGTATCTGTGTCGTTTGTTACAACAATATAACCTTGCCTTGCTTGCCGATGAGGTGGGTATGGGTAAAACGTTTCAAGCGATAGGTATCATTCGTTTGTTGCAACAGCTAAAACCAAATGCAAAAGTGTTGGTGATTGGACCAAATAGAAATATTTGCTCACAGTGGAAAGGGGAGTTTGGCGCTTTTGATGAAAGTCACTGGCACGGTTATGTACCAGAACCACTAATGGTGGCAGAACCTGAATCGAAACTAGCAGATATGATCACACGTGTAGGGGAAGGTGAACACCATGTGTATTTTACCACCATCCATGCATTGAGTGGATTGACTAAAGAGTTAGACACAACGAATAAGGTAGAGCTAGCTCGCCAACAAGCACTTGAGTTAAAAGATCGTGTAATGAACTACCTTGATCAGCAAGGGTTCGATCTATTAGTGATTGATGAGGCGCACTATCTCCGTGCCCGAGAGGGGGGTTCTCAAAAAGTTGCTGCCGCAAAAGCTTTCTTCGGTGAGGCTGACGGAGAAACAAGACTAGCACAAAATGTTTTGTTAATGACGGCAACGCCTACCCATTCATCAGTTTATGATGTCGCAAATATATTGCGCTATTTTACACCAGAGGAAGAACTGAAAAATAACGCAACCAAAAGCGATTATGACGCCGCTCAATTGCTACAAAAATATGGCTTGAGACGTTTACGCTTGTTACAAGATAGTAATGGTATCCATTACACGAAACAGCACTATCGTAAAGAGATTGGTCAGCCCGTTTCTTTTGCAAAGCATCAAAATGCTGAGCTGTTTTTTGGGCTTTATCAGCGCCAGTTGGTTAAACAGGTTCAAGCTAGAGCATCAAATCGTAAGTTTCTTTATGGGTATCTTGAAGGGTTTGAATCCTTTGGGGAGCATGAGCTAAAAGCAGTCGAGTTTGATGATGAACAATCAAGTGCAGATCATGGTAAAGAGGCATTTAGCAAAGCGCTTGATACAAAGTTACTAAAGGAGCTAAGTGAAGAATATTATCAATGTTTTAACCAATTTCCAGAGCATCCTAAGTACAAGGAGCTGGTTGATAATGTTGTCCCTAGAACGCTGACGCAGCCATGCCTTAATGATATTAAACATTTGGTGTTTGTGCGCCGTATTCCCTCGGTACGGGAGTTAACGAAACGAGTAAATACACAATACGATGATGTATTGGGGCAAATGTTGGCTAAAGCTTTAGGTCTGGATGAAAATGAAAAGAACGCTTGGCAGCAAAGCTATTGGAGCAGGGCCTGGTTAAATCGTCACCGTAAAAGCAAAAATAATGAAGAGGCTGAAGAATTAGATAATTCAGAAGAACTGACGTTAGAAGAAAATCAAGAAATCAACGAGTTAGGTGAAGATGATCACCAACTCCGTTCACGGATCACAGAACTATTTGTGATGAAAAAACGTCCCAAAAAAGGTCCCGATGAGCAAAGTGATCATGCGGACGTAGAATTTCAAAATACTCGATGCACGAATGTAGCTCTTCGTTTTAGAAAACCTGAGAGCATTTTCTCTCTATTTCTAGAACCATCATTAGATTACGAAAGTGAAGAGTATAGTTACTATTTTGAACATAAAATAGGCAGCCGTAAACGTGCTGTTTATTCAACAGCGGCGCTTTACCAACGGTCACAACGACACGATTTGGAAAAGGTTTCTGTCGATGAAGAAACTCGTATTGACGTTGGCTTACCCACGATTTGGCAATACCTTTTCGAACGGCTGAGTGACAAAGAGAAAGCATTGCTTCACCAGTGGAAGCCAGAGACCAAAGAGAACTTTGCGAACTACTTTAAGGCAGGGATATTGTTTGCAAGTCCAGTGATGGTAGAGTTGTTTTGTTGGTTCTATTGTTTTAATCATGGAGATGAAAAGTCTAAAAGTGGCGAAAGTGCACATGCTCGTTACTTAGGTTTTATCCAATATATATTGCCTAAGTTATCCGATTCGATGTTGCTGTGGTATTTCAAAGCGGCGCTAGAGACATTTGAAGATATGTGTAAGAAAGTTGCTCGTGTCAAGCTTGACGGCTATACCGATGACTGGCGAGTCTTAAAAGGTCATACTTCACCTGCTGCGTTTGCCAGCGGTGAAACTTCGAACCGCGACAGCTTACAATTAAGTTTTAATTCGCCGTTTTACCCCAATGTATTAGTCGCGACATCAGTCTTTCAAGAAGGGGTTAACCTGCATTTGCAATGTAATCAGGTTCATCATTACGGAATTGCGGGAAGCCCGGGCGATCATGAGCAACGTGTAGGGCGGGTAGATCGACTGTTTAGTAAGGTCAATAGGCAGTTCCAAAACGGCGAACGAGGTGAGCTGAAAATTAGCTTCCCATACTTAGAAAATTCGTTTGATGAAGACCAATTGGCCTCATTTTTAGAGCGAAAAACCCGTGCTGAAAGTAAGTTGGATAAATGTCTACTAGATACTAATGATGCCCAAATCGGAACGGGAAAAGCGGAGAACTGGCAGGGGTATTTAAAGCAACCAGAGGCAGCGGATGAAAGCAAAGTTGAAGACCCATACCCAGCTAGGTTTGAGTGATTATATGGCGGCTCTGACTTATGGTTTAAGGAAGAGCTCTTGCTCAATAGCTAATTTACTGAGCTTCTAGTAGTCATAAATGAACTTAGTTAGACAATGGAAGATTGGTTACGTACAGCCTATAGGGTCGCAAGAGAAGGGGACCGCTTAGAGTATCTGTTTAGTGATGAGCATAGCTATTAGCGGGTGGGGAAGGTAGGTCTATGGAATAGAAAGGCTTTCGACTCCATAGACCTTTGTATGTAGCGATTATGCTAGCGGTTGAGGTAAAACAAACCGCCTAAAATAGCGAAGTTAATCGCCCAATTGATGGTTCGTGTATGAGCAAAGTAATAGAACGTAGTAAAGAGATAACCGCCATTTGCTTCTTTGGGTGAGTCCTCTCCGTATTCTAATTCATCTTCTTCGCTGGAACACGCCTTACTCTCTGTAGGATCAGAGGTAGTGAGTTTTGCGGAAGAAGCCTTTTTTGATGAGGAGTCATCTAGGCTTTCGTGGTATGACAATCCACTTCCCGGAACACCCAATGTACCGCGTTTGACTCCAAGAGAACCATCTTTTTTAGTTCCGACATTAACGTTGGCTCCAGGTACACCAACGGTTGAACTTGTCGTCACTCCGTTCTTGCCTGACCAACTAAGGTTGAATGTGAGCCCTGGTGCAACCTTGACTCTTTTTCGAAATCTTAATCCCATGATAAAGCCTTACAGAATACGTCTTAGTAGGAAGCGGAAAATTGGAATAACGACTAGCAAGGATACTAGCACTAAGTTTGTCCACTCAAGTTGTGTGTTTGGTAGTCGACTGACTTGCTCGAACCCGTGGATCTGGGTGAAAAGTAAGAAACAGAAAAACAACCACGAAGACGTGTGCAATATCCAACGTCCACTGGTGAATAGCATGACGAGGAGATCAAAAACAACAAACATAGAATTACCTAGTTAGCAAAAAATCTGGACCACCAAAAACAGAGTAGTCGTAGATTAAGGTGGCTTTTACACTGCAGCCAATGCCGTTATTTCTGCAGTTGTTCTTTGCATATTGCACTACATTGGCATGAACTTTTTGGGCGTGATTTTTTGGATCCGATAATGAATCCATCTTTTCTAGCAAAGCTAATTGGTCACTGATCTTTTCTAACTCATCAACACCTTCAAAGGCGATATTTAGGTCGAAGTTGCCTTTAAGCTGTTCGTTGTGAGCTTGTACTCGAGATGACAGTGAACTCATTGCTTGAGAAAACAGTTTGTCGTCTTGCTTAGTGAGCAAATAAACATCGGCATTCTTATAATCTAAAGCAACAAATTCAGAGGTGTAGCTTTCACAATGTTGAATTCCATTACAGGTTTCAAGTATTCTTGGAAATGCTCTTACAACGTATTGACCTAGTAGGTAGGCTGAATTGTTTTTAGCTGCCTCAACTTTTGCCATGGTATGCCAATGAGTATGATTTTCTAATGTAACAACAAATTCACCTTTATTGTTTCTCGGTAGCTCAGCTTTAGGGAGTAGCCCATAGGTGATCGTATTCACGGCGTACATAACTCCAGCCGTTCCCGCGATAACTGGTAGCACAATAGTTATCACAAAAAACGTAAGAGCAAGGCCGATAATTGTATTTAATGGATCGGAAGCTCTACTCATTAAAACACCTCGAGAACGAATTTTTTACATGCCAGCAAGAACAGGATAGGCAAAATGATGGTCTTAAGTACAAAAAGCATCATGAGGTTGATAAATTTGATCATCGCATTATCGATTGACTCCATAACAGAAACAATCATCTCTTTAGGCCCTGCAACCGTCGATTTAACAGTATCCCACTTTTTAGACATACCGCTCATAAAACCCTCGCTTTCTTCATTCTCCGTGGTTTCTTCGGGAAGAGAAGTCAATACATCCATTTTCTGCGAAATAGACTTTGATAGCTCGGTAGCTTGAGATTCATTTTCATTGATTGATTTCTCGATGAATAGGTAATCAGCACCTAAAGATAGAGATACCGAGACAATGACAGAAAAACGAACAATCAGCAGCACTTTAAATGCTTGAGTTGCTTTATCTTTATAGAATGATAAAGACTGAGCCCACAATGTTGATAGCAAAGCGCCACCCGATAATACGATTAGGAAGTTGAATAACTTGCTAGACATGGTGACCAGTAGAAATTTTTGCAGGCTTAAAGAGGCTAAGGCAAGCGCCATCGTATGCTTAAATAGATCTAACATGTCGCTGATTGAGTTCAGCAGTTGCCCAATATCAAAAGACGCTAACCCTACAGAAAGTTCAACACTTTTAAACATTGAAACTAAGGAATCAAGTAGAGAGGCAGTACCGAAAGTGATGAGAGCAGAGCTTAAAGAGTGATTAACCGCATCATGTGCTATACGATCAAGAGCGGAGGAGCAAGCAATGAGCATTAGCAATGCAATAAATAATGAATAAGATGCTTTCTTAGTGAGTATTGGGGACTTCGTGCTTTTTTGTTCAAGATTTGAAGTAATAGTGGTCATAGTATTCAACAAGAAGTAATAGTAAAAAATCTAATATGCACTATACAGTACAGCACTCCGTATATCTAGGCTTGTTTGATTTGTCTAATTACTAGAGCTAAAAGTAGTTCGTTTTAGAAGATGCTCAGTGATGAACGTAGAGCGAGTGGAAGAAGTTTTTACACATAAGGCCTTGGACTCTTTTACCGTATTTCGAATACAAACTATGGTAAGTTAAGCTAGTTAAATGTGGTATGTTGTAAAAATGTGGCTCTGTTCGTGAACATGCCGCATCGAGAGTAAAAGTGTTAGTGATTAGTGAAAGCCACTATTTAGATGTAGAAAGTACGTATCACCATAACCCTCAAGATTGGTATGCGGATTTGATTTTAATGCAGCGCGTTGAAGGACGGGCGACAGCAACACAAATAGCAACGGCATTATTGAGGTCGTTTTTAGCGCCCGTTCTGAAAGGTGTAACATTTTGGCCGCCATAATTTTTGGCGTGTGACCGAGTCTTGCATTGGCCGTGGTAGTCACGGGTTGTCAAACAACGGGTAAAATAGTGCCGATAAGCTATTAAGATCAATATCGTGGTAAAGCTAATAATAAGGCATTTTCCAGAGGTCCTTTTTATTGAGTATTTGAGGGCTATAATTAGTATTTACGCTAAATTTGCATTGAATAATATAAACTTACAATAGGAACAGAGTAATGAATAGTAAAGTACTAAGGTTTGGTTTTATCGCCGCAGCGTTAATGAATATTGGTGGTGTGCTAACTTTCTCTCGATTTTTTACTAACTCGGTAATCAATGAGTTCGATCCGGTTGTAATGTCTAATTTTGGTCTACTTATGATCCTTGTTTGGGGGCTTGCATATTTAGGCGCTTCTTTTGTTAACTCAAATATTAAGTGGTTAGCGGCGGCTTTTGCGTTTGAGAAGCTTGTCTATGTTATTGCTTGGTTAGTTTGGTTTTCAGGTAATGACATTAGCTCTGTTTATGAACAGGATTTATTTGCAGGCTTTTTCTATAGTATCTACGGCCTAAATGATTTTATATTTATGCTGTTTTTTGCTTGGGTTTTTATACGTCAGAATAAGAACGCATAATCTATCATTGATTAAATGCCTTTGTTATTCATCAATAGATAATGACAAAGGCTATATCAAATTAACCGTAGAAAAGCGCATAACACATAAGAGCCTTCTGGCGCTGGCGGATCCCCACATAATTTACGCACGATAAATGTTCCTTGCCATTATAATTAGGATGCATAACTTCCAGCGCATTAGAAAAATAAGCGAAAATTCATCTTGCTTTCAATTTTTTATGTTTATGGTGAATTCATTAGCTCGGAAGGTAAGTTGCGTGTCTACCGATTGAACTACAACGTTATTTTGTAGGGATTCGTAAATTACAGGCGTTATGTGTAGCTAACTAGTCCTATAAATGTGTTCTAAATCATAGTAATAACATATAGGTAAGTGGTTGCAATTGCACTGCGTTGCTTTTGCGGCTGGACTGCATTATTCTGCTTTCATTTGTTAGTGATATCAATGTCTTGTGATTTTTTATTTTGACTAAATAAATAGAGTTGTGCATTCATCACCTTTGTAATACTTAATTGGAATAGTTCATGAATAATAAAATGTTGTTAGTTTGTGCGTTAGGTTTTTCGTCTTTAATTGTTGGCTGTGGCAGCGATAGTTCGAGTGAATCTGCAAGTGATGAATCAAATGCAGTAAAAAAACAGTTTTCAAGTGAAGTGGTAGGAACATGGGAAAAGTCATGTTTTCCTATTTATGACCCGCTGGATGCGAATAAGATACTTGCTTATAATTCAATGTTAATGACTGTAAAGTCAGATTTATCATCAACAAGTAAAGTGGAAGTTTATGCTACTTCTGATTCTCAATGTTTATCATCCACCAAAACTATCACAATGGGTTCAAAATTTGATGTAGATGGAAAAATATCAACGGATGAAAGCTATGAAGCTTATGCTGTAAATATAATACCAAAGAATATTGATGGTGGTAGCTGGGAAAGTGAATCTACTGTTTATTCACTATTATATATCGATAGTGAAAAAATGTATTTTGGTCAACCTTCGACTAATAATACTGGATCATCAAAAGACAAGCGACATTCAAGTTTGAACTTGAAATCATACTTCACGAAAGTAATTTATTAACGTGTTCTACATGTAACACATATGAGCCTTCGGGCGTCAAGCGGCAAAGTGGATCCTATCGACCGCGTTAGCGGTCGACTAAAAGTCGATTAACAAGCGCGTCCTCTTCGTTAGTCAGAATGGCCTTCAAGTCACGCTTGCGGCAAACACATATTGAGGATCTCTTACGCAGTCTCAACTCTGCCTGTTTAGTTGCATTCCATTGCGGTGAAACAGGGTCGCTAGACAGTTATCGGTTAACCCACATCTGGCACTATTCAAATCTGACAATAGCGAAGATTGGTTCCATGGGCGGGTAAGTTATATTGACTCAAAGTGTTACTGACGTGTGCTTTGAGCATTGCGCCATGACGGATGATTTTCATTCGGCGACGTAATAAGTCACGTGTAGCACGCATTGATTTAGGGTAATGAGGCGACAGGGAATGTACCACCACGAAGTAGTTTAGCAATTTTAAAAGAATCAATTTTGTCGTTTTTAGCTTTACCGCCGTGAATCGCTTTCATGTACAAAGCATGTCCGAGAATAAAGTCGACCGCATTGTCTTCGCACCAGTCGGCTACCCAATACCAACAATGCATACATTCAACGCCGACAATAATATTTCCGATATAGGGCTCAAGAATTCTCATTAAATGTTCGGGCGAGGCTTTAATCTCTTGATGGATACATATTTCACCATCATGGTTGATGATGCAGACATATAAAGAGCGGGCATGGAGATCTATCCCGCAGTAATAAGGGTGGTTCTTCGTATAAAATTGCATATGAGTCTTCTCCGTTTTTTGGTTTAGTCGCCTTCCTGCATACTCCTTTGGGGCATGTTGTCGGAGAAGGCTCAATAAGTGTCAAATGCATCAAGGTGACACCACCAACGCTCGGCATTCTAGGTATGATTTTGCTTCGGTGTTTTCGGTGGTCTATCAACATAATAGTAATACGTTGCTGGCGTATTATGGCCGATGTTATGTGTTCCGCTGTGTTAGCGGAACATAGAATCTTGATTAACAATTGGTGTTGTCAATTTTACACGATACTGTATGTGTTTCTTTTTTTAGTTTACTGCTGCTCGTCTTAACGGCTGTTGTTTTACTTAGAAATAGTTTGGCTGACTCCTCACCATTCTTTAGTGCTAGATTTAGCCAATGGTATGCTAAATATTGATTCTGTGGGAAACCACAATCACCGTCTTGAAAGCACATTCCTAGATACAATTGACTAGTAGATAGACCATTTATCGCTGAATCATTTAGTAAATTAAAGCCCATTAATTTTTGTTTTGACTTTTTTGAGTCTAAATATGTAAGTCCTAGTAGTTCAGTAGATATTAACTCTCCTGCTTTTGATGATAATTGTAGATATTTAATGGCATTATTTATGTTATTGCTCTTTAATAATACTTCTGCGTAGCGGTATTGAGCAACGGAGTTTCCGCTATCAGCTATTTCTTTTAGTTTGCTAATTGAAAGATCTCGTAATGTATTGTCATTTGAGTTAATTGTTGCTAGTGCAGAGATTAGTTCTCTGTTATTTTTCGATTTTATTTTCTCACGGATAAATAAAGTACATAAAAGTGAAATTATGATAATTGTAGTAAATGCTAATATTTTCTTCATTTTATCACCAGCTACACTTTACGAATAAAGTCGCAGTTTCGTACTGATTTGGGCGCTCTAACTGATTGATGTTTATACTTTCCAGCTTCTCGCCTTTAGCTTTGTAACTGGGGTGGCAAGTTTCCGTTATTATAGAGCTAATGTAGGTATTTGGTCTGAAATCGTCTGTAGAGTCAATTAAATTTATCAAATGAACACCACTAAATATAGGTGCTCGCCCATAAGAGCGTTCTACCTTTAAGTAGATAATGGTAACTGCAAATACACCACCTATAGAGTTGGGGTTTTTTGAATGTATTTTCTTCGAAAACTCGGATAGATAGCCTCGTATTGTTTTATATAAAATTTTGGCCCTACCGACTTGTAATATAATCCCAACGGCAAAAGCCGTGCCACCAACAGTAGTTGTTCTTTTTGTTAATGATGTACCAGGCATAATTGGTGCCATGGCGCGCATTTTAGTTGATGGTGGTACGTTTTTTCCCTGCCAATGAAGTCGGTTTGTTATCTTGTTTGCCTTATGATACGAAGCATTATCGAGCGCTTTAAGTAATGATTGCTTTCTTTTCTCTCCGCTATTGTTGTTTGGCGGTACAGATAGTGGCCCTGCAAATGAGTTATGTTTGGTTTTATTAAATTTTTGTTTTTCTACACTATTATCTGTTACTTCAACGCAATGTTTATATAGTCTATTAGATGGATACATGTGGTTAATATAATCTGCCCCCAAAGAAAACAGGCCGTTTTGAGTAATAACTGTAAATTTCATAATAAATTCCTAGTTAAGGGTAAGGCAAAATTGTATAATTTTATTATGCTATGTATTCGAGTTTTATGTGAGTTAAAATTATAACTGCGATAAACTTCTCATCTAGATGCAAATATGCAGTTGAAGGTTTAATTCCCCAGCTGTATTTTTATCTGCATAACTCATAAGAGCCTTCGGGCTGATCCCCCACATAATTTACGCATGATAATTGTTTCTGCCTTGAGTAAGGCCTCCTCATTTAAACTATTTTCGATGTTACATAAATATTTGTAGTGAATCGCAGTCTAAGCAACGCGGACAATTTGCTGATTCATCGCAATACATCAATTCGTTATTCTTGAGCTACTGTCGATGAGATATATCCAAGAATTGAGTGAGGTTTGAGAATGGCTGCAATGCAAGAACAAAACAATATGGCAATCCATATTGTTGAAAAGACTATGCCAATAGATCGATTGGTGATGATTATGTATAACTCGCCAAGTGAAATCGTCTATCAGCACTTCAGGGCTGTAAATTCTCATTTAAAAGATGACTTGGTTAAAGTAGGGCAGGTTGTCTTGCTATCGCCAGCTGAAAGTAATATGTGTACGCTTGAAGAAGCGAGCTTCTTAGATATTGCCAAATCAGTAGATAGAACACTTATCGCTCTTGATCGCTCTGAGCGTGAAATCTTAGCTAAAAGGTATGATTTTTATCTAGTGTGGCGAGTTATAACGGGTTGTTACTGGGGGTAAGTAATAACGCATGGAATGCACATGTTGCTCAGGTTAAGTTAGTCCTCAAAGATATAGAAAAAACTTACATATCAAGTTATACCCGCAATGGTAATTTGAACAATCGAACATTTTTCTCTAAGCGTAATGTACAATTTCAGCGTTTAAATATAGCTTTAAATAAGTTTGGACAGCCAACAATAAGTGATAATTTGCTTGCTGGTGATATTAAGAAAAATCTAGGACTCAGTAGTAAGAGTATTGTTCATCGTTGGGGAAAGCAACAAGGAAAGATAACAGCTATTCCTGAATTCTCAAAAAACTATGCAGCAGTTGCTAAGATGTCACGTAATTTGAAACGTGTTGGTTACGTCGGTATTGCTTTAACGGGAATTGATGCAGCAGCTACCATCAAGAGATCATGCACTTTAAAGAATGAAGAACAATGTACTAAAGCTAAATATTCTCAACTAGGTAAGGCTTCAGTGAGTATCGCAGGAGGTACTGGTGGAGGAATGCTAGCAACTTGGGGGTTATGTACTTTAGCTTTTGGCTTACCTTCCGGAGGGACGAGTGCTTTTTGGTGTGCTGTTGTAGCTGGTGGTACTGGGGGGTACTTAGGTGGCAAATATGGTGGCTTAACGGGTGAATATTTGGGAACTGAAATATATAAAACACTATTAAATAAGTAGAGATTTATGGATGGATTAAGTTCAACCTCAGTTGTTATTATGTCTCTGACAACGGTTGGTATACTAGGTATATTTACTTGGGTTGTTGTAGTTATTTACCTGAAATTAAAATGGTTAAAATACCTTGAAGATGTTCTTGATGAAGGAGTGCGATATTATTCTCTAAATATCTTTCTCGCTGGTCAGGGAATATTGCAATATGGCACTGTATTTCTAAGTACATTTCATGCTCAACGATATAAAATGCTTAAAAAAAGAGATAAAGTCTCAAAGGGTATTCAGCGTTTATTTATTTTTGCGTTCAGCTTATTTATGTTAAGTACGTTGTGTCTTTTTTTGGGAATGGCAATTCACCAATTTTATGTTTAATGTATAAATTAAGCGTAACGTCTTTATCAGACCCTTGAATCATAAAAAGCAATCAAGGTTACGCAACACTCCGTATTTTTGGTCGGAGTGTTGCTCTATCGGGACACCGACTTCGAATGAATGACGTGGGAAATTTTGAGAAAAGCTGTAAAAATCAATTTCTAATACATGGCGTTTAGTCTTATTTTAGTCTGAATACCTATGTCACAATAGATCGTCACTAGCATTGGCTCACACTGCAATGCTACGTTATGTAAGTGGCATAGTTGATTTTAGGGAAAATGATGATTCAAGCTATCTATGATGGAATGTGGGACAAATTCATTATTGCGTCTGACCGTAATGAATATGAGTTAGATAAACACCTTTTAGATCTTGAGAGTGACACTCGAAGAGGCATCACCGCATTAACTTACCTAAAGCAGGGAAGTGGCTCTACGCTTGATGAAATCGTTAAGTTTCAAACAGCAGTACAAGAAATAGAGCCAAACCAATATTATCACCCGATTGATGAGCTGCACCTTACTGTACTGTCGGTTATTTCATGTATCCCAGCGTTTGAACTGAATGAAATTAACACCAAGTCTTATGCTGATGTATTTCGGTCTGTTCTTCGTTCTTCACCACCGATTGAAGTAAAGTATCAAGGTGTTACCGCGTCACCTAACTGTATCGTGGTTCAGGGGGTTCCTGTGAATGACGCCCTTGAAAAACTCAGAAATAACCTACGGACTCAATTGACTGATGCAGGCTTAAGGGTCACGTTCGACAGTCGTTATAAACTGGTTACAGCTCATAGTTCGATTGTTCGTTTCCGACTCCCCATCAGTGATGGACAATCGTTATTAGCCTTGTGCCAGCAATATCGAAACCACAAATTTGGCCGTATCGTGTTCACAGACTTCGAGTTAGTCTTTAATAATTGGTATCAGAATTTAGCAGTAACAAAATCTTTGGCGAGTCACTCGCAATTATTACCCCACTCTTAATGTAGATTAAGGTGTAAAATCGGAGGCTTATGTGGCTGATTCTATGGCAATTTCAAGAGTCACCGGTTTATCACCTATATGGCGCTCTATTCTTTGGCGCTCTATTCTTTGGTGTGACAACGGGGAGTGTTTTAGCTGTTAATGTCTTATTGACTAAAAAAAGATTAAAGATACATAGCTGGGAGCAATGGTTGAAAGATAATCATTTTGACTAAGTTCGTTCCTTGTTTCTTGTTTCTTGTTTCTTGTTTCTAAATTTTCATTCCGATCCTGATTTTTCCCTCTTGCTTTATCAATAATGACTCGCCTTCCTTTCTGTTTTTATGCTTGGTGCTTAAGCTCCGTATTCAAGCCGTAGCGCAATCTAGCGGCTCTTCGATTTGTTTCGTTATGAAACGCGGTGGGGCTGCTTTATTACAATCGTGCGTGACTAAAATATTATTTATTGTTGAGCTTTTAAGCTGTTTTTCCTCCGGTCTTTTTTCTGTTCTGGTGCTCGGATCTTCTAGGTGGAATCGAACCTTGAGCAAAGCTATGCTTGGTTGCTTTTTGCTAAAGGTGTCACAAAATTTCTCTGTTTACTCGCTAGGAATGCTGAGAAAGAAGGATGCAAATCTTCGCTTTTTTGTGGCTAATTTCTTTTATTTCAATTGATTATGATTATTTTGATGCTGGGTTAGTGAACTTTGGTGAACTGATCCTGCTAAATAATTTCCGCTATAAATTCAAATGTTATTCGTATTGGGGCTGCGAGTGAAAATGGCGTGTGATTGATCACGAAGCGGCTAGCTTCTGTTTATTTTGTTCCGTTATGAAACGTTTTTATCTGGTGGTTCATTTCATAATGAAACGGATAATTTTGCGTTGTCATGTAACTCATGACCTCTAGGATGGAATCACATCCCAGCGAATAAATACCTTGAAACTCGCTGCGAAAGGAATCAATCAACAATCCCATTTAACAAGAGTGCTAAGCCATGAAAAAGTTAATTAACCGTGTTGAAGATGTCGTGAAAGAGCAAATGGAAGGTCTTGTGCTTTCTCGTCCAGAGCTGAAAGTCAGTTATGAGCCACGCTATATGTGGCATGAACCTAAACAGCAACAAGTTGCTTTGGTTTCTGGTGGTGGTAGCGGTCACGAGCCTCTTCATGCGGGTTTCATTGGTGAAGGTATGTTAACGGGCGCTTGTCCTGGTGAAGTGTTTACTTCGCCAACGCCAGATCAAATGTACGAATGTGGTCAGAAAGTCGATAGCGGTGAAGGTGTGCTGTTTGTGATTAAAAACTACACCGGTGACGTACTGAACTTTGAAACTGCCGTTGAGTTGTTACATGCCGATGGCGTGCGTGTTGGCGCTGTTCTAACAGATGATGATGTGGCGGTAAAAGACAGCTTGTATACCGCTGGTCGTCGTGGTGTTGCGGGTACTGTACTGGTAGAGAAAATGGTGGGTGCAGCAGCTGCACAAGGTTACGATTTAGATAAATGTGAAGTATTGGCGCGTCGTATTAATAACAACTGTCGTTCATTTGGTGTTGCTCTGAGTGCGTGTGTTGTGCCTGCTGCGGGTAAGCCATCATTTGTGCTGGAAGAAAATGAAATTGAGTTTGGGGTTGGCATCCACGGCGAACCGGGTATTGAGCGTCGTGCTTATGAAGATGCGAATACGCTGGTCGATCAAATGTTTGCAGAAATTATGGATAACGCGGGCTACAGCCGCACGCAGCGTATTTGGAATCGCGAAAGCGGTGATTGGGATGAAGTTGAAACTAAGATCAATGATTTCAATACAGACCAAGACTATATCGTATTGGTTAACGGTTTAGGCGCGACACCAGAATCTGAGCTTTACGGTGTGTACCGCCGTCTAGCGCAAAACTGTGAGCAGGCGGGTTTACGTATTGCGCGTAACCTTGTTGGTAACTACTGTACTTCGCTAAATATGGAAGGTATCTCAATTACCTTGTTGCAAGCAGATGAAGAGATGCTATCGCTTTATGATGCACCAGTGAACACAGCGGCGATGACCTGGGGTAAGTGATTATGGCTATGCAAATTGAGAAACAACATATCATTACTTGGCTGAATCTGTGCGCAGATACCTACGCCGAGAACCAAGACTTTTTAACGGATTTAGACCGAGACATCGGCGACGCCGACCATGGTCTGAACATGAACCGTGGTTTTACTAAAGTACGTGAAACGTTACCGAAAGTGGCAGAACAGAATATCGCGGCCATTTTGAAAAATACCGGTATGACGTTGCTATCAAGTATTGGCGGCGCGAGTGGCCCGCTATATGGCACGTTATTTATTCGCATGTCTGCTTCTGTGGGCGCCCGTGAAGTCTTGAGCTTTGAAGAGCTGGTAGACGATCTTAAAAGTGGTGTCGATGGTGTCGTTTCTCGTGGTAAAGCGGAGCTAGGCGACAAGACGATGTGTGATGTTTGGTTGCCAGTGTTACAGCACCTTAAAGCAGCGTTAGAGCAAGGCGCCAGTGGTGATCACTTGTTGGATGAGATGATCGAAATCGCTGAAAAAAGTACCGTTTCAACTATCGAAATGCGGGCTAAAAAAGGACGTGCGAGTTACTTAGGTGAGCGGAGTATTGGTCATCAAGATCCGGGGGCGACGTCATCTTTGTTAATGATCAAAGCGTTGAAACAAGCCATTACAGGGTGCTAAACCATGGTGGGTATTGTTGTAGTTTCGCACAGTATATTACTGGCGCAAGGCGTGGTCGAATTGGCCACGCAAATGACCCAAGGCAAGGCTAATATTGCGATTGCCGCAGGAGTCGATGACCCTGAAAATCCTATCGGTACTGACGCGATTGCGGTGATGGCCGCGATTGAGCAAGCCTGTGATGACGATGGGGTTGTGGTGCTAATGGACTTAGGGAGTGCCTTGCTAAGTACTGAAATGGCGCTTGAGTTGCTTGATCCTGAGTTGGCCGATAAAGTCTCGCTGATTTCAGCGCCAATTGTTGAAGGCACTATGGCTGCATCGGTCGCGGCGGCAGCAGGTTTGCCGCGTGAAGCTGTTATCGCTGAAGCCAGCAGTGCGCTTGATGTAAAAAAAGCGCACCTTGGTGAAGCGACGGATGCGCAGCAATATGATCAGCAAAATACGCAGCAAGAAGACCTGCAAAATGGCCAGCAAGATGACCAAAGCAGCGATGACAATTTACCATCAATCGTGTCGCAGATACCTGATGGCTTAACCCTCAGTTTTGAATGGCAGGTACAAAATCCGCATGGGCTTCATGCACGTCCTGCCGCGGCGATTGTCGGTGCACTCGCCAGTTTTGATGCAGACGTGGTGCTATTTAAAGGCGATAAACAGGCAAATACCAATAGCCTAAACAGCATCGCTAAATTGGGTGTACGTTGCGGCGAGGTGATCCGTTTACAAGCAAATGGGGCCATGGCACAACAAGCGATTGATGCATTTACTTTGCTCGCTAATGATCATTTTGGTGAAGCAGCGCAAGTCAGCAAAATGCTGGCGGATGAGGGCTGCCTTGGCGACCAGGGCGAACAGGACGGAGAAAATCCTGAAGAACCATTGGTACAGAGCCCAGAAAATGCGGCACCTGAAGGCGCGTTAGCGGGGATCCGTGTGAGTGACGGTGTCGCGATTGCACCTGTGGCGATTTTCAGTGCTGCGATGCCCGCAGTGCCGAAGCGTGAATTTGCGGGTGAATCAGCAGAAATGACGGCGTTGAATAATGCGATAGCGCAGGTTCAGCAAGATCTAACAACCGAAGCTGCAGAGCCACACGGCGCTATTTTTGAAGCGCATAGCTTAATGCTGGCTGATCCCGAAATCACCCGCGCCTTAGCGTTGATGATAGCGGAGAGTGTAATATCTGAGCAGGCATGGCTTGCGGTGATGGAAGGGCTAGCAGCGCAATATGCGGCCGCTGAAAGTCAGTACATGCGCGAACGTGAAGCGGATATTTGGGATATTACTCGTCGTGTCATGGTTGCGCTAACGGGTGACAAAGGCTCTGCGCTAACATTGACTGAACCTGTTGTTTTATTTGCCCGTGATCTGATGCCATCAGATGTGGCAAGTTTAGATAAATCTAAGGTATTGGCTATTTGTTTAAGCGAAGGTGGCAAAACCTCTCACAGTGCTATTTTGGCGCGCGCGATGGGGATCCCCGCCTTGGTGAAAGCCAAAGGGTGTTTAGAACAAGTTCATGCAGGGGAGCCTGTGATATTGGATGGTTTCGCTGGGCATCTCTGGTTTGCACCTACAGCGGATATTGCACAGGCGTTGGAGTTAAAACGCCAGCAGTGGCGTGATGACATTGAAAACAGTGCGGCCAATGCGCAAGCGCCAGCAATAACCAAAGCGGGTCGTGCTATTAGCGTGTTAGCCAATATCGGTGGGCCAGACGATGTCGCGCAAGCCTTGGCGTGTGGCTCAGAAGGTGTAGGACTATTTCGTACCGAGTTCTTATTCCAGCAAAGTGATGCGTTGCCGAGTGAAGAAGAACAGTATCAAGTCTATCGCGATATTGCCGCAGCCTTTGGTGATAAACCTGTCACAATTCGTAGCTTAGATGTGGGTGGTGATAAACCGTTAGTAGCGTATCCGATGCCTGCGGAAGAGAATCCGTTCTTGGGACAACGCGGCGTACGTTTATGCTTGGCACACCCTGAGTTGTTTGCAACTCAACTGCGAGCAATATTACGAGCGCATGCTGAGCAGCCAAATATTCAGTTAATGATCCCAATGATTGCGACTGTGGATGAAGTGCAGCAAGTGAAAGCACTGCTAGTTCAACAATGCGCGCAACTGGGGCTTAGCGATACAGGTTTGGCTGTTGGGATCATGATTGAAGTGCCTGCGGCAGTATTCAATGCTGATGCCTTAGCGAAAGAAGTGGATTTTTTCTCTATCGGCACCAACGATTTGACTCAATATGTGATGGCTGCGGATCGGGGTAATAGTGCGATTGCAGAGTTAGTCGATTACTTCCAACCAGCCGTGATCAGCGCGATTGCCCACACTTGTGAAGTTGCTAATAAAGCGGGGATAAGTGTGAGTATGTGTGGTGAAATGGCTGGGGATACCAAGGCAACAGAAACGCTATTATCACTTGGTCTTAGTAAATTCAGCGCAAGTGCAGCATTGCTGCCGGCGTTAAAAGAGACGATACGTCATAGTTAAGTTTTAGTATTAGTTTAAGTGTAAGTTTTAGTCTTATTTCTAGTCTTAAGAAATGGCCGCCACTAGTCTGGCGGCTTTTTTGTGTTTGGCTTTTAACTGATTATGAATTAACGGAGTTTTTCACTCAAACCGTACTTATCTATTTTGCGCCACAGCGTAGTGCGACCAATAGCGAGTGCTTTAGCCATTTCAGACATCTTGCCATCATAGGTATCCCACGCTTGAATAATGGCTTTCTTTTCTAAGGCTTCAAGGGTCAGCATGGGTGAATTGTGTTGAGGGTGTCCATCTGCGTTGTGCTTAATATGGTCGGGAATGTCTTTAAGCTGAATCCGATTGCTACTGCGGTTTAGCAGTAACCGCTCCATGCGGCTTTTTAATTCAGGATCGTTCCCCGGCCACGCAAACGCGAGCAATACATCTAATGCCACAGGATCGATCTGAATGTGTACTTGATGCCGTTTTTCGTAATCAGCCAAAAGGCGCTCAATATGTAAAGCGATGTCTTCTTTGCGATTACGTAACGGTGATAGCGTGAGTTCATTGTTGGAAATGGCATAGTAGAGCTGACGGCCAAACGAGCCTTGTGCGACGTAAGCACTAAGATCAGAAGAGGTACTGGTAATTAACTGGAAGTTCACAGGGATTAGGCGTTGGCTATCGCTGCGGCTGACTAATCCGGTTTTTAGTAGCTTCAGTAGTACCGATTGCAGCTCTTGATTTAAGTATTCCACCTTTTCAAGCAACAAAGTGCCACCGTGTGCTAACTCAAATTTAGATGGCAAACCGTTGTCGGCATCAAACCCTAATATTTCTCGGCTCATATTATCGCTGCTGAGTGTACGACAGTTAACAGTGATAAAGGGGCCAGCCTTGAATTCACACTCATTGTGAATGGCCATCGCCAGTGATGATTTTCCGACGCCTTCCTCACCACAGAGCAAAAGAGGGGACTTGGATTTCACCGCGCGTTTTGCCACGGTAATTAAGTGTTTCATTTGTTTTGAGCGTGCAGGCAAGGTGGCAAAGGTGTATTTAGCACTGCCGCCAATTTGTTGTTGGGCTAACTCGCGAATTTTGTGAACGGGGTGAATGAACAATAGGGTTGAGCCATCTTGTAACTGACTGACCGACAAAATCGCCTCGATAAACTCGCTGTTGACTTCAACTGTGGTCAGCTTGCGATAGGCGTTTTCATGCTGTTCGAAGTAGGTCAAAATATTGGGCGCAAAGCGAATAATATCAAAGATGTTTTTGTCTATTACATTCAGGGCGCTGATCTGAAAAAGCGTCTCTGCTTGCTGACTTACCATGGTGATGCGCTGGTTGGCATCCCAGGCTAATAGGCCATCATCCATGCATGCAACCGTCGCATTGTGCATACTGACTAGTCGATTCATATTCTCTTGTTCATACAGCAGTTGCAGCTGTAGTGAGATTTCTTTTGCGCAAGAGGCAACAATTACACTGTTTTCGCGGCGATATTGGTTGGCGGTTTTTACCAGTGCCATGGTGCCACGAAGTTTACCGAACGAATCAAAAATGGGTGCGGCACAGGCACCGTAGGGGTGCAGTGAACGATTGAAATGGTTAGCTGCAAATACTTCAGAAGGAAGGTGAGTGTCTATACACAAGCTAATAGCATTGGTGCCAATTTTGCCTTCCGAAAAAAAACAGCCTTGTACAATGCCCAAGGTTTCTAACTCATCGACTAAATCAGGGTGTCCGATTCGCTTTACCACACAGCCATTGTCGTCAGTAATGAGCAATACGATAGGCTCGTGATATAGCAGATCAAAGGTATCTTCAACAACAGTGGTAGCACATTGGATAAGGCTTTCATTTCGTTTTATTAAAGAGTTGAGGGTAGAGCCAGATGCCACATGCGGTGGAGACCAATGTACAGCGCTGCACTGTTTAACGCAGCGTTGCCACGAAGCAAAGCATTGCGTTTGTGCAAATTCAGGTGAGACCCAATGGTGTTTATGGAAGAATTCCCAGCAATTTTGGCTGGAATCGATGCAATAAGCCGATGGCATGAAATATATACCAGCAAATAGTAATCGAGTATTTTATCGTGACGATGAACTGCGTAACGTGACCATACTCTCATATGTATTTATGGGATCTGCTGTAATAACGGTACTGTGTTTATTTATTCAACTTTCGCGGGATATTATGTAATAGTTGCATATTAATCAACAAGGAGGTTGTTAGTATGGATGCAAATTTGTTAGGTATTTTCGTCACGGTGGCGGTCGCTCATTTTTTAGCTCTGCTTAGTCCAGGGCCTGATTTTGTCATCGTTGTAAAAAGTGCCATTCGAAATAGTGGGAAAAATGCTTTAGGTGTGGCTTTGGGTATTGCGACTGCAAATGCCGTGTATATCGGCTTGTGTCTAATCGGTGTCGGGTCAATTTTAGCGGCTTCAGTGCCTATTATGATTACGCTTAAAGTCATCGGTGGTTTGTTTCTTATTTACCTTGCTGTACAAGCAATACGAGCGAGAAAGGGGGGGTATGAAAATATTGATGTTGCTGAGTCTCAAATATCCCACCAGACCACGTTTATTCGCGAATTCAGCACAGGCTTTATGTCTGGGGTACTAAACCCTAAAAATCTATTATTCTATTTGAGTCTTTTCACGGTAGTGCTAACTAACGAGGTAGGTTTTGCTTTTAAGTTAGGTTTAGGTATTTGGATGACATTGGTTGTGTTTATATGGGATGCCGCCGTTATTTCTCTACTCTCGGCCCCAAAAGTCAGAGGGCAGTTTACTCGCATTGCATATTACATAGATAAAGTGACTGGTGTTATGTTGGGGCTAATTGGTTTTACGATCGTTAAATCGGCACTTATACGACAGTAAACAACCTTGTATTTGGATCTAAGCAATACACGCCATCAGGGTGATGTTGGGCACTCGGCGGTTTTGGTCTGACGTTGAGTGTGCTTTGTCAGTGCTGGGTGGGGATTCGTATGTTGCGGATGCTATAGTGCACGACAAATTTGAGGCTGATTTCCGTGATGTCGCTTTTATGTTCGTAGTCATAATGAATAGACTGAACACGATAAATCATTAAAATATAAGTAAATCAATTAATAGAAGTCTATCTAATGTCATTACCTCCTTGCCCTAATTGCAGTTCTGAGTTTGTTTATCAAGATCAAAGCCATCTAGTTTGCCCTGAATGTGCTTATGAATGGAACCCAGTTGAAGAAGCTGAAAATCAATTTACGGTACATGACGTAAACGGAAATCAGCTTGAGCAAGGTGATAAAATTACATTGGTTAAAGACCTTAAAGTCAAAGGTAGTTCGCTGAACCTTAAAATAGGTACCAAAGGTGTAATAAAGCGAATTGTTGAAGGCAAGGATCATCAATTAGATTGCAAGCTTGATGGGGCTGGGGAAATGTTGGTGACGGCAAAATACGTCAAGAAAGCGTAAGTCTATTAAGCTTGAACCCAAGCGCTTTAACAAAATAACATAGAGGTTCGATGCAAATTTATAAAGATGATGCTGTCAATTGGCTGTCCACGCTCGCAGATGAGAGCGTTGACCTTCTGATTACAGATCCACCCTATGAATCGTTAGAGAAACATAGAAAAATAGGAACGACCACTAGACTTAAAGTTAGTAAATCTTCAAGTAATCAGTGGTTTGGCATATTTCCAAATGAACGCTTTGAAAGTCTATTGGCTGAGATCTATCGCGTTTTAAGTAAAAACGCGCATTTATATTTATTCTGCGATCAAGAAACAATGTTCCTAATTAAGCCCATTGCAGAACAAGTAGGGTTCAAATTTTGGAAGCCAATTATATGGGACAAAGTTTGTATCGGTATGGGGTATCATTACAGAGCCCGTCACGAATATATTCTGTTCTTTGAAAAGGGTAAGCGAAAACTTAATGATTTAAGTATCCCTGATATATTGGAACATAAGAGAGTTTACAGAGGTTACCCAACAGAAAAGCCTGTTGGTTTAATCGAAACCTTAATCTCTCAAAGCTCGACTCAAGGAGAGTTAGTTGTTGACCCATTTTTTGGTTCAGGGGCTACACTGCTTGCAGCCCAAAATTTAGGTAGACGTTATATGGGCTGCGATATTTCAGATTCTGCTCATGACCATTTCAAAGCGCGTGTCACACCTTAGCGCGTCGTGATGATTGCTCTACATTTAACCTGACCTGTTTTAGTTTAGTCATTTGTATCTAATAGCCATTTTTTAGTGGCTATTAGATGCGGTTATCACTTTATGATTTTATGGCTAGTTCGACTGTTCCTTCTAATCTGCATCAGATTACGTTAGCGGATGCACTTTGGTTCTTACAGCATTCCTTTCCTGAACAAACAGCCGAGTTAATGCGTGTGGCAGACTACCAATGTCGTTGGCTAGCAAAATGAAACTCATAACGTGTTTAAGTGTTTAAGTGTTTAAGTCTAGGGCCCTAAAACTTAATATTTTATTTGAGGGCCATTCTGACCTTGTCGGTTTAACTAGGACAGCCGTTACCTATGAATCAGAAGGCCATATCATCAAGCTGATTCACCGCTTGGCTTGGCTTGGGTTTGTTTGGTTTAGGCTGGGTAGGCGCTTTGTATTCGAAGGGAAATCGATAAAATGAACGTAGAATTACGAAATATAAATATAGATAACTTCTACGAGCTTTGTCTGCTTGAAGTCACACCGACTCAAGCCAACCATGTAGATAGTAATGCCGTTTCTTTGGCTGAAGCTAATTTTATGGAATTCCCTTGGTATCGGGGAATTTACGTAAACAATAAGCCTGTAGGTTTCATCCTCGTAAACGCAGACACAGTATCGGGTAAGTTTTCATTGTGGCGGCTAATGTTGGACAAATCTCAGCAGTCTAACGGCTATGGCCGTATGGCTATAACAATGTTAAGTGAAGCATTGCAGCAAGAGTTTGGTATTTCCAAACTCTACACAAGTGTTGTAACCGGAATCGAAAGCCCAATAAGTTTCTATTTAAATTGTGGGTTTGCTTCAACTGGGGGTTTGGTGGCGGGGAGAGAAATTGAGTTATGCTTATCTCTTTAGCTCGATACAAAGCACCTCAATGACAATCACGTAAACTCAGATAATCAATGTTTGGAAGGCATGCTAGCATGAGGGTTAGGGTGTTGACCGCGTAGAGAATTTATAATGAAAATAGTGAAAGTTGATAGCAGCAATCAGCAGGTATATGCGAACTTATACCAAGGCTATGCGGCAGAGTTTTCAAAAATTATCGGAGATAAGCCAGATGAAAATGGTTTGTTCGAAATCTATCCGAAGATCGGAAACCGCGTAGCAGGTTATTTATTATATATTGATGGTGTCCCTGCGGCTCTTACTGCAATAGAAGAAAAGTCATCTGATGAATTTGAAATTTGTGACTTTTATGTCGTGCCATATTTTCGGAAAAACAAAGTAGGTAAAATTTTTATCTCTCGTCTTTTTGAACGCCTAAAGGGTGCTTGGGAAATCAAGCAAGTTGCAGGTGCTGATCATGCGGTGAAATTTTGGCGTGATGTGGTGAGTGACTATACATCGGGCAATTATGTTGAGGATGAGTACCTTGATGATAAGTGGGGTTTAGTTACTCGGCAGTGCTTTAATCATCTATCAGCTAGGTTAGGAAGTAATAACTAAAATGAAAAAAATAATTGATAAGTTGGCTTGGTTATATATTCGTGATGGTAAGTTGTTAACGGTGAGGTCGAAAGGCAAAGCGCTGTTCTATTTACCGGGTGGAAAGCGCGAGCAAGGTGAAAGTGATGAGCAAGCATTGGTTCGAGAAATCAATGAAGAGATCTCTGTCGATTTAGTCTCTGACACCATTAAGTATGTTGATACCTTTACTGCGCAAGCTGATGGTAAAGACGACGGCGTGTTAGTGCAGCTGACATGTTATACCGCGGAGTATTCTGGCAAGTTGAGTCCAGATGCCGAAATTGAAGAACTGAAATTTGTAGATGCTAACGATGAGACAATATGTTCACTTGCCACTAAAGTCGCGATGGATTGGTTAGTGTCTCGTTCACTGATTTCTGAATGAGTGTAAGTCACAAGAACAAGTGGTTGAAGCGAGTTTAATCATCTGAATAAGGAGAGGGAATGCAAAAGGATATTGAAACTGAAAGGCTGGTATTGCGGCCTTTTCGCCTAAGCGACAGTGAGCGAGTTGCTGAGTTAGCTGGCGAGAAGGTTATCGCGGATATGACGGCCAATATTCCTCATCCTTATGAGCCTGCTATGGCATACGAGTGGATTCAAACGCACCAAACTCAGTATATTGAAGGTGAAAGCGTGGTTTACGCCATCACCTTGAAAGACTGTGACGATATTATTGGGGCTGTCGGTTTTCCGTTATTGGATCATGGTTTAGGTGTCTTAGGTTATTGGCTTGGTGTGCCGTTTTGGGGGCGGGGAATCGCGTTTGAAGCCGCGGAGGCGTTGGTTGAGTTTTATAAATCACATCATGGCCTTACAGAGCTTCATGTCATGCATTTAGCTGAAAATGAACGGTCTAAATCCGTAATTAAAAAGCTGGGCGTTGGCTATGTAGAAAATATGATGCGACAGATGCAAGGGCAAAATCGCGAGATTTGTGTTTATAAATCAGTGTTTTGACGCAGAGCGGTAGTAGCACCATTGCTGGATATTGTGATCGATATACCAGCACCTACGTTTACTAGGGTAACAGTTCGATAAAAAGAACAACGAATAGTCAGTAGGAGGTGTAATGAACATTTTTATTTTGGACCAAGATATTAAGCAATGTGCGCAGTACCATTGCGATCAGCATGTTGTGAAAATGATTTTGGAAAGTGTGCAGATGCTTTGTACTGCGCTGAATAAAAAAGGCTTTGTGACACCCTATAAGTCAACCCATATCAAACACCCTTGCGTGCTGTGGGTTGAAGCCTCTTATGATAACTTTATTTGGTTACGAGACTTAGCGATAGAGCTGAATAAAGAATACAAATATCGTTATGGCAAAGACACTGACCATAAATCAATGGCGGTCTTACCACAGATCGCAGACCTCGTTTTTCCCTCAATAGGGCTAACGCCGTTTCCACAAGCCATGCCTGATATCTACAAAGTGGATGATGATCCGATTTTAGCGTACCGCCAATTTTATATGGGCGATAAAGCAAAATTTGCCAAATGGACGAAACGAAGCCCCCCACAATGGTTCGTCATCAATAACTAAATATTTTCACTTAAATTGATGACGGATGATCAATGGCAATGACAGTCTCTTAATTGCCTGAAAAGTACTGCTGAGTCAGCTCTTCCATAAAGTTTAATATGGCTTTTAAACGTGGAGACTGGCTTGTTTTACTAGCATATACCGCATAGATTTTAACATCAGGTGTTACTTTTATATTTTGAGCTATTTGCACTAGCTTCCCTTGTTCGCACAGTGGGCGGCAATAGATCTCGGGTAGTAATGTTACGCCGTAACCATTGGCAATCATATCTCGAATGAGTAATACATCTTCAAGCTGATTGGCCTTGTTAAAGGCGATTGGGCGCTGAATGTTATCTTTTTCTGTCATGTAAAGCGTTGCGGGGAAATTCTCTTGTACATGATAGAAGGTGACGTGTTTTTGCAACATCTCACTATTTGGGCTTTGTAACTCTGGATTTTCTGCCAAGTATTCAGGGGTGCAAAACCAGAATAATTTTAATTTTGCTAAGGGCTTAGCGTAAAACCCTGACGGTTTTAAATCACCTAATTGAATGGCGAGATCTAACTTTTCTTCTAATAGGTTGGGGCGGTGAGACACAATCCGCATGCGTAATTGGATGTCGGGGTAACGCTGGGTAAACAGGTGTAATTTGGGGGCGAATACTTCACGCGATAAGGCGAATGTGGTGGCGATATTGATTTCACCGACTAGTGATTGTGATGCGACTTCGTTGCCAACTCGGTCGATGTTATCAAGTAATGGTGTTAGTTGGGTATAGAGTTGCTCACCATCTGAGGTAAGCTTTAAAAACCGACTATTGCGTTCTAGTAAACGAATATCTAACACATCTTCTAATCGTGCTAATGAGCGACTCACACTTGATTTTTGAATGCCTAATTTAATAGCAGCTTTAGAGATACTGCCTGTTTCGGCAATCGCAATAAAAATAGGGAGATCATTCAGGTTCCAGTTCACACGATTACTCTTATATTTCAGGCGAATCCATTTAATAACATAAATACACCTATTACCAAAACAACACAGCGTTGTCTTTTTTGAACTAGTTGGCCTTAGCCAAACCCATTAACCTTTTTGTCAGTTATCTTCCTTAGGAATATTTGATGAGAAATGAAGAAATAAAAAGACTAACAAAGTTGTGCTTGTTACTGGGTAGTAGTTTATTTGTGATGGCCAATGCGGCGATTGTACCGTCATTGGCTGAACTAAATCATGTGTTCAATGATCCATTTGGTGTGTCGTTAATAATGACCTTGCCAGCGCTCGCTGTGGTTGTTTTTGCCCCTTTTGTGGCTAGCATTATTAACGCGCTGGGTGAGAAAAACACGATTCTACTTGGATTTGGTTTATCGGGGTTGGCTGGAAGTAGCGGTTTATGGATAGATTCACTGAACATGCTACTAGTAGGCCGTTTTGTATTGGGTATGAGCATTGCAATTTGCATGACAGTGATAAACGACTTGATAGCGAGCTATTTTGATGGAGAGGCGCGAATACAGTTTATTTCCCATCAAGCGATTGCGGTCAATGTTGGTGGCATTATGTTTGTCGTGGCGAGTGGGTGGTTAACGACAATTCACTGGCGTTTACCTTTTGCCATTTACCTTGTGGCGATTATCGCACTAGCGCTGTCGTTGAATGGTATTGTGCCGGTAAATAAGGTTAAGCATTCAGGGCTTAAGCGTATTCATTTCCGTGATTATAAAGCTGTTTTGCCGTTCTATTTGCTAGGGCTATTCGGCATGCTGTCGTATTACCTGATCATGATTGACCTGCCGTTTACCCTAAAAAGCGCGCTGCATTTTAACAGTGCCCAAACAGGTATGCTATTAGGTGGAATGAGCCTGATTTCTGCGACTGTTGCCTATTTATTTAAGTTTGTCCTAGCGAAAGTGGGAGAGCAACGCACTTTGGCTCTGTGTTTTTATTGCTTCATGGTTGCATTTTTCATGCTAACTTTGGTTGACCTTCGTTGGGGGGTCTACGTTGCTGTTGCAAGCACAGGAGTCGCGTTTGGTTTATTACTGCCGATTCTCACGCATTTAGTGATTATGTATAGCACTGAAAAACGTCGAACCGCGATGCTGAGTGGTTTTGTGATGTTCTATTTTACGGGGCAGGCGTTAAGTGCATTTGTCCGCGATGCGAATGTCGTCTTGTCACCTGGTGCTTTGTACATAGGCTTTGCCGTTGTAAGTGCGATTATTGCGACCTTGCATCTTGGTGTTCTTGATAGCATGGTTCGTCGCAAGCGAGATGTGCTGACAGCTAAAGAGGCCGAGGCATGAATTATTGTGTGGTTGATGCGAAATCACTGCCTTCTTACCTCAGAAGTGAGGGCTCGTTAACTCGCACATTCAAAGCGGTGTGTGGCGGTTTTCATATTGAGCAGAAGCGTTTTAAGCGAAATGACCCGTTTTATACTCGGGAGTGTTTATTGCTCGATAACGGAAGGCCTTTGGTGTGGGCGCGATCTTTTCTCTTTTCGACTCATAATGAAACGATAGAGACTTTTTGCCATCTAGGTAGTCAATCATTAGGTGAACGATTGTTGTTCGCTTCTGAAAATAGATCGACTAATAAAGGTGCCAGTTGTATTGAAGCGAACAAAGCGACGGAAGGAACACTTGCGCGTGGCCCTTATACTTTCTTTGAAGTTAATGGCGCAGATCCCGAACTACAAGCTGCTATGGGCGATGAGGCTATTCCCACGGTTAATTATGGGCGTAGCTCGCAATTCACATGGTCGCACCATGATTCAGTCTTGTTTCTGTCGGAAGTGTTCTCGCCTTATGCTGAGGCTGTATTAGTCTAAGAAGCTATTACGTGGCAATCTAATAAGCCAGAGTCAGTCTGATGTGTTACTGACTGACTCTTGTTTGTTTACGTCGCTGGTAAAAGGGAGTGCCTAGCTACTTAGCTACTTAGCTACTTAGCTATTCTCGCTGGCATCTTGTCGTTTTATCGCCTTATGGCCGTCTTCAGATACGCCTTGTTTCCAATAACTGCTTATGTAAATGTTTTCACGATCGACATCTTTTTCGTTACGGAAGTAACTGCGTAGGGCTCGCATAGAGTCAAAATCACAGGCTGTCCATACAGAGGCGGTACCTTCTAACCACGCCAGTGTTCTGACCTTTTCCGCTAATGACTCTTCCCCTGTTAACCAGATAACATGAAAGTGCTCAGGCGCATCGATAGTTTGTATATCCTTGTGATCAATCACTTTGATCACAGCGTAACCTTTTGCGTTTTGCGGTAGCTTTTGAATTTTGGCAGAAAGGGCGGGTAAGGCTGTCATGTCCGCCACCATGAAGAACCAATCTGCAGCTAAGTTCATTTCGTTGATGATGCCTGGGCCTGCAACATTAATGGTATCGCCAACTTGTGCACTCATGGCCCAACGAGCAGCAAAACCGCATTGTAAGTCTGTTGTGATATGGCGAACAAAATCCACCTCTATGGTGCAATCAGTCGCCGAAAAACGTCGAACAGTGTAGGTGCGCATAGCAGGTCGCTCACCTTCAGCGACTGTGCTTAAATCGGTTTCACCTAGGCTATTAAAGAGCAGCTTGATGTAGCCACCTTCGCAATCATTAGGGAAATCAGCCAGCGAATCGCTATGAAATACAAGGCGCTGCATGTTGGGTGTGATTTGTTCTGTACTAATAACAGTCAGTAATTTAGGTGACGGCTTTTTCATTTCTCTCTACTCGATAATTATTCTCTTTTGCATTTAGGTTAGCAGTCCTCATCTATTCTGAATAGCGCTTTTAACTAAATTTACACTCTTGGTGTAATTAAAATTTCTTCGCACTTTGCTCTTTATATGTCCGTCTTATCATGGTTTTATTTAGTCATAGAGTGATAGGTTAAGCACGCTATAACGCCGCTACAGCGACGTTATGTCTTAACGTTATGAGTGAGGTATTAAGAGAGTATGAAAATAGAGTCGAGTCGTTTAACAATGCGGGTAATCACTGAATCTGATTGGGCGCTGTTCTTACAACTTTACCAAGATCCAAACGTCATCGCGCTGTGCTTTGATTTGCTCGATGAAGCGGGTATTCGAGAGAAGTTTGAGTCGCGCTTATTGCCTTGGAGTCCACAGGCAGAGTCTTGGCTTTGTCTGGTGATTCAAGACAAGATGACAGGCGAACCTATGGGTATCACGGGCTTTATTATTGAAGATAATATCGCTCAAGTGGGATACCTGTTGTCGCCTGATTTTCATGGCCAGCAATATGGCACCGAGTCATTGAAAGCACTGATAGCGTGGGCCGAATCTACCCATGATATTAACCGTTACCAAGCCGTTGTTACTGAAGGTAATGTTGCATCTGAACGCGTGCTTATGAAATGCGGTTTTAATCTTGATAATGTGATACCAGAGGCTTATGAGATCGGTGGTAAGTTATATGCTGATCACTATTATGTCCGTAATACGGATTGATAAGAGCCTGAATATACAATAATGACAGTATCGCCACTTCTCTCGTAGGGGCAAAGGATAGGGATATGAAATTTAACTTCAATTTCGAAGATGCGAGCCAAATATTTGTGGGTGCATTTGCTTTGGCTGTCCCTATTTCTTTTTCAGAAGAAGCATGGCGATTAGGTGAAACATTACCAAGCCGTAATTTACTACTGCTCATTGTGCTGTCTGTGACTTTCCTGACGTTGTATACCTATGAAAGTGTGTTTCAGCGCAATGTTAGCCAGAGAAAGCTTGTGTTTATTTTCCGTATTGTTGTTGCCTATTTGATGGCGGCTTTGGTGGTGGCTTTGGTGTTGTTCTGTTTAGATAAATTACCGTTAATGAGCGACCCTTTGGTGGCGTTAAAACGTATTATTGTGATCACTATGCCGGCTTCGATGGGCGCGATTGTAGTGGATAGCTTCGATAAGGAATAATGCCTTTTATTTGTTTACGCAGTGCGGAAGGCCTAAGACCAAAGACCAAATACCTAAGATCTAAGACCTTGCAGATGTTAAGTCTGTAGGTGTTCATGCTGAAAATCGACAAGGAAAGTGATTTGTACACTCTGTTTTACTACCCGAATAATGCCAGTTTGGCTCCACATTTTTTATTGCATCATATGGGACTTAACTACGATCTCGTGTTGGTAGATAAGAAATCCAACGCTCAAAAATCACCAGCGTATCTAACATTGAATCCTGCAGGGCGTATTCCTACATTGATTGATCACTCGCTCGAAGGCGCTGTCGGGCTCGATGCTGATTTAAAACGTGGTCTGGCGATTTTTGAAAGCCCCGCTATTTGTATTCATTTGTGTGAACAACACCCTGAACAGGGGCTCATGCCAGCATTAGGGAGTAGAGAGCGCCCATTGTTTTTCCAATGGCTAACGTATTTGAATAACACGTTACAAGCTGAGCTTATGGTGCGTTATTACCCTCATCGTCATACCAATGATAAGAGCACCATCCCTAATATAGTGGCAGCACAAGATGAACGAATTGCTGATGCTTTGTCAGTAATCAACGCTCAGCTTGAAAGTAATTGTAGAGAGAACAAAGTGTATTTGTTGGGTGACACTGTCACTGCATGTGACTTCTTTTTGTTCATGTTGGCGGAATGGTCGTTGTCTATTACGCCATCGCCATTACATTTTGACTATTTAGCCGCTTACCTAAAGCGTCTGGCTGCTCATCCAACGGTTGTTGCGGTATGCGAAATCGAACAGATAGATCTCTCGCCGTTTAAGCCTTGTTAGCATGATAATTAATGTTGCCACAGTGATAGGAAATTTATGGAAATTTCACTGATTCAAACCGATGTTTTCTATAAAGATAAAATTAAAAATCTCGAGCTGGTGGCAGAGGTATTGGCGAATAGCGAGCGTGTCGGCGATATTGTTGTGCTTCCTGAGTTATTTTCAACGGGGTATATATTTGAATCACCATTAGATATTCAAGCTTTGTGCGAAGATTATGATACGGGTCCAACCATTTCAGCGTTAAGTCGTTTAGCTGCAAAATACGGCACAACCATAGTAGCTGGTGTTGCCGAAGTAGATAAAGGGCAGTTTTTCAATAGTGTTGCTGTGATTGGTGGCAAAGGTTTGATTGGTAAATATCGAAAAATAACTCAAACCAATATTGATAAGCTGTACTTCTCGCGCGGGGATACGCTTTTCACGTTCGAATATCAAGGTGTGACCTTTGGTATCGCCGTTTGTTTTGATCTTTGGTTCCCTGAACTTATCCGTGAATACAGTAAATTGGGGGTAGAGGTGCTGTTACATCCTGCCAATTTTGGTGGTGAGCAAAGTTTACATATCTCAAAAGCAAGGGCGATTGAAAACAGTGTGTATGTCGTGACATGTAATCGTATTGGTTGCGATGTGACAGCGGATATCGTTGGTGAATATTGTGGTAAAAGCCAGATCTGCGCGCCTAGCGGTGAGTTGTTAGTTCAATTTGGGGGTGAGGCTGGGGTAAAAACTGTGAATATAGCGGTGGAGCCAAGTGCAAGAAAGAAAGTTATTGGTGTGGATTTAATCGCAGAAATGAATGCGGTTAACCATCAGCTAGCGTTAACAAAGTAATATAACGTTAGCATTGATCAAAGAGAGTGTATTTGAGCGCGTGAAGAATACAGCAGCGTGGTCTCTGAACATTACGCCGCTTATCTCCACAGTTTACCTACTTAGTTTCACGCAAATAAACATGCACTAAATATTATTCATGATCGCAATACTGACTAACGTAATTGAAGGAGCCATAGGATGTGGGTTTGTGTCGTTAGAGGTGGGATAAAACGATGTGCTTTTATCATTAGCTTGATTGTTGCTGTACTGTTTACATCAAGTTTCGCGGTTGCCGAAAGAGCCTTTGATAAAGCAAAAATGGATCAGTATTTACATTCGCTCGCTGACAATAACAAGGCGACGTTAAGTGTCGTTTTTACAGAAAAAGGTCAGGTTACCTACAGTAAACAAACAGTGTTGCCGAAGGGTGCAATAACGGCATTTAAAGGCAATCAACAATATAAAGTGGGCTCTATTACTAAAACCTTCACCTCGGTTTTAGTATTCCAACAAATAGAGCAGGGCAAGCTCACCTTATCAACGCCACTGTCTGATTTTTATCCCAACATAAAAAACGCAGAGAAGATAACAATAGGCCAACTACTTTCGCACCGAAGCGGTATTTTTAACTACACTAATGCGCCTGAATTCAATGCTTACTTTGCTAAGTACCAAGATAAAAAGGAGTTGCTGGCAAGAATAGCGTCGTATAAACCTGTGTTTGAACCTGATGCGAGCTATGAATACAGTAATTCTAACTATGCGTTGTTAGGTTATATTTTAGAAGACGTGACGGGCAAGTCTTATACTGACTTAGTGCAAAATAATATTATCTCGCCGCTCGATTTGAAAGAGACCAAGTATTGCGCTGAGGAAGCGGATTGTGGAAAAGCGTTAAAATCGTTCTACTTTTACCAGGGCCACTGGAATTTGATGCCGCAATGGTCAATGAGTGTTGCGAATAGTGCGGGGGCTGTACTCTCGACCCCTTATGATTTAACGCGTTTTATTCGTGCCTTGTTTCACGGTGAATTGATTTCACACCAGTCGTTGGCAATGATGAAAGGAATTAAAAATACAACAAGTAAGGGATTATTTAAGTTGCCTTTCTATACAAAATCAAGCTATGGCCACCGTGGAAAAATTGAAAGTTTCTTATCGGATGTTAGTTATTTCGATGCTGATGATGTCGCGCTTTCTGTCACTGTGGATGCTCTGAACCATAATTTTAATGACATATTAGTGGCGGTATTAAGCATTTATTTTGATCGTCCTTTTGAGTTACCTGACTTCGACCGTAAGCCGATTTCATTAGCTATTGCACAACTGAAAAAGTACGAGGGTACTTTTACTACACCGAGCGTTGATGTCGAGATTAAGGTTTTTTTGCAAGACGGTATGTTAATGATGCAGGCGGCAGGACAAGCACCTTTACCTGCAGAGCCTTATAGTTTGTATGAGTTTGAATATAAACCAGCAGGTATTCTTTGCAAGTTTGCGAAAACTAAAGACGGTGCTGTTGATTATACCCAGTTTACACTGCATCAAGTGGATTGGATCTTGCCTTATAGTAAGCAATAACAAAGCGCGAACAAGACAGAACTTAACCTAGGCTAGGCTCTTTTTCCATTCTGCGAGTATGGCGAATATGTGAAGGGCCAATGCCGTCCCCCCCTATGATAGAAGCCTCTAAAGCATGTCATTTTTTTGCATAAGCCAAACACGTCTCAGACGATAACTCATGCATTGCTTGCAAAGTATCGTCAATTTTTCATATTTCCGCTATATCCTTAGTAGAGAGCTGTCGTGCAGAATTTTAAAACTGTCATATATTATTAATGACATCACTATTTGATGTGTCGTGACGCTGATGAGTAACGGCTGCGGTGATTTTAATTTACCTATGGCTGCAATGATGTTCCGCATGGAACTAAAAATTTGAATTGCCTCGATATTGCTACCTCTTACTTTTCAGGTGCAGAGGTGTTTGATTATATAGTGAACGCGGAGCAGTTACTTGAGTTGACCTCGACATTGAGTAGTTTCAAGTAACTAATTACAAATAGAATATATGGGTGTTACCAATAATAAAGGCTCACACCAAGCTATAAGTGGTTGAATCATATTTGCCTATTCAGTCGGCATCAATTACCACAGAGGGATGTATGGATATTTTTGTTAGAAACGGAATTTTAGCATTAGCGAATGTTGTTGAGCAGGACAGTAAGGGATGGTTCGAAGGGCATGTTGGTGCATCTTTACTTGCAGGGGCGGCTTTATTGAAAAGTGATATGCTTTCAGACGCGTCTTATGAGAGTCTACAGTTAAGATTACATCTACAATCAGAAGAATATGCCCATCTTTTAAAGCCGTTAGCGGTAAGTAAACTGACGACTAACTATACCCCTATTATTGATGCGATCGAACAAAATACAAAGCAACTGAGTCGCTCTGGACATGGTGTGATTTATGGCGCTTTGGTGTTAAAGGCATTATCAGATAACAACTTAAAGGTCAGTGAAAACCTTGTGGCGAATATCGCTAAATTAATCATTAATTGCACTGATGATAATTGGAAACGGTACTTTGGGCTTGATGATTATCGACATTATCCGATGTTTGAAAACACCCTAAATTTTAAGCGCAACCATCAAATAGGAAACGGAAAAATAGGTGATAAAGAGATTGAAGCATTATGTGCCGTAGCTATAGAGCGCAGTGTTGATCAAGTTTATCACGATGCAAAAGGGTATTTTTTCGCAGGGGAGAAAATACACGGCATTACCCATGCCCATGCGGTTTTCCTGCTTCATACGCTCGGTTACACAGCGTTAGCCAGTAAGGTGATTCAACCATTACTTATTCAGCTGGAGCTGAATGATTTAAGACCAGAACCCACCACCGATTTAGTGTTAGCTCAGCCGAAAAAATTGGATTTGTCCGATCCTACAGTGTGGGGGTGTGACTATCGTAATGAACATCAAATAAAGCTGGCGCACAGCTATTCTGAATTATCAGCAAGGCTTAATTTACCATTGTCGGTTTTAGATAACTTATGGGGGGCGGTATCAAGTTAAGTGAAACTCCCTCCGTTACTGATTTATCTAGACGTTACGATAAAAAGTAACGGGTGCTTACTCTTGAGTGTAGCGGTGCGGAAATACGTTGTGAATGTGTTTGTTGGAGCGCTGCATTGAGTGGTCTTTTTCTCTATTTTACAGTGGTATAAACTCGATCTGCGTCGAAATTATTTCGTGATATTTAAATGGTTAGATCCTAAAGAATTATAATGTTTTCGTCAGTAAATGTAGCTCAAAAACGTACGCGGACACCCGTTTAAAGCGCTATAAAGGCGCTTGGTTTGATTGGTGAGACATTTTATTCTTAAAAGGAATTAACTATGAATGCAAAGTCTGAATATTTACGTAGCCCTCGTGGATTTAGGTGGTGGTTGATAAGAGTCGTAATGGTAACTGTAGCGATTATTGTGGCTGCTGTTGCTTATTTATTGGTGGTCGGTGCATCAGCAAAATCGGAACTGATCGAGAGCAACCCTGCGCCAGGGCGTCTCGTTGATGTAGGGGGCTATAAGATGCACATTAACTGTATGGGGGAAGGCTCGCCAACTGTGTTGATGGAGGCTGGAGCGGGGGATTTTTCAGTTACTTGGTCTGCTGTACAGCCTAAGCTCAGCCAAACAACGCGTGTGTGCAGTTATGACCGATCTGGATTTGGCTGGAGTGAACCAAATGCAGAGCAAGCGCGAACAAGTCAAACTATGGTTCAAGAATTAGAAACCTTGCTTGCTAATGCCAATATTGAAGACGAGTTAGTCTTGGTGGGACATTCATTTGGCGGCCTTAATGTTCGTTTATTTGCGGATCATCACCTTGATAAAGTGGTTGGTGTCGTGCTGGTGGATGCATTACATGAAGATGTGTCACCTGAAATGCAGCGTATTAATTCAGAGGCCCAATTGGCTTTAGTGGAAGAGCTTCGCGTTGTATCTATCTTGCAGTCGATAGGGCTTTTGGCATTATCACCAGAAGAAATCCCCGAACAAGGTTTGCCACTTGAAGCTATGGCGCAGTACCGTGCAATATTAGCCACAGGTAGCCAAGTCGATACAATGATTGCAGAGTTAAGCGCGATTGAAGACAGCCTGACTTATGCGCGTAGCCTTGATCTGAAGCACTTAGATAATATTCCAGTAGCGGTACTGACAGCGACGCACCGTAATCAGCCTTCTTTATCAGAAGATCAGAATAAGCAGATGGCGAAAGCTTGGAACAAGATGCAAATAGCACAAAGTAAATTGTCGTCAGAGAGTTATTTTGTATCTACATCGAAAAGTGGTCATTACATTCAACTGGAACAACCCGAACTTGTCATTCGTACCATAAACAAGCTTGTTACAAGGGCGCGTTACAAGGGCTAAAATGATGTTACTTGTACCCACGATAGCGATTTTAGTTTTATATTTTTACTTTTATGGTATTGAAGGTCTTAATTTTCATGTCATCTCTGCCGTCGTTGTTATGGCTATGTATTTATTATTGTTTTATGTCGCTTCACCATCAGGTTTGCAGTACAGCGGTTCAAAAATGGGTGGCTTATATCTATGTCTTCCAGTTGTGTCATTTGGGGCATTAGTTTTTGCTGATACGGATGAAAACAGTCATGAACAAAAATGGTGTTTTGTTCTTGGAGGATGGTTTGGGCTGCTAACAGCCTTATCATTTCTCGTTTTCTTTAAGTTTTATTATTGGTGATTAAAATAGGTATCGATATACCTATTACGTTGTCACTTCACTGCTGCGTTAATATTGGTGATCAAGGAGGATCGATGCTTAACGTGAATAAGAAGGGCTCGTTACGATCCAGTTTTTCGCCTGTTCGTGTCCCCGATGGTTACTATATGGCACTTGGGGATAACCGAGATAATAGCTCAGACTCTAGAGCGATAGGTTTTGTCCCGAGGGATGAAATTGTGGGAAGAACAAAGCGTGTTGTTTTGTCGTTTAATTATGATAACTACTATATACCGCGCAGTGATCGTTTCTTTAAACCGCTATAAATAGTGTTAAAGCTGCGCCGTAGCTAAGGGAGCTGTATGACGTTTACATTGGCATTATTAAATGTCGCATTAATTTGGATGTTTGCGGTTGCGACACCGGGGGCAAATGTACTATTAACGGTGAATACAGCTTTGCATTATGACCGAAAACTAGCCTTGTACTCCGCTTTTGGTGTGAGTACGGCTATTTTGCTATGGGCCTTTTTCGGTGGCTCAGGCTTGGTGATTTTGTTTACGCATTACCCGCAACTATTTGGTTTCATGAAGCTGGTCGGTGGTTGCTATTTATTGTATCTGGGGATTCGTCAGATCTATCAAACACGAAAAAGTAATGCGCTAATGACAGGTGCGAATGCACCGACAGTGAGTTTTCCTTCCTCAAAAAAGATCTTTTTGACGGCCTTCATTACAAGCATTTTGAACCCTAAAACCGGTTTCTTTGTGGTCAGTGTGTTTAGTATTTCGATGCCAGCGCACATGACAGGGTGGATGGTATTCGCCATCATGCTCACTATGTCCTCAATTACATTGGTGTGGCATGTGTTTCTCGGCGTTGCATTTTCGCGGCAATCTGCCAAAAGTGTTTATCAACGCATTTCCCATTATATTGATTACGCGACGGGTGGCCTGTTTACTCTGTTTGGTATAAAAGTGATGGCGTCTTAAGAAGTAAAACCCAGCGAAAGGCTGGGTTTTACTGGATCTCTGTGTCTATCGCGTTACCAAGTTAATGTTGGGTCGATACATTGATAGATCTCACCGATGCTTGTTTTGTCTGCGAACAGCTGTAAAGCGAGCTTTGCGACTTCGCTACGGTGGATCAAACCGTGAACTTCAGTGTGTTGAGAAAGCTCACCATCATTGGTGACGTCTCCATCTTTTAAGCCTCCGGGGCGCAAAATAGTGTAATCCAGCGTGCTCGACTGAAGCCAAGCTTCTGCTAATGATTTTTCACGAACCGCAGCACCAAAGCCTTTTTTGGCGGCGTCTGACAAGTATTGCCATGAGTCACCACAACCTAGCGACGTGACGAGTAAGAAACGCTGGATCTGGTGTTGCTCCAGAGCATTGATTAAGTATCGGTGACCAATGTAATCAACCGGTACATCGGCATGGAAACTGCCCATAGTCGATACAACCCAAGCATCGGCTGGTATCGCAGCTACCGCTTTTTCAACTTGCTGAGCATCTGTTGCATCACAGCTAATAGATGGGATCCCTAGTGCTTGTAGACGAGGGTTTTTTGATGGATTACGTGCAACGGCAATAACGTTTTCACCTTGGTGATGAAAGTAGTCGACCATGGCTGCGCCTAAACCACTTGCCGCTCCCCAAACAACAATTGTATTCATAGATAAATCTCTTTCTGATAATGATAATAGTTTACATTTTCATGGGTAAATTGCTAGTTATCAATAGGGTGTAAGCATGAGTATTTCAAATAGCGCCAGTATTCATTCAGCTTAATAGATGATTCGTACAGCTTGCACCAGCAATATCTATACTTAAAGTTGATAATTGTTATCAATTAGGCGTACGATCTATGCCTTACTCGATCACAAATTGCTTTTGTATCTGTATAACGCGAGAAAGCCTGTAATATCATTACGATGAATGCGATTAATCGAGCAAGGTTGCTATTAATTTGGCAGATTAAATCGTTTGAACACTTTCTTACCAATATTGATATTGAAGATACTTAACAGAAGACGTGCTATGGCTATTTTAGATATTCTGACAATTCCAGACCCAAGACTCAAAATTCCAGCAAAGCCGGTAACGGATATTGCTGCAGTTCAACCTTTCATCGATGATTTGCTCGCAACCATGTATTCGACAAGTGATGGTATCGGATTAGCTGCAACGCAAGTTGGTAGCACCAATGCCATTGTTGTTATCGATATCTCAGAAAATCGCGATGATCCTTTAGTGTTAATTAACCCAGAGGTAGTGAGCGGTAGCAATAAGGCAATGGGGCAAGAAGGGTGTTTGTCAGTCCCAGGTTATTACGCAGATGTAGAACGTTATACGTCTGTGGTGGTCTCTGCGCTAGATCGTAATGGCGATCAAATGACGATTGAAAATAGTGAATTTCTCGCTGTGGTTATGCAGCATGAAATTGATCATTTAAAAGGTAATTTGTTCATTGATTATCTCTCGCCATTAAAGCGAACAATGGCACTAAAAAAAGTTAAGAAAACAGTGAAAGCGCGATCGGAGTAGCGACAAATGGATAATTTGTTTACTTATATCGCCGCGATAAAAGGGCATAGTTCTGATGTTGTGATCGCCACTCAAGAGACACATTCACACCAATATATTGATGATGGTGTTGAAGTGAATGAAGAACAGACGTCTTATGTTTTCAATAATGGTGTCGTTCTTCAGTATTGCTCGGAAAAAGACAGCCTAAACGGCACTCCAGAACATACCGCTGATAATGTGTGTGAAGAGTGCTGGATTAGCTATCAAGTAGTTGAGTCTGACGTTTATGCGATCAGGCCTATGAAGAAAGTGTTCAATAATAAGTGCCAAGAAGCCTTTTGGGTGAAGATTCAGCGAGAGCAACAGTTGGCACATTAGTTATCACCAAGAATCGGATAAATTTGGTCTACGCTGTGTAGAACAAGATTAATGAAAGGAATGGATGATGAAAGGGAAATGCCTTTGTGGAGCAATAGAAGCCGTTGCTGACGATCAACATGATGTCGGCTTATGTCATTGCGATATGTGTCGGAGATGGACCGGAGGTCCATTCTTTGCTGTTCATTGTGGACCGAATGTTACCTTTCTTGGTGATACCCCATTAATCTATCAATCTTCTGAGTGGGCAGAGCGAGGATTTTGCGGTAAATGTGGTACGCATTTGTTCTACCACTTATTACCGAAGAATGAATATATTCTCTCAGCTGGCTTATTCCAAGATCAAGATTTTGACCTAGAAAGCGAAATATTCATTGATGAAAAGCCTGATTACTACGCGTTCAGTAACGAAACAAAAAAGCTAACTGGCCAGCAGGTGTTTGAACAAGCAACAGGGAAAAGCAGTTAACTTAAAAGTAACCTACATATCTAATTAAAAAGGAATTTACTATGACTAGTCGTGTTTATGTACTCGCGCAGTTTAAGCCAAAAGACGGGAAAGAAGCCGAGTTGTTTGAGGTGTTAAAAGCATTAGAGCCAGACGCGTACCGCGAAGAAGGCTGTATCCAATATATGCTGACGCGCCAAATCGATCATCCAAGTGCAATCCGAAATGATTACCCAATCGTGTTTAATGAAATTTGGGAAGATGCGGATTGTTGGTCTGCACATGGTCGACGTAAACAAATTCAGCACTTTTTTGAAACCCAAGTTAAAGCAGAAACTGGTCTAGTCGCTGATGCAATTGTGACGGCTTACACCGATGAAGGGCATGATTTTGATGCGCCTATTTTTGAGTAGCTTTGTCTCAACAGCATCGCCAATTAGTTTATTTGAATAAGCACTGCCACAATGTAAGTAATGTCGAAGGCTACTTACTATCGGGAGAGGTATTATGCGCAGGCGTCACTTCCTTGCATTGTGGTCACTGTTGTTCGCGTGGCGTGCGAAAGCAAAACCAACCACCGCTAGCTTGTTAACGCCCCCTCAAGCGGAAGGGCCATTCTATCCCGTAATACCTATACCGAGCCGTTCAAATTTAATCGCTAATGTGCAAGGGCTGATAGGTAAGCCTTTGATTTTGCAAGGGCAAGTTCGCAACCGCCAAGGAAAGCCGTTACTCGGTATTCAAGTTGAAATTTGGCAATGCGATGGCGCAGGTATTTACGATCATCCTCAGCAGGCTAACCACACGGCATTTGACTCTCATTTTGCCGGCTTTGGTGGTGTTGAAACCGATAGTAAAGGGCAATATGCCTTTCAAACCTTGGTACCAGTGCCTTACAACAATCGACCACCACATATTCACGTTAAGCTATGGCAAAAAGATCGTGAACTATTAACAACTCAGCTGTATCTGAAAGGGCAGACAGGCAATGAATGGTGGGGCGGAGAAGAACGAGAGCAACTACAAATCGATATTGTTCAAAACGGTGAACACTCGGAGGCCAGTTTTGATTTTGTAGTGAATGCTTAATATTGACGTTAAGTGATAAAGAGTGCCATATAGCCTTGGTTGCTAGGCACTCTTTTACTTATTCAGAGAGGTATTACTCTTTGATTGTTACTTTCTCAATAACAATTGGCTCGCTTGGTACATCATCGTGGCCGCGCTTACAGGTTGTGCGCACAACCGCCATTTTCTTCACGACATCCATACCCGCCGTTACTTTACCAAACACACAGTAACCCCAGCCCATATTGGTTGTTGCAGTGTGATCCAAGAAATCGTTATCATCTAGGTTGATGAAAAACTGTGCTGTTGCTGAGTGTGGGGCATCAGTACGTGCCATTGCGATTGAACCAATTACGTTCTTCAGACCGCGATTTGCTTCGTTAGCAATAGGATCTCGTGTTGGTTTTTCATCCATATCCGCAGTGTGACCACCACCTTGGACCATAAAACCTTTAATCACACGGTGAAAAATCGTGCCTTCGTAAAAACCATCTTGGCAGTACTTCAAGAAGTTCTTAGAGGTAACGGGCGCACGCTCCATGTTTAACTCAATCTCGATGTCGCCCATGTTGGTACTTAAAATAATCATTTGGTTTAACCGTGTTGATAGGTATTTAGCGGCGCAGTATACGGAATTACCTTGTTAAGCGTAAAGTTATAAAAGAAAACGCTCAGTAAAGACTGAGCGTTTATTGCGTTTTTAAATCCTGTGACTTTAAGCTTGATGAATACTACTGTGCATTCATCGCTTTTAATTTATCACCGACAGGGCCAGAGAAGTTGTAGCCGTCGTGCTCATCCCAATTGATAGACCATGTCATCACGCCACCGAAGTTAGGGTAAAGCTTGGTTGGAACCACCGTGCCACACTTGGTACCTTTGGTCGCACAATCAAGTGCATCTAAGATGTTTTGTGTTGGCGCTTGGCCTGAGTTCGCAGAGCTAGGACCCGAGGGTAAACCGTAAGCGACTTGGTCATCACGCAGTGGTGCGAATTGCGTCCCATCAGCCAGTTTAAAGCCCTCTACCAGCATACGTGCTGATGCAACCATCATATCCACAGAACCTTCAGGTGCAGAAGCGCCATTCATGTACGGATTAGGCAAGCCACCGTTGTTGTATAGCTGAACATGGAGTAGGTCGAGGGTATCGCGTAGCTCGTTAATCAATGGAATATAAGCCCCCCAAATACCGCTGTAAGCTATCATGCCACCTTGAACGTATGGGTGTTCTGGTGCCATGGTTAAGTACATGTCACTGCCCATGTTGGTTTCGATTTGTTTAAGTGCTCGCGGTAAACGTGCTTGGATTTGCGTGCCATGAAGTAAGTTAGAACCACTTTCTAGGTCAACATCTAACCCATCAAATCCCCATTCTTGAATAATGCTGGTTAAGCTACTTACAAAATTAGCTTCATCGGTATCAGTATTTAAGGTGATGGTACCTTCCGCGCCGCCTAAAGACAGTACTATCACTTTACCTTGCGCTTGTAGCTCGTGAACGTCTTGCTTAAAGAGTTCAGGGCTTAATGCAGGGCAGCTGCTGTGCATGTCGCCAGCGTATAAGTTGAAGTGCACTGTACCATCGCTATTACGATCGTTGTCTGCAAAGGCAATATCAATAATATCCCAAGCAGGTGAAATTTCACGTAAGCGAATAGGGCAGCCAGCACCGTTTACAAAGTTGTGCCAGTAACCGATGAGGTTATGTTTTACTGCTGATTGCTCGACAACTTTTACAGAAGCAGCTGGGGATATGGCCGTGGCGCCGAGTGTATCTGTTGCTATCGCTGTGACGGTGTAACTACCTGCGGAGCCTGCTGTCCAATTGGCTTGGTAAGGTGCCGTGGTGTCAGATGCAACAATGCTACCGTTAACTAAGAAGTCCACTTTTTGGATTGCGCCATTAATGGCAGAGGCTGTCGCTGAGAGATTAAACGCCTTTCCTAAAGTAACGGTTGACCCGCTTACTGGTGAGGTCAAACTGGTGGCTAATGCTTGATCGCTTACACTGACTAGCACCGATGATTCTGCATTATTGCCTTCGTTATCCGTCGCAATCGCTTTTAAGCTAACATCACCTAATCCTGTTGCAAGCCAATCTGCCGCATAAGGCGCAGTTGTGTCTGTACCTAGGTTGTTATTGCCAGCAAAGAACTGAACTTGGGTGACACTGCCGTCAGCATCGGATGCAGAAGCGGCTACTGTGATACTACTGCCTGCAAGGATAATGCTGTTATTTGTAGGGGATGTAATCGCCACTTCAGGCACTATGGCGCAGATGCCTAAATCACTCCAAGCATCTGTCCAATGTTGGCCATTACCGGGTTCATAAGCCCACGCTGCGTTGGATGAGCACCAGCCAGCCACATCACAGTGATACTTATGGTTTAAGTTTTGTACTGTGTCACCAACTTGGTAGCTGTGTCCTGCAGTGTAGGTTGGAATGCCTTGGCATCCACCACTCTCAGAACCACCAGATACCGCCACTGTGATTGTTTCGCTAAATGTTGCGGTGTTTTCGTTATCGATCGCTTTTGATTTAAAGCTATGTGTACCTTGTTGGGCTATCCAAGTGTGTTCATAAGGCGCTGCGGTATCACTGCCGACTAAACTGTCATCGATATAGAAATCGACTTGTGAAATTGATCCATCTTTATCAGTGGCAGATGCGGCAAGAGTTAGGTTGTCATTTGCTCGGATTTGAGATGTGCTGGTTGGGTTCGTTAGACTAATTTCTGGTGGTAAGTTATTGGTTGGGTTAGATACTGAAACATTAACTGTTTTGCTACTGGTCGCGCCTTGGTCATCGGTCACTTTTGCTTTAATGGCATGGCTACCCGCAAGGGCAGTCCAATTAGTCGTATAAGGTGCTGTGGTAATTAGTGCTAAAGCGGTGCCATTTAATAGGAATTCAACGCTCGCAACAGTCCCATCAGGATCACTTGCTGCAGCACTGAGTATAACTGCATCACCTGTAGTAAATTGGGCATTGCTGAGTGGCGAAGTAACAGTAATGCTTGGTGGCTGATTATTGGGCGTGCCGTCGCACTGGCCTAATGCTGTCCACTCTTGCCATTGTCCTGAGTGTGCCGAAGGCTCATTTCCTTTCGTCCACCAGTTGGCTTTGTACACAATACTACTGCTTTGTACTTGATCATTCGTGCTGTAGGCGGTGCTACTATTCCAGATCTCAATCTGGGAGCAGTCCATGGCATTAGCTTGCCCAATAGCGCTTAAGCTACCAATGATGGCGCAAGCGATTAACGATTTTTGCATCATAATATCCCTATCAAATAGTGAATGTAATTACTGATGAAGATTGTTGTTTTTCCCTGCTAAAAAAGAGCTCACATCGAAGACGTAAATTAAAAGCCTTACAAGTTCAATCATTAGCTTGTTTAGGCCAAAAGAAGAGGTGTTTTTTAAATTAGATTCAATAATTTATATGACATTCACAAGCTTGTTAAAATGCAAAGTAACAATATGAGTTATTTGGAAGCAACTCGATGTTTTTTAGTACGGAAAAATAAGCGGTTAGATACAGCGGAAGTTAAATTTGCACCTGTATCTTATTGTTATTAAAGGGAGGTGATTATCTATAAATAATGGGAAGTGCGGTCGATGCTTCGATGGCAACGCCTGTAATCATGCTGTTTGTAGAGAATCATTTGGTTTGTAGATAGGTATATTGCTTTTTCGTTAGCGATTAGGCTTATCATCCAGTTCTAGGTTTTACTCGGGAAAGGCATCCCGAGTTATAATGATGCGGTGAGTTGTTTAGTTATTTACTTTCGAGTGCTTTTGAATCAAATGTTACGCCGTTCCAACCATATTGGATGAAGTTTCTAATATTCAAGTGGTCTGTATTATGAGGGTGTTTCAACACATCATCGCGATAAAAACGACCAAAGCAGGCAAGGGTCTGTTTCTCTGTTAATGCATTACGTTGCCCAAAGGACAAAATCTTACACGAACCATTATTTTCACCCGCCTGATTGCTTACATCCCCATTGCTAAATGCGGTTGGTGTGAAGGTGTAATGTTGGTCGATGATAGCCATTGTTTGTTCAAACTCGATATGGCTCGGGTCGTGTTTTAGTTGCGCTAAAAATTGTGACAATTCCATTGATTTCTTTATCTCCACTTGATTATTCATAGTTAGATTACGCAGCCACTATAGCGTGTCAAAAACCAATTAAAATTGCTATTTGAAACTTTGAGCTAACTTCCAAAATAAAGGAGTTAAGCTGCTTCGTTAGTTGCAATAAGATTAAATAGGGAAAACAAAAAATAGGGAAGTAGGCATGAAAAAACCATTTGTTATTTTGGCTATTGTAGCGGCTGTATTACTTATTGTTCGACAGTTTGCTAATACTGAGCGAGTACCCATAACGGTGGCATTGCCTGATACCCCTTCATTTACTGTTTCAAACCAATTTGATGGCAACTGGGAAGGGAAAAGGGTTGATGTCAGTGGTGATAAAATATGTTTGCAAACACGGATAATCGGTAACATTGACAATGGTCAGGTGACTTTAAAGTTGATGTACAATAATACGATACTGAAAGGTTGGATTTCAGAGAAAGGAAAGCTAGAGCTGTATTCTGATAGTCCAAGGTGGGGTTATCGCTTTAATGGAATCGTGACGAATAACAAGATTGACGGCGAGTGGAAGGTTACCAACGCGCGATGTCATGGCACTTGGCATATAGAAAAAGCCAGTTGATATAAATACCAGTTGTAATGACTTTACTATTAATCCATATGAAACAAATCCTACCGTATTAAGTAAGCCTTCAAACACTATAATTTGAATGTAGAGTTGCACTATTCTCACTATTAAATCCTACTTAACAGAGTGGGATTTTTTTGCGTATCGTTCAATGAATTGTTTTGGCATAAAGATTGACTGTTACTTTAGCAAGCTATGCAATTGGTTGCTATTTGGTTAAAGCTCTTTGCAATGAATAATAGGCGAATTGAGCCACTCTGTATCGCTTATGGCGCATCAATACAGAGTGTGTTTATAACTGCCTTGGGAAAAGCGAATAAAGGAGTACTAAAATGCAAACCAAAATGAATTGCGTAATCGTAAAGCAGCTATGTATTGCCTTGTTGGTCTTAATTTCTTTTCAATCGTATGCGGAGCAGAAAGAAATTGTTTTTGGTGTAGTACCGCAGCAATCAGCGTCTAAATTAGCAAAACAGTGGGGACCGTTGCTCGAAGCCTGGAGTGACGTTACTGGGATCAAGTTTAGCTTTGCTACAGCTCGTGATATTCCAACGTTTGAAGAACGTTTAGCAGCAGGTGAATATGATATGGCCTACATGAACCCTTATCATTTTACCCTCGTTAACCATGCCCCTGGTTATACTGCGCTGGCCCATGCCAAAGATAAACGAATTACCGGGATAATGGTGGCGCAAAAGGATTGGAGTGGTTCTATTGAATCTTTGAGTGATCAATTACTTGCTTTTCCTGCCCCTCGAGCGTTTGCAGCATCCATTCTCACGCAGTCAGAACTGCGACAGAAAGGGCTTTCTATAATGCCTAAATATGTTGGTGCGCATGATTCTGTATATATGGCGGTTGCTAAAGGACTTTATCCTGCGGGAGGTGGTGTTATGCGAACATTTAACAGCATCCCAGATTCTTTAAGAGAGCAACTCAAGGTCATTTATAAAACGAATAGTTATACGCCTCATGCCATTGCCTATCTGAATTCGTTAGACGCTGACACAGCTAATCAATTACGTAACAGTATAGACTCGCTTAATCAGCACCCTAAAGCGAAAGCGATGTTTGATATGCTGAGTATTAAAGGTTTTGAACCAGCGAAGGATAGCGACTGGGATGACATCGTAGGGTTAGGCATCAACCTTTAGGTAGAAGCGATATAAAAGTAAGAAGGGGGGCATATTGTGAAGTTAAGAACTAAGACAATTATTGGCATCGCAGTTATTGAAGCCCTTGCTCTTGCGCTACTTATTGTTACTGGATTGCAATGGCTAAAATCATCGAATGAAAATCGGTTGAAAGTTGGTACAAACCAATTGGCAAGTGTTTTTGCAAAAGCAACAAGAGATGCGGTATTAGCGACGGACTTAGCCTATTTAGATAGCTTTGCTGAATCCTTGGTTAGTGAGCAAAATCTTGCCTATATCCGAATTACCGACCGTAATGGTATCGAGTTAGCACGGCACGGTGATTACACCAATGTTGATACTACCGTCTCTCCAGCTGATGTAACTGATGACGTTTATGATGTGATAAGCCCAATTCAAGTCGATGGCCAGCTTTATGGCAATGTTGAGATGGGGGTAACAGTTAACGACCTTCATGTCATGCTTAGCCAAGCCACACGCTCAAGCTTGTTAATTGCCATTGCTGAAATGTCGCTGGTGGCTTTGTTCTCTTTAGCACTAGGGACATACTTGATGCGTCGGCTTGATGTGTTAAGAAAGGGGGCAGACAAGGTGGCTAAAATGGGGCCCGGAGCGCAAATTATGGTAACGGGCCACGATGAGGTAACGCGTGTTAGTACCGCCTTTAATGAGATGTCTCATTCTTTAGCTAAAGCACAAGAAACACTGGCAGAAAAACACCAACAGCAAATTGCACTAACGGAAAAAGTCACTGAACTTGCTCAGGTTGCCGAGCATGCTAGGGATGTCATCATAATCACAGATACGGACGGTAAGATAACCTGGGTAAATCCAGCTTTTGAAAATCTTACTGGTTATACCTTGTCTGAAGTTGTTGGTCAGTCTCCTGGTTGTTTACTACAAGGTGATTGTTCTGATCTTGAAATTGTTCATGAAATGTCACGGAAGATAGCTCAGAAGGAAGCTGTACGCGTTGAGATCCTTAATTATGCTAAAGGTGGTGAGTCGTATTGGGTTGAGCTAGATATTTCCCCTGTAACAGATAGCGACGGTGAAATAGTGCGGTTTATTGCTGTTGAACGCGATATAACTAAGCGCCGACAGGTTGAGGAACAATTAGAGACAGCCCTTGAAGAGGCGACGAGAGCAACTAAAGCCAAATCTGAGTTTCTGGCTAACATGAGCCATGAAATTCGAACACCAATGAATGCGATTATGGGCTTTAGTGAGTTACTTCTTGAAAAGTCTATGCATTCAGAACAACGAGAGCAGTTGGAATTAGTGCATAAGTCGGCTGCAAATTTAGTCACTATTATTAACGACATTCTAGATTACAGTAAAATTGAGGCAGGTAAATTATCATTAACAAATGAATGTTTTAATTTAAAAGAGGTGGTTGAGTCTACGATAGATCTGTGTACTTATCAGGCGAAAGAGAAAAATTTACCATTAGTTATGAATATATCTTCAAAGATAAATACAGCAGTAGTTGGAGATAAAGGCCGCCTTAACCAAATTCTTTTAAATTTAATTGGAAATGCGGTTAAATTTACGGATTCAGGCTCAGTCTCGGTGAACATTGATGCTGAAGCACTTGTTGGAAAAACGCGTTTCCATATTTGTGTACAAGATACTGGGATAGGAATACCAGCAGAAAGACTCCCGTTTATTATGGAAAAATTTGAACAGGTGGATAATTCGGCAACCCGACAATATGAGGGGACAGGCTTAGGTTTAGCCATTTGTAAACGCTTAATCCAACTCTTTGGTGGAGAACTCACTGTATGTTCCGAAGCAGGAAAAGGTTCTTGTTTTTCCTTTACCATGACGTTAGTTAATCAGCCAGCCAAGTCTCCGACAGCGGTTAATCAAGATCATTACATAGCCGATGATCACCGAGTGAACGATGTAATTGAGCATAAAAAATACTCATAGCAGAAGATAGCTATGTAAATCGCTTACTGATAGAAAAAATGTTGGCGGATACGGCCGTTGAACTCCTCTTTGCCGAAGATGGAGAGCAAGCTGTTGCGCTGTATCGGGAAAACCTTCCAGATCTCGTTATCACTGATATTTCGATGCCCAACAAAGATGGTTATGAAGCGACGGCGGATATTCGTGCGTTGCAAGAAATAAACTATCCTTGGTGCCCCGTTATTGCCTTGTCTGCGCATGCTATGGCTGAGGAGAAGAAAAAGAGTCTTGCTTTAGGGATGGATGATTACTTAACAAAGCCAGTTAATAAGGCAGATTTGATCAAAATGATTGCTAAATGGATTTCATATCAAGAAAAAAAAGAAAAACGAAAAGGGTAAGGTGCTTGAAGTTACTCCCTCCAGTTTATGGAAGGAGCTCGCTTGTTCTATTAAATTAATATTAAGAGCATGAACCACAACAAAAACCTGGTTCACCGTGTTTTCCTTTTTTCTTCTCTGCTGTTTGATCTTCAGTACCTTCGATTACTGCTTGTGTATCCTCAGTTTGTGCTTGTTGCGTCAAAACTGCATTTGTTTCAGATTCATCTTTTTTAAATAATTTTTTGAATGATAGTGCCATGTCGTTTCTCCGAGATGTTTGTACTTCTAAAGTTGCATTTCATGTGCATGTTATTGGTCTTGGTTAAATTGGTCAAGTACCTATTTATAACCTACGCATTACATCAAGATTTATCGCAGTAAAAGGACTGAGGGCATCACATTGCTATTGCACCGTTAAATAATAAGATATGATGCGGGCAAATACGTATTTTGAAGCTGTTTATGAATATTGAAGTCAAAAATGTCCCTGCTTCTGAAGTGACATGTGCTAACTGCCAAGCATGTTGCTGCCGTCTAGAAGTAATGATATTGACAGATACAGGTGTACCAGAAGAACATATTGCAACAGATAATTGGGGTGGCGAGGTAATGGCTCGTTTAGACGATGGTTGGTGCTCAGCACTGGATCGTGACACTTTGATGTGTACGATTTACGAAAATCGCCCTTGGATTTGTCGTGAGTTTGAAATGGGCTCTTATGAATGCATTGATGAGCGTATAGCGAACATGTAAGCCGAGTACGTTAGGCTAAGCTGGTGGTTTATCCCAAACTTTATTGAGCATGATGAAGGTATAAAGCTTGGGATAATCGTTAGAAAAACGTTTACGCGTTAAACGCCTTTTCAAAATTCTTTTGATTCCAACCGATCACCACCTGATCACCGACTTTTAATACTGGAATAGAGCGAGCTTTCATTGCACTGAGTTCTTTCTGAGCGCGGGGCGTCGCAGCGTTCGTTAATCGGTAGGGAATTTTCTTCGCATCAAGGTAACGCTGTGCGTCTTTACAGTGCGGGCAATTGTCTTTTACGTAAAGGGTGATCTTTTTCATTTGGTGTCTTTTCTTATTGTGCGTTAAGCAAAATGAATCTTCACTTAGGGCTGATTAACTTTCAAAGCTTAAAATAACATTCTCACGTTCAACAAGCCATTCTGGATAGGGCCTCATCGCTTTTGCATACAGCGGATTATTATAGTGGTTAGTAAGCCACTGTCGAAATTTAGGGTAAGGCGCCAGTTGAAACCATTTTCGATCCACTTTTGAAAATTGGCGCATAAAAGGGAGCAGTGCATAGTCTGCAAGCGATGGTGTATTACCCATTAAAAAAGCAGAATGCGTTAATTTATCCTCCAATGCTGCAACAAAGCCCTCACAGATTTGCCTTGCATCAGCCTCTTTCTTGTCATGATAACGTGCAGTTGCCCTGTATTGCTCTAACTGAGGAATAAAGACATTATCATGCTGTTCGATTAGCTGGCGCATTTCATTAGATGTTTTAGGCTCTCCTGTCCTCAATAAATTATTAGGGTCATTGGTTGTTAAAGCCCAATACATAATGGCTAAGCTCTGGTCGATGACTTTATCTTCTTGCGGGAAGTAAAGTACGGGGACTGTCCCTTTGGGTGATACAGCGAGCATTTCGGCGGGTTTATTTTGCAGCTTAACATTACGTAATAATACGGTTTGGTTTGCTAATAGTAAGCTAAGTCTTGCTCGTATTGCGTACGGGCAACGTTGTAAGGAATACAGAATAGGGTAATTTATATCACTCATCGGCTCTCTACCTTAGCTTAATCACAGAGTATACATACGCTAAAGATAACACCTTATCGTAGAGGGGACTCTTGAAGGGTGTATTGGGTTAAAAAGGATTGAAGTGGCTCAATACCTGATTTTTGCTGACACTCTTCTTGCCAGCAGGTGTAAATAGCGGTTTCGTGGGCGGCGATAAGCTCAAATACCGGCAACTCTATAGCAGAATGCATTTCTGTTTGGTTATACCAATCCCGGTATTGACGTTCATAGGGCTTAACCCAAGCTTCAAGTGTGATCACTAATTCATCCCAAGGCAGCGCTATCCACTTTTGTGCGTCTGCTTCACCTTTGCTAATCATTTTGGGGTCATGGTTATTGTAATGCTGTTGAACGCTATCAAAATAAGCTTCGATCAGTTTTGCCGTACGTACTTCGACTGCTATCAATGTATCCCAAAGTGTTTGTTGCTTTTGTTCTGTGTAGTGCTTGGCAAAGTACTCAAAAAAAGCAATGCCGTATAGCTCGCCTTGATAAGCTGTCTGTATATTTTGATTCATTTCATGGCCTTCGTGTTTACATGTGTTGATTTAGCCGCTGGTGGCATACATTAACGACGTCAGATAATGGAGGTATGTTAGATAGTTAATTTAGTAAATCAAGGTATTGATAATGATTCGCAAATAAAAAGGAGCTTGTCGTGTCTTCTGTTCCGCAAAATAAAGTAGAGTTACTTAGCGCAATCAATGAGGCGTTTAGAAAACTTCACTGTGACGTTGTCACTATTCCAGCCGAGTTGACTCGCCTTTGTGAAATTGAAGGCAATGTGAAAGGAACAAGGATCAGTGTCTGCGATACCTTAGCTTATTTGCTTGGCTGGGGGAGACTTGTGATGTTTTGGTATGAAGAAAAAGCAGCTGGGCGAGATGTTGAATTTCCAGCTGATGGTTATAAGTGGAATCAGCTAGGGCTGTTAGCCCAGCACTTTCAGCATGAATATCGTGATTGGTCTTTTCTTGCGCTTCAGCAAGAGCTACAAGTAACGACAGCGTCGATTGTTACCTTAATTGATAGTTTAGATAATAGCTGCTTGTATGAACAGCCATGGTATGAAAAATGGACATTGGGGAGGATGATTCAATTTAATACATCATCACCGATGAAAAATGTAAGGACAAAGATACGTAAATTTAAGAAAGTTCACCAGCTGAGTTAGTCTTAGCTATGCATGTTTATTGGATATACACGGAGTAGCTCATGAATAAACATCAAATAGAAACATTGCTATCATCGTTTACTGGTTCCGATGTGTCATCTCCCTTTGGTCCTGATGCTTTAGTTTATAAAGTGAAAGGTAAAATGTACGCACTCGTTTCTCAAAATGAAGACATAGCGCGTGTTACGGTGAAATGTAAACCTGAGGATGGTGAAGTATTAGTATCTCAATTTGATTCGATTTCTCCTGGTTATTACATGAATAAAAGACACTGGATAACGATTAAACTTTGTGGAGAAGTTGATTCAACGCTATTAACGGATCTTGCTCATCATTCTTATCAACTTGTTGTCGCTAAACTAAAAAAAGTAGAAAGGGAGTCTCTTCTTATTAATAGTGACTAGTGTTTTGATTAATAACTGTTGAAGAGTGAAGGGATACGATTCATGAATATGAAATATATATTCCTTTATTTTAGAAGTGATCAAATTCTCACATTAATAACAAAATAGTGCGGCTATTAATAAATAAGTGGAATGTCACAGTTACTTTTATCATTTAAACGTTATTCTTCTCTTAAAATTCAACCCATAAAATGAGATGCGATAATGAAAAAAGGAATATTTCAGTGCTCTGCATTAGCAGCAGCTATTATTTTATCTGGCTGTAATAGCGATTCATCTGATGATAATAATAAAGTCGATTATGGCGCAAAGGCTGTAAGTTATCTTGTTGAAATTGCAGATGAAACGCAAGGTATTGGCGATCGTGAAGCAAGCACACAAAAAGAAATTCAAACAGGGAATTGGATATACGATAAATTAACGGGTTTTGGTTTTGATGTTAATGTTCAACCATTTGCTTATGAAAAGAAAGGGAAAACATATTTTTCAAATAATTATATTGTAGAGAAAAAGGGGAAAGTAGATAAAACTATTATTTTGGCTGCACATTATGATTCCACTGGTGTCGATCATGGTTCGTTAGGTGCAACAGATAACGGTGCTGGTCTAGCTGCCGCTATTGCTATTGCTGAAAAGCTACAACAAACAGAATTACCATTTAATGTCCGTATTTTATATCCAGGAGCTGAAGAAAACGGTCTAAACGGTTCGTTATATTATGTCAAAGATGCATTAGCGAATGACAAGCTTAAAAATGTCATAGGCATGATAAATTACGATACTGTTGGTGGTGGCGATATCGTATATGTCCACGCTGCGCATTCTGATTATGCAGAGTATAAAAGAACATGTGAGTCTTTGGGGTTAACAGAAACGGACTATAGCTTTGATACAAAAATGCGAGAAGCGATGCTGAAGGCTTCTGTTGATGTTAATGGCGAAGCGGATAAGTACGTTATTCACCCAACATTCCCAGGTTACCCTGAAGGCGAAACGGGTTCATGGTCGGATCATGCTGGCTTTGCGTGTGCGGGTATTCCGATTGCTTATGTTGAAGCAACTAACTTCAATATTAATGGGGCGGATGGCTATGATGGCTATTCTCAAACCACTAATCCTGCGATGTGGGATTGTTACGACGCTGATAATAAAACGGCATGTAATCGTGCTGAAGAGAAAAAATGGGGTAAAATTTGGCATACCGAGTTTGATCGTATCGATAAACTGGAAGAGGCTTTCCCCGGACGTGTCGATAAGCAGCTTAGCGATAATGTGAATATCGTTTTAGAGTTATTAACGAGCAACAAATATATTCAAGTTAAATAGCGATGCGACAGTGAGCTATTGATGTTAATCCCATTTATGAGGCTTGTTCATGAATGGGATTTTTTTGCGGTTATGCACCTCGTGTGCCATGCTCATATTGTTCGTATATGAGAGGTGACATGGATGGCACTGAAGCTTGCAATTGTAATACATGTTGAAGAAGAGTTTGATTGGCATGGTTGCTTTAGCCGAGCGAATAATACAGTTTCGCCACAGCACACATTAATCAATACGATTGAAAAATTACTTGCGATAGGTGCCAAAATCACATTGGCGATGGATTATGCTTTTGTCACGAGTATTGAGGGCAAGAAAGTCATTGATCATTTCTTACCTTTAGAGGGGGAGTCTATTGAATTTGCTGCCCACCTTCACCCTTGGTTGACCCCGCCGTATCAAAATAATTTTTCGCTTTCTACTACAGCGGCATCATTTCCCTGTAATTTAACGAAAGAACTTGAATTTCAGAAATTAAAAACACTGACAGATATGATTGAACGTGTGAGTCGAGTTAGGCCAGTAACTTATTTAGCTGGGCGCTATGGTATTGGAGTAAATACGCATGGCGCCTTAAAAAGGCTCGGTTATAAAACAGACTTAAGTTGTTCTCCATATTATGACTTCACACCCTTAGAGGGACCGAATTTTAGTTCACTTACCTGTAAAGATTATTTAAAGGATAGTGTGTACTATTTACCGCATACTACTGCGATGACTTGTTGGTTTTCTATTCTCGAAAACTGGCTAAATGCAAACCCTCAAACATCTTTTAACCGAAGTGACCGCCTAGATTATAGGCTAGCACGAAAACTCTTAGGGGTGAGGTTAGATAGGTTATCTCCAGAAGAAGTATCATTAGCACAAATGCAGCGGGTTTTTAATGCTCAGCACAAACAGGGGCAGGAGAAATTTATTATTTCTTTCCATTCCACAAGTCTAATTCCTGGCGCTACACCATATACCCAGACTAAATCTGACGTAGATCGTCTAGTAGAAAGACTAATTGATTTTATTACGTGGTTTTACTGTAATCATGACGGAGAAGCCTTTTTACCGAGGGAATGTAATTTATATTCCGGAAAGTTGGTGACTAGCCAAAACAAAAAAGAGTCAAATAAAGTTCATATGGCTTCGAATATAGAGGAGGAGTTGTGAATCATATTATTCAAGCTGTATCTAGGCGATTTAATAAGTTAGCTTGTGATCAAGTAATGAAGAAGATCATTACAACAGCTCCAACGAGTCATATCGGCTCTAACGATGTAGCTGTACTTTCCATGATAGGGAAGCGAGTGATTAATGATTATCTGGTGGCAATAAAATCATTTTTATTTTGGTATCCAGAAGTCAGTGTACATGTACTGAGTGATGGAACTTTAGATGATTCTGACCGCTTATTGATTCGCTCGCACATACATTCAGTCACTTTTTATACTTACAACGATGTTTCTATGGAAGGCCTTCCAACAGGTAACTGCTGGGAAAGGTTGGTTACCTTGCTCAATTTGGCAGAGACACGTTATGTCATTCAATTAGACTCGGATATTGTCGTTAACGCAGCTATCCCTGAAGTAAAATCAGCCGTTGAATCACAAGTCTCATTTGTAATTGGTGATCCGAACTGGAGTCAAGCCGTTCCTCTTGATGAATTATCTCGACTTGCTTCTCAAAACCTGTCTCAGCACGTTCAATCCCAGTCTGAGCATGTAATGTCACGGATCCCTAGCTTACATGACAAATCAGTTTGTTATTTACGAGGGTGTGCTGGCTTTACGGGCATCCCTAAAGGTGTGAACAAGCTAGCACTATTACGGCAGTTCTCTCAGGAAATGGCGGCAATACTTGGCGAGGAAAAATGGAGTGAGTGGGGCAGTGAACAAGTTGCATCAAACTTTATTGCTTCTACGTGCCAAGGTGGACATGTTTTACCTTGGCCTCAGTATCAAACATATATGTTCCCGCAAAGCACAACTCGCCTTGAAAAGACGTCGCTGATTCATTTTATGGGAACGTGTCGATATAGACATGGTGAGTATAAAAAAGCAGTAAATAGAGCGTTAACTATGTTGTCACTCTAATATTGATTATTCATGTTTTATAGCAAGATTATGCAGCTAGAGGAATTGCCTTTATCTGCATTTTTTCGTTATAATTACAATAGCTTATAGTCCTGTATTGAGACTTGTGATCAAAAAAACCATTATTCCATTGGGTGAATTGGCGTTTGTTGCATATTTGCATGTTGGATCATTATTTAACAGTTCTGCGTATGTTAGTTTTCGTGGTGCATAATGTTGAAGGAGTATAACATGCAAGATGCAAACACTAGATTCCCCAGTATTGCGAAGGTTTTAATTTTGCGGCAGTTCCTTTGGGGAGCTGCTTTTTACGGGGCGTATGTTCTATTAACCAAATATTTTCTTTTTGAGCTAAATTACAGTGAAGCTGACACCATCATGATGATGGGGGCATTTGGTGCTGTTGGTCCCGTATTTTCAGCTGTTGGTGGGTTTATTGCTGATAGGTATATTGGCTCATTCCGTGCGGTATATATTGGCTACACCATTTACACTATCGGTTTCTTCTTATTGGGGATGGGTGCATCCACACTGAATGTTCCTCTCAGTATTTTCTCGATTGCTTTGATCGGTTACGCTCGAGGGCTTTCTGCAACCAGTCCGACAGTGCTATTGGGTAACTCATACTCAGCGACAAACAGGGAAGCTTTCCAACAAGGTTTAACGGTTAACTATTCCATTAATAACTTGGGGTCGTTTGCTTCTAAATACCTTTTCCCATTCTTGGTAGCGTACTTGGCTTATCAAGGTAACTTCTTTATTTCATCATTTTTGATGCTGATCACCTTGGTGCTTTTTGTTACTTTCCGAAAACAACTAGCTCAAGTTGGTAATGATATTGACCGTCGCAGCGTTAGCATGAAAACATGGGGTTACTTTGTGGTTGGCTCTGCATTAATGCTTGGCTTAGTGTTCTGGATTTTCTCTAATCTAGATGAAGGTAAATACCTCCTTTATGGACTGGGTGCATGTGCGATTTTGTATTTCATTTATGAGATCACTAAAGCATCGGCAGCATACAAATACAAAATGTGTGGTGTGTTAATTACTATCTTTATCATGATCGTTTTCTATTTTTACTATGGTCAGATGCTTACCTCGATGAACATCTACGCTATTAACTTAATGGGCGATCAAATCCTTGGATTTATTCCAATTAGACCTGAATCAAATGCGGCTTTTAACCCATTGTGGTGCTTTGTGTTGGGTGGACCAATGATTTATGCGTATAGCTGGTTAGAGAACAAAGGTTACTCGCCAACTATTCCGACCAAATTTGCTGTTGCGTTTATCTTCAGTGGTATTGCATTTAGCTTGTTAGGCTTATCAACGAGCTTTGTGGGTGAAAATGGCAAAATCTCTGCTGATTGGATTTTGTGGGTTCATTTCTTCCAATCTATGGCTGAATTGATTGTAGGGGCTTTGGGTGCTGGCTTCATTTTTGAAATGGTGCCGCGTTACCTTTCTGCGTTTGCTATTGGCCTTCGTTCAGTTGCCTTGTCACTCAGTGGGATTTTAGCCGCAGTTATTTCGACTAAGATTGCATTGCCGAAAGGCCAAGAGCTAACGCCTGAAATCATTGAAGGGGTTTATGCTAGTTACTTTTATAATCTTGCGATTCTTGCCATTGTGATGGCAGTGGTAACACTTGGATTATCTAAAGTAATAGCGAAGCTGATTAACAAAGGTGAAGAGTTAGAGCGTATAGAGAACGCCTCACAAACCTCGCCACAGTCGTAAATCTCTCTGAATGTAAGCCGCACCCTTATTCATTAAGGCTGCGGCTTTTTTTTGTTTAATTACAGTGCTATAAAAGAACTAATTATGTTAAGAATAGTTACTTAACTTACATTCCTATACTGATTGATTGGTTACAGATAGAGAGAAAATGATGACGGCTTTTAAAGAATATAAAATATTACACATTGTTGAAGGTGGCTGCGGTACCTTGTTGTTAGGCTCTAGTGGTTTACCATTAAAAAAGCTGGAAGCAACATTGAACGAAGAGGCGGCTGATGGATGGCAGTTGGTGTTTCAGGTTATTGAGCGTAAACGCTTTTGGTTATTTTGGAACCGTGAAGCCGTTATTGTCACGTTAGGACGTAATGGGTAATGCTTATTAAGCGTATAGCGTTAAGCATGATTGAACGTTATCAACGGGGTGGTGGTTCAAAGCATTACTTTAACTTGGAATGTAACTTTGAACCCACTTGCTCGGAATACACTCGGCAGGCGATTGAACATTATGGTGTCGGGAAAGGGATTCGACTCGGTATGAAACGTATCCGCCGTTGTAGTGACCCCGACTGTATTCATAAAATTCAGGACCCACTCCCTAATGACGCCTAGCGAAATATAGCGAGTTTAGTATGATTTTACGTCACGCAAAATTGAGTCAACAAGAAGATGCATTACGCGTACAGATCCGTCAGTTAACCGATGCGCAGAGAAAACAATATTACAAGCTAGAAGCTGAACAGGTGAAAGACCCTGATACGTTTGCTGTGCTTAATTGGTTCTTTGTTGCGGGTCTTCATCATTTCTATTTAGGTAAGTTTGCTCGAGGTGGAGTGAATTTAAGTCTGTTTTTGTTGTCGATATTAATACTTGTCATCTATCCCAATCATTGGGCAGGTTACAGTATATTTGTCGGCATCTTGGTGATAGAACTACCGCAATTGCTTAGTTCACAAAATATTGTACATCATCATAACAATCAGATAATGGCAAAGTGTTTAGCGGATGTACGTCATCCTAAAGCCTAGCTAGCTCTCGTTTACTTAAAGGCGACGCCGAGCTCAGCGAAAAGTTTGGCTAAGCACTTTGTAAATGAGGAATGCAGTTTGAAATCGATAGTAAAAATGATTGTGTTGGTATCGGCATTGGGTGCGCTAACAGCGTGCAGTGATGAAGGTGAGCTCGTTGCGACACCCGTCAAGAATGTTCAGAATATCGAGGCAGTAAATAGCCAAACGTTGGATGTGCAATGCGATACAGGCATTTGCCAATTTGAGTTATCCACCAGCAGTCATGATGAAATAACCGTCAATATGTTTTACGACGGGCAACGTGCCTTTGAAAAAATTGAAGGTGTCAGTGTGACAGGCCCTTCAGGTGCAACGGTTAGAATTGAGGGTAATAATCAATTTACGCTTATCCTAAGTGGTGATGATGAACCAACCAAAGTACAGGTTATCGACTATTACCGTAACTAACCCTTTTTCACTTCTGATCACAAGCTTCAATTATCTTTCGTCTGTGGCGATTTGACGCATTCGCTACAGGCTTAGATGGAATTGGTTGCCTTTCTGCCAATAAATGACGTATCGCGAGAATAGGGTGCTTATAGAGCATCCTTGGTCCGCTATAACGCATAATCGTTTGTGATGTGTTTTTGTAGTCTGCTTTATAGCAGTGAATTGGGCATTGTCGGCAGGTTGGTTTTGCTTCACCGTAAGGGCAACGATCAAGCTTCATTTCTGCATAGTGCAAAAAATCATCACAGTCAGCACAAAGTGTTGTCCCTTGGTGATGATCTCGGCAATAAATATGAACCATCGCAGTTAGGGTTTTGAACTCGATATTTAATGAGCCAAGTAATATAAGCCCTGCATCCGTTTTCATGTGTATACCTGATGTTTTTACGCTAGTTATGAACCTATATATAAAATACACCTATTTGGTTTTGTGAGCAAAAGTTGATCACAAAACGTGATTTATATGACATATTTAGCGAAACAGGTAAGCAACATGAAAAAATAACGTGTTTTATTGCAAGAACTGGCCTTGATGGGTTGATTTCATGGGGTTCGCGCAGTAGTATCCGCTCCTCTTTTTTTGTGGTGGTGTATATGAGCAGATTTGAGTGCCTTGAAAGAATTGTTGACGAATACCGTAAGAAAGTTCGCGACGCTGAGTTCAACAAACAGAATGACAGTGAAGTAGCTAAAGTATTGGTATTATTGGTCGGTAACTCTATGTTTAGCTTGGCAGATGAATTTGCGGATTGGGTTAACCGTGGTGGCGATCGTTCATACGGTGGTAAGTTCTTCGTTTCTAAGCAACTAATGACGTTGTTAGAGCCAGTAACTTTCCGTGGTGTGACTGTGCGCCGTGACTCGATTAAGCTATTCCGCGTGTCTTAAGCTGACCGCATAATAGAAATTCAATGACTTTCATGAAGAAAAATTGAAGACCAAATTTTTCAATCCAGCTTCATAGACGAAGTATGATTGAACCAAAAGGATGCCTCGGCATCCTTTTTGCGTTTTTAGCGCATGCATCTTGTGCTACTGGTCGAGATTGGTATGCTAGCGTTAATACAAGCTAGATAACTCTAGATAAAATAATAAAGTCAGTTAAGAGAAAATCAAAATGGACGCAGAATTTTGGCATAGCCGTTGGGCTGAAAATCGAATTGGATTTCATTTGGATGATGCAAACCCATTATTATTGAAATATTGGGCTGCATTAGATGCAACGCGTGCAGACAGCGTATTAGTACCTATGTGTGGTAAATCCATTGATTTGGACTGGCTTGCACAAAAGCACAGCAGTGTTGTTGGCATTGAACTAAGCCAAATTGCGGTACGGTCGTTTTTTGCAGAGCACCTCTACACGCCAATGGTGATAGAGCAGGGCAATGGCCAAGCTATTTATGAATTTGATGAAATTAAGATTCATTGTGGTGACTTCTTCACTGTACCGGTTGAACCTACAGATGTGGTTTACGATCGTGCGGCACTGATAGCTATGCCTGAAACACTGCGTAAGCAGTACGCTGAGCGTTTGTTATCACTGACGAAGCCTGGTGGCCGTATATTACTTATCACGCTGGACTACCCGCAAGAGCAGCTAAATGGTCCTCCATTTTCTGTCGATGAAGCGGAAGTGAATGCGTTATTTGAAGGCTGCAATATCACGCTGCTAGAGCGTGATGATAAAGATGAATCCCACCCTCGACGCAAGCAAGGTATCTCACGTTTTGCTGAAGAGGCTTGGTTGATTGAAACGCCAACATTAGCGTTATAAGAACAAGCCATGAATAATAAAGAAAGGAGCGCAACGCTCCTTTTTTTGTATTGGTCATTTATCAGCAAGTGATTATGACAATACTTTAATCATGGAATCACCATGCTCTAAGCTGCCTAATTAACCAGCATAAAAATCAACGTACTGATAAAATTATCAGAGCAAGATCAACTTTTTGAGAATTTTTCTTCTTTGATTTTTGCGAGCGATATATCGCTTTGTGGTATTCATCCCTATAAACCCCCTTCCGTATTCGTCAGTGGTATTTAACCTATTAATTTGATTTCTAATAGGTTTACCTTGTTATTAAAGTCGATGATCTTTCATTCTTATATGCCATTTAGTGCCAACCTTTGTCGAGTTGATGCTTTTTAGTCAAGGTGTTAATTTCTGGGACTGTTCCCATAGGATGGATATTAAAATGAATAATAAAATACTAATGCCTGTTATTTTGGGCCTTGCAGCGGCGACTACAACACCTGTTTTTGCTAATGAGGTTGTCGAGAGTATTATTCTCGATGAGGTCAGTGTAGAGGGGTACGTTAAAAAAAGTTTTGAGGTGAAATTCGAAAGTGAACCAGAATTGTTTCCGTATGCCTTCCGTGGTAGCCGAGTGCAGATGAAATTACTGGTAGAGCTGTTCTATAATTCAAATAATGGAAAAAAAGCTGCCCGTGTTGTCACCTTAGGTAATGGCTATGTGCCGGGTAAGTCTGGTGTGGAACTAACATATGATGCGCCACTACTTGCGCGTTTTACCCAAAATTACCCTGTAACGTTTGACTACAGTATTTATCAGGCTGGCGGGACACCAATTTTTGGTGATGATTACTCACCACAAAATGAAACCTCAGATGTTTCAGTATCAACGACCACAGTGGCACCGACTATTGGCCTGACTGCAACCGCAACGCCAGGATCAGCACCGAGCTTTTCAGGATCGTTAAGCTCTCAATTAGGTGTGGCATATACCTCTCGCTATTCAAGCAAAGATTATGTAACAGCAGTACAGCCTTCTGTAGGTAATGCACGTGGTACAGGCGTTAAGTGGACGACATCGCTTAGCCAGTTGTACACCAATGATTATCAGTACTATGGGAAGTGGGCGGGTGTTTATCATTACACAGATTGTTATAACGAAAACCTGTTACCAGAAGAGAATTTCCCGCGTTTGATTTATGGCTTTAAACCTAAGTTTCAATATGTATTTACCCCGGAACTAGAACGAGGCACTGAACCAAAAACACAAATGATTGTTCGCGCAGGCATGAAGCAAGTTGAAGAAGGCTTTAGCCGTGGTGCTTGCACCTGGTCTGATTACGGTACCAAAACCCATTACACTGAAGCTCAAGTTCGCTTTTCAATAGATTGGGATCAGTTAACGGTACAGCCTTATTAGTATTAACTAATCGAGGTATTGTAATTAACAGCCACTTAGTTACGGTGTAACCAAGTGGCTGTTTGAATATGATAAGAGGTTGAATCAGAAAACGATTTTCACATCAGCCGCGGTATCGACGGCATCTGTAACCGCTTGTTCAATCGTATCACGACGTGTTAGCGCCACACCCAAACGGCGACGGCCATCAATTTCTGGTTTACCAAATAACCGTATTTGCGTTTGAGGACGTGATAACGCTGCGGGTAGGTTATCAAATCGAATGTTTTGCGAAGTCCCTTCTGCAAGGACAACAGCAGATGCTGAAGGGCCGAACTGGTTAATACTGTGAATAGGTAAACCTAAGAATGCGCGTACGTGTAAGGCGAATTCTGACAGCTCTTGTGAGATCAGTGTCACCATACCTGTATCGTGTGGGCGAGGTGAAACTTCACTAAAGAGTACTTCATCACCTTTGATGAATAGCTCTACACCGAATAGGCCATACCCACCCAGTGCGTTTACCACTTTTTCAGAAACAGCTTGTGCCGCTGCAAGTGCCTTGTCTGACATTTGCTGCGGCTGCCATGATTCACGGTAGTCACCATCTTCTTGGCGGTGACCAATTGGTGAACAGAAATGAACACCATCAGATGCACGAACTGTAAGTAGCGTGATTTCATAATCAAACTCTACAAATCCTTCGACGATGACACGACCCGCACCAGCACGACCGCCTTCTTGAGCATACTTCCAGGCTGATTCGATATCTGCAGGGGTTTTAATCACACTTTGCCCTTTACCTGAAGAGCTCATGATTGGCTTCACCACACAAGGTGTACCAATGCGCTCTACAGAAGCGACAAAGTCATCATATTGATCTGAAAATTCGTAAGGAGAGGTTGGAATCTCGAGTGTTTCAGCTGCTAATCGACGGATACCTTCGCGGTTCATTGTTAGCTTAGTCGCATTTGCCGTTGGAACAACGTTTAAGCCTTGAGCTTCAAGCTCGACAAGTGTCTCTGTGGCAATAGCTTCAATTTCAGGTACCACGTAATGCGGCTTTTCAAGTGCAATAACACGTTTCAATGATTCTGCATCTAGCATATCAATCACGTGGCTACGGTGAGCAATGTGCATTGCAGGTGCATCTGCATAACGGTCAACAGCAATAACTTCTAAACCTAAACGCTGGCATTCAATGGCGACTTCTTTACCTAATTCACCAGAGCCAAGAAGAAGAACGCGAGTTGCATCAGGGCGAGTAGCTGAACCTAACATTGATAATCCTTACGAGTGAGTATTTAAACTGCGGACGATCATACCTGATTTAAACAATTGCGCAAACGTTTGCGTTGATAAGGAAGTACACTTGATTAAGAGTTAATCAGCCTAACGAATAATGGTTGATAAGTAATAATTACTCTTTGGTAAAACGCGGTAGGGAATAGGGTGTAAAAACGGGCATATATTCAACTATCGCCAAATGTTCCGTTAGGTTTGTAAAATGATTGTCAGACTTTAAGGTTAGGCCTCGTTAAATACGGATTGAGTCGTTACAGTGTGGGCAATCTAGCAGTGTTACTTTATTAGGCTGCTTCAAATCAAGATTCATATTGATATAGGTAAATGACCAATGAAAAAGTTGTTAGTGGGTTTAGCATTGATTGCTGCAGTACCTTTCTCGGCACATGCATCTAAAGGTATCGGTGTGTTCTTAGGTAGCCCGATGTCTGGCATTCAGTACAAACATGATGATCTTCGTTTTTCGTTGGGCGTTGAAAAGTTCGGTGTCGCATTCGACAAAACATTCAATATGGGCACACTTACCGACAACCGTAAGCTTGATAGTTTGTACACTTTTGTTGGCGCACAGTATGTTGATCACCATAACAAAAAAGTGGGTGTACGATCAGGTGTTGGCTTTCAGCTACCCATCAATAGTTTCGAATTATACGGTGAGCTAGGGCCGTCGTTGTATGTTGTTGAAGAAGTGGATTTGGATCTTGAAGCTGCATTGGGCTTTCGTATCCGTTTCTAACCTAATATGTCAGCAGAATAAAAAACGCCACCTCGGTCGAGGTGGCGTTTTGCTATCAAGTATTGATTTAAAAGTGATGATGATTTATCAGCATCTTATTTTTTACGACTTTCCCAATGGGTAATGAAGGCGACGGAAGCAATAATGATTGCGGCACCTAACCATAATCGGCCTGGTGGCACCCAGCCAAACACAATCCAGCCAGCCAGTACATTGAGTGGTAATTTTGCATGGTCAAAAGGTTGTACAAAAGAGGCGTCGGCAACCGCATAGGCTTTCGCTATTGCCCACTGCGCTAATCCTGTTAATAGCCCTGCACCCACTAATAATCCCCAAGTCTCTACAGAACTCGGCATTGTAAAGTCGGGTAGAGCCAGCAAAATATTGAAAGGCGTTATTAGCAGCAACAGATACACAACCATGGTGGTTGGTGAATCGTACGCTGACATTTTTTTCACCATTAATGAATAACTCGCCCAAAAGAATGCGGCGCCAACGGGTAATAACGTCGCCAAGTTAAAGTCATTCCCCCATGGTTCTAGGATGATCATTGCGCCAACAAAGCCCGCGAGGGTGGCAAACCAACGAGCAGCCCCCACACGTTCACGTAAGAAAATCCCTGAGCCAATTGTTGCGAATAATGGCGAGGTCATCAGTAGGGCGATACCTTGCCAAATAGGAACGGGATAAGCCAATGCCCATAACCAAAGCTGAATACCGATAACAGAGAGAAAAACGCGGACACAGTGTAAGCCGAAATGTTGCGTGCGCAAGGCTTGGCGGAGTCCTAAGGATCGTAGCCAAGGTAGCATCGCAATAAGCGCAATGAAGTATTGAATAAAAGCAACGGTAGTCGAAGGTAAGTGAAGCTTCACGCTCAGTACTTGAGCTAGGCTATTAACAATGGCAAATGCTAAGCCTGCGGTGAGCATCCAGCTCGCGCCTTGGATTGGATTATGGTGTTGAGACATGAGTAAGAGGCTGTCTGATGAATAGTGTGAATAATTTACAGAATCATACGCTTGTGCACTTATATCACCAAGCATAAATGAAAAAAGCGATGCCAATATATGGACATCGCTTTTTCTACGGTTACACAATTAGCCTAATGGCTGGTGTGTACAACTTATAGCGCACTATAAGTTAATGGGATATCTGGGTTGAGTGCTTCAAGGGTATTTTGCGTATCAGCAAGGTGACTAATGCTGCTACTTTGCTCAACAAGTGCGGCTTCAATGATACGGCTTAATTCGTAACCTGCCATATTCATATTGATAAGTGCCACTTGGAGCGGTGGTAGGCTTGGATTGAATGCGGCATTTTCAGCATACATGCCAACGAAAATACGACCGTCATCCGTTTTTAAAGCAACGCCACTGAAGTTTTTGGTATAAGGCGCGTGAGCACGGTTAGCGGCTTGGCAAGCGGCTTGAACCAGTTCGCTCTCTTCATCAACACCAAGACCATGATTGATTTCAGTTAAGAGTCTTTCTGTGATACCGAGATCGCTTGGGCCAAACGATTCTGGTAAATATTGTTGTAGGGTCTTTTCTTCACGCTCAGGTAACTGAACCTTGATGGTGTCTGCTGTGCTCAGTTCATTCATGAATTGACGGCAGTGACCACATGGGCTGTAGTTGATGGTGATATCTTTAACACCCGTTTCGCCTTTAACCCAAGCGTGGCTAATCGCAGATTGTTCTGCGTGGACCGTTTGCGAAAGTGCAGCGCCGACAAATTCCATATTGCCGCCGAAGTATAGGCGACCTGAGTTGCCTCGAACTACTGCACCTACACAAAAATGAGAAAGGGGAGACACAGAATACGTGGCTGCAAGAGGAAGCAGCGCAACGCGCAATTCGCTGTCAGTCATATGAGTTTGGCTGAGTAAGTTGTCGAATTGCTCTGCACTGATGGTAGCATCGAAATTGCCATCTTCCAGCATAGGCTTGATTGCAGTTGCAAGATCAGCCGGTAAAGAACCTAAAGCATCCATTACTTTAGTGTGCATGGTGGATTTCTCCGTCTTGTGTATGGAGAAATATTGTAGACAGGTCAAAAGAATAATAGTGTGATCATGATCACGTTGTTATTTATCTTGTTTCACCCATTACATAACTGAGAGTGAGGTCACACAAAGGGGCTAATTCGATATCCTTATTTTTCAATGAATTAGTTTTGTATTCGATTACTTGCACATAACGATACAAACCCCATTAATTACCAGCTAATTCTAATTAGCTAACAGTATTGGCACTAATAGCCAAATAAGGCTGCAATGAGTGGGAAAAGCACAGGGGCCAGTATTGACGTCATGACACCACAGATCACCAAAGCCAGTGAACTAAAAGCACCTTCTTGATAATTTTCTTCTGCGGCTTTTGCAGTCCCAAGTGCATGAGAAACCGTCCCCATGGTTAACCCTTTGGCTATCGGTGCTTTAATGCCAGCCAGCTTAAATAGTGGGTAGCCCAAGACAGCACCAAATAAGCCCGCAATGATCACCATAATGGCTGCAATAGCGGGTACACCACCAATTTGTTCTGCAACAGCCATAGCAATGGGTGTCGTTACAGATTTAGGTAAAATACTTGCAACTAACTCGACATTTGCACCTAGCGCAAACGCAATACCAGCACCCGTTACCATAGAAAGTACACTGCCAATAAAGCAAACAGTAAAAATGGTTTTCCACTTTGCACGGATTTGTGACAGTTGCTCATAGAGCGGGAAAGCAAGTGCGACAACCGCAGGTTCTAGTAGTGCATTGAGCCATTTATTTTGTTCAAAATAAGTTTCATAAGGCACATTTAGCCACATGAGCAAAGGGATAATAATAATTAAGCAAATAAGTAGTGGGTTAACAATGGGATGCTGAAGTCGTTTTGAAATAAGACGAGCAATATAAAAGACCACCAAGGTCGTGATTAACCAAATCATTGCTTTTCCTTATGGTGCGCTGCAATACCGATAACAAGAAAGACGACTAAGCTGCTGCCAATGGTACTGAGTAAAATAGGAAGGCTATTGGCACTTAATAAAGCAAAGTGATCCATGAGGCCAACACCCACAGGCACAAATAGTAGCGCCATATGACGAATTAAGAGATGGCAACCTGATTGGACCCAATGAGAGCGTATTAGGCCAGCAGACAGTAAACCAAAGAGAATAAGCATGCCTAGGATGCTACCGGGTATAGCAAGCCCAAGTAATGCTTGGATACCTTTACCCAAGAAAAGGCAAACGAGAATGATGCTGAAGGAGCGTAGATAACTCATGCTTTTATGCGATGCCAGAAGTAATGCTATTGCTTGATGGATTTATCATACAAAATAAGTGTGACCTACGCCACACTTATTTGAGGAGTTAAGTGCGGGGTAAATTTGGTCTGACAGGGGGATATGCCGCCAATTTTAACGCTTACTTTCTGTTAATTACAAAACAGAGTAGCCAAAAGCATTGCTATAGGCGGTGGTTCAGTACTATGACAATAAGATATTGTCAGCGAGAAAGAACAACGCCACTCCCGCTGCGGCCAGTAATAGTACTGAGATTTTGTGTAGCATGCCGTGCTTGACGATATGTTCAGTCGCGGATTCTTGATTGTTCTCCTCTTGTTCAACGGCTTCGTTTTTAAATTGCGTAAATCCTGATTGTTTAAAAGTATGAACCAGCCGACAGGTTTTACTGGGTAGCGGTACTCTAAAACCATGGTTGGTAACCACTTCAATAGCAATGGCGGGTTGATCTTGATAACTGAGTTTGTGATTAAGCGACACTAACAACGCATTCAGATCGAAGTTGCTTTGATTGTTTTCTTCGTAACTGTCGAGTTGAATAAACGTTTTACTGTATAAGGCTTGAGGGTTAACCACCTCACCAGCACAATAGCATAACGCTTCCAGTAAGCGTGACTCATGCACCGTTAGTAAAGTCTCAGACCCATCCTGCCACACTAAAATTCGCAAGTCGGGTTCAAAATCTACGCTGGGGAAACGATAACAGCGCGTCAGGGCTTTTGTTGTCATAGCTACCACTTAATGCCATTAAGCCAGAGTGTATATCAAGCGTAACCGATCATCCTTAGTGCGCGAGATATTGATATGGCTATGTAATATCAATTTAAATAAGTAACTGATCATTTGGGCTGGTTAAAGTCACTGATAACGACGATATAGATTTTGCAGCTAGCATCACTCCGCTAACTGAAATCTATTCCTTGTTTTGGTGACTGTTCAGCGCAATGACCGAATAATGACTTATTCAGATTGCTATAAGGTGAACAGGCATCAAACCGATGCTTGTTCGCTAAAGTAAGTGTGACTGCCAAGAGGGATTCCTTCAACTTTTGAAGGGCGGAAACTGTCTTATTAAAAACACCCTGAAAGCTAACGTTATCAGGGTGTATAAGAAAGTCTTGCTTGTGAAGAGCTTAATGCGGGAAGTTATGTTTTTTTACTGCCGTTAAGTTAGGCTAGCTGGATGACATAGTCATACACTTTTTTCAGGATAGCCATTTTCTTTTCGTCTTCTTGGTGTTCCATTGCCACATTATCCAAATTTTCGATATAAGACGGCAAGTGTGTTTCAAAGTAATCTTGGCAGTGGTGCTTCCAACGCATTTGCTCTTGCGGCGTTAGTGTTAGCGGAAAATTACGGGCACGATAACGGAACAACAAAGGCTTAATTCGCGCATCGGCGACTTGAGGTTCAAAATCGACGAGCTCAAGTGGATCCATTTCACGGATAATATCCATAGAGGCACGATCGGCATGAGAGAAGAAGCCATCATATAGCTTGGTATCCACGTTATCATGAGGTTCAAATTCACGATCAACACTGAATATTTCAACTAACTTTTCACGCACTTCTGGGTGAGCTTTAAGTATCTGAAGGTGTTTCAAGCAAAGCTCGCGATCAATACCCAAACGTTCTGCATCATCAGCTTTCAATGTTTTTGCAGGGGCAAGCACTGGGCACTTATTTAGGTGAACCAGCTTCACTGGCACTGGGAGCTCATCGGGACCAAGATCGCTGCGCTTAGTGTACAAACGTTGACGAAGAGTATCTGCATCAAGCTCAATCAGTGGCGTTGGGTCTTTGGCGAGGTTTACTGTAATAACCGCGTTCTTGTTGTCTGGGTGCCATTCCATTGGAACAATCCAGCTGGTATTACCGCACTCAGAGCCAAACATACCTGATACATGCACTAATGGCGTTAAATTAATAATGTCGATAAGTTCTTGTAGCTTACGTTTGTTACGTAAATCGAATAGGTAGCTAAAGAGCTTAGGCTGATTTTTCTTGAGGATCTTAGCTAACTCAATGGTGGCGTATACATCAGCCATTGCATCGTGTGCATTAGCGTGTTCAATGCCATTCGCAACAGAAAGGTGTTCTAGTTTAAAGCTCGGGAAGCCTTCATCATTGGTTGGCCAGTTTACACCTTCAGGACGAAGTGCGTAGCACGTGCGCATTATATCGAGCAGATCCCAGCGCGAGTTACCGTTCTTCCAGCTCCATGCATACGGGTCGAAGAAATTACGATAAAGAGTATAACGGCTCACTTCATCATCAAAGCGCACGTTGTTGTAACCAATGACACAAGTATTTGGTTTGGAAAGCTCATCATGAATCTTGGCGATAAACTCATGCTCTGGTAAGCCTTTCTCCATTGCCTCTTGTGGCGTAATACCAGTGATTAAGCATGCTTCAGGTGAAGGGAGGTAATCGCTTGGTGGCTTACAGTAGATGACCAAAGGTTCCCCAATAATATTGAGGTCCATGTCGGTACGAATTGCTGCAAATTGAGAAGGGCGATCTATCGATGGGGTCGCACCAAACGTTTCGTAATCTAACCAAAGCATGGTTGGTTGATGATTGTTATTACTCATTATTTTTCCCTGCTGGGATGAATTACTTTACTGTCTTTATAGTAACAAATAATGGGGGAGCAACTAAGGTATTATGGCATCTACCTAAATATTTATTCTTAGAGATAAGTCTTTTACTTGATAAGTAACTAGCGAAGTGAGTCAGGATCTTGCAATCAGTATGGAATGCTAATGTTGCAAAAAGGCAGCATGGCTGCCTTATGGGGCTGGATTAGCTTGCGTGGTTAAATTTATCTCTGTTTGTCATGAGTCATAAACTACCACATATTCCATGTTTGGGCTTCAATGTCATTTTCAATACTATCTGGCAGTGCACTGAAGAAATCGAGTTGCGTTACTTGTTCAACTTCATCAACAGTTGTAATGAAAGAGGGTAATTCTGAAGATGAGATTTTACGGTGTGGAAGAATAAATGCGATTGCATCGTTGTCAGTAGGGTCGAGAATTACCTTATAGAAGCGATGTGGAATATAGACACCGTTACCAATATACGTTTCATTACCATCCCAAATAGGGCCAGATACGACATAAAGTTCGTTGTAGGTGTTAGCCCATTCACGTACTTTTTCTTCGAGTCCTTTCCATCCACCCCGATTAAACCCTGGTAGTTGTGGTGCCATGTTAGTCATCAAGAAGCTCTGTTGCATCGAGACTTGAGAGAAGTCCATGGTACCAGACGGTGCTAAGTGTCCTCGGTCGTATCCTGATTTTGAATAGTCACTGCTGGTTGCGCGAAAAGCGATAGGTAATTCTTTATCAGTACGAAAGCTGTTAGAGCGTTTATAGAAAGCATTCACACTTTCTTTTGTGATGTGATAAGCAACCCAATTGGAGACCTTGTTTTGATAATTATAACCAGCGGCATAACCATCTCTACATAGGACTTGGTCGCTGTTGTTGGGTGTTCCTTTAACGAGGTGTTGATTACAAACTGCAGCAGAAGCGGATATTGATAGGCTAAGGCTAAATATTGCAAATAAGAGGTGTTTCATGTTTCGTCCATATTCTATAGGTGTACAGGACGAACAATAATATTGACGAGAGGTATGCGAGGGTATTGATATGCCTATAAATTGTGATTGGTGTTTTTTATAAATTCAAGCAGTGAGGTTTTACGCACTTTATCAACGATATTAGTAAGATAGGAGTGAGTTTTGATTTATCTTGAACGATATCGGAGTTCTAGAAGGGAATGGTCAATGACAGATGTAAAAAAGGGCGTCCGGAGACACCCTTTAGAAATTTTATAATCTGACTACATCAGAATTATGCACGCTCAACGTTTGCAGCTTGAGGGCCTTTTTGACCTTGCTCGATGTCAAAAGAAACTTTTTGACCTTCAGCAAGAGATTTGAAGCCTTCACCAGTGATCGCACGGAAGTGAACGAATACGTCAGCGCCGCCGTTGTCTTGAGTGATAAAACCGAAGCCTTTCTCGTCGTTAAACCACTTAACGATACCAGTTGCTTTAGACATGACATGTCTCCTGAAAATAATAAAAAACACGCACTATTGCGTACTTAAGCCAACATAATGAATTACTTATGGACAAAAGAATGAGAAGCTCTTCAGGACAATAGCTTAATTGTAAGCGGTAGAACGAAGGGTCTTTCAATACTTGCATAAATAGGACTGCATTACAGGCCGAGAAATATTAAGCCACAGTGTTTAGGGTTGGGCAAGATAATATTTTGAATATTCATTAGTGGAAAAAAGAAATGTGATAGATGACGCAATAATCAAGCAAAAAAGTGTTTGCTTTGAATGGGTTAAAGTCGATATGAGGGTGATGTTTTCAATTGATTTTGGTGATGTTTGGGCGAAAAAAAGGGCTGTAATCACAGCCCTTTTATCTGAATTATCTTGTATTCAGAACAATTACATTGCTTCTACGTTAGCAGCTTGTAAGCCCTTAGGGCCTTGCTCTGTTTCGTATGAAACTTTTTGGCCTTCTGCTAGCGTTTTAAAGCCATCGCCAGTGATAGCGCGGAAATGAACGAATACATCAGCACCGCCATTATCTTGAGTGATAAAACCAAAACCTTTCTCTTCGTTAAACCACTTAACGGTACCTGTAGCTTTAGACATGTTGTCTCCTGAATTCCTTACTTCAACAAATTGCCAATAGTCCTTGTAACAACAGTGATAACTAAAACCGGATACCTTCAGACAACATACCTAGCGGTGCATGTAGAAGCTTTGCAGTTAGTTACCGATATCGAAAAAACTATCGGTCACCAAAAGACTAGGCACTATGGCGAAAAAAGCAAATGTTTGAACGTTTAAATTGTGGGCGGTTTCACACCAATTGGTAATAAATTCAATGATCTTTGAAGTTATACCATTTTGTCATAATTGATGATTACACTTAGGCTTGCATTTGTATGTTCAAAATCATGGTAGATGAAATAATAGTGATGAAGCGGCTTGGTTGCTTGAGCTTGGGTAGTACTTTCTGATATAACGTTTTGCAGCAAGGGTTTAGTAGATTTAAATAAGGACAAATAATGAACAATATCCTAGAGTTGGTTCGTCAAGCTCGTCGCAAGAATAAATTGAAGCGTGAAATTTTAGACAACGATCGTAAAATTCGTGATAACCGTAAACGTGTTGAGCTACTAGAAAACCTAATGGAATATATCCGTCCAGGTATGAGCCACGACGAGATCGTAGAAATCGTTGAGAATATGAAAGGCGATTACGAAGACCGCGTAGATGATCACATCATCGTAAGTGCAGAGCTTTCTAAAGAGCGTCGTGAAGTAAGCAAAGCAGTTAAAGAATTAAAGCGTGTAGAGATTGCTGCTAAGCAGTAATAGCGAAACCGCTTTAAATAAGACTCATCAATAAAACCTGATAGAAATATCAGGTTTTTTTTGTGTCTAAATGACGGAAATTTGATAATTATCCCAGTTATATCTGTTAAAATTGTTTTTTGCTTATTATATACACGGTATTAATGTCATAAGGCACTAGGCTAGCATTAATACAATTGTTTACTTGAGGATCCCTACTTGAAACATTGGCTTGGCTTAACACTGTCTTTATCTATGGTGTTTCCTACGGCATCTCTTGCCGATACAAACGAACAATTATCCGATACCGCCAGTGTTGAGGAATTACGTGAACACCGTGAAGAAGAAAAAAGATGGGGACTCGCAGCTGTTGTCCGCAAAGCAAGTATTCCTTATTCACAGGGTGCCAGTGCAGACGTTGATGACTCATCGGTTATGTCCTTTGTCCCAATGATGTTTTATCGCGGAGATAAATTATATATCAATGGCACCGAGACGGGTTACCAGCTTTATCAGAAAGAGGAATTTTCGGCCAACGCTGTACTGCGCATGCATTTCATCGATATTCCTGCTGCTTATCAAAACTCGATTGGTGGTGATACTGGGATGGGAGGGATACAGCTAAGATATCAGTGGGATAAGAGTGTTTATAGCTTTGCTGAAGTTGTAACAGATCCTAGTGCGCACTTTCAGGCAAATGTAGAAGTGGGGGCGAAGTATGAAGTGGGTGATTGGTATTTCCATCCATCAGCAACTCTGATCAATAAAACTTCAGACTACAATACACACTATTACGCTTTTAATCAGACACATCTCGGTGGCGGTTCGGATATTAAAGTAGGTGGTAAGTTACGTTATCACGTCGCTTCTAATTTGTATCTGTTAGGTGGTGCTTATGCCACATACTATGATCGTAACGTTCGTCATTCAGAGACTATTGATGATAATTGGCATACAGAGTTTTATGCTGGTTTTGGTTTCTTCAATGATTCGTCTAAACCAAAGCGTTCATCAATCTCAACGAAACCGTATTTACGTGTGGCGCATGGCTGGGCGACCCCTTCAAATATGGGTGAGATCCTCGCGGGTGAGACAGTTAAAGATGAATATAACAATCAGCTAAGTTCTGTTTTTTACGGTCATCCACTAACGGATGAGCTGTTTGGAATTCCACTCGATATTTATTTAACACCTGGTTTGGTTACGCACTGGGGGTCTGAGGTTCAAGATTTCACTACCGAATTAGTGGTGGCAATTAAAGCTTATTACACTGTCAATTGGCCTGTGAAGTGGCGCTTAGGTGTTGCTGAAGGTTTGTCTTTTGTCAACGACATTACTTACATCGAAAATTCAGAGATGGAACGTAAGGGGTACGAACCAAGCAAGTTACTGAATTACGTTGATTTGTCTCTTGATATTAACATCGGTGATCTTATCAATAAGAAAGAACTTGATAATGTTTGGCTTGGTTATAGCATGCATCACCGTTCTGCTATTTTCGAACAAGCGTCGCAATTTGGTCGTATCAAAGGTGGTAGTAATTACAACACTGTTTACCTACAGTTTGACTTCTAATACGCGATAGTAAGGGGACTGTTTGCGCTATAGCCAGTCCCTTATTAAGTCGATTTTCAGATAATAAAAAGCCGAGATCTTATTAAAGAACTCGGCTTTTTTAGTTTTAATCAAAGCGTAGTGCGAATGAATGCCAGTTACTGAGCAACATCAAAAGCTTGTCGGAGTTGAGATAAGTATCCCTCGTCACGACACATGCTTTTGCCTGGTTCATCAGAAATTTTGGCAACAGGACGCCCTTCGCATTGTGTTAGCTTTAGGACGATATTTAATGTATCGACATTAGGCAGGTCACAACTTAGCTGTGTACCAATACCAAAACTCACATTAGTGCGACCATAGAAATGCTTATAAATTGCTAAAGCTTTATCCAGCGTCAAACTGTCAGAAAAGACGAGTGACTTGGTCATTGGATCGATGCCTAAAGCTTCATAGTGGGCAATGGCTTTCTCACCCCAAGTGACAGGGTCACCACTGTCGTGACGCAATCCTACAAAGCGATTAGACAGACGTAGGTCAAAATCACGCAGGAAAGCATCCATGTTGATGCAGTCTGTAAGCGCGATGCCTAAGCTGTCTGGGTACTCTTGTAACCAGCGATTAAGTGCGAGCTGCTGTGAGTCAGCCAGTTCACCTGTGAGCTGCTGGTGGGCTTGAAACCACTCATGTGCTTGTGTACCCATAGGTGTTAACCCACGAGTGCGCGCAAGGTGGTAATTTGACGTCCCTTTGAAGTAAGGGAAGTGTTCAGCAAGGTAATCCACTACATGGTGCTGTACGGCTTTAGAGAAGCGACGTCGCGTACCAAAATCAACTAATGCGAAATCTGACAAGTCAGTTCCTTCGGCATGTTGATAAAAGCGGTCAATTTTAGATTTAAGCTGAATAATGGCGGCTTCTGGCGTTACTTCAGGGTAGCGAGCAGCACAACGTACTTCACAAATGATTGCGAGCAGTGGTACTTCCCAGAAAATGACATCAAGCCATTTCCCTGTGATTTTAATCGCAAGTTGATCACCAGAAACATCAAGTTCTACCTGTTGGCTATTCAGCGAAAACGTTTCTAAGAACGTCAGGTAGTCTTGTTGAAAGAAGCCAAGCGTAGAAAGATAGGTCAGCTCGTCTTTAGTGAAAGACAGCGAATCAAACTGAGCTAATTGCGCTTGAATAGCCTCAAAATAAGGGCGTAGGTCTTCTTTGCTGCGACAATGGAATTCAGCAACCACCTCTGTTTCAGGGTATTGATGGAAAATTGCTTGGTGCATGTGCAGTTTATATGCATCTGTATCCAGCAGTGAGTCGATAACTCTATGTGTTCCAGTCTGATTCATATTAAAAGCTGTGTTTGTACGCCATTAGATAATTTATATGATTCTGCCCGCATTCTTGGCTAAATGCGACAAAATTAGGGGGCGTACGATACGCTTAAATCTCTCAAACAACAAGGAACAGGCTGTTCAGCTGATTAAATGTTCGACTATTGGCAGGTGATACACAGAAATATTCGATTTACTTACGTATAGTTGTAAACAATTCTTGTTTTTATGGGTGAGAGCGATATAAATACCTGTGCTAAAACGACTCTAGCAACATAAAACAACTTCTCGTTATCTTATTGAGGCTATACAGCCCCGATGAGTTTTTGCGTAATAAAAGGAAGACATAATGGCGGATCAACCCCAAGCAAAATACCGTGCAGACTATCAAGCGCCTGAATACACCATTACCGATATCGCCCTAGACTTTGACTTACATGATACAGCAGCTCGCATTGTTGCTGTTAGCCAAGTAAAACGTTTAGCTGAGCAGGATGCCGCGCTGAAATTGGATGGTGATGCACTGACGCTTATTCGCGTTGAAGTGAATGGCGAAGCCTGGACTCAATATGAAGAGACACCAGCAGGATTAACGCTAACAGGTTTACCTGCATCGTTTGAACTCACCATCGAAACAGAAGTAAACCCTGAAGCAAATACACTACTTGAAGGCTTATACAAGTCGGGTGGTGGGTTCTGTACTCAATGTGAAGCTGAAGGTTTCCGTCGCATTACTTATTACATGGATCGCCCTGATGTACTGGCGCGTTTCACGACCACAGTGACAGCCGATAAGGCAAACTTCCCATACCTACTGAGCAACGGTAATCGTATCGCTCAAGGTGATTTAGACAATGGTCGCCATTGGGTACAGTGGGAAGACCCATTCCCAAAACCAAGCTATTTATTTGCGCTTGTTGCAGGTGATTTCGATGTGCTTCGTGATAAATACACCACAGCAAGCGGCCGTGATGTTGAGCTGGAAATTTTTGTCGATAAAGGCAACCTAGATCGTGCTGATTACGCAATGACATCGCTAATCAATTCCATGAAGTGGGATGAAGAGCGTTTTGGTCTTGAGTATGACTTAGACATTTACATGATTGTCGCGGTTGATTTCTTCAACATGGGTGCAATGGAAAACAAAGGCCTTAATGTCTTTAACTCAAAATTTGTCTTAGCTAACCCACAAACAGCAACAGATGTTGATTACCAGGGTATTGAAGCTGTCATCGGCCATGAGTACTTCCATAACTGGACGGGTAACCGAGTAACTTGCCGTGATTGGTTCCAACTGAGCTTGAAAGAAGGCTTAACGGTTTTCCGTGATCAAGAGTTCTCATCTGATTTAGGTTCGCGTGCAGTAAACCGTATTAACAATGTACGTATTGTTCGTGGTCCACAGTTTGCTGAAGATCGTGGCCCAATGTCGCATCCAATTCGCCCTGAACAAGTGATCGAGATGAATAACTTCTACACCTTGACGGTTTACGAAAAGGGCAGTGAAGTTATCCGTATGATGCACACTTTACTGGGTGAAGAAAAATTCCAAGCGGGTATTAAGCTTTACTTTGAACGTCATGATGGTACTGCTGCAACGTGTGATGATTTTGCATTAGCAATGGAAGATGCGTCGGGTGTCGATCTTACGTTATTCCGCCGTTGGTACAGCCAAGCAGGTACGCCTGTTGTGAATGTAACAACTGAATATGACGCAGAGAAAAGCAGTTACAGCGTAACGGTTAAGCAGCGTACGGCAGCAACGGCTGGTCAAGAAGAAAAGTTAGCACTTCACATTCCGCTTGATATCGAACTATATGATAGCAAGGGCAATGTTATTGAGTTACAGCGTAACGGTAATGCGATTCATCATGTACTGGATGTAACAGAAGAAGAGCAAGTATTTACGTTCGATAATGTCAATGAGCAACCTGTTATCTCATTACTACGTGAATTCTCAGCACCTGTTGTACTTGAATATGACTACAGCGATGAAGAGCTTGTTTTCTTGATGGTGCATGCGCGTAATGAATTTGCACGTTGGGATGCGGGCCAAATACTATTGGCTAAGTACATCCGTGACAATGTCACTAATGTACAAAATGGTAAAGCGGTTGAATTCCCTGACAGTGTTGTTGATGCTTTCCGTGGTGCATTACTGGATGAAAATCTGGATCCTGCATTTATTGCAGAAATGCTGACGTTACCAAGTGAGAATGAAATTGCTGGTTGGTATAAGTGTGTCGACGTTGATGCAATCAATCAAGTTGTTGGCGAGATCCAAAAGATTCTTGCAATAGAAATGGAAGATGAGCTATCTGCTATCTATCATTCTTTAGCGCAAACAAGCTATACCATCGAACATGATGCAATGGCTAAACGCGCACTGCGCAACCGTTGTTTGTCTTACCTGGCTTGTACTGAAAAGGGGAACGATTTAGTTGCAGAGCAGTATCAAGCATCAGATAACATGACAGATACCATGGCTGCAATGGCGGCGGCTAACAATGCTGAACTTGCTTGTCGTGCACAGCAAATGCAAGATTTCAGTGACAAATGGACACACGATGGCTTAGTGATGGACAAATGGTTTGCACTGCAAGGCGCTAACCCAGCGAATAATGCACTAGCAAACGTTCGTGAAACCATGAACCACCCAGCATTTGACCTGAAAAACCCGAACCGTACTCGTAACTTGGTAGCGAACTTCTGTGGTAACAACCCAGTCCGCTTCCATGCAAAAGATGGTTCTGGTTACTTGTTCTTAAGCGAAATCTTAATGGCGCTTAACACATCAAATCCACAAGTCGCTTCACGCTTGATTGAACCTTTCTTGAAGTATCGTCAGTACGATGATGCACGCCAAGCATTAATGCGTACAGAGTTAGAAAAGTTAGCGAATCTAGAGAACCTAGCCAAAGACTTATACGAAAAAGTACAAAAAGCATTAGCGCTTTAACGCATAAGTTTTCAATGCCGTTATAGCGAGTTTTGTAATTTACAAATGCCAACTGTAAGAGGTTGGCATTTATCTTCTTATTAATTAAATAAAGAGGTTAAATCACGTGCCATGAAATCGTACACATTTTCAGTCAATATCAGCTATCAATCATATCTACACCATTATTCTGGTGCGGCAAGTAGTGTGGTTGTTATTACTGATAATGGCTTGCGCTTACAGTTACCTGCCTCTCGATTCCGTCCATTTTTAAGCCAACTCGGCGTAAAAGGTCGATTTAGAGTTAATGTTAATCAGCAGAACAAAATTGATGGAATAGAGCAAATTAGCTAATTGCGCCACGTTATAAATAGAAGTAACTTAGTGTTAACATTACGAACGAGATACATGAGTGCCTACGGTACAAAATAGCAAAACGATAACGAATTGACTGAAGGTTATACTGAGAAAAATCATGGTTTGCTATTAGATAAATTAATATGAGAAAGAATTGGTTAGACCAATTAACCAGCTGGGTGTTTAAATTTGCACATACTTTGGCTAAGAGAAATTATCTATCGATACTAAATCTTAACCTTAGTCACATATTCGATTTTTTGTTTGATTTTCAGAGTAATTAACGTAACTAAATAGCAACAAAACACTCTACAATAGCTCCACGCATTATGCGTTTATACTAAATTTATAAAAACATAAAAACGATGGAGCATCACGATGACCGCACCTGACCCAATCGTGCCGGTATTGCTTGAAAAAGTGTATGGCTTAATCCAAGAAAAAATTGAAACTCCCCAGCAGTCATTAGTCGAAGTTTTTGCTCAGCGGTTATTAGGACAGCTAGCAGATGACGATCTTTTGCAGCGTAACGAATCTGATCTCTATGGTGCTGTGCTGAGCTTATGGCATCACCTCCTTAAGACCGATCCGGAGCAAACATCGGTTCGCGTTTATAACCCGACATTAAGCCGTTATGGCTGGCAGTCTACCCATACAGTGGTTGAGATAGTTGTACCTGATTCACCGTTCTTGGTTGATTCAGTCCGTATGACGCTTAATCGTTTAGGTATCACAAGCCACTTAATGCTAAATGGCCCTTACTTCTTTAAACGTGATGCAGAAGGTGTACTTACTGAAGCATGCGGCAAAGAAGGGGATCTACAAACACTATTCCATATTGAAGTCGATCGACTAACAGATAAAAAAGAAATGGAAGTGTTAAAGCAAGAGCTTGAGCAAGTGCTTGTGGACGTAGACTTAGTCGTTACAGACTGGCAAGCGATGCAAGATAAAATGCAGGCGATTGCTATCGAATTAAAAACGGCACCTTTACCTGTCGATGATACACGTCGTGAAGAAGCCCTTGAATTACTTGACTGGGTAACGCGCCATAATTTCACTTTTATGGGCTATCACAATTATGATCTGAAGGCGGTTGAAGGTGATTACCAGCTTTGCCCAACGGAAGATAAAGGTTTAGGTTTACTGAGTAAGCCAAATAAAGCTCGCTGTTTGTTGCTTTCCGATTTACCTGAATCAGCACGTTTTGAAGCACGTAAGCCTGAAATTATGATTCTGACTAAAAGTAATGGTCAGTCAAAGATTCATCGCCCTGCATATATTGATTACATTGGTATCAAACGCTTCGCTGAAGATGGCAGTGTGATTGGCGAACATCGCTTTGTGGGTCTTTATGCGTCAACGGCCTACCACCAAACGGCAATGAATATTCCGCTGATCCGCAATAAGATGTCTCGCATTTTAGAGGCGTCAGGTTATTCGGCGGGTTCGCATTCTTGGAAAGCGCTGAACAACTTACTGGAAACCTATCCACGCGATGAGTTGTTCCAAGCAACTGAAAAAGAAATGCTAGACGTGGGTTGCGGTGTTGTTCAAATGCAAGATCGTGACTTACTTCGTTTGTTTGTCCGTCGTGATCCATTTGGCCGTTTCTTCTCTTGTATGGTGTATGTCACTAAAGAGCGTTACAACACGGAGTTGCGCAGCAAAACTCAATCTATCTTAAAAGATTACTTTGGCTCAGCGCAAAATGTTGAATTCACGACTTTCTTTTCAGAAAGCCCATTAGCAAGGACGCATTACATCGTGAGGGTAGACAATAATAACTTCAATATTGATGTTAAAGCGATTGAGCATAATTTGGTAGAAGCTGCGGCGTCTTGGGAAGATCGTATCGGTGATGCGCTGGTGGCTAATTTTGGTGAAAGCCGTGGAACATCACTGGCTAAAAACTACGCCCGCGCATTCCCACGTTCATATAAAGAAGAAATGCTACCTGGTTCTGCCGTTGCAGATATTGAGCAACTTGAAAGCCTAAGTGAAGACAATAAGCTGGGTATGTTGTTCTACCGTCCACAAGAAGAAGCAGCAGATTCACATTTCGTGAAGCTAAAACTCTTCCACCGTGACGAACCAATCCATCTATCTGATGTGATGCCAATGCTTGAAAACCTTGGATTGCGAGTGATCGGTGAATCGCCATATCAGATCACTACCAGTAAAGGCACGGTATTTTGGATCCTAGATTTTGCGATGCTGCATAATGCATGCAAGGGCATTGATCTTCGAGAAGCTCGTGATCGTTTCCAAGAAGCATTTTCGGCTATTTGGCATGGCACATTAGAAAGTGATGGCTTTAATCGCTTGGTATTATGTGCAGGGCTAACAGGCCGTGAAATTACTATTTTACGCAGTTATGCACGCTATATGCGCCAAGTTGGCTTCCCATTCAGTCAACATTACATTGAAGAAACGCTATCGAGCCATAATGATCTTGCACGTGATCTTGTTGCACTCTTCAAGTTGCGTTTTGATCCAACCAAGAAGCATTCAGAGAAAGCAGAGCAAAACCTGATCGCCAAGCTGAATGACAAACTGGATCATGTCGAAAGCCTAGATGATGACCGTATTATTCGTCGTTATATGGAAATGATCTTAGCGACACAGCGTACCAACTATTACCAACTTGATGACAATGGTAAAAACAAACCTTGGCTATCGCTGAAACTACGTCCGTCAGACATTCCTGATATCCCACAGCCAGTGCCATTCTTTGAGATCTTCGTTTACGCACCTGACATTGAGGGTGTTCACCTTCGTGGTGGTAAAGTTGCGCGTGGTGGTTTGCGTTGGTCGGATCGTCAAGAAGATTTCCGTACCGAGATCCTGGGTCTGGTTAAAGCGCAGCAAGTGAAGAACACAGTTATTGTACCTGTTGGCGCAAAAGGTGGCTTTATTTGTAAGCGTCAGCCACAAATGACAACGCGTGAAGAGATTTGGACGGAAGGTCAGCGCTGTTATAAACGCTTTATCCGTGCCTTGCTTGATGTAACAGATAACATTATTGATGGTGAGCTAATTCCACCAACCAATGTGGTTCGCCATGATGAAGATGATCCGTATTTGGTTGTTGCGGCAGATAAAGGTACAGCGACATTCTCTGATTTAGCGAACTCTGTCTCTGAAGATTATAACTTCTGGCTGGGGGATGCTTTTGCATCGGGTGGCTCAAATGGTTACGACCATAAGAAAATGGGTATCACAGCAAAAGGTGCATGGGAATCAGTTAAACGCCATTTCCGCGAGTTAGGTACAGATTGCCAAACAACAGACTTCACTTGTGCTGGTGTGGGTGACATGGCGGGTGATGTATTCGGTAATGGTATGCTGCTATCGAAACATATTCGCCTAGTCGCTGCATTTAACCACATGCATATCTTCATTGATCCGAATCCAAATTCAGAAAAAACATGGCCAGAACGTGAACGTTTATTTAATCTGCCACGATCAAGCTGGGAAGATTATGATCAAAGCTTGATCTCTGAAGGCGGTGGTATCTTCTCTCGCCGCAGTAAGTCGATCAAACTGACGCCGCAGATCCAAAAGCTACTGGGGACACGTAAACAAACGATGCCGCCAAACGAATTGATCCGTTTGATTCTACAAATGGAAGTCGATTTACTATGGAATGGTGGTATAGGTACCTACGTTAAAGCTGAATCTCAGACACACACGGATGTAGGTGACCGCGCGAATGATGCTTTGCGTATCAATGGCAATGAGCTACGTGCAAAAGTAGTGGGTGAAGGCGGTAACTTAGGTATGACCCAGCTTGGCCGTGTTGAGTTTGCTAAACGCGGTGGATTGGTGAATACCGATTTCATCGACAACGTAGGTGGTGTTGATTGCTCCGATAACGAAGTGAATATTAAGATCTTACTTAATAGTTTAGTGGCTTGTGGGGATCTAACGTATAAGCAACGTAACCTTCTGCTAGAAAGCATGGAAGACGAAGTTGGCGAGATCGTACTTGATGATGCTTACTGTCAAAGCGAATCAATTTCCGTAACACAGCAGCAGCAAGTGCAGCTGCTAAAAGAGCAAATTCGCTTTATTCATCACTTAGAACGTGAAGGTAAGTTGGATCGTGCACTTGAAGATTTACCGGATGACGAAACACTGGCAGAGCGTGAGAAATCAGGCATCGGCCTAACACGCCCTGAGCTAGCTGTTTTAGTTGCTTACGGAAAAATGGTACTAAAAGAGCAGCTTGTAACGGATGAAATCTCCAATGATCCGTACCATGCTCGGTTGTTACCAGCGTATTTCCCTGCACAGTTAAAAGAGAAATACCGTGCGCAAATGGACAGCCATCCACTGCGTAAAGAACTGATTGCAACCTCGCTTGCGAACCAAATGTCGAACGAGATGGGTTGTAACTTTGTGACTCGCTTACAAGAGGAAACGGGAGCAACAGTTGCTGAAGTCTCTTCAGCGTATGCAGTAGGGCGTAGTGTCTTCAACTTTGATAAGTTCTTTGATCAAATTCGAGCGCTAGACAATGCCGTGTCGGCAGAAACACAGTACGACATGCTTTATCGTTGTCGTCGTATGTTGCGCCGTGCGACACGGTGGATTTTACGTAATCGTGATCGTAAGTTAGGTATAGAGCAGCAAATTTGTGTTTATCAACCTGTTGTGAACACGTTGAATGAGAATTTAGAACGTTACCTTGTAACTGAAGAGGTTCAGGAACACAAAGATCAAGCTGCTATCATGGTCGACAAAGGCGTTCCACAAGCGCTTGCAGATAATATTGCACGTTTAAGTAGTTTGTACTCTGCAATGGATATCGCACAGATTGCTAAAGAGCTTAAACAAGAAATTGACCATATATCGCGTATCTACTTTGTATTAGGGGCTGAACTTTCGTTGCACTGGTTCCTACAGCAAGTAAATAATCAATCGGTTGATAACCACTGGCAGGCTCTTGCTCGTGCGTCATTCCGTGAAGATCTTGATTGGCAGCAGCGTCAATTAACATCGGCCGTTATTACCGCTATGGTTGATGGTTCAACGCCAGAGCAGGGTATTGAAGCTTGGATGCAAGAGCACGATAAAGCTATTTTACGCTGGGAAAGTGTATTAGCTGAGTTTAAGGTTGGTAATGTTCATGAGTTTGCGAAGTTCTCTGTTGCATTACGAGAGTTGATGTTACTTAACTTGAACTGCCGTTCTAGCATCTAACTAATACGGTTATATTAATCAAAAGCCAACGCATTGCGTTGGCTTTTTTGTTGGATGTTATTCGTTAATAAGGAACCATACTGAAAGCAAACTTAAACGATCCTTTTTAGATCCTTCGATATGAGTTTTACTACATAACCTGTTGATCTAAATTGAAATCAAGGTTGGTTACACTGTCACTTACTGCGTTAATTATAATTTGATTTCGTCCATTTTCTTTTGATTGATACAAAGCGATATCTGCACGTTTGATCCAACTAACCGCATCATCGTTAGTGAAAGCTGGGCTTAAACCCGCGCTCATTGTTATTTTTGCATGGTAAGGATAGTGGTGTGTACGGATCTGCTCATTGAGCTTATTTAGTACCTTATAGGCTTCGTTTATATTGGTGTTATCAAATAAGAGTAAGAATTCATCGCCACCAAGTCGAAATAAAAGATTTAAATCCCGCGTGTGTTTATTGATGATTTCGACGATTTGTTTGATCACCTCATCACCGACATCATGACCATATAGATCATTTACTTGTTTGAAATGATCGATGTCTATTAAGGCGACACAAGCAGAGTACCCGCGCTTTTTTTGAGTAATGGAACGGTTCATAAACGCATCAAGTTGATGGCGATTCAATGCACCAGTTAATGCATCACGGGTTGATAAATAACGCAGTTCAACTTGAAGGCGATGGATTGCTTCAATGGCTACATGGGCTATGCTGGCACAGGCAATGAGTGACGACAGAAACCTAGCAGCAAACTGCCAATCGACATGATGAAAAGATGCGATGCTACAACCAACAATTAAGCAGGCATTCGTGATAAGTGCCTGACGTCGAGGAATGATGAAAACCAGTGTTACAACAATAGGGTACACCCAATAACTCACGAGCATACCGAGTTCATAAATACTTAAACTAATACAAATAACGAGTAATGAAAGTGGAATGCCATTGCCGATAATTTTGCGTTCAGCATAAAGTAAGCCAATCATTTCTATGACGAAGCTAAGCTCGAAAGCGAGGAGAGAAAGGCCTAATAAGGTTTCACCTATCAGTAAATTTTTAATACCGAGTGGTATAAAAGTGAAGATGGTTACCGCAGTAACAAATTTAAGAATGTGCTGACGACGATAAAAGTCCAGAAGTTCATCATCACCATGTTCAAAACGAAGTTTATTTAATGTCATAAGCGGCCTTATTGAAATGATTGTTGGCCAAACCAGATTCAAAGAAGCATGGTTTTACTTTGTTATGCGTTTAACTTACCTTTAAAACGTATGTTTTTAAAGCTTACTCATCCATTTATGCCTTATATGAATAGGCTTGGTGTCAAATCTTGTTATTTTTAATAGAGATAAGAGAGAACTAAGCGATAAACACAGAGCTTGTTTGGACTGAAAGGGGGAAAAATTACACTAACAGCGTAAACGTTTGCTTATAAAGTAAAATTTAATTTTTACTAACTCATTGTAAATAATCAGGTTAATTATAACTTACTGTTTTAGGTATGATTTTCTTAAAATTCTGATTGATGTTAACTAAGAATGTGTGAATAATGTCATCCCGTTTATACGGGGCTTTTATTCGGAGGTACTATGTTATACCGCCTCGCACGATCTGTTATTTTCAAGCTTGACGCTGAAAAAGCACATGATCTTGCCATTCAGAACTTCTCTCGCTTTACCGGCACTCCTCTAGATCTATTCTATCGTCAACATGTTCCTGATCGTCCTGTTGAAGTGATGGGCATTACCTTTAAAAATCCTGTTGGTCTGGCCGCTGGCCTAGATAAAAACGGCGAATGTATTGATGCATTTGGTGCAATGGGTTTTGGTTTTGTTGAAGTGGGTACGGTGACACCTCGTCCACAATCTGGCAACGACAAGCCACGCTTATTCCGCGTGATTCCAGCTGAAGGTATCATCAACCGTTTTGGTTTTAATAACCTTGGCGTTGATAACCTCATCGAGAACGTTAAAAAATCGAACTACGATGGTGTTATTGGTATCAACATTGGTAAAAACAAAGATACGCCAATAGAAAAGGGTGCTGAAGATTACCTTATCTGTATGGATAAAGTGTACGAGCACGCAGGTTATATTGCGGTTAACATTTCTTCTCCAAATACTCCGGGCTTACGTACGCTTCAGTACGGTGAAGCACTTGATGATCTTCTGGCTCAACTTAAGCAGAAACAAAAAGAGCTTGCAGAAAAGCACGGTAAGTATGTTCCACTAACACTTAAGATCGCGCCAGATCTTGAAGATCACGAGATTGTGCAAATCGCACAGTCACTGATCAAAAATGAAATCGATGGCGTTATCGGTACTAACACCACGCTTGATCGTACTTTGGTAAAAGACTTACCACATTGCGATGAAATGGGTGGGTTGAGTGGTCGTCCGTTACAAAACAAAAGCACTGAAGTGATTCGTCGTTTGGCTGAAGAGCTAGATGGCAAATTGCCGATTATCGGTGTGGGTGGTATTGATTCAGCAATTTCTGCACGAGAGAAGATGGAAGCGGGCGCTCAGCTTGTTCAAATCTATTCTGGTTTCATTTATCACGGTCCAAAACTGGTTAAAGACATTGTGACGAATATTTAACCTATCAAGGGCTAAAAGCACATTTGAAAGTGAGTTTAGCGACGCGATTGTCAAAATTACACAATGATGAACAATGAAAGGGGAATTTATTTCCCCTTTTTTTTTGTCGGTGTAAAAGTAAAATTGTTCTAAAGTTTTCTGTAAGTCGTTGGATAAACAGTATAAAGAACTAAAACTGGAGCGTTCGCGTGCTAAAGCCAAATAACTCATGGAAGTGGTATTTTGACCAACAACATAATTCCCTAATGCTAAGTTTGGGGAATGAAATGGTTTTTCGTACAGCGATTCCAGCAAAATTCTTGATCACTTGCGCGATGCAGGAAAACACCTTCACTGTTGAAGATGCTACCGCTTTTGAAACCTTCAAAAGTAGCATTGAACATCTAGACCTTCCAAAGCCACGTAAAGCCGAGTTAGCGCTTAATGCCGTTGCCGCAGGCCGGTTTCACAAACCTATGATGCCTAAAAGTTGGTTTTTCCAAACTCAGTCTCATGGTTATGAGCCAGAACAAGGCGAAATAGTAACGTTAGCGACAGAAACAGGGCATGGTAAGTTCATTGTTATTGAAAACAGTGGGAGTGCTAGCTTGTGTATGTTGGCTGAACAAGAGACTCTAGCACTCAATAGCACAAAAGAAATGAACTACTGCGATACCATCAAAGTAATGAATGACCGTATACCGCCGTTTGTAGAAGAACTGCACCTAGGCTTAGCGTTAGTTGGCTAGTTTTTCCTTAAAAAGACTTTTACAGGCGCTATAATTACAGTCACATCATGCTTATGATCCGACTATAGATAGCTTAACCCCAATGTATATTATGCCCCTTATTCTTTAAGCTCTGGGCGTCTCCATGCCATTCCTTTTACTGCCTGACGTTCATTGATCGAAGACTTTCGTCTAATTCCGCGGCCTAATGCGGTTGTTCAGTGCCAATCCCCAATACTTTCTTATTCAATCTAACGTTATCTAATTTATAGGGCTAGCTTACTATCAGCAGGCACAATAGAGCATCTTGGTCTTAATACTAGGCGTGCCCAAAGCCAAAGCCCTGAGGTAAAGGGAGAGGTTAGCTCGCTAGCATAACTCTATTCTGATTGTCCGAATAAGAGGGTAGGAGTTAGAAGTACGATATATGATTTTTATACATTCAGGCCGATTAAAACTCTCGATATAACGGCCTACAAAACCCCAGGCCACCAAATCACCCATTAAGCACCCTAATTTATGTTGAATTTAATCTTCTATCGACTCTTTGGGTGGTTATTTTCTGAGCGCGCTGGTGGTCGTTAACTGTACGATAGAAGTGATATCACTCAGAAAAATCACGAATAAATGTAATTTTTTTGTGCCCCTTTTACGCTTATAAATGCAAAAAAATACCATTCATAACTTGGTTATACCAAAGATATGGGCGCGCGACTTCCTCATTTTCCCTGTTTATGTAAGTGGGTTACACCTTGTGTTTCCATTGCGTCCCAACAGGAAAGTGAAGGGTAACTATGGTTAAGCTTAATAGCGATGATAGAGCCATGTCGAAGTGAATATTGCACATGAAGAACGGATTAAGAAAGTTTTATAGAGTGAGTGCTTTGTTTTAATTCTTATATATCAGATAGTTGAAGCTTGTGTTTCTTTATGGAAACAATGTTAAACGGATAGTTTGTAGAGTTGTCTCGCTTGTACATACTTGTTTAAAGGCTAGATTGTTTCTTGGTGTGGACGATATTTCTGGGGTGTTTTATATGCCCCTTTTTTTGGTAAGCGTTTGGCGCTATACATGTACGAGAAAGATAGAAGAGGTGCTTTTTCTAGCTGCTGTGAACTTAGTGATAATTTAGTGACGGTGTAACTATGTTGTAGGTCTATTCTGTATCGGTAAGTACACAAACCGCGTGTCGATACGAGAATAAGCCGATGTTTTGTTGGTAGTTTGGCAGTGACAGCGCATTAACTGAGTGTTTTTTAAGTAAATATGAAAAGCATTCGTTGATTCGCGAGGTATTTTTGGGGTTTTCGGTTATAATTCCGAACAACTAAAGTGCGAAAAGAACTCCATGAATCAATATCTAGCAATCACATCTCGAGGTCTTGAGAACCTCCTAGCCGAAGAACTTAATGAACTCGGCGCGCAAAGCGTTCAAGTCGTCCATGCGGGCGTACGCTTTAAAGCTAATCAAGAAACGGCTTACCGCTGTTGTCTATGGACACGCATCTCATCGCGTATCATCCAAGTACTGAGCGAATTCAACGTTCGTGATGATATGGATCTGTACCTTGGCGCTGCGGCGATCAATTGGACAAATTACTTCAATAACGCGACACGCATTGTCGTTGATTTTAACGGTACTAACCGTGAAATCCGTAATAGCCAATACGGTGCGATGAAAGTAAAAGATGCAATCGTGGACAGTTTCACGAAAGCAGATCTTCGCCGTCCTAATATTGACCGTGACCAGCCTGATCTTCGCATTCATATGCGTCTTTCTGGCGAGAAAGGTGTGCTAGGTCTTGATATGGCCGGTAGTGGTCTTCACCAACGTGGCTACCGTACTGAAGCAGGTCGTGCACCATTACGTGAAACTCACGCAGCTGCACTTGTTATCAAAAGTGGCTGGACACCAGAGCAACCCTTACTCGATCCTATGTGTGGTTCAGGTACATTGTTGATTGAAGCCGCAATGATGGCGGCAGACATTGCACCTGGCCTTAAACGTAAGCGTTGGGGTTTTGAGTCAATTAAAGACTTTGATAAAGAAGCGTGGCTTGAAATTCATGCAGAAGCTTCTGTAAAAGCACGCCGTGGTGTTGCTAAAGTTGAGACTAAGTTCTTTGGTTTTGAACTAGAACATCGCGTATTAGCCATTGCCCGTGATAACGCAGGTCGTGCAGGTGTTAAAGAGCTAATCAACTTCCAACAAGGTGATGCAACCGAGCTGAAAGCCCCTGAGGGTTTTGATGCGGGTACTGTAATATGTAACCCACCTTACGGTGAGCGTTTAGGTACAACACCTGAACTGATCAGCTTATACACAGAGCTGGGTAACCGTCTTAAACTGGCATTCGCCGGTTCAACTGCAGCGCTGTATTCTGGTTCTAATGAGCTACTTAGCTGCATTCGTATGCGTGCAGACAAGCAATTCAAATTAGCGAATGGTGCACTAGATTGTGTATTAAAAACGTATTTGATTACTGCTGGTGGCGTTAAGAAAGAAGAAGGCGAAACAGAAGGTCACATTGAGCAAAAAGATGTTGCACCTGATTTTGCTAACCGCCTGAAAAAGAACATCACTAAGCTGAAAAAATGGGCGAAAAAAGAAGGCGTTGAGTGTTACCGCATTTACGATGCTGACTTGCCTAATTACAACGCAGCTATCGATAAGTATAACGACTACCTGATTATTCAAGAGTACGCGGCACCTAAAACTGTACCTGAAGAGATCGCTCGCCGTCGCATTATGGATGTGTTGCGTGCAACGATTCAGGTTACGGGTGTTGATAATAGTAAAGTTATCTTGAAAGTGCGTGAGCGCCAGAAGGGTAAAAATCAGTATCAGAAACTGTCGAATGCTGAACGCCACATTATTGTTAACGAGTACGGTGTTGATCTTAAAGTAAACCTTTATGATTACCTTGATACTGGTTTGTTCTTAGACCACCGTATTACGCGAAAAATGCTAGGTGACATGGCGAAAGGAAAAGACTTTCTTAACCTATTCGCTTACACAGGCTCTGCGACTGTGCATGCAGCTTGTGGTGGCGCTAAATCGACAACAACGATTGATATGTCAAATACTTACCTTGGTTGGGCTCAAGAAAATATGGAGCTTAACAATCAAGTTGGTAACCAGCATGAATTCATTCAAGCGGATTGCTTGCAGTGGCTTCAAGAGGTTGATGACACGTTCGACCTTATCTTTATCGATCCACCTACGTTCTCTAACTCTAAGCGAATGAAGCAGACGTTTGATATTCAGCGTGATCACATCATGCTAATGGAAAACTTGAAGCGTATGCTACGTACTGATGGTCAAATTGTTTTCTCAAACAATAAGCGTCAGTTCAAAATGGATTTAGAGCAACTGAATGAACTTGGCTTAGATGCTAAGAACATTTCTGATAAAACACTGCCTATGGATTTTGCGAAGAATAAGCATATTCATAACTGCTGGATTATCACTCACAAGGAAGGTTAAGTGCTAATAACCCTTTATAGCACGGAAGGATGCCACCTTTGCGAGCAAGCTTATCGCTTGCTCGTTGAGGTAGGGGTACAAGAGCACGTTCAGGTAATAGACATTGCCTTTGATGACGTGCTCTTTTTGCGTTACGGCGTCACGATACCTGTTGTATCAATCTCATCAGAGGCATCAACTGCAGCGGCAGAAACTGCATCTGATGATAATTCTCTCTCAATTTCTGAACTTGGCTGGCCGTTTGATCGTGCCGACCTTGCAGTATGGTTAAAAAACAATGGCTTTAATTAATATTAGTAATGCGCAGCTGGCGTATGGTGATCACGCTCTACTTGATAAGGCGGAATTTGTTCTTCAGCCAAACGAGCGCGTATGTTTAGTGGGCCGTAATGGTGCTGGTAAATCAACCTTCATGAAAGTAGTAACGGGCGATGTACTGCTTGATGACGGCAGCATTCAGCGCCAAACAGAATTAAAGATTTCTCGTCTAGAGCAAGATCCACCGCGTAATGCGGAAGGTAATGTATTTGATTATGTTGCGGAAGGTCTAGCTGAAGTGGGTAAGGTACTGAAAGAGTATCACCACTTACTGGACTTAATTGCGGTTGACCCGAGTGAGTCAAACCTCAATAAATTAATGAAAGCGCAAGAAAAAATCGATCACGCCAATGCGTGGCAGTTTGATAACCAAATTTCAGCTGTTTTAGAAAGCTTGCACCTTGACCCGCATACTATGCTTACTGATTTATCGGGTGGTTGGCAACGTAAGGCGGCTTTAGCTCGCGCACTAGTTTGTAATCCTGACATCTTGCTACTTGATGAACCAACAAACCACTTAGATGTTGCAACGATCGAATGGCTTGAAGGTTTCCTCAAGAGCTTCCGTGGTTCAATTATCTTCATTTCTCACGACCGTGCTTTCATCCGTTCGATGGCAACACGTATCCTTGATCTAGACCGCGGTAAACTGGTTTCTTTCCCTGGCGACTATGAACTGTATCTTGAAAGCAAAGAAGAGATGCTCCGCGTAGAAGCAGAGCAGAACGCCGAGTTTGATAAGAAACTCGCACAAGAAGAAGTTTGGATCCGCCAAGGTGTTAAAGCGCGACGCACCCGTAACGAAGGCCGTGTACGTGCACTTAAAGCGTTACGTGAAGAGCGCAGTGAGCGTCGTGAAGTGGTTGGTAAAGCCGATATGAAACTTCAAGAAGCGAATCGCTCAGGTAAGATTGTATTTGAAGCTGAGAATATTGCTTACAGCTACGGTGATGCGCAAATCATTAAAGATTTCAGCTTCACAGTGATGCGTGGCGATCGTATCGCACTTATCGGGCCAAATGGTTGTGGTAAGAGTACATTGCTGAAAGTGATGCTAGAGCAACTTACACCAACATCTGGCAAGTTCCACTGTGGTACTAAAATTGATGCGGCATACTTTGACCAGTATCGTGAAATTCTAGATCCGGAAAAAACAGTAATGGACAACCTTGCTGACGGTAAGCAAGAAGTGACAGTAAATGGTGTAACACGCCATGCATTAGGTTACTTACAAGACTTCCTTTTCCACCCTCGTCGTGCTCGTACTCCTGTTAAAGCACTATCTGGTGGTGAGAAAAACCGCTTGTTATTAGCGAAGTTGTTCTTAAAACCGAACAATTTATTGATTCTCGATGAACCAACGAACGATCTAGATATCGAAACATTGGAACTTTTAGAAGAAATACTTGCCAACTATCAGGGTACATTACTATTAGTGAGCCATGATCGTCAGTTTGTTGATAATACTGTGACAACAAGCTGGATTTTTGAAGGTAACGGGGTTATCGACGAATACGTAGGCGGTTATCATGATGCTCAAGAGCAACGCGCTAACTCTCTAACAAATATTGCTAAAAACCAGGCTGCTGAATATGAGCAGGCGAAGAAAAAGCAAGAAAACAATAAACCGCGAGAGACAACGCGTTCTACGCCCAAAAAGAAGCTTTCTTATAAGTTTCAAAAAGAGCTAGAAGGTCTACCGCTTATCATTGAAGAATTGGAAAATGAAATTGCTTCTATTCAGGAACAAATAAATGATCCTGCATTCTTCCAAGATGTAAAAAATGATACTGAAGCCACACTGGCTCGTCTTGCCGCCGCTGAGCAAGAATTTGAAGTAGCATTTGAACGTTGGGAAGAATTAGAGGCAATGCAGAAGGAATCCTAATGCGACAAAATATGTTAAAGCTTTCTACACTGGCGGTTCTGATCGCTGGTGTCACTAACGCTAATGCCGCTGTTTACAAGATAGTTGAAGTTGATGAAACTGGCTCTGGTCTTAGTGCTATTGATTCAATTAACTATTATGGGAAAAACACATCAGGCCGCACTGAAACTTACGCTCAGGCTATTCAGCAATCTAGCTCTACTGATGACTGCTTTGCTGGCACTTGTGGCGATTACAAAACGGTAGGGGAAAGCCGTTTTGGTCCTGCAGGTATTGAATACCGTGATGATGTTGCTTATACCTCAGACATTTTGCAGCGTATCAATGATGTAACTACGTTAGAGTCATACTGTAAAGAAAACCTAGGCTTCAATACATGTGATAAATGGGCTAAAAGTCGTTATTACGGTGCTGGTTACAATACTGAAGATGAACGTGATGAGTCTGGCTATGCCGGTTTGTTACGTGAACAACAAGCTTTTCGTAACGGCTATACACGTAACTCTTTCTTGCTGGTTGATGGTCAGCCTCAAGCTACGTTTGCAGAAGACAGTACTAAATACGCAAATGCGGGTACATTAGGAGCAATTCAAGCCGACTCTATGAATTCGGTGCCAAATGGCATTACCACCATTAACGGTGTTGATTACGTTTACGGTGTAACGAGTTCAGCATACTTCAACGAGGGCACGCGTTACGCACGTACATTCGCTAAACGTGGCTTTGTTCAAGACGGTGCAAATGTAAGTCTTGAGCTTCCACCACCATCAAACGGTACTAAACTAGCTCAAGCAATGGGTACCACAACGGCTTGGAAGGGAGTTAAAAACCCAACTGACGATAAAATGTTAGTAGTGGGTAGTGCGTCATTTAGCGAAAGCCATTTAGATGATAGTAATAAGCTACCAAGTAGCAGCCAGCTTCATATTAACGGGCAGGATGTTGCTTTAGACAAAGATAAGCTTAAGGAATGTTCGACTCAGGCAAATGACGGCAAATTGGCTGACATGTACAACACATGGGAATGCCAATTCACTGTTTTTGCTAATGATGCGTATCTTTGGACTGTTGATACAGCAGCGCAAACAGCGACCCCTGTTCGTATTGCAAATCGTACTTTGGCCCCTAAAGATCCTGATGAAGATCGTCGTTCTTACCAAGCTTCTGCGCGTTCAATTGAGAATGTAAATGGTAAGCCGGTAATTGTTGGTTACTCAACAGAACGTGTATCTAATGATTATTACGCTCAGCGTGCCACAGTTTATACTCCGAAAGATGGTGTTGATTTTTCAGGTACGATTCCAGCAGATAGCTGGACGGCGAAGTTTATTGGTCCTGACATCAAAGACGGTGACAAGCGTCAGTTCACTTATACAATGGCGACAGACATTAACCAAAACAACAAGGTTGTTGGTGTTGCTAAGTTAGAGCGTTCGGAGTCTCGTGCTTATGCTGAGCGTATGTTTGTTTACGATAACAACAATAGCCAGTTTAAATATTTAGATTCAAATGTTAGTGGAATCTTCTTTGATGGTTCAAATGGTTACGCATCTGCAATTAATAATAAAGATGTTGTTGTTGGTAAGTTAGACTCTGAAACCGCTAACCAAGTAGATGGCCGTCAACGTCGTCAGCGAGGCTTCCTCTATAATGCTGGCTCTGATATTACGGGCTCACCTTTAAAGGCTGGTGGCGCATGGTTCCTTGATGATCTAACTAACAATAACGATCAACAATCAAATAGCTACCGTATTGCTGAAGTATCTGATATCAATGATGCAGGGGTGATTTCTGCAACCGCAATGTACTGTGAGGGTGGTTATGATAACTTCTCGCAAGGTGCTACTTGTAAAAATGATTCAAAAGACCAAAATGACTCAGAACGTGTTGTTGCGGTTAAATTAGTACCTATTCAAAACGGCGACATTCAAACGCGACCAGCAGAAGAAACGCAGATCAAACGTAACGGTGCCTCACTGGGTATGTTCGCTTTGACACTGTTAGGCTTCATTGGTTTCAGAAGACGCAAATAAAGTTTCGTTAACTTTGGTCAAAACTCATACAGGCTCACAAATTGTGAGCCTGTTTTGTTTTTGGGGTTGATCATTATTCATAAATCACTCATCTTTATATCTGGAGTCATAAAAACTCCATCATTATGAAACTGTAATGAAAGAAATAATAAGTAAGGAATGAGGACCGAAGTATGAAGAGACAAAAGCGGGATCGTTTAGAACGCGCACAAGCTCGCGGTTATCAAGCAGCTTTGAATGGGCGTTCTAGTGAAGCGTGTCCATATCAGGCAACGGATGCCCGTACAAATTGGTTAGGCGGTTGGCGAGAAGCAAGAGGCGAAATACAGCAAGGTCTCTATAAATAAATCCCCCTCAAATTACCTTATTTAGCCCCTTAGGAGAGGGGCTTTTTAATGTCTACTATATGCGGTTATCTCTTCAATTACTTTGTTTTATGCCTTCTGTGACGCTGTAACTGCTGGTGGCGTTCAACTTTTTTATTCCAGATTGCTTACCATTCTCTACTAAGCAATGAGTAAATCAGTACATCTCCGTATGTAAGGCAATAAAAAAGGCCACATAAAAATGCGACCTTTTAGTACTCAGTGCTTAATGGCGAATTAGAAAGCGTCAGTGTCTTTGAATAGACCCACTTTTAAATCTTTAGCGACGTAAATTTCTTTACCATCAACTAATACTCGACCATCGGCAACGCCCATAATCAGTTTACGGTTGATAACGCGTTTGAACTGAATGTCGTAAGTGACTTTTTTTGCTGTTGGTAGGATTTGACCAGTAAATTTCACTTCACCCACACCTAGTGCACGACCTTTACCTTCGCCACCTGACCAACCCAAGAAGAAACCAACAAGCTGCCACATAGCATCAAGGCCAAGACAACCCGGCATTACAGGGTCACCTTTGAAATGACAATCAAAGAACCACAGGCTTGGGTCTATATCTAGCTCGGCATGAATGAAACCTTTGCCGTGATCGCCACCTTCACCAGTGATTTTAACAATTCGATCAATCATTAGCATGTTATCAGAGGGTAGGCGCGGGAACTCAGGGCCGTGTAGCTCACCTTTACCACATGCAACTAGTTCTTCATATTCGTAAGATTGAGGGCGATTCATCACTATTCGTTAGCTCCTTGAAAAGTATGGGAGCAATTTAGCGTACACGTGTAAGCTAAACAACTCGGATCAGTGCTGGACAAACCAGTTCCTGATTCGCGTTAACCAACTGAGTTCATTAGAAAGATCGCCATGATGGAAGTGATCTATGCGTTCCGCAATGCGCGTTAGCAAGGTTTC